>NZ_JBQEPB010000002.1:0-779900 GCF_052045455.1 Pedobacter sp. 22226 | reverse complement strand
AAAGAGGAGAAATGTATGTCGAGAATTATAGGAGAGCGTCATAAAAGATAAGAAAAACTCTTTATTTGGAGTTTTTCTTAAAATAAATTTGCAATTGTGGTAAACCTAGAATACGACCGGAACGCAGTGGAGTGGAGAGATCTGCCTAGATAGATCTCTCTGCTACGTTACACTCCGCTCGAGATGACGTATTGCATAATAAAAGCGTCAAGCAATGACGACTTTTTTTATTATTAATAACTAAACCCCGGAAATTCGATATTTACGATTTTCCAGCTGCCATTGTAAAGCGCGAAATAGAGTTTAAAAGGTCCGCTTATAATTTTGGATTGTTTTTGAATAACATCCCGGTAACCTGCAACACCTTCAACGAAACCCATTCCTTTACCATCATCAAACAATTCGAAGTTGACATCGATAATATCATATCTGCCCCCAACATACTCATCAGATTGTCCGAAAATGCCTTTTAACCGACCAATAACTACATCTTTACCAATAATTTTATTTCCTGGAAGGATAAAAAAATCATTCAGCTCATTGGTAATAGTCTTAGACTGCTTAAACCATGAGTTTATAAATCTGATAGCACTATTTACAATATCGGCCTGATGGTTAAAAGTAGGTGTTTCCTGCATTTTCTGGGTATCATTTTATTAATTGAGACTGTATCATAAAAATTTAAACGTGTCACGTTGAGTTTGTCAAAATGCTTTATTATGGTCCTTCGACAGGTTCAGTATGACAATCCGATATTGATGATACAGTCTCAAAATCCTGGCGAAGTTAACTATTCTTTAGCCTTTCTCTAATTTCGGCGAGAGAATAATCGATCAGTAGCTTTCCATCCCTGAAAACTTCTTTCAATTCGCCCTGTGCTTCTTCTTCCCAGGTGCATTGATCTTTCAGTTCGTAATCGCCTTTGGCATTTTTAAAAATCTGCAATAAACCTTTGGCTGATTTTTTGGTACCATCGTCGGTAATAGGATCTTTAAATATCTCGCGACCAACGCCATCTACCTCACCATAAGTGGCTTTCATGGCAAAACCAAAGGTATCGCGGGTATTGTACTGATAAGTGAAAGAGCCAATACCGAAAACCACGTTGGTTGAAGCAAAACCTTTGGCTTTTAAACGTTCGCAGATCTGTGTAGCCCTTTCGGTAGTGATGCTATCGCCGTAAATCGCGCCAATCTGCGGAATGAGTTCTTTAAAACCTTTATCGTTGGTTTTTCCACCAAAAACATCCCAAAGCAGCTCGATCACACCTTTTTTCTCATTTTCGTTTTTGCCGTTCGGGTTTCCGCAGATGATATCAACCGGATCGCCAGAATCAGGCCTGATCACCACTTTACCCGGCCTGGCAATGATATCATCTTTTAAAACAGGCAGGTATTCGGTTAACACTTTCCATAAATCCCAGGTATCGGAAACGATGGATACAATTCCTTTTGGATAAACTTCGAGAATTAATCTTTTAAACGTTTCAAGCTCTCCGGTATTGGTTCCCATACACATTACCGAATGTTCTGTAGCCGCTACTGAGCCACCGATCAGTTCTTTATCAGAATCGGCTTTGTAATATTCTTCCAGAAAATCAATTGCAGGGATGGTATCGGTTCCTGTGAAACTCAGTAAATGGCCAGCGGCTGAAGTTACCGCAGCTTCTATCCCACACATGCCGCGCATCGAGAAATCGTGTCCCTGCCAATCTACAAACTCGGGTACAGAAGAGGTTTCAGCTGCATATTTATCCAGGATGGTACGATACTGTTTTGCAATGGTAGCCGAATTACATGGCAACCAAACCACTGCCGAAAGCAATGTTTCGAAATAGTTGGTCAGCCAGAAAAACTCTGGTTTGGTGTTGTACATGGTGAACATCGGCACACGCAATGGTACTTCTGCCCCTTCGGGGAGTGATTTAAAAACCATGGGGATATAACCCAGATCATGCAAATCGGCAATGTGTTGCGTGCCTACCAGGTTTTCGCCAAGGTAATTGTTTATCCTGCGGGCGTATTTTCTTAAAATCTCTTCTTTGGGCTGTTTGAAAAAATTCTGGTTAAAATCTTCGATAATGTATTTTTTGATAAAGTACTGTAAGCCAAAAAGCACTACATGGTTTACATTTTCGAGCCTGCTTTTTCTGGGTGTCCAGTTAGAATAAACCAGTGTGGTATTTTCAGGGTACTGTCTGCGGTGGTCAACTTTATAACCGTCTGTTAATAATAATGGATTCATGGTTTGATGTATTTGCTATTATTTATTTCTTCCTTTTTCGTTGGGATACAGGCTTTGCAAGGTATCACTCTGCCAAAATTGTTTGGTTTCAATATCCAAACAGGTTAATTTTCCGGTAAATGCAGCACCGGTATCGATATTCCAAACGTTACAGCCCTGCATTGGCACGTCCGTATTATAATAGAGCGTTGGCGTATGCCCGATGTAAATTTCATTGTAGAGCAATAATCGTTTGGGGTAAATGGCCGAATCTTTTTTGATCCGATTATCCATCGTGAGTGCCATTTCCCATAGGGTTCTGTCCCACGAATAATTAGATGAATAACGCTCTTTTTCCGGTCCGTGCATGGAAGAAAAACCGGCATGGATAAAAAGGTTATTTTGTCCGTCTACGTAATAATCTTTCATCCGTTTAAAGAATTTTAAATGTTTTTCCCGTACTTGATCAGATAAATCTTTATAACTCCCGATGGTTAATTTACCACCATGTACGAACCAAACATCATCCACGATACCTTTTTCTAACCAATCGATACACCAGGCATCGTGATTGCCTTTGATAAAAATGCATTGATGGCTTTCTTCCAGTTTTATCAGGTAATCGATCACCGGTGCTGATTCACTCCATCCATCAACGTAATCACCAAGAAAAATCAGTTTATCATCTGTGGTTACTTCAGCACGCTCGAATAACTGGATCAGACCTTTTAATCCACCATGTATATCGCCTATTACCAATGTTCTTCCCATGTTAAAATTCTATATATTCAGCAGGCACAACATCTGTAAGCCAAACGTTGTTGGCTGATAAGTAAAATTTATATCCTGCTTTGCATCCCGCTATTAACGCTGAGAATAACTGGCTTTCTTTCCTGCAACCTGATTTATTGGCTGATAGAGAAATATCGCATTTACTGATTCCTTTAGTTATTCTACTATTCATGATGACTTTATGTTATTAATTTAATTTTTCTTCATAGATCTCGTAATTCTCCTCGTCGAAACAAACAAAGATTACCTTTTCTATCTTTTCTTTTTCAGCGAAATTATTTACTGTTGTAATGGCAATATCCGCTGCTTTATCTTTTGGGAAATGATAAATCCCAGTGCTGATGTTCGGGAAAGCAATTACCTTAACATCGTTTTCTATGGCAAGTGCTAAACTGTTCCGGTAACAATCGGCAAGCAAAGCATTATTTTTTTCACTTTCTCCATTCCAAACCGGCCCAACGGTATGGATCACATATTTAGCAGGTAAATTACCAGCCGTTGTAATTACAGCATGTCCGGTTTTGCATGTTCCCTGCTTGTTCCTGATGGCTACACAGGCTTTTAAAATTTCTTTGCCACCTTTCCTGTGGATGGCACCATCAACCCCTCCGCCACCTAACAAGGAACTGTTTGCCGCGTTAACAATGGCATCGGCTTTAATTTCTGTTATATCGGCTTTGATTACTTCTATAATCATTTTTTGAATTTTATTTATAAACTATTTTACTGCAAAACATCATGCTGAATTCAATTCAGCATCTTATCCGTAAATAGATACTGAAATGAATCCGATAGCTATCGGATCAGGTTGACGACCGCTTACACTAAAGTATTTAATGGAATCTAAATAATATCTGCCAATTTTATCTGTGTTACGCCAGCATGATCAACTTCTTTAATGGAATCCGTTGTAAAAATCTGTTCAAAATATTTACCCAGTTCATCAAAACCTTTGCTAAATATGCCATGACTGATTGCCAGGTATAATTTAACTGCATTTTTGGCTTTAAGTGCTTCGGCGAGACCAATAAATGTACCACCACCGTCACAGATGTCATCTACAATCAGGCAATCGGCACCGGCAAGATCATCGCTATACACTTTAAATCCTGAAAGTTTCCCGGTTTTTACATCCCTGCTTTTTGAACATTCTACAACCTCTGCACCACCTAAAAACTCGGATACTTTATAAATTTTCTTTAAGGCACCACCATCAGGAGAAATGAGTTTTACCTCTGTACCGATTTTTGAAATGACCTCTTTTATAAATTGGTGATTGGAAACCATTACACAGTTATTAAGAAGGGCTGGTGTTACTTCGCTATGTGGATCGAAAACGGTAACACTTGCCAAGCCCATTGCATTAATAATGTCAGCATAAACTTTTACCGATAAGGGTTCGCCGGGAACCATCACCCGATCCTGCCTGGCTGCAGGGAAATACGGAATAAAAAGATTGATTTCTTTTACGCTCATTCTTTTCAAAGCATCAACCGTGATGCAGATGAGGCCTAAATCGTTAAAAGAATTTATCCTTTGCGTAATGGTTATGGGTTCAGCAGAATTAAAACCATCGGTTATTTTAATATGTGGTTCGCCACCTGCAAACAGGAAAGATTTATGTGTAATGGAGTTTTTTTCGCCTAGCGGAGTGAAACCCGGATCTAAATTTAACATATATTTGCGTATTATTTACACAAATATAAAAATCATTTTTAGAATCCAAAAAATAATTTGTGTTTATTTTACGCAAACCTAATGTCGAACTGGAAATTTTCCTTTAAAAGCTGGTTATATTTTGTCTTATCAAAGGTAAAAAGCTTGCCTGGACGGCCACTAGCACCTATTTTTACCAATTTATCCGTTTCTGTAACAATTCCAAAACTTAAAATCTTTTTTCTGAAATTTCTCCTGTCGATATCCCTTTCCAAAATAGAGCAGTATAAATTTTCGAGGTCGGAGAAGAGAAATTCCTGATCCAGCAGATCGAAACCAATGGGCTGATAGGTCAATTTATTTTTTAAACGCTGGTGCGCCAGATTAACCATTTCATTATGGTCATAACCTAGCTGCGGCACCTGATCAATAGGAAACCATTTGGCATCTTTGGCATCGGTATCGGCCTTTAATACAAAATTTTTGGGATTTACGAGCGCAAAATAGGCTACAGAGACTACCCTAAACCGTTCGTCACGCTTAATATCATCACCAAAAGTACCCAGTTGCTCCAGGTAATTCACCGTAATGCCAGCTTCTTCTTTAAGTTCGCGCTCAACTGCTGTTAACAAAGGTTCGTCATCCAAAATAAATCCGCCGGGCAGTACCCATCTATCGGCCAGTTTACCAAAACGCTGCTGAACAGCCAGCACATAAAGTGTTCCTTTTTCGTAGCCAAAAACAATGGCATCAACAGCGATTTTGATATTTTGATTGATCATTCCTTAATTTGTGTAAAAACAACACAAAGTTAATTCTTTTAACGGGAAAGACCGAATCTGTTAATTAATTTCCTACCTGAACTTCTTCATCGCTGCCCAAAGTTTTTCATCCATGCCGTAAACATCAGGCCGGTATTCAATCTTGTCGTTTTGAGACCATGCTGTAATATAGGTGATGATTAACGGAACAGATTTCTTTGGCCCAAACCAGGCCGGTTTCAATTGGAAAGCCTTTGTAGTATCTGCCTTTTGAGCCATACGTTTTTTATACCATTTTACATGTGTGCTATCAATCGGCGGCAAATCTACCTCCGCCCTTAGCTTATCGTAGGTATAAGAATCTTTCACCAAAAGTTCGGCGAACTCCAGAGGTTTTTCTATACGTACACAACCATGACTAATGGCGCGGTTGGTTAAATTAAAACCGTTCTTATTATTGGTATCGTGAAGGTAAATACTAGAGCTGTTATCGAAGATAAATTTGAACTTTCCTAAAGCATTTCCGCCACCAGAACCCTGCTTAAATTTGAAGGGTAATTTATCCCTCGAATACTTGTTCCAGTTGATGGTATCAGGCTCTCCAATTAGCTTATCTTTGTAGTACACTTTGATGTTGCTGTTCGATAAATAATAAGGATCTTTCCGGGCCATCCAGTAGATCTCACTTTGCGCAATACTTACCGGAATATTCCATATCGGATTGGCCTGAATGGAACTGATTTTACTAAATAATAATGGCGTTTCATGGTTCTTTGGTTTGTCATCTAAATTGCCCGATTTTGCGTAAGCTTTTAGCTTGTCTTCATAACCGTTTTCACGTCTGCCACCCACGCAAACTTTCATCGAAATTACAGTATCAGTTTTGTCCAGCCAGGTTAGCCTGAAGTCGGGAATATTTACCTGCACATAATTGTCTCCGGTCTCCGGCATTTTCCACCTGAAACGTTCCATATTTAATAACAAAATCCGTTTGTCACTTTCTGCATCTGCATTTAAATAGGCCGACTGCAAAGCTTTATACTGAACCGATTTTGGTTGCACATTTCTTAAAGTATCCAACAGGTTTTTACTGTCTAAAAGATTGAGCATTCCAACGCTGTCCGGTCGCCTTACTTTTATGTAATAACGCGAAAAAACAGAGCGGGGATTGATCACCCCATATTTAAGGTAATTGTTATAATTTAAATAAGCATTTGCTGATAATAACTCTAGTTTGGCAATTACCGGATAGCTTTCTTCTACTTTTTTAAATTTATTAGCAGTTAATTCATCCAATAATGCTTTTATTTCGTCGCCTTTAAAAATCCCGGGATTAAAACCATGCACTTTACTTTGATTTAAATAACCCACAAGCGAATCCAATTCCCCGTTAATGTAAAACCGGGTAACTAATTTAGGTTCAGCATAATTATGCGCATAAAAAGCTTTTATCGTTTTAGGATTAACGAATTTACCCGAAAGACTGTCCATTGTCTTCACAAAAACGCTATCATAAGCTACAGTATCAAAATCTTTATAGATCTTATTCTTAAAATGTTCTGACAGTACTTTTCCGATCTCCGGAGGGCTTTTAAACCATCCACAGGCAGAAATGAACAAAATAAAAGGCAATATTAGAAAGCGAAACTTTTTCAATACGATAAAATTTAAATACAAAATAAGGGTTATTGGCACTAAAAACAGCATAATGGCAAATTAAGTGCCATTATTTTTTGTTTTACCATTTCAAACACTATATTTGCCAGCGCTTATCAGCTAACGTATTGATACTGGCAGAAATAATTTATGAATTTAACTTTGAACCATCACTTACATTTACACCATCGCCGATAGGCGATATGATATGTTTGTTTTGTACTTCAAAACTTTTTTCCGTAAAATAATTTCCTGTTCACTCTATATTCAATACATTGAAAACACTTAAAATTGCTATCCAGAAATCGGGTAGGTTAAACGAAAAATCTGTAGAAATACTTAAAAATTGTGGTTTATCATTCGAAAACTACAAAAGTTCCCTGATCTCAACGGTTACTAATTTTCCCTTAGAAATTCTTTTCCTTCGTGATGATGATATTCCGGAATACGTACAGGATGGCATTGCTGACCTGGGTATTGTTGGCGAAAACGTAATTGTAGAAACGAAGGCTGAGGTAGACTATCTGCAAAAATTGGGCTTCGGAAAATGCACCTTAAAAATCGCTGTTCAGGCTACCAGTGGTATTCAGAATTTGGAAGAATTAAATGGTAAAGCCATTGCCACTTCTTACCCCGTTATCCTCGAAAAATTCTTGCAGGAAAAAGGGATCAAATCTGATATCAGAACCATTTCCGGATCGGTAGAAATTGGTCCGGGTTTAGGCTTAAGCGACGCCATTTTTGATATCGTATCAACCGGTGGAACATTAAAGAGCAACGGACTAAAACCTTTCGCTGATGTAATGCAATCGGAAGCAGTTTTAATCGGAAATAAATCAATCGCCGACAATCCGGAAGTTGCCGAACTGTTGCAACGCATCCGCTCCGTACTCAGTGCAAAATCGAACAAATATGTGGTACTAAATGTATCAAAAGATAACCTTCAAAAAGTTGTAGATCTTCTTCCGGGTGTTAAAAGCCCAACCGTTGTTCCACTCTTCGAACCCAACTGGGTAGCCGTTCATTCGGTAATTGCAGAGGAAGATTTCTGGGATAAAATAAACAGTTTAAAAGCTGCTGGTGCCGAAGGTATTTTAGTTATGCCTATCGAGAAAATAATCAGGTAAAATTATTTAAATACACATTAACTATTAGTTAATTTTAAATCATAAGACATTGAAAATCTATAGTTATACAGATTTATCTAAATCAAAAATTGAAGAGATTTGTTCGAGGCAGATTGAAGATGATAAACTGGTTGAAGAACGGGTTACTGACATTTTAAGCACGGTAAAAAAAGACGGAGATAAAGCCCTTTTCAACTTCGCAAAAGCCTTTGATAAAGTTGATCTGGAGAAACTTTTTTTAGATGCTGATGAACTAAAAGAAATTGCAGCTACCATTCCGGCTGATGCAAAAAAAGCAATCGATACAGCTTATCAGAACATCAAAACTTTTCACCAGTCGCAGTTAAAGACTGAAGATAAAATTGAAACCATGCCAGGCGTTTTGTGCTGGCGCGAATCGAGAGCAATTGAAAAAGTGGGGCTTTACATTCCGGGAGGAACTGCTGTTTTACCGAGCACATTTTTAATGCTGGCTACACCTGCAATCATCGCAGGATGTAAAGAAATCGTAGTATGTTCGCCACCACAAAGCAACGGCAAAACCAACTGCTACTTGGCTTATTGTGCCGTATTATTAGGTATCGAAAAAATATTCCTGATTGGCGGTGCCCAAGCCGTTGCAGCAATGGCATTCGGAACGGAAAGTGTGCCACAGGTTTATAAGATTTTTGGTCCTGGCAACCGTTACGTAACCACCGCCAAAACCATGGTGCAAAACAAAGTGGCTATTGATATGCCTGCTGGCCCATCGGAAGTTTTGGTAATTGCTGATGAAACCGCAAATCCTGCATTTATTGCTGCAGATCTGTTAGCACAGGCCGAACATGGCACTGATAGTCAGGCCATTTTAGCGGCTACTTCTGAGGAAATTATCAATCAAACCCTGAAAGAAATTGAGAATCAGCTTGCTATATTGCCTAGAAAGGATATTGCGGCCAAAGCAATCGCCAATTCTTATGCGGTTTTAGCAGAAAATCTGGAGCAAGCGATGCAATTTTCTAACGAATATGCACCTGAGCACTTAATATTGGCTACTGAAAACCATCAAAAACTTATTCCGCTAATTATCAATGCAGGATCGGTATTTTTAGGCAATTTTACACCGGAGAGTGTTGGCGATTATGCTTCGGGAACCAATCATACCCTACCAACCAGCGGCTTTGCAAAGGCTTATTCAGGCGTTTCTACCGATGCTTTTCTGAAAAAAATCACTTTTCAGCAGTTATCAGCCACCGGATTAAACAACATTGGCCCTACTGTCGAAATATTAGCCGCAGCAGAAGGCCTGGAGGCGCATAAGAATGCTGTTAGTATCAGATTAAATTTTGAGTCTGAAGTCGGAGGTCCGATGTCCGAAGATAAAACGACCTTAAAACCATAAATAAAACCGGTGTAATCACCTATCAGTGCAATCAACCCGAAGGAAACCGAAAGGAAGATAAAATTATTTAAATAAAATCTGTAGAAAGTACAATGTAGAAAGCTTTAGGCAATTCGCTAATCCCTTTTACCTTTTACCTTTTACCTTTTACCTTAAAAAATGGACATTAACGATTTAGTAAGAGAAAATATAAAAAACCTTCGCCCCTACTCTACCGCGAGGGACGAATTTAAAGGTCAGGCATCTGTTTTTTTAGACGCAAACGAGAACAGTTATGGTTCGCCATTACCGGCAAATTATAACCGCTATCCGGATCCTTTACAACTGGATTTAAAAGATGCGATCAGCAAAATAAAAGGTGTGCCAATTGAGAATACTTTTTTAGGAAATGGTAGCGACGAAGCCATCGATTTGTTGTTCCGTGCTTTCTGTAATCCTGGAAAAGATAACGTAATTGTGCTTCCTCCAACTTATGGAATGTACGAAGTTTCGGCCAATATAAACGATGTAGAAATACGCAAAGTGAACCTGCTTCCAAACTTCCAGCTGGACATGGAAAAGATCGCAGAAACAATTGATAAAAACACCAAATTAATTTTCATTTGTTCGCCAAATAATCCGACAGGAAATTCGATAAACCGGGAAGATATTGAAACCATTTTAGCAAACTTTAACGGCATCGTTGTAGTGGATGAAGCGTATATAAATTACGCCCGTCAGAAGACCTTTATTCAGGAGTTAACCGAGTACGGAAACCTGGTGGTTTTACAAACTTTTTCGAAGGCCTGGGGCCTCGCAGCTTTGCGTTTGGGTATGGCTTTTTCTTCAACAAAAGTGATCGATGTTTTAAACAAAATTAAGCCGCCTTATAACATCAATCAGGCCACTCAGGATTTAGCTTTTGAGGCACTAAAAAACATCGCACAAGTTAACGATTGGATCAAAGCATCGGTTGCAGAAAGACAGCGTTTATCCATCGCGTTAAATAATGTAAATGCAGTTAAAAAAGTGTATCCGTCCGACGCTAATTTTATACTCGTAGAAGTTACTGATGCTGCGAAAATTTATGACACTTTGGTTAATCAGGAGATCATCGTTCGCGACCGTTCGAAGGTAACTTTATGCGAAGGTTGTTTAAGGATTACTGTTGGTACCAAAGAAGAAAACGATAAACTATTAACCGTTCTAGAAAATTTTTAAAATGAAGAAAGTATTATTTATTGACCGCGACGGAACGTTAAACATAGAGCCTGATGATGAACAGGTAGATAGTTTTGCAAAGCTGAAATTCTATCCCCGTTCTTTATATTATTTATCGAAAATTGCAGCCGAGCTGGATTACGAACTGGTAATGGTTACCAACCAGGATGGATTGGGAACACTTTCAAATCCTGAAGAAAATTTCTGGCCGATCCATAATTTCATGCTCGATACTTTTGCCGGCGAAGGCGTTCATTTTAGCGAGATTGTAATCGACAGAACTTTCGCAAAAGACAATGCCCCTACCCGTAAACCAGGCACAGCTCTATTGACAAAATATTTCAGCGGAGATTACGATCTGAAAAATTCTTTTGTGATTGGAGATCGGTTGAACGATGTAGTTTTAGCCAAAAATTTGGGTGCAAAAGCTATTTTTCTGCGTCAGAATGATGCACTGGGTTCTACAGAAGCATTGGATAAACATGAAACGCTTTTAGATGTGATCATTTTAGAAACCAAAAAATGGGAAGACATCTACAACCTGCTCAAAGCTGGAAGTAGAAAAATCCACCACGAGCGTAAAACCAACGAAACTGATATTACCATTAACTTAGACCTGGATGGAACCGGAAAAGCGAAAATCGAAACCGGTTTAAACTTTTTCGACCACATGCTCGATCAGATTGCCCGGCATGGAAGTGTAGATCTGGAAGTAATTGCCAAAGGCGATTTACATATAGACGAACACCACACCATTGAAGATACCGGAATTGCATTAGGTGAGGCTTTTGCCAAAGGTTTGGGCAATAAATTAGGCATCGAAAGGTACGGTTTTTGCTTACCAATGGACGATTGCCTGGCACAGGTAGCCATTGATTTTGGCGGAAGGAACTGGATTGTTTGGGATGCGGAGTTTAAACGCGAAAAAGTCGGTGACATGCCAACGGAAATGTTTTATCACTTCTTTAAATCATTCAGCGATGCTGCAAAGTGTAACCTGAACATTAAAGCTGAAGGTGATAACGAACACCATAAAATTGAAGCTATTTTTAAAGCATTTGCCAAAGCCATTAAAATGGCCATTAAACGCGATGCAGAGAAAATGGTATTGCCAAGCACAAAGGGAATGCTGTAGGATGTAAAATGGATGATGGAAGATGGAATATTGGGTTATTAACGGAACCTTTGTTAAATAAACCCGATAGCAGTGGAAAGTTTTTTATTCAGCAGCAACCTTGAATAAGCTGTTATGCTGAGGCACGAAGCATCTGAAACCGATAAAACAGATGCTTCGTACCTCAGCATGACAGAAGTTAAAAAACTTGAAACGAATAGCGGGACTACAGCACCCATGAAAAACTGCCTTTCATTTTCAAATTTTATAAAAAATTAAACCTAATAAAAGGCGATTTTAGCAACCCAAATTTAATAGACATTTTGTCTTGATTCTCAATACTTGATACTTAGAAACTAACACTAAACACTTGATACTAAAAATGGTTGGAATTATAAACTACGGAGCAGGCAACATTTTCTCCCTTACCGCAGCATTAGATCGCTTAAATGTGACCTACGGCATGGTAAATACAGAAAATGACCTCGAAAAATATAGCCACATCATTATTCCGGGGGTTGGCCATGCAGGCGCTGCGATGGAAAAACTAAAGGGAACCGGACTGGTTGAGGCCATTAAAAAATTGACCAAACCTGTGCTGGGCATCTGTGTGGGTATGCAGCTCATTACCGAACATTCTGAAGAAGGTGATGCAGCACTTTTAGATATCGTTCCGGTGAAAACCAAAAAATTCGATAAGTCGCTGAATATCAAAATACCACACATGGGCTGGAATGCAGTGAGCCTGAAAAACAATCCGCTATTTGAAGGTGTTGAAGATAATACACAATTTTACTTCGTGCATTCGTACTTTATTGAATATAACCCTACTTTTGACATCGCATCTGCTGACTATGGTTTAAAGTTTTCGGCAGCGGTACAAAAAAACAATTTTTACGGCGTTCAGTTCCACCCCGAGAAATCGGGAAAAGCCGGCGAATTAATATTAAAAAATTTTTCAAACTTAAGCTTATAAAATGTACATAATACCTGCTATTGATATTTTGGATGGAAAAGTTGTCCGTCTGCGTGAAGGCGATTACAACCAAAAAACAGAGTACGATGTTTCTATTGCCGAAATGATAGAAAAATACCGCTCAAATGGTACGGATTTTATCCATATTATTGATTTAAACGGAGCCAAAGGCGATTTCAGCAACCAAAAATCACTTTTCGAAATCATTAAAAAAACCGAAATGAAAGTACAGTATGGTGGCGGAATCAGGACGATTGAGCAGGTTAACAATCTGCTTGATGCAGGCATCCATCGTGTTATTGTAGGTACCCAGGCCATTACCAATCCAGATTTTTTACCTCAGTTAAGTGAGAATTTTGCCAAAAAAGATGATTATGCCAACCGCATCGTTATTGCCATTGATGTTTTGGATGAAGTGATCAAATATTCGGGCTGGATGGAAAGTTCGCCGATTAAACTGATGGATTACGTTGACAAATGCCTTTCATTGGGATTTTTCCGTTTCTTATGCACCGATATCAGTAAAGATGGAAAATTAGGCGGTGCAGCAATCGATTTATACAAAAAATTACTTGAGCACTCTCCGATGATCAAATTAATTGCTTCAGGCGGTGTAAGTTCGATGGAAGATATCTACGAACTTGCTAAATATCCGATCAGAAGTGTAGTGGTAGGAAAAGCGATTTACGAAGACCGGATAACTATTGAAGAGATAAAGGATTGGAATTTGAAGGCTTTGAGTTCAATTTAAAGGCATGAAACCCAAAAGCATTCTTTTAGCTGGTTTAATATTATTACCAATAAGCTTCTGCATGTTTCTTTGGGGAATTCACATGTTCACCTATAGAGGTGATTATACAAAGCTTATGGGGATTACTGGTATGTATTGTTTTTTACTCTGCATACCGGTTTTTATAATAGGCTTAGTATTAATAACCATTGGATTGCGTAAAAAAGATAAAACCTAGAATTTAATTAAAAAAATCCATAGAGTTTAGATAAACATTTATGTCATCCTGAAGAATGAAGGATCTGCCCACGATGGAACAGATGCTTCGTACCTCAGCATGACAACAAAACATACCTATGCTTTCAAAAAGAATAATTCCTTGTTTAGACGTTAAAGACGGCCGTACGGTAAAAGGCGTAAACTTTGTTGATTTACGCGATGCGGGTGATCCTGTGGAACTGGCTGCGCAATATGCACAACAAGGGGCAGATGAGCTGGTTTTCCTGGATATTACGGCCACTCACGAGCGACGTAAAACGATGATCGAAATGGTTAAATCCGTTGCCCGTCAACTAAACATTCCTTTTACCATTGGTGGCGGAATAACTGAAATTGCAGATGCTGATGCCCTTTTAAATGCAGGTGCAGATAAAATCAGTATCAATTCTGCAGCTGTTCGTAACCCTAAACTGATTGAAGACCTTGCTAAAACTTTCGGGGTACAATTTGTGGTTTTAGCGGTCGACACTAAACATGTAAACGGCAAAAACATGGTTCATTTAAATGGAGGCAGGTTAATTACTGAACTGGAAACAGAAAACTGGATTAAACAGGCTGAAAACCTGGGTGCAGGAGAAATTTTGTTAACCTCAATGGATCATGATGGCACGAAAGCGGGTTTTGATTGTGGCTTGTTAGGTAAAATAAACCAGATGATCAATATCCCGATCATTGCATCGGGTGGCGCAGGTAATATGGAACATTTTACCGAGGTCTTCCAAAAAGCCAATGTAGATGCCGCGCTCGCTGCATCGGTATTCCATTACGGCGAAATTTTAATCCCCGATTTAAAACAGGAACTGAAAAGGAACTATATTCCAGTAAGGATATAATATAAGTCTGGAGTCGGCAGTCCATAGTCATGAGTCTGTCTTTCCGAAATAAAGAAATAAAATGACAATCAATACCAGTTCCCTTGATTGGGATAAAACAGAGGGTTTAATTCCCGTAATTATTCAGGATTATAAAACTTTAGAGGTTTTAATGCTGGGTTATATGAATGCCGAGGCTTTGGAAAAAACCCAGGCCGAAGGTAAGGTTACCTTTTTTTCACGCTCAAAAAACCGCCTTTGGACAAAAGGTGAGACCAGCAACAACTTCCTTTTTGTTAAGGAACTTTTTGTGGATTGCGATAATGATACCATCCTGATCAAGGCCGATGCTGTTGGACCAACCTGCCATACCGGAAGCCGCAGCTGTTTTAAAACAGATTTTAACCAGAATTTCATTTTCGAACTCGAAAACATCATTACCGATAGATACGAAAACCCTGTTGAAGGATCGTACATCAACAAGATGCGCAGCAAAGGTTTAAATAAAATTGCGCAAAAAGTTGGCGAAGAAGGTGTAGAAACCGTAATTGCGGCACTAGCCGAAACAGAAGAAGAATTTATTGGAGAAGCATCGGATCTTGTTTTTCACTTATTGTTTCTATTAAAAGAAAAAGGATTATCCATTCAGGATATTGCTAAAAATTTAGAAAAAAGACACCAGTAAGGTTTGAGGTAAAAGGTGTAAGGTTTAAGGTGCCAGTTACCTAACCTTATACCCTAAACCATAAACCATAAACCTCAAGAAATGCTCAAACACCTACACACCTTCCCCGGACATCAAAACCCTGTTTATGCTTTAGCCAACGCTGATGAAGATGGCGTATTTTTTAGCGCCGGGAACGATAAGGGTGTTGTAGAATGGTCATTACATACTATGGCTTTTGTTAAGGTTAAAATGCCGGTGCAAAGTTCTGTTTATTGCTTGCACTATTACAAGAATCAATTATTTATTGGCGAACGGAGTGGTGCTTTTAGTGTTTACGACCTGAAAGAACAAAAGGTAATTGTAAGGATCAATGCCCATATTAAGCCCATTTTTAATATCCAAACCGTAAAAAGCAAAAATGAACTCTTAACTACCGGAGAAGATGGAAGTGTTGCTGTTTGGTCACTTAATGATTTTACTGAGATTTACCGCTTCCAGGTGGCTTACGATACTGTGAGGGCCATTGCAATTGCACCAAATGAAAACGAAGTGGCTTTTGGCTGTAAGGATCACCTGATCAGGATTTATAACCTTGCCGATTATAGCTTAAAACAATCCCTCGAAGGACATTCGTTACCTGTAACCTCTCTGGCTTACCACCCAACGGGTAAATACCTCATTTCGGGAAGCCGCGATGCACAGTTAAAAATTTGGGACTTGCCAAATTACGAACTACGCGAAACCGTACCGGCACACATGTTTACAGTGTACGACATTGCATTTCACCCCGCCGTTCCCTATTTTGCCACAAGCAGTCAGGATAAAAGCATTAAACTTTGGGATGCAGAAAACTTCAAACTCTATAAAATATTAAGTTTGGAGAAAGCCGGAATTGGGCATACTCACTCTATCAATAAAATTATCTGGAGTAATGATGGAAATTACCTGATTTCTACAGGAGACGACCGGCAGGTAATGGTTTGGGAGATGGAATAATTTAAGATTTCTTTTTATGGATTCTTTTTTGCAATTCTTTTACATCGGCAAGATCTTTAATCCTACCAGAAGCAACTTTATTGGCAATAAAATCCTGAACATTAATAAAAGGAGTTAACAAACCGTCTATTTCTGCATCTATTTTGTTTTCATAAGCCTCATCAAACTCAACGCCTGAAATTGCATTCAAGATATCAATCCTTAAAGGTGGATAACCGATTTGCGAAACATAGTTTTCTCTTAAAAAATCATCCTTCTTAAAGCCTAGCGATGCAAAGCCAAATTCCTGCAATACAGTAATCATTTTTTCAGCATTACCTTTGTCTGGCTTAATCCAAATGTCCAAATCACCGGTATGTCTGGGTCTGCCGTGATATGCTAAAGCATGGGCTCCCACAATCATATATTTGACATTATGCTTATTTAGAAGTTCAATAAACTCTACAAAGTCAGGTTCAAATATCATAATTTACGATGTGTTATAACCCTCTCCACTTTTCCAGGAAATGAGCCGTTTAACCAGGTGAAGTAACTTTCTCTCAACGAAACGACAGTTTTAAGGCGGTCTTCCGGAGCCTGATCAAGCCAAAAGTCAATATCCAAAGCATCTTCATCCTCCATCTTTACCTGGTTGAACACCATTGCAATCTTTCTAACTTTCGTCTCCATTTTCACTTTAATTATCTACACAAATATAATCAAAACTGAATGAAAACAGGCTATGAAAGGTCATTTAGAATATCCGTAAGCTAATTTCTCTTCGTAAAAAATGGGTTAATATCCCGTAATTGATTTTTTACTTTATAAAGAATCCTTTTCCATGATGATGCCCTCGTTACAACAACATCTCCTGTTAATGTAGTGCAACTTTCATTTAAAACAATCTGAAGATAGGCATCATCTGGTTTAAATTTAACAGCTTTATTTTCGTAACCCAGAAAACTTATATTCAGTTCTTTAAATTTATCTTCGTTTTGAATGGTATAACTGAGCGAAAATTCACCGGCAGTATTGGTGATAACACCATAGTTTTCGCCTAAAATGCGTACAGAGACCCCTGGCATTGCGGTTTTATCTTTTTCGGTAATTTTACCTTTTATCACCCGCAAAGAGTCTGATAATTTCTCATCCCAGAATTTTTCATCGAAATTGGTTATCGTTCTCGCAGTTTGAACCATTGATGGCTTTATTGTTTCCCCTTTACTCAACTTAGGAAAACTCAAAAAAGCCAATAAAGATGCTGCGATCAGGCTTGGTTTAAATTTACTCAGCGTATAATTCTCTTTCGCAATGATTAATCGGTCAAGCTGCTCTGGTTTAAACCTCCCGCAACTTTTGCCCTGATTTTTAATAAACCAATCTTGTAACTCTTGATCAGAGAAACGAGTAAAATCTACAACCGGTTTTTGACAGGAACCACAAAATTTTCCATTTGTATGGGCTTGCATTCTCCCCCAATCTTCATGGCATGGATTTGAAATTTGAATTTTAAATTTAGATGGCATAAAACATATCTTTTATACAGGATACATTTTTAACCCTTATTCCACAAAACGTTTAATAATTCTCAATTTATGCGAATATTTTCCCAATTCTTTGTTAAAAATCCCCTGATCATCAATCGGATCGATTTTTACCTTTGCTGAAGAATGGATAATTTCATTAGGGCTCAACATAATGCCTACGTGGGTAATCCTGCCTTCATCATTATCAAAAAAGGCAACATCACCTGCTTTACACTCAGCCAAAAAGCCTACCAGTTCACCTTGTTCGGCCTGTTGCGAAGCATCGCGGTTTAGCTTGATTCCCAGCATTTTAAATACGGTTTGGGTAAAGCCCGAGCAATCTAAACCAAATAAATGCCTGCCGCCCCATAGGTATGGGATATTCTGGAAAAATTTCGCAGTATCGGTTACCTGATCTTTAAAACTGATTATACTGTTATCGTGCGCTTCAAAATTAAGCTTAAATTTTTCTTCACCTGCATAACAGAATCCATCTTTAAGAAAAGGAAGGTTACTTGCCGGACTTAAATGATAAACACTTCCATCGGCAGCAGTTAAAACATTATTGAAACTTAAAGGAGCCAGTAATTTACAATCTTGCATTTCTGAAAACTGATCCTGACTGATTGGTGCCAACTGCCTGAAATCCATCCAGCCTTCGTAACCATCGTAGCCATTCTGGATCAGCCACCAGCGATCTTCTTTTTGAATAATTTCTACATGATCGCCAAATAACAGTTGCGAAACAATTTCTGCTTTATCTGATGCATCTGCTCTTAAAGGCGCTACAGCAACCCTACAAATACCGTATTGATTTTCCATTTAAATTTGCTCGTGAAACTATTGTAAAACTAATAAAATACATTCATTGCCTAACATTTTGCATGCAAATTTGTTATTTTTATGATGTTCACCTTTTAAATATACCGCTATGAATTTTAAAAAAATATTAATTGCCGTTGATAACAGTACCTGCTCAGAAAAAGCAGCAAAAGCCGGTTACGACATGGCTGAAAAATTCGGAGCTGAAGTAGCATTGGTTAACATCATCGAACCTGTTCCAGCCAATGTAAACCCGGATTTAACTTTGGCACCGGTATTTTTGGAAACCTACGACAATAGTGAAGAAAATAGCCATATTTTATTGAAAGAAATGGAAACTAAATATGGTAAGGGGATTTCAACCACTTATTTAAGCATTGTTGACACTGCCGCACATGGTATTATTCAGCAATCAGACGAATGGGGATCTGATTTGATCGTGATTGGTACCTACGGACGAACCGGCTTATATCACTTTTTAATGGGTAGCGTGGCAGAACATGTGGCACGTAAATCGGCCTGCCCGGTTTTAATTATCCCTAATAAATGTGAGGTAGATTAGTTCATTAGTCATTCGTACATTGGTTGGCATGATGCAAAAAAACACCTCTGTGTTAATCCGTACATCCGTGGCAAAAAATTAATTATTATCGGAAATTGTTTCTGGCGGTTGTCATCCTAAGTGGAGTTGAAGGATCCTTTCCTCTGCGGTATTCTTCCATATTCTGACCATTAAGAAATTAAGAACATTAAGGTTTTGTTAATCGAATAGTTTATTGGGATTGAATTGATCATCGTGCCAATCCATGCATCCGTGGCATCAAAAACTAAAAACTACTCAAACAAAAAAAGTCTCACTTCACGCGAGACTTTCATTAAAATATGTGATAGAAGCTTATCCTTCCTGGTGTAACCAGGCTTTCTTAGCCAATAATTCTTCTTCGGTTTCGCGGATATCTTCATCATCCACACAACAATCAACCGGGCAAACTGCCGCACACTGAGGCTCGTCATGAAAGCCCTTACACTCTGTACACTTATCGGATACAATGTAATAAACCTCATCCGAAACTGCCTCCTGAGTTGCATCAGCTTCGATTTGTTGATTACCAAAATCAATGATACCTTCTAAATTGGTACCATCAGAAAAACGCCATGCAGTACCGGCATCGTAAATTGCGTTATTTGGACATTCCGGTTCGCAAGCCCCACAATTTATACACTCATCTGTTATTTTAATTGCCATGTTTTCGTCTAATTCTTTTGCTTAGTTTACCTTTGCACCGCAAATATAAGATATAATCAATTAATAATAATTCTAAATATGTCAGCATTAACTCACGAAAAAGCCATAAACGCATTTGTTCAACTTGGCCAAAAGCTTACAAACCCCACTGTCATACTAGGAAATGCATTTTATAGCGCCGAAAGTGGCAATGCCTGGTTTACGCAGGAAAATATAAAAAAATCTATTTTATCATTTTCCGAGATGTTAAATGCAGATGATTTGGCCTCCTGGTTCGAGTCAGTAAAAATAACTAACTCTCCTAAAAAGGTGGGGTTAATTTTGGCTGGCAACATCCCCTTGGTAGGTTTGCATGATGTTTTATGCGTTTTGGCAACAGGAAATATTGCCCTGATCAAACTTTCTTCGGCAGATGACAAACTAATTAAAGCGGTACTGGCCGAACTGGTTAAAATAGAACCTGCTTTTGAGGAAAAAATTGAATATGTAGAGCGTTTGAAAGACTTTGATGCCGTTATTGCCACAGGAAGCAACAATTCTTCCCGCTATTTTGATTATTATTTTGGCAAAGTTCCCAACATTATCCGTAAAAACAGAAATAGTGTAGCGGTTTTAGATGGTACGGAGAGTTTTGAAGACATACAGCATTTAGGCGCTGATATTTTCGATTATTTTGGCTTAGGCTGTAGAAATGTATCTAAAATCTATTTCCCTAAAGATTACGACATTGCAAACTTTTACGAAGGGATTGAAAGTTTTCAGCCCATTATTAATCATTTTAAATACAATAACAATTACGATTATAACAAATCCATTTATCTGGTAAATGCTGCCAAGCACTATGACAATGGCTTTTTATTATTAAAAGAAGATGAAAATTTAACTTCGCCATTAGCCGTTCTTTTTTATGAAGAATACGATAACCTTCAGGAGGTAGAAGCCCGGTTAAAGGATAAATCGGAAAACATCCAGTGCATCATTACAAAATCGCCCTTAAATTTTAAAACATTTGATTTCGGGCAAAGCCAGCACCCGAAACTGTGGGATTATGCAGATAATGTGAATACCATTCAGTTTTTAAATAACCTAAACTGAATCTCACTTTAATCTTTAAGCATTAGTCTTTCTCCTTTGGTCTTTCAGCTTAAATAGCTATTTTTGGACACAATGTATATCGTTAAAGTTAAAGGCATAGCCAAAATTCCGGATTACGTACAGTTAAGAGATGACAAGTTTACACTTTTAGCTTATTTTAGGGTAGACAGGCCTGATAAATCTCTGGAAAAACTCGGACTTGGCGACAAGCAGGATTACATTATGGAAATGGTTAAAGATTTGCCTTTCGGGCAGATTGCAAAATTGGAAATATAAAATATGGCAGGCAACTCAGTAATTCATTTAAGCAATGTTGATGTTTTTCAACAGAAACATTTAGTCCTCTCAAACGTAAATTTACACATCGAAAAAGACGAATTTGTGTTCCTGATCGGCCAAACAGGTTCGGGCAAGAGTAGTTTGCTTAAAATATTATATGGCGATCTTCATATTGGCAACGGTGAAGGAAACATTGCCGGTTTCGACCTTAAAAACCTTAAAGAGAGCCAGGTACCGTTTTTACGCCGCAAATTAGGTGTTGTATTTCAGGATTTTCAATTGCTTACCGATCGTACCATCGAAAAAAACCTGGAGTTTGTGTTAAAAGCAACAGGCTGGAAAGACGAAAAACTGATTAACGAGCGCATTAAAGATGTTTTGGATAAAGTTGGTTTACGTTCTAAAATCAAAAAAATGCCACACGAAATTTCTGGCGGCGAGCAGCAGCGTATTGTAATTGCAAGGGCTTTGTTAAACGATCCGGAAATTATTCTTGCTGATGAACCTACCGGAAATTTAGATCCCGAAACATCAGAAGAAATTGTAACCCTTTTAAAACAAATCAGCCAGGCGGGGACCGCGGTTTTAATGGCCACTCACGATTACCACATCATCCGTACATTCCCTTCGCGTATTATCAAATGTGAAAGCGGAGTAGTACATGAAGATGCCCAAATTATATAAAAAATTCTGACATCCGTCAGCTAATCAGCCAAACTGTTCAGATAAATCCAAATAAATCTGACAGCTTGGCTGATTTCCGTTTATGGCAAAATAGTTGAGATTAACACCAAAAAATTCAGCCTGGTATTATGTTTAATAAGAAGAAAAATAACGATAAAGAAGAAAATATAATGAATACTGAAAACACATCAGAAAATACTGCTGAGAATGTAGAGAATACTGATGCTTCTACAAATGAAACTGAGCAGGCTCCGGAATTATCTGCTGAAGAAAAATTACAAGCCGAAGTTCAACAGCTTAATGATAAATATTTACGCTTATATGCTGAATTTGACAATTATAAACGCCGTACTCAAAAAGAACGCGTAGAATTATTGCAAACAGCAGGTAAAGACGTAATTGTATCGCTTTTGCCTGTTTTAGATGATTTCGACCGTGCATTAAAAGCAATGGAAACTGCTGCCGATGTAGCTCCTGTAAAAGAAGGTATATTATTGGTTAGCCATAAATTAAAAAATACTTTGGCACAAAAAGGCCTTAAAGATGTAGAAAGCATTAACCAGCCTTTTAATACCGATTTCCACGAAGCAATTACCAACATTCCTGCCCCTAGTGAGGATCTTAAAGGAAAAGTAATCGACGAAGTTGAAAAAGGCTATACCTTAAATGATAATGTGATCCGCTTTGCGAAAGTAGTAGTTGGAGCGTAAAAAATAATTATTGAATGTGAGCATGTCAGAATGAGTGAATGTAATAATTCTATCATTCCACCACTTAATCATTCAGTCATTCTAAAAAGAAAATGAGTAAAAGAGATTATTACGACGTATTAGGCGTAACCAGGGGTGCAGCTGCTGATGAGATCAAGAAAGCCTATCGCAAGATGGCGATTAAGTATCACCCGGATAAAAACCCTGGAGACAAAGCTGCTGAAGATAAATTTAAGGAAGCTGCCGAAGCTTACGAAGTTTTAAGCAGTGCAGAAAAAAAACAACGCTATGATCAATATGGTCATGCAGGAGTTGGCGGTGCAAGTGGCGGTGGCTACGGCGGCGGCGGCATGAATATGGACGATATTTTCAGCAATTTCGGCGATGTATTTGGTGGCCACAATCCTTTCGAAAGCTTTTTTGGCGGCGGTGGTGGCCAGCAACGTGGCGGTCGCCGTGTAGCTAAAGGCTCTAATCTTCGTATAAAAGTTAAATTAACTTTAGAAGAAATTGCACATGGTGCAGAAAAGAAAATCAAGGTTAATAAACTGATTGTTTGTAAAACCTGCGATGGTTCTGGCGCAAAAGATAAATCATCGGTAAGTACTTGCGGTACCTGCGGTGGCAGCGGCCAGGTGCGCAGGGTAACCAATACCATTTTGGGCCAGATGCAAACTGCATCTACCTGCCCTACCTGTAATGGCAGCGGACAACAGATTACCTCAAAATGTACAGTTTGTCATGGAGATGGCGTAGTACGTGGCGAAGAAACCATTACCATTAACATTCCTGCAGGTGTAAGCGAAGGCATGCAGTTAAGCATGAGCGGAAAAGGAAATGCGGCACCAAATGGCGGTATCCCGGGAGATTTGATCATACTGATTGAAGAAATCCCTCACGAAACCTTAAAACGCGAAGGCAATAACATCGTTTATGATTTACACTTAAGCTTTGTTGATGCTGCTTTAGGCATGAGCATTGAGGTACCAACCATTGATGGTAAAGCAAAAATCAAAATCGATCCGGGTACACAGAGCGGAAAATTATTACGCTTAAAAGGCAAAGGTTTGCCTGAAGTTAATTCTTACCACAGAGGTGATGAGATTATCCACATCAACATCTGGACACCAAAAGCTTTAAGCAGCGAAGAACGCAGTGCTTTAGAGAAGTTACGCGAATCGCCAAACTTTAAGCCTCAGCCAGGTAAAAATGACAAGAGTTTCTTCGAAAGAATGAAAGAATATTTCGAGTAATTAATTCAATATAAATGCAAAAGCCGATGCCATAAACATCGGCTTTTTTTTGTTTAATGTACCGGGTTTGGTTTGTTATGTTAATACCGCACGAGTCTATATTATTGCTCATTTACATAAAAATATTAAACACCTTTAGCCGCTGAGAAAACACAACTTTTAAACCTTTCCGGCCATCACCTGTTTTCTATATATGAAATGGCGAATTGGTTGTTCAGGATTTTATTACCGGGAATGGAAAGAAGTTTTTTACCCGAAAGGATTGGCACAAAAAAACTGGTTTAAATATTATTGCGGGCATTTTAACACCATAGAAATCAATTCTACCTTTTACAAAATGCCCACGCAAAAATCGTTCGACAAATGGTACGATGAAAGTCCGGATGATTTCTTGTTTGCCATTAAAGCACCCCGTTTAATTACCCATTACAAACAGTTAAATGATTGCGGACAACTGATTAACGATTTCTACGAGGCCATCCAATCAGGGCTGAAAGAAAAATTAGGTTGCATTTTGTTCCAGTTTCCGCCCAAATTCGATTATAGTGAAGAAAGGCTGAAGTTACTGATTGATCATTTAAATCCGGAATTAAAAAATGTGCTGGAATTTCGCCATTTAAGCTGGTTTCATGATGAAATTTATAAAAAACTGGCTAAAAACAACATCATCTTTAGCGGACAAAGCTATCCTTCTAACCTACCCGATGAGGTCATTCAAAATACGGAGACGGTTTATTACCGTTTTCATGGAAAGCCCGTTTTATACAAATCTGAATATGATATTAAAATAATTAAAGATTTTAAAAACCAGGTTGAAGATGCTACGAAAGAGGTTTTTGTTTATTTCAATAATACCTGGGGCACAGCTGCTTTGCACAATGCCAAACAATTGCAGGAATTGGTAAAACAGTAAATTATTTCAGTTTTTCAGCAAAGCAATTGCAGTGAATATTTTAATGTTAGCCGGGCTATACGCTATAGTGCCGATGAAACCTGTGAAAAAAGCAAGCACACAATAAAAAACAAAATAAATAGTGCTTAAATCGGGAGCTGCCGCTGCTATCCCGTTTATTCAGAAAAGCTTGTGCTACTATTCAGAGAGCCCGGCAATAGCCTAAATTTTATCCCGGTCGCTATGTTGCCAAAGGCCACAAACCCTGAAAAAATAAACCTGATAGCAATGGTATTTCGGCAAACTAACTTTAATTTAGCACTAACATTAACGAAATTTAATGAATAACAGGACCACAGCGTCCAAAGAACTACTGTTTCTGCTTTCCAAAAAAAGAAAATAGCTCAAAAATTTAAGCCTTTTGAAAAGCAATTGCAGTGCTTATTTTAATGTTAGCCGGGCTATACGCTATAGTCCCGATGAAGAATCGGGAGCTGCCGCTACTATCCCGTTTACTAACAGTGGCTGGTACTACTATTTATGGAGCCGGGCAATAGCCTAAATTTTTACGAATCGCTATGTTGCCAAAGGCCACAAACCCTGAAAAAATAAACCTGATAGCAATGGTATTTCGGCAAACTAACTTTAATTTAGCACTAACATTAACGAAATTTAATGAATAGCAGGACCACAGCCTCCAAAGAACTACTGTTTCTGCTTTCCAAAAAATAAAAATTAAAAATATGCGCGTCGCCGTTATCGATCTTGGAACCAATACCTTCCATTTGCTTATTGCCGAAACAGCCGGAAAAGAACTGGAGATCCTCTACAAAACCAATGTGCCGGTTAAACTGGGCGAAGGAAAAATTAACGATAACATCATCATTCCTGCAGCATTTGAGAGAGGTGTAAATTGCCTTCAAGATTTTAGTCATACCATTGCCAAATACAAAGCTAATAAAGTTCGGGCTACTGCCACCTCAGCCGTTCGGAGTGCCGAAAATGGACAGGATTTTGTTAAAGCCGTAAAAGAACAAACCGGAATAACAATTGAGGCCATTAGCGGAGATGAAGAAGCTGAACTGATTTACCAGGGTGTTAAGCTGAGTGGTGCCATTACCGATCTTTCACTCATTATGGATATTGGAGGCGGAAGTGTAGAATTTATCCTTTGTGATACCGAAAAACTGATCTGGAAAAAAAGTTATAACATTGGCGCCGCACGTTTAATGCAGCAATTTTTTAAATCAGACCCGATCTCGGATGAGGACAAAAATGCCATTTTATTCCATGTTCAAAACCAGCTCAAAGATCTTTTCGATATCTGCGAAAAATACCAGCCAAAAGTGCTGATCGGATCAGCTGGTGCATTTGAAACCTTTGCAGAATTGATGATCAGAAAAAATAATCTGAAAACAGACATTAGCAAGGCTAAAACCTTCGGATTTAGTTTCGACGATTATATCGAAATAGCAGGAAAATTACTGAATTCAACTCATCAGGAAAGATCTGCAATGCCTGGAATAATCCCTTTAAGGGTTGATATGATTGTAATTGCTGCTTTGATTACAAATTATGTATTGGGCCGGTCGAAAATAAACAGGTTAACGCTGTCTACATATGATTTAAAAATGGGTGTTCTGGCTAGCCTGACATAAAAAAAATGATCCATCAGCAGATGGATCACCGAGTTAGCGTATATTAATTTAGGATTATTTTTTAATTGGCATAATTGCAATTTCTCCCATAATCATCGGTTCAGCTTTTTTTAATTGAAGATTATTTTGTTTCTCTTTAGAAAAATCGAGCGTTAAAAACGCCGAATAACGGATGCTTTCAACAATCAGCTGGTTTTTACTGCTATTAAACTTACTATCTAAAAGAATTTCATAGCGACCGTTTTTATCGGTTAAAGTGGCATATTTTGTATCGAGAATGGATAACCTGATCCCGGCAGCTGGCTTTTTATCTGCGCCAATAACGTAACCATATATTTTTTTGGGTACAACGGGCTTTTTATCATCCGTTTTGTTATTTATACTTTTTGTGATTTCAATCGGCATTTTAAGGTTTTCAGCCCTTGCATCCATTACGAAAATGCTCATACCAATAGCCAGTACACCAAGATATTTCATCCAGTTCCGGTTACGGGTTGGTACAATGGATAAGTGAAGGTTAAGCTGATTTAGCTGGCTTTGGCTTAAGCGACCACATACAGAAGAGCCTGAACTGGCCAATACCTGAATAATTTCGGCGCTGGTATAACCTGAAAAATCGATTACGTTTTTGCTGCAGGCTGTACAGAAATTAAAACCTGCTCCTTTTTCCATTTCGTCCCAGTTTTGTGAGCAGGGTTCGGCAATGGTAACTTCGTTAATTCTCGTTTTCATGTGGCGTGTTTTCTTAGATGATGAAAATCTTAAGAAAATTCCACAAAGAGATTTAAATAAATTTTAACAATTCGTTATAAAGCTTCTCGGTAGGTAGCCCCATTACATTGGTGTAAGAGCCTTCAATACGCTGTACTACCACAATACCCCACCAATCCTGCACGCCATAACTTCCGGCTTTATCAAAGGGTTGGTAATTGTCGATATAGAAATCGATTTCTTCGCTAGTAACCGCTTTACAATAAACTTCTGTTCTATCGTAGAAAGAATGGCTTTTATCTCCTTTAACAATGGTTACACCTGTAAAAACTTCATGTGTACTTCCTGATAGTTTATGCAACATTTCCTGTGCATGTGCACTATCGGTTGGTTTACCCAAAATTTCGCCGTTTAAAGCTACAATGGTATCAGCGGTGATTACAATTTCGCCATCTCCGGTAAAAGCCTTTGCTTTTTGCTCGGAAATATAAACTGCAATTTCTGCCGGACTTAAACCATCAGGATAACTTTCATCCACATCTTTTAATTCTACTTTAAAGTTTAGGCCCATCAGGGTTAAAAGTTCTTGCCTGCGTGGCGATTTGGAGGCTAAAACAATAGGGGGAAAGTTTACAGGCATATTTTAATTTTTTGCTAAAATAAGAAAAGCGGCATAAAGCCGCTTTCTTATTTAATATTTTAACAAGATTTAGTTGTTTCCACCACCTTGTCTGCGTTTTTCCATTTCGGCACGTTGTTCTTTTTGCCAGGTTTCGTAAGTTTTTTTCTGATCGTCTGTTAATACTGCAGTCACTTTTGCATCGTTATCAGCACGCATTTTTTGCATTTTCTCTCTCATCGCATCTCTATCGCCACCTTGCATTTCTTCACGCATTTTTTTCATGGTTTCTGCCTGCTCAGTAAAAACAGTTGTTAATTTTGTTTTTTGATCATCAGATAACTTTAATTTTTCGTCTAACTGTTTTACACGTTCTTCAGGCTTCATCATCATTCTGCCTTGTCCACCACCTTGTTGCGCGTTAGCGAAACCAGCTATTCCTAGCATCAATCCGCAAATCATCATTAATTTTTTCATGTTGTTTTTGTTGTTTTTGGTTGAAAATTGAGCATGTTGGAGTGCGTAAAAAAGCAAAAGTTTAATCTGTAAATGTAACTTAGCTGTTGCAGATTAATACAAACTAATCTTTCAATAACAGCACAGGTACATGCGATTTAATCGTCAGTTTTTGGGATACACTTTCGTGCAGCAAGCTTTCGAAAAAACTATATTTTTTGGGCAGCGCGATAATCAGCTGTGCTTCTTCACTTTTAGCAAATTTCACAATGCCCTTAATCGTATCCGGATGATCGGAATAATGGTAGGCCGGAGAAAAATCTTTGAGCATCTCGTGTAAAAAATGTTCTTCTTCCGAGTCGATGGTATGACCAGAATTGATATTGAGAACCAAAAGTTCAAGAGCATGTTTGCTCAGGATATTTTTTAAGGCATGCATTGGGATTACCTCTTTAACCTTTTTAAAATCGCAGGCTAAAATCGCTTTACGGATAGATTGATAACCGGCCTTTGGCGGCACAACCAAAACCGGTACCGGACTTGATTTGGAAATTTTAATGGCATTTGAACCGATATCACTTTCATCTTTAGCTTTTTTACCGTTGCTACCGATAATAATCAATTCTATCTCTTCCCTGTTTACCCGATCGATAATTGATCTCAGCAACGTTTCCCTTGTCAGGTAAATTTCTATTTCGGCCTGAGCATTTATTTCCAGCATTTTTGCCTTTAATTTTTCGAGGGCTTCCATCCTTTTGGTAATTTCATCAGCAATGTGCTCATCAGTAGTAATTACCATATCCGGCGTTGGCAGAATGCTCTCATATTCGGAAACATAATAAGCATTAAGCAGGATAATTTTTGAGTTTTCCATTGCAAAACTCAGCCTGGCGGCATATCTGGCAGCATGATCTGCCGTTTTAGAAAAATCTACAGGTACAAGGTATGTGCTCATATTATTAAAATTAACATTTTTTAAAGTAATAATTTAATCAATCGATTGATTAAATTACTAATGTAAATTTCGCATATAATCTTATTTATTACAAATTTTAAGGAGGAAGATTTATAATGGGAAGGTCATTCCAGAGATTCCCATCCTTTCGACTGAAACGCAATGGAACGGGGAAATTAATATGTATTTATTTTTTCAAACAGATCCTGAAACAAGTTCAGGATGACGATCGGGAGAGAAATGAAACAGTATTCAGTTTTCAATTACCAGTTTGCAGTTACTAATCAACTAATGACAAGTGAACTAATGAACTATTTCCCCGAATCAGCGGCGTTCGGATTTTCATCATGCCATCTGCCCTGTACTTTCATTACTTTTTCGATAATATCGCGGACAGCGGTTTTGCCCCCATTGTAAGGAGATATAAATGTAGAAATGGCTTTGATTTCTTCTACGGCATCAGCCGGACAGGTAGGAAGACCGACAAGTTTCATTACTTTAAGATCCGGAATATCATCGCCCATGTAGAGCACTTCGCCAGCTGTAATGTTTTTATCCTGAAGGTATTGATTAAAAATGGCCACCTTATCTCCGGTACCAAGAAAAACATCGGTTACGCCAAGGTTAAAGAAACGTTTGCCCATGGCAATGCCATCACCGCCGGAGATAATACAAACGTTATATCCCTTTTTTACTGCCAATTGCATGGCATAACCATCTTTAATGTTAAAAGTGCGCAAAGATTGACCGTTATCAGTAACCTGAACAGATCCATCGGTAAGCACACCATCTACATCAAAAATGAAAGTGGTAATCTCTTTTAGTTTTTGGAGAAACATTTTAGCCTGGAGTTTAGAGCTTGGAGTTGGGAGTTAAGTCGACTCAGGACTAAAGACTCCGAACTCATGACTAATTACTGATTATCTCTCCACTCGTAAACCCACGCAGATTGAATTTGCTCTAAATGGCCTTCGCTGCTTTCCTCACGGGTACCTTTAAAGTTTGGTAAAGACAATACCCATTCTAACAGTTCGGTAAAGCGGATACGGTAGATTTTGGCTTCGGTAAAATCATCGCCAAATTTCTCATATAAAGACATTGCAATATCTTCGTAATCGTTCCAGTAAAAAGGTAAGGCAAATTTATCGTTGTTCATGTTTTGTTTGTTCGTTGTTGAAAAAGGTTTTAATGTTGTAAAGTTTTAATGTTGAAAAGTTTCAGACTGGGAACTAAGGACTTTAGACTCCAGACTAACTAGTGCCCCATAAAGCCAGACTGGTCCGGAATGGTTACTTCAATATCGCCGTTAATTACCACACACTGGCAGCCTAAACGGGAAGTAATTTTCGGACGTACGGCCCTATCAATAAAATCTTCTTCTTTATCAGAAATCTCTTCGATATTATCCATGCCCTTTGTTACATATACATGGCAGGTACTGCAACCACAAACACCACCGCAGTTGTGTTGTAATTCGATTCCGTTATCCAGGCAAACATCTAAAACAGATTCGCCCGCTGCTATTGGCAATTCAATAGATTCGTGATCTGCTTCTTCAAAATTTATTTTTAGTTTAAAAATGCTCATAATTATTTTGCAAAAGTAACAAGCAAAAGCCGTAATTATGCTATTTCGGCATTAATTTTATGCTACTGCTTAGTGTTTGATAAATGTTCTGCAATTCGGGCATATCATTTAGCATGCTCAAATGCTTATTTAAAGTGTTTTCGTCGGCCCGTACCGCTGGTCCAGTTTGTACGTTTTCGGGTAAATTAACCATTACCTTATCAGCTGTTTCTGCAATCAAAGGCCTTATGATTTCAAAATCCAAACCATTCTGGTTTAAAATTTTATTGGCCAGTGCATACAGGTGGTTTGGAAAATTACAGGCAAATACGGCAGCAAGGTGCAATACTTTTCTCTTCTCCCCATCCAGCTCATAAACCTGGCTGCTGATTTTATGAGCCAAATTACTTAAAATAGCTAACTGGTCATTATCGCTTGCTTCGATACAAAGTGGAATATTTTCAAATGAAACTTCTTTGCTTCTCGAAAAAGTTTGCAAAGGATAAAAAACCCCGGCTTTTGCTACCTGTGAAGCCAAAACATCAATATCGGTAGTGCCAGAAGTATGTACCACCAAACCATTAACCTTTTTTAAAGCAGCAGCTACAAATGCGATGGCATCATCCTTTACCGAAATGATATACAGATCTGCGTTTACTTCAATTTTATTTAAATCGTTAATGGCTTCAGTCGCGATTGATTGCGCCAATAAGCTTGCATTATCTAGGTTTTGACTGTACACCTGCACAATCTCTTCGCCTTTACTTTTTAAAGCTTTTGCTAAGTGTGTGGCAACATTTCCAGAACCTAATAAAACAATTTTCATGATTTTATGCGGCTTTTGCCTCTTTTCTTCTTCTGAAAATTGAAAGTAAGAAACCAACAACCATTACAATCGTACCAGCCCAGTATAAATTGATGAAAGGAAATTCAATCGCTTTAAAAACAACCCAGTCTTTAGCTTGCTGCGGTTTTTCAAAAATCTGCAACTCTACTTTTTTCTCATCCGGTAAAACCCTTGAGAAACGGAATTTCAAATCTAATTCTTCCACTTTACGGGCGAAATCGAAAGTATTATTTCCTTTTATTAAGAAAATAGGCTCTGTGTTATAAATCTTTCCGGCAGCATTAATTTCTAATGGTAAACCAACCGCATAATCACCTTGTGCCAAAGCTAAATCTTTAGCGGTAGGTTTTCTGTTCAGATCTTTAACCGTTACAATTCCGCTGGTGGTATGGATGGTATCCCCTACCGAAACCTTAACAATCCGTGGCTCTTTATAATTTTCATCATCTGAATGACCTTCGTGGTCACCGTGCGATTCTTTTTTAATGGCTGCACTGGTAATATGGGTATAAACATCGTATGTTAAATAATGCTTGGTATCAGGAGATGCGATAAGCCCCATCTTCTCATTATCCTGCACATGTGGATGTAAGTTAAAGTCTTCTTTAACCTTACCGGTTTTTTCATCTATTACTTTAAAATTAAGCTCGTAAATGGTGTTCGGAGCTTTTGTGGTATCGCTAACATAAGTTACGGTGTACTTGCCCATTTTTTTAGGCTCATTTTTATATAACATGATGTTTTCGCCAGGTTTCTCCGTTTTCTCAAAATCCTTTACCGGAATAAAATTATTCGCATTGATGGATAAAGGTTTGTTGGTAGCAGCAGAAATCAGCGCCCCTAAAATTAAGAAAGCAAAACCGATGTGTGCAATCGCAGATCCGGCCAGTTTGGCCTTTCCACCAAAAGCCTGGTATAAAATTGCCGCGTTAGAAAGCACTGCAAATAAACAGCTAAAGGTAATCAGGATGTACATGGTATTGGTATAAATATCGGCTACATATACCAAGCCAGCAGTTAATACGATCGAGAAAATAATGGCAGATACTAAACTGCTGTAAAATTTACGCGGATCGGTTCTTTTATATTTTAAATATTGAGAGAAACCAGAAATCAAAGTAATTAATACTGCAAATGGGGCCTGCCACTGGTTATAATATTTAACGGCATCAATAGGCGGCGTAAAATTAGTACCAAATGCTTTGTTAAATACCGGAACTGAAGTAGAGAAAATTACCTGGATACAGGCAATGGTTACGACTAAAGCACCAATGAACATCCAGAATTCGCGGGAGTAGGTTTCTTCATCTTTGGTTGTAATCGGCAATTCTTTCCATCTTATTACGATTAACGCTACTGCCAAAACAGCAAACACCACATTATAAAGGATCAGGTGACCAAACATGCCCATATCGGTGAATGAGTGTACAGAAGTATCGCCCAAAATTCCGCTCCGGGTTAAGAATGAAGCATAAAGTACCAATAAGAAACTTAAAAATACGAGGGCAATTGCGGTAAAATAAGCGTGACCGGTATTTTTGTAGGCAATCATAACGTGTACGGCACCGATTAAGGTTAACCACGGAATCAGTGATGCGTTTTCAACCGGATCCCATGCCCAGAAACCACCAAAGTTTAGTGCTTCGTACGCCCAGAACGACCCCATGATAATACCTGTACCCAATACCATTACCGCAAAAAGCGTCCATGGCATAGCAGGTTTAATCCATTCTTTATATCTTTTTTGCCATAAAGCAGCAATTCCATATGCAAAAGGCACTACCATACTGGCAAAACCCAAAAACAGGGTTGGCGGATGGATTACCATCCAATAGTTTTGCAATAATGGGTTTAAACCCCTGCCGTCGGTAATAAATTTAAGGTAATCTTTAAAGTTTTCCGGATTGGCAAAAACAACCGGCGCCATGGCTTTTAAATCAACAGCATCTCTTAACAGGATAAACGGAGAACTTCCGATACGCTCACCGAAAATCGAAATTCCCAATAACATTGAGCTTAAGAAAACCTGTGAAAAAGCAACAACCGTCATTACAGGGTTTTCCCACGTTTTAGCTTTCCAGATTAACAATGCGCCTAAAAACGACTGCCAGAAAGCCCATAACCAGAAACTTCCCTCCTGTCCTTCCCAAAAAGCCGAAATAATATAATAAACCGGCAGTTCTTTTGAAGAGTGGAAATAAACATAACTGTATTCATTGTAGTGACCAAGAACGAGGTAGAACAAAATTGCTCCAATACCGATAATACTCGCAAAATTGATCAGAAATCCAATGCGTCCTAAGTTTCTCCAGGATTTTTCTTCTAAATTTTTATCGCGACTGGCAAAAAAATACGATATGGTAGATAGTAATGATGCACTAAATGCCAGAACAATAAAAAACTGTCCGATTTTACCTGGTAACAGGTGTTCGCCTACAAATTGAATATCCATTAAATAAATTAGTTATATTTTTTCCCGCCGTCTTTGCTTACTTCTTCAACTTTGCCGTCCTTATTCACCTCTACCAGGTTATCGTTATATTTAGAAGGGCATTTCATTAAAATTTTCGATGCGTAGAATTTGTCCTGATCCATTTTACCGATCAGTACGAGTTTTTCTGATTTTTCAAAATCCTGTGGCTTGGTACCTGCATAGATTACCTCTCTCACTTCTCCTTTTTCATCTTTCATGTGGAATGAAAAATGGTTGGCGTCTTTTAAAGCGTCGTAATAAGTACCCATTGATTTTTCCCAGTAGCCCATAACGTGCTCTTCTTTACCAGAAAGCGTGGCCTGTTTGAAATTAGAGTAGGTATCGGTATTTGCATTTAAGCTAAATAAAATCCCTACGGAAATAGCAATGGTAATTAACCCAATGATTGCACTTTTCTTCATGTTGATATGTATTGTAAAAGCTGGCAACAAAGATAGAAAAATAGGCTTAGCAAGCATTCTTTTACATTTTTCTTGTCTTTATATTGACAATTACCTGATTTTTGATGCACAATATTTTAAAGAATGACAAAATTCATCATCCATTTTTGCGAATATCTTAAATTGCTTAAAAGTCCGGACTGAAATTCTTAAGTTTGGTCCATCAGATAATCATTTCTTTTTACATTTCATTGTAAAACATAAACCTCTTAAATATGCACCCGAAACAACTTTATAAGCTGCTGTTATTTGTATTGCTGATCCCCGTTTTAAGTTCCTGTTTTGAAGTGATCGAAGAAATCAGCATGAAAAATGATGGTACAGGCGATGTTATACTTACCATTAATTTAAGCCAGAGTAAAACCAAGGTGGCATCGGTAATGCTATTGGATAGTGTACAGGGTTACAAAGTGCCCAGCAGGCAGAAAATTCAGCAGGAACTAAATGAAGCGGTGGCCTATTTAAAAAAATCAGAAGGCATATCGAACGTAAAAAGCAGCAGCGATTTTAACAATTACATCGCTACCATCAGTTTTTCGTTTAAGGATGTTTCAAATATCAATAACATCACTAAAAACATTCTGGCTCAACAGAAAATTAAGGCTACCAATACCTCATCTTATGCTTACAACAAAACCACAAAAACCTTTAGCAGGAAATACCAGGCGATAGGCACGGCTAAAACTGAATTTAACAAATTGAAGGCAAAAGACAAAGCTGTTTTTAATGGTGCAACCTATACGAGCATCTATCGTTTCGAATCTCCTGTAACAAGTAGCACCAACCCGGCATCAAATGTGTCGAAATCTAAAAAGGCCGTGATGTTAAAAAGCAGCATCATGGATTTAATCAACGGAAAAATTAACGTATCGAACACCATACAACTATCTAAATAAAATCATCACTACTACTACAAGAAAATCTATCTAAATGAAAAAAATTCTAATTTCCATCTCCCTCTTTTTATCATTCAATTTGGCTAAGGCGCAAGATCTGGTCAAAAAAATTCCTTCAAATGCTTTCACAGTGGCCACCATTAAAGGCGACAATGTTTTTAAACTGATGTTTGTAAAAGATTTTAACGAATCTTTTGTAGGCAAAAAATTACTGACAGAAACTTCTAAATCATTGGATAAAAATTTCACCAGTATCGAAGATTTCGGTATTAACCTGGAGAAAAACATGTACTACTTTAACCAGTTGAGCGATAGTATTACTTACAACTGTTTTTTGATCCCGATAAAGGATGCAAAGAAATTTGAAAGCCTGATTAATAATAAAGAGAAAAAATATAGCCAGCAGGGCGATATCCGTACCATGGTTATGCCTGATAGTACCAGCATCGTTAAATGGAACAATAACATGCTTTATTTTGTAACTGGCAGTATTAGAAGTTCATTTTTTGCCGACTCGGCCAAATCTGCGCGCTATGGTATAAAAGATATCAGGTTCCAGAGCGATGATGCGCTGGCAGTTGATAGCACAGCAGTATTAGCAGATTCTGCCGTTGCGGTTACAGCCGAGCCTATGGTTGAAGTTGTTGAAGCCCCGGTTATTGAAAAAGCAAAAGTTCAGAAAAAGCCGACAATCAAAAAGAATACTAAAAAAACTGTTGCAACAAAAAAAACAGGTAAAAAGAAAACTTCTAAAAAGGCGAAAAAAGTTAAGGATCAACCTCTTGATGTCATCTATCCTGAAGAAACAGTCGATAGCACTGGCATAACTCCTGTAAACGGTCAAATTAATGAACAATATGATGCTTACCAACAGGAACGGGCAGAGCAGGATGCCAAGAAAAAAAGGCTCGCTTTTACCTGGATGAATGCTCAGGCCGATCAGATTTTTAACGGTACTTACGAATCCATAGAAAGCAATAAATCTTATACCGCAAGTTTGGATAATAAAGCCATTGCAGAGCTTTGGGTATCGAGCTTACAGGATGTTTACAATTCTATTTCGCCAGAATTTGGTACTTATGGCAAAGCAGGATTGATGACAGGTTATGGCAGCTTAAACGCTAAACTTTTTATGGATAATAAAAGTTTCCGCATTTCTACAGGTTTAGAACTGGCTCAGGAACAAGCCGACGCTTATAAAAAAATCATGAACCGGAAATTAAATAAAAAGTTCCTGAATTATGTAAACAGCGAAAAAGCCCTTGGTTTTATGAGCTATTCTATTGATACCAAAGCATATCTGGAAGAATTCCCAAAATTACTAAAACAGACCTACGGCTCTTTTTTGGGTGGCAAAATGGATGAAGAAATAGACCTTGGAACCGACCTGTTTTCACTTTTATTGGATGAAGAAGCGGTAAGCAAAGTAATTAAAGGTGATGCCCTGTTCGTTATAAATGGATTAAAATCCAAAGAAGTTACCTACACCACTTACGAATACGACGACGATTACAAACAGAAAGAAGTAACAAAAACCAAAAATGAAACTTTGCCCGATTTCCTTTTTATGTTCTCATCAGAAGACCATAGGTTGATTGACAAACTGATTAAATATGGCATCCATAAAAACATGGTAACGGTTGAAAACAACATTTATAAAATCCAGGAAAAGAAAAGTCCGGTTGATATTTACTTTATGATTAAAGATGGCATTGTGTTTTTTGGTAATTCGTTAAGCGAGATGCAAAGTATCAGCAATAATCAATACACTAATAAAATCAGTAAGTTGCATAAAGATTTATTGAGCAAAAACAATTTCAGCTTTTTATTTAATGCCAAAAACCTGGTGGGTAAAGTTCCTGATTCGGAAATTGGCGGAGTAGAAACCGCTAAGAAATTTAACAGCACTTTAGAGAAAATGGGCAATGTGTACATGAAATCGAACCCGATAAAAGGCAGATTGGTTTCGGCTGATATCAGCGCAGAAATCCCTAACGGACATGAAAATGCATTGAAATATTTGTTTTCGTTAATTGAGAACGCAGCTAAATAGTTCGGAGTTGGGAGTTTTTAGTTTGGAGAACCTAACCAATTAAAATGTTGTAAAGTTTGAAATGTTGCAATTTGCAAACCAATGGCTAATGAACTAATCAACAGTTAACCGATTAACCAATTTATACAGTTAACCATTCTTAACCATTCTCAATGAAAAAATTCCTTAAAATAACAGCAGCGATAGTAATATTGCTGCTTATTTTTTTTGCTGGTGTTTTAAAATACCGGAAATATCAGACGGGGCAAACGCTGATTCCGAAAAATGCTACCGGTATCATTAAAATCAATGTTGATGAGCTTTATCAAACCATTATATTGAATATGACCGGTAATCCAGGTTATTATCTAAAATCTGATGTTAAGAAAGGAGCCGTTATTAAAATTGATAAATATGCCACCGGCCTTTCAATCCCAGCGAGTATTTATTTCTATAACCTTGCCACACAGCCTGCTGGCACTGTATTTTCCCGTCTGGACATAAAAAATAGCACAGATTTCGAAAATTTTATTAAAAATGTGCTTCACCTGCAAATTATAAAAAAAGCAGAAGGCTTTAGTATGGCCAAATCGCGATTGGGTAATTTTATGCTCTGTTACAATAATAAAGCAGTTGCAATGGTAATAACGACCCAGATTAGAAACTTCGAACCGATTTTAACTGATATTTTAAACCAGAAAAATATGATTAAAGCAAGCGAAAGTAAGCTTAAAGAGGTACTGGATCAAAACGGGCATATTATATTTGCCAATGCTGAAAATAATGGCAGGATTGATTTTAAGAGCGGAAGTGTTAATTTTAGCTATGTATTTTTAGCCAAAGATATTTTACCTGCAGCACAATCTGTTTATCATCAAATCAATCCAAACAGCACGGTTTCATTCTGGTTAAATGCAAACCTGAAGCCAGGTGATCATAAAATTTACAAGTTTAAAAACCTCAGTTTAGAACAGGATAGCTTAATTAAATATTACAATGGAAAGCTGGATTTTGAATGGACAAATTCCATCACACAAATCGATTCCATTATCACCTACGAATACAATGACGACTTTGAGAAGGTTGAAAAAGTAAGCTTACAGAAGCGAAATATTCCTTCCATTTCGGTTAATGTCGGCTCGAAAGGCAATGGATTAAAAAATTACCTGGCTAAACAGGGCTTGATTAATTTAGATAGCAACACAGTAAATAAAAATGCTTTTCCGCTTTATAAAGTGTTTGTGAACAGTAACGGGGAAAACTTAAATTTCTCAACAGTTAAAAACCAAAATTTCTCAATCTCAAAAGTTACTTCAACAGATTTTCTTTATTTAAATGTTAATCTGATTAAACTGGGCCAACAAATGGAAACGCCATTTATTAACAGCTATTTTAAAACGCTCAGGAATTTAGAAGTTAAAGGAAAATTATTGGATAATAAAAAAGTTCAAATTGATGGTAAAATTGAATTGAAAAACGGGGATATTAATTCGTTATATCAGATTTTGAAGGGCTTGTAAAATTGAAAGTTTCGTCATCTCGACTGCTTTACATTCTACTATTATTAACAGACTTCAATAAAAGTGTCGTCATCTCGACCGGAACGCAGTGGAGCGCCCGCCTGCTTCGGGCAGGGAGAGATCTATCTCGAGATAGATTTAGCTTTGCTGAGCCTTCGGGTTCTCGACTTCGCTGCGCTTCGCTCGAAATGACGATATTTTTTGAGGGGAAAAAACAAAAAAGCGCTGTAGATAACCTACAACGCTTTTGAATAAGATTGCTTCATCCTGATAAAAAAACAGGATTCGCAATGACGATCAGTTTATTATGGCCAAACGCCTAAGTTCATATAAGAAACCGCAATTTTATCAATTGAATTTACAAAAGCAGCAGTTCTTAACGTCTGCGTGCCCGGTTTGGTCATCAATGTTTCGCGGATCTCGTGGTAAGAATGGATCATGGTATCTTCCAGACCAGAGTTTACCAATTCCATTTCCGATGCACCTTTAACAATCATTAAACGGTGTTCAGGAAGGATGGTTTTACCGGTCAGGTTCTCTAAAGTAGCAATTAAGTTAGCGTTTGAATTGGCCGCATAACGGTTCTCCATACGCCCGAATGCCACGTGAGAAAGGTTTTTTAACCACTCAAAATAAGAAACCGTTACACCACCTGCGTTACAGTACATATCGGGGATGATGATACCACCCATTTCGGTAAAAATAGCTTCAGCTTCTGGTGTAGTTGGTCCGTTTGCACCTTCAGCAATAATTTTTGCTTTAATGTTACGGATATTAAGTTCGGTAAACTGGTTTTCTAAAGCAGCCGGAACGATGATATCGCAATCCTGCTCTAAACCTTCCATTGAATTTTTGAAACTTGTAGCGCCAGGGAAATCAAGGATAGATCCTGTATTTTTACGGTGTGCAAAAACCTCGTCAACGTTTAATCCGTTGGCATTGTAAATGGCTCCTTCAAATTCGCAAAGTCCAACAATGGTAGCACCAAATTCAGCAAGAAACTTAGCAGAGTGATAACCCACATTACCCAATCCCTGAACAATTACCCTTTTGTCTCCTAAACCAGCTTTAAAACCGATTTTAGCCATATCTTCGGCAACTTCAACACACTCACGTACGGCGTAAGCAACACCACGGCCTGTAGCCTCTTTACGTCCACGGATACCATGCAAAGCAATTGGTTTACCGGTTACGCAACCCAAAGCATCAAGCTGACCAGGGTTCATGGTCATATAAGTATCGGCAATCCAGCTCATTTCGCGTTCGCCCGATCCATAATCAGGAGCAGGAACATCAATACCGGGACCGATAAAGTTTTTCTTAATTAATTCTGTAGTATAACGACGGGTAATGGTTTCCAGTTCGGCAACACTGTATTGTTTGGTGTTGATTTTGATACCACCTTTTGCACCACCAAACGGAACGTTAACGATGGCACATTTGTAGGTCATTAAAGCTGCAAGTGCCATCACCTCATCTTCGTTAACCATTTCGCTGTAACGGATACCACCCTTTGTAGGGCTCATGTGGTGAGAGTGCTCTACGCGCCAGGCGTCAATTACTTCAAAACCGTTTCCGCGGCGGATTGGGAACTGGAAACGATATACACTATTACATGTTTTAATCTGGTTCAATAAACCTTCGGGATGATTGGTGAATTGAGCCGCACTGTCAAAGTTTTTACAAACATCTGCAAAGAACTTGTTCTCGTCTGCTAGATTAGCCATTATTTATTTTTTATATTGAATAAGTTTTCGCTGCAAAATTGCCTAAAAAAACTGCACATATCCAAATGCAAAAACACTTAGTGTACAGCTAACACCATTCTGTTTCTGTTAAATAACAGGCTTTATACCGATTATGGAAAACTGTTCAAAAACAACATCTAAACTGGTTTAAACAGCGATATCTCGACTCGTCATCATAATTAAAACGACTATTTTAATAGGTTTTATGAATGCTTATTCTGCCGAAAAAAAATTATAAAAAAAATATCCACAAAGCTATTTTATTGCAATACTGATTAACCAAAGAACAAAAACAGCATTATAATTACGAATATTATATTCTGCATCAGAAATAAGACATAAAAAAAGAGATCAATGATAGATCTCCTTTAAATTTTAATCCGGATAACCGTAGTCATCATCCAGCACATGTTATTTTTCGATATGGTTTTCTTTTTCGATTTTCTTTAATCTTTTATCAATAGAGAAAAGATAGGCCAACAAGCCAACCAGGATAATTACGATACAGATTACCACAACATATATCTTTCCATTGCTACGAAGGCTATCGGCCATTTCTACGCCATTATCCTGTGCAAATAACTGCATGGTGGCCATCATTAATATCAGGGAGAAAAATATCTTCTTCATTTTAGTTATGTTGTTGTTTGTTTTCAATATTACGAATTCTGAAACGGATGGTATATACCCAATAACCAATTAATATCCAGCCTAAACATGCGGGATAGAATACCATGCGCATGCGACTATCTAAATCGTAACTGTTAAAACCAGGGTTACCGCCATTGCCCGGATGTAATGAATCTTTTAAACGTGGAAGCACGAAAAGCAATACAACCATCATCGGGAAGGCAAAAATATTGTAAATAGCAGAAATTTTAGCCCTTTTCTGTTCTTCATCAATCGCATTACGGAGAATAAGGTAGGCAAAATACAATAAAATGGATATGGCAGCAAAATTTTGTTTAGGATCAAAGCTCCAAAACTGTCCCCAGGTGTATTTTGCCCAGATGGCCCCGGTTATTAAACCTAAAACACCAAAAATAATCCCTGCATTTACACTTTCTACGGCTCTAATATCATCTATTTCGTTTTTGCTGCTTAACGATTTTACACTGTAAAAAACAGAAATTGAAAAAAGAACGATCATGGCAAACCACATCGGAACATGGAAATACAGGTTACGGATTGTTTCGTTTAAGATTGCTAAATGAGGTACACCTAATAACAATCCTGCAATCGCAGTATAAATTACTAAAACTGAACCTAAAATTTTCCACCAGGTTTTATGCATATATATTTAATTATTGAATGAATCAGTTTTGAATGAGTGAACATTTTTCTAATTCATCATCCATCTTCCATCTTCCATATTTAATCCCTCCAAAGGTAAGGAAATAACAATAAAGAGGTTGCTACCATCAGTACATTTACCACCAATAACATCGCAATTTCATCGTAACTATTTTCCCATGGCAGGCCATCAACTGCATTTTTAGCCAGCTTAATCAATAAAATTAATACCGGAATAATGATCGGAAAGCTTAATATTGCCATTAACATACCGCCATTACCCGCCTTGCTTGCAATGGCCGAAACCATGGTAAATACGGTAGAGAAACTCACACTTCCCAATACCACGGCTACATAATACAGCACCATATCAGGCGGGGTAAAGGAATCGAAAACCAAAGTATAAAAACCCAGGGCAATGGTAGTAAGTACCAACATCAGTAATGTATTGTAAACGGTTTTAGAAATTAAAACTGCCGTCGGACTGGCCAAAATATAACTGTAAAGCTGTTGCCCCTTCGTTTCCTGTAGAAAACTCTTAGAAACACCATTAATGGAGGCAAAAAGCATAATAATCCAGAACAGGGCGTTCCAGGTTAATTTATCGCCAAGGCTTATAAAAGAAAGATAACAGGTAAAAATAGTGGAAACCACATAGAGCAACACACCGTTAATGGTATATTTGGAGCGCCACTCTAATAAAACTTCTTTGTGAATTAAATATTTAACCTCTTTGGCCAATTGCATAACCGCAAAGATAAATAATTGCGCTATTGTTGGATGGCTTTATTGTTGTATTGTTGTAATTTTGTTAGCGGATTATTGGCTATGGAAACACAGAAAACAAAACAGATAAAATCTTAACCACAGAAAAAAGGGATAAACACAGATGTTTTTTGAAGGGGCATTAGCCATGGAGACGCAGAAAAAAAATTCTTGACACAGAGAAATTGTTAAACAGTAATCTGTGTTCATCTGTGTAAATCTGTGGTTAAAGTAATAATAGTATGAACTACGCATCAGTTATAGAAACGTCGATTGGCAATATAACCATCCTGGCTGATGAGGAATTTGTGTATGCCGTTACTTTTGAAGAAAAAGATGTTTCGGGCTTAACCGAGAATGAACTGACCATAAAAGTTGCCAATCAATTAAAAGAGTATTTTAATGGTACGCTTCGCGATTTCGATTTCCCGATGCAACAGCAAGGAACTGATTTTCAGCAGGAAGTTTGGCAGAATTTGCTGGCTATACCATATGGCGAAACCACTTCTTACGCCAAATTTTCGGCGCACAAACCTTTAGCCATCCGTGCAATAGCATCTGCAAACGGAAAAAACAATATTGCCATAGTGGTGCCCTGCCATAGGGTAATTGGCAGCAATGGTAAATTAGTAGGCTATGCCGGCGGTTTATGGCGCAAGCAATGGCTGCTGCAGCACGAACGTGAAGTTACTCAGCAAGGACAAACAGAATTAAAATTTTAAAACATACTATTTAGCAGATGAATACAGATCAAGCCGAAACACCAAACCATTTAAAAGCCATCCGTTTAATTAATATTGAAGGAGACAAATGTGCATTCGAAACCGGAAAAATCCCCATCCGCCAGCACATTAATGCAAATTACTTTTTTGCACAAACAGATGTATCTACCCTTGAAAAAATCTCCCACCCTGCACCACGACGACAGTATGTAATTACCTTGAAAGGCAGACTGAAATTTACGGTAAGTAATGGTGAAACTTTTATTATTGAACCGGGGATTGTGCTGATAGCCAATGATACCGCAGGCGACGGTCACACCTGGGAAATTGTAGATGGCAATGAATGGGAAAGGATTTACATCCCTTTAGAAGAAGATACAGACGACTATTTTACAATAGATTAACATTTTCAAAACCAGGATCAGCTCAAATCCGTAAATAATATCAAAACCAATGATATTATGAAAACGATTTGCTCACTCCTGCTTGTTCTTTTAACTTATCTGCCTATGGAAAAAAATGTTCCGGTGGCTAAACTGGATTTAAAAAAATATGCAGGAACATGGTATTCGTTATATTCTATTCCCACCATTTTCGATAAAGGCAGCCGCGAAACCACAACAAAATACACCTTAAATAAAGACGGCTATTACAATGTGCTTACCACCTACAAAAAGCCAGGAGATGAAAAAGTTTATTCGAGAACATCGAAAATGTTCCCCTCAGAAAATGGCGACAGCGGAGAATTGCAGGCACAGTTTATCTGGCCGATAAAGGTTGATTACTGGATTATTGAACTGGCTGATGATTATTCTTATGTGGTGGTTGGTCACCCGGACCATAAATTTTTATTCATCATGAGCCGCAATCAGACAATGCCGAAAAAAACCCATGATGAAATTGTAGCCAGATGCAAGGCAAAAGGATATGAAGTAGCTAAACTCACTTCACAATTGCACGAAAAAGCTTAAGCCGTAATTTTTTCGCCGCGCTTAGTGCTAAAGAGCATAAATATTACACCCACTAAAAGTACAATCCATCCCCATTGGAAATGAACCACTTTACCAATTAGTTTATTGGCAAAACCATATTTAGTATAATTATTAGCTGTAAAATAAACGGCAACTACAGCTAAAACATACCAGATAGCCATTACAAAACTCATAAACCTAAATGCACCAACTTTTCTGATAAACAGAAACAATACAGAAATGGCGATAATGGCGTAAGTGATTAAAAACAAACGCGCATCAGATTGGTACAAATTCCAGTTGCCTTTAATCGGCACTTTTAAAATCGGGCAGAAACCTGCAATAACGCATAACAAAATGCCTAACCAAGCCCTGAATTTATTTAATACTAACATTTTATTTTGGTTAATCGGTTAATTGTTTGAATTGGTTAACTGGTTGATAGTTCATAATTGATTGTTCTATCGCTAATTTTTGGCTTTCTGTGACTAATAAACCAATGACTATTTAACTAATGAACCAATTACTATTGCCCCTCAATAATCCCCATTTTATCGGCAAAATGTGCGCAATAATCGCGTAAATCTTCAACAATCAGGGTTTCGTTTGTGGCTTTTAAAAAGCTATCGCCCATAGTCTGCAAAGTTTCGTAGAAGAAACGTTTCATTTCGTCAACAGGCATATCTTTGGTCCACAGATCGATACGCATTGAATTTTTGTAATTGTGATCCCAAAGGGCAAGGATCATCGATTTTACCGGAACTTTATCCGTTGTTTGTGCATCGGTACTTTCCCAAAGAATGTTCTCCGGCATATTGTTATCGTCTAATTCAACGGTTATTTTTATTTCTGCTTTTCTCATATTAATATTGATTTCACCGATTTAACAGATATCACTGATTCCCATCGATAATTTTTACGGATGCAAAGATGATGAATTTACCAAATACTTCGACTTTGTATTATACTACTTTTTGTAATATTAACATCAAGATTGCAGCGATAACAATGAATATTAGTTCTACCACCCAGATTCGTTTAATATCTTTTAATGTAAAACGAAAAATTAAGTCGGTAACAAAGGTTACAACGATAAGGCAGCCCAAAATAAGGAGGTAAAAACCACTCATGTTTACCTGGCGGGGTGCTGTTGCTTTTTCTGAAAGCAGATTTACCGTTACCAGACCTAAACCAATGGCACTAATAATATTTAAAGGCGTAATTCTAAGGCTCATTACTTTTTCTTATCGAATTTTTTACCTTTTTTGAAACTCTTTATTTCTTTACCAGCTTTTGCCTTGGCTTTTTCCCTTGCTTTTTTATCAATCGCAGCTGCATGTTTCTTCTCGTGGAAAGCTCCTTTAAATTCAGGATCTTCCTTACGTTTCTGCATGTCGATTTCTTTGGCAATGTGCTGGCGTTCCTCATAAGGGGTTTCGTCAATAAAAACACCTTCAGGGATTTCGGCAACAGGAATATACTGGCGGATCAGTTTTTCAATCTTACGGATATAATATTTTTCGGCTTCCGTAGCGAAAGTAATGGCATCACCTTTGGCAAATGCCCTGCCCGTACGGCCTATACGGTGCACATAATCTTCGATGATAATCGGCACATCAAAATTGATTACATGACTTACATCGCTCACATCGATTCCCCTGCTCGCCACATCTGTAGCCACTAAAACACGGATATTTCCTTCTTTGAAGCTATTAATGGAGTTAATTCTCGTATTCTGTCCTTTGTTGGCATGAATTACACGAACATTATCTGCGCCATACCTTCGTTCTATAAAACTGAAAATATTATCGGCAACGGTTTTGGTTTTACAGAAGATAATCAGGCGGTTAAAAGCCTCATCATTTTTCAGCAAATGCTGTAACAGGTTAATCTTAGTTTTAAAATTCGGAACGTAATATAAAGCTTGTGTTACGTTGGCAGCAGGTGTTGCCTGTTCTGAAGCTTCAATTACAACAGGATTTTTTAAGAAATCGCCAGCAATCTTTTGTACCAGATCGCTCATTGTTGCCGAAAACAATAAATTCTGGCGTTTGCGCGGAACAATTTCCAAAATACGGTGGATTGAGCCTATAAAACCCATATCCATCATTTTATCGGCTTCATCAAGTACCAAAAACTTTAAACTTTGTGTATTAATGTCGCCAGCAAGGTATAAATCGAGGAATCTTCCTGGTGTAGCAATCAAAATGTCAACGCCTTTTGCAATCTGCTCTTTTTGTGTTTTCGGACCAATTCCGCCGAAAATTACCAACGATCTTAGATCTGTATAAGTAGAAAATAATTTCACTTGCTCGGCAATCTGCATCGCCAGTTCGCGTGTTGGCGATAAAATTAAAGCCCTTGGACTTTCGCCCTGGGCATATTTTAATTGCATTAAAATCGGTAGTACAAAAGCTGCTGTTTTTCCAGTACCTGTTTCTGCGATACCAAAAATATCCTGCCCAGATAATACCGGCGCAATTGCTTTTTCCTGTATCGGCGTGGCAACGGTATAACCTGCATCGGCAACTGCATTTAAAATTTGCCTGTTTAACTTAAATTCTTCGAACGATTTTGCCATAGCGCACAAAGATAGTTTATTTGAGCCGAAAAGGCTCAAATTTAGTCCAGAGTTCAGAGTCTTCGGTCCTGAATCTAGCGCTTATTCAAAATTTAAAGCTATAAATCCCTCCATTCAATCAACTAATTTGCAATTAAACGATTAACCAATTTAAACAGTTAACCCAAATTACTACCTTTGAAACCATGAATACTTACCTGATAAAAGCTGCGACAATTGTAAATGAAGGACAAAAAATTGTTGCTGATGTATTGATAAAAGATGGATTAATTGCCAAAATCGGTCAAAATTTATCTGCACCCGAAGCACAGGAAATTAATGCAGAAGGACAATACCTTTTACCAGGAATGATTGATGATCAGGTGCATTTCCGCGAACCGGGTTTAACCCACAAAGCCGATATTTTTACCGAAAGTATGGCTGCGGTAGCCGGAGGGATTACTTCTTTTATGGAAATGCCTAATACCGTTCCTAATACGCTAACTCAGGATTTACTGGCCGATAAATATGAAATTGCTGCGCAAACCTCATTGGCCAATTACTCGTTTTACATGGGGGCCAGCAATGATAATATTGAAGAAGTTTTAAAAACCGATCCAAAAAATGTTTGCGGTATTAAAGTTTTTATGGGTTCATCAACAGGAAATATGTTGGTAGACAATGAAAAAACCCTGGAAAACATTTTTAGCAAAGCACCAATTTTGGTGGCTACGCATTGCGAAGATGAAGCAACCATACGCCATAACCTGGCCGAATTTAAAGCTAAATATGGCGAAGATCTTACCATAGAAATGCACCCTTTAATCCGCAGTGCAGAGGCTTGTTATAAATCTTCTTCACTAGCGGTCGAATTGGCAAAAACTTACCAAACGCGTTTGCATATCCTCCATATTTCTACAGCAAAAGAAATCGCATTGTTTGATAACATTACGCCATTAAAGGATAAAAAAATCACTGCCGAGGCCTGCGTACACCACCTTTGGTTTAATGATAAAGATTACGCTTCAAAAGGAAATTTCATAAAATGGAACCCTGCGGTAAAAACTGAAGATGATCAGAATGGGGTGCTTAAAGGTGTTTTGGAAAATTATATCGACGTCATTGCAACCGATCATGCGCCGCATACCCTGGCAGAAAAGCAGCAACCGTATTCGCAGGCCCCATCAGGCGGTCCGCTGGTACAGCACGCTTTGCCTGCATTGCTGGAAATGCATTTGCAGGGAAAAATTTCTTTAGAGCGGATTGTAGAAAAAATGGCGCATAACCTTGCGATCTGCTTCAATATCGAAAAACGTGGTTTCATCCGCGAAGGCTATTGGGCAGATTTGGTTTTAGTAAACCTGAACGATCCGTGGAAAGTAACTAAACTGAATAATTTTTATAAGTGTGGATGGAGCCCTTTTGACGGAGATACTTTTCAGGCGAGTATTACACATACCTTTGTTTCAGGAAATTTGGCCTATCAAAATGGCAAATTCACGACTGATCAGATCGGAAAACGCTTAACTTTTTCCAGATAGATTTGTTATATTTGTTTTATTACAACAAAATAATATGGAAACATTAATTGCACATCCGAAAAACGAAGAGGAAGCAACTGCTTTAAAAGTTGTTATGAAAGTTTTGAAGATTGATTTTGAGACTGAAGAAAGTCCGTATAAGCCCGAGTTTGTAGAGAAAGTTCTTAAAGGGGTAAATGCTAGAAAGTCTGGCAAACCAGGAAAGACAATCGACGTTAAAACCATGTGGAAATAGTATTTTAATTATCCCATTTATTGCATCCCGATTTAATTAGTTATTTGGTATGCAAGTAGAATTACATGAACAAGCAATTATTGATCTGGAGTTTTGGAAAAAATCTGGTAATAAACCAATCCAAAAAAAGATCGAACAATTAATACTGGCAATTCAAGAAAATCCTTTTATGGGCATTGGTAAACCAGAACAGTTAAAACACGAGTTATCCGGCCAATGGTCTAGAAGAATAAATGAAGAACATAGAATTGTTTATGATGTAATAAACAATATCTTAAATATTTATTCATTAAGAGGTCATTATAAATAGTTAATGATAGCCCGCTCACTGTTTATCAGAACATTTATTTTAGTTGGTCTAGCCATCTTAATTTATTTTTTTGGCTTTTTCCCTACCTTCGTCCAAAAATATTATTCAACAGGTTTTTATCCTTATATCTCTTCTGCACTAAGGTTTATATCTTCTTTATTTCCTTTTGCCATTGGGGATATTATCTACGCTTTACTCATTGTTTTTGTATTTTATAAAATCATAAAATTCTACAAAGGCCGTAAATCATTAAAAAAACAGGACAGAATTGTTATACCCTTACAAATTTTAAACTTCTTTTTAATTCTGTATATCATTTTCAAAATAGTTTGGGGTTTAAATTACAGCAGGCCTAGTGTGAGCGAAGAATTGAGCATTGGTAATGAAAAATATAATGTTAAAGAATTGGTGGTTCTCGGCAATTATTTCGTTGATAAAACCAATGCTTTAAAATTAAGGCAAGGAAAAGTGCCCGCTTATACCGTTAATGAGCTGGAATCAAAATCGGCCGCGGCCTATGCACTTATGACCAAAAGAAACCAGGTTTTCAGGTATCCGAATCCTTGTTTAAAATCGGTGTTAAACTCCTGGTTAATCAGTAAAATCGGTATCGAAGGTTATTATGCCCCGCTTTCTGGCGAAGCCAATATGAATATGAATTTGCCCGATTTTGTAAAACCTTATGTGAGTTGCCATGAAATTGGCCATCAATTGGGAATTGCTTATGAGGATGAAGCTAACCTATTGGGCTATTTAACCGCAAGTAACAGCCCTGATGTGAATTACCAGTATTCTGCCAATTACGAAATGTTGCGCTATATTTTATTTGAGATCAGGATGAAATCTCCCGACGACTATAAATCACTCTATACAAAGCTCTTGCCTCAAGTTTTGGCTGATTTTAAGACAGAAAAGGAATTCTGGCGAAAATACAATGGCGATATGTTCGGTTATATGGATGCGGCCTTCGATAGTTTCTTAAAACTGAACAACCAGAAAAAAGGGATCGACAGCTACCAGGATATTGTAATTTGGTTGTGGAATATTTATAAGTCCGAAAGTCAGAGGTCCGAAAGTCCAAAGATCAAGCTGTAAATACCTCAATCATTCATTTTTCATAAAATATTTCACAGGTATAGTTCAGAAAGACCGAAGTCCGAAGATAATAAGCAGAATTTATGCACTAAAAACTCCCGACTTTCGGACATCCGACTTCGGACTAACCATGTATCGCTTCTCGCGTCCCAAAACTCTGGATGAGTTCACCTTCAAATTCCAGCCACTCTTTCCAGCGTTTTTCCACATCAACATCTGTACTGTATTTGCGTGCAAAATTTAAGAAAGTAGTATAATGTCCGGCTTCCGAAACCATCAATTCGTGATAGAACCTGGCCAGCTCCTGATCTTTAATATTTAAAGAAAGTACCCTGAAACGTTCGCAGCTCCGGGCTTCAATCATTGCAGCAAACAAAAGCCTGTCGATAAAAGCCATATTGCGGCTTCCATCTTTCTTGCTAAACTTTACCAAACGGCCAACATAATCGTCTTTACGCTCGCGGCTTAAAGTATAACCACGTTTTTTAATAATTTCAATTACCATCTGAAAATGTTGCATTTCTTCGATAGCAATGGCTGTTAACTCATCTACCAGATCCTGATGTTCAGAATTTTGGGTAATTAAAGTAATCGCATTTGTAGCTGCCTTTTGTTCACACCAGGCATGGTCAGATAAAATTTCTTCTAAATTCGATTCTGCAATATTTGCCCAACGTGGGTCTGTCAATAATTTTAATCCTAACATCCGGTGCTTTGTAATTGAGCTGCAAAATTAGAAATAATCGGCACGGTTTTAAAATTGTGAGTTAAAAAGCCTTTATTTTGCAAAAATTTAAATCATGAACGCAAAGAAATTATTGATTATTGGATTTGTCTGGCCCGAACCAACTTCATCTGCTGCTGGTACGAGGATGATCCAATTGGTTGATTTATTTCTGGCCAAAGGTTATCAGATCACTTTTGCTTCAGCCGCATCTAAAAGTGATTTTAGTTATGATTTCAGCAAAACAGAAGTTGTAGAGCAGGAAATTAGACTAAACGACGAAACTTTTAATGTTTTTTTAAAAGAATTGAATCCCGATTTGGTGCTTTTCGATCGTTTTATGGTTGAAGAACAATATGGCTGGCGGGTGCAGCAGGAATGCCCAAATGCATTGCGAATTTTAGATACCGAAGATTTACATTCTTTAAGAAGCGCCCGGCAACAAAGCGACAAGAAAAAACAAGCCGCTGATTTATTCTCTGATACCGCTAAAAGGGAAATGGCATCGATTTTACGTTGCGATCTATCTCTGATGATCTCGGAAGTGGAGGTGGATATCCTGAAAACACAGTTTAAGGTCGATCCCTCATTAATTTACTATTTACCCTTTCTGGAAAAAGAAATCACCCCGGAAGATATTGAAAAATGGCTTCCTTACGAAGACCGTGCTGATTTTGTTTTCATTGGCAATTTCCTTCACGAACCCAACTGGAATACCGTACAGGTTTTAAAAACGAAGATCTGGCCCACGCTTAGAAAAAAACTTCCTCATGCAAACCTGAATATCTACGGTGCTTATCCATCGCAAAAGGTGTTGCAGTTAAACAATAAATCTGAAAAATTCCTGATCAGAGGCAGAGCTATAGATGCAAAAGAAACGATTGCTAAACACCGCATCCTGCTTGCTCCTATACAATTTGGTGCGGGGATAAAAGGAAAATTTATCGATGCCATGCGGGTGGGCACTCCATCTGTTACTACCGCCATTGGAGCAGAAGCGATGAAAGGTGATTTAGATTGGAATGGTATTATTGAAGATGATTTTGATCTTTTCGTAGAAAAAGCCATAAAACTATACGAAGATAAAAACACATGGCAAATTGCCCGGAAAAATGGCGTAAAAATCATTAATCAGCGATATTCTGTCAAATATTTTGCTGATCAGTTTATAAACGATGTAGAAAATCTGGCTTCAAACTTAACCAAACATCGCCAAAACAACTTTTTCGGGCAGATTTTAAACCACCACACTGCCCAGAGTACAAAATATATGAGCTTGTGGATTGAAGAGAAGAATAAAAGATAGTCTTCAGTCCTGAGTCATTAGTCCATAGTCCGAAAGTCAGAGGTCCGAAGATATGCTGTTTTAAAATAAAGCTTTCGCACTCCAGGTTTCTCCTCCCCTTTACTTTTTCAGCCCCGATGTCTTCCGACTTTCGGACTTCCGTCTTTTTACAACACAAAACTTTGTTAAATAAACCTGATGGTACAGATGCCGATCCTTCCATCGGCAGGAAGGACAGCAGGGCTGCCGTATCCGAAGAATTACCAAACCATTCATTTCCAAATCAAAAACGAATATCAGTCTAAAGTATTTCTGCCCCTAGCTTCTGCAGCACGATATCTTGCGACTTTCGGACACCTGACCTCCGACTTTTTACAACATTAAAACTTTGTTAAATAAACCTGATGGGTACGGATGCCGATCCTTCCATCGGCAGGAGGGACAGCAGGGCTGCCGTATCCGAAGAATTACCAAGCCATTCATTTCCAAATCAAAAACGAATATCAGTCTAAAGTCTTGCTGCTCCTAACTTCTGCAACACCATATCTTCAGACTTTCGGACACCTGACCTCCGACTTTTTACAACACAAAACTTTGATAAATAAACCTGATGGGTACGGATGCCGATCCTTCCATCGGCAGGAGGGACAGCAGGGCTGCCGTATCCGAAGAATTACCAAACCATTCATTTCCAAATCAAAAACGAATATCAGTCTAAAGTCTTTCTGCCCCTAGCTTCTGCAGCACGATATCTTCAGACTTTCGGACACCTGACCTCCGTCTTTTTACAACATTAAAACATTTCAATCCCTAAAACCTTACAACATTATTGTAAATTTGCAGCCATGGCAAAAATATCGATTAACCTTGCTACAGGTTCATTTCAGAAGGAAGAAATCATTGTTGGAATAGATTTAGGTACAACCAATAGCCTGGTGGCATTTATCAATCCGGATAAAAATCCGCAGGTAATTAACGATGCCGGCAAAGGGATATTGGTGCCATCTGTGGTGTATTTTAACAGCCAAAACGAGACTCTTGTAGGTAATGAGGCGAAAGAATTTTTAACTACAGATCCTTCAAATACCATTTTTTCGGTTAAAAGATTATTGGGCCGTTCTTATAAAGATGTTGCCGAACATAAAGACATTTTCTCTTATAAAATAATCGACGATGATACCGACGCTTTAGTAAAAATACAGGCAGGAAACCGCTTTTACACACCAATCGAATTATCTGCAGAAATTTTAAAAGAGCTGAAAGCAAGGGCTGAACACGCCTTAAAAACATCTGTTAACCGGGCTGTAATTACCGTTCCGGCTTATTTTAACGATAGCCAGCGCCAAGCCACAAGAGACGCTGGAAAACTGGCCGGTTTGGATGTAATGCGTATTGTAAACGAGCCTACCTCGGCAAGTTTGGCTTACGGAATAGGTTTAGATCCCACTCAACAAAAAACCATTGCAGTTTACGATTTAGGCGGCGGAACTTTCGACGTTTCCATTCTACAAATCCAGAACGGCATTTTCGAAGTGCTGTCTACAAACGGGAATACCTATTTAGGAGGTGATGATTTCGATCGTGCCATTTTAAATTACTGGCTGGAGAAAAATAACCTCGATGTAGCTGTTGTTGCACAGGATAATATTTTGATGCAAACCCTGCGTTTACAGGCCGAAGCAGCGAAAAAAGTTTTATCTGAACAAAACCTTTATAATGAACAGGTTGGCGAAATTTGGTGCACCCTTGATAAGCAAACTTTTGAACAATTAATTTCATCAAAGGTTGAAGAAACCATCATCGCCTGCAAAAATGCGTTAAAAGATGCCGGTTTATCTGCAAGTGATATCGACGAAGTAATTCTGGTTGGTGGCTCTACCCGCACGCCTTTTGTGAAACAAGCGGTGGAAAATTTCTTTGGTAAAAAACCACAGGATAACATTAATCCTGATGAAGTGGTGGCTCTTGGAGCAGCTATACAGGCCGATGTTTTGGCCGGAAACCGTTCTGATATTCTCTTATTAGATGTAACGCCACTCTCGTTAGGTATCGAAACCATGGGCGGTTTAATGGACGTCATTATTGCACGTAACAGCAAAGTACCGACTAAAGCCGGCCGACAATATACTACTTCGATCGACGGGCAGGTGAACATGAAAATCTCTGTTTACCAGGGCGAACGCGATCTGGTTAAAGAAAATAGAAAACTGGCAGAGTTCGATTTAAAGGGAATCCCGGCAATGCCTGCAGGTTTACCAAAAGTAGATATCAACTTTTTATTAAACGCCGATGGGATTTTAACCATACAGGCGATAGAATTACGTTCGGGGGTTAAACAAGAGATCGAAATTACCCCAAGCTACGGTTTAAGCGATGATACCGTAGAAAAAATGTTGATTGACAGCATTACCCACGCGAAAAGTGATGTGGAACAACGTATGCTGATCGAAGCACGCAGCGAAGGCGAACAACTGGTTTATACTGCCGAAGGTTTTATCAAAAAACATGCAGAACATTTAACTGAAGCTGAAATTGCAGAAACTGAAGCGCACATTGAGGCGCTAAAAACAGCTTTAGCATCACAAGAAAAAGACACCATTTTAAAGAAAGCAGATGAATTGAACGAATTTACCCGTCCGTTTGCCGAGCGTGTAATGGATGCCGCGATTTCTACTGCGATGAAGGGAAAGAAAATAGAGTAGTTTACAATTTGCAGTTATCAAATGAGATTCGTCATCCTGAATTTATTTCAGAACCTATCCTACTACAAAATCAAGCGTATTTTTTTTAGAAAGCAATATCAGTGCTAATCGGATTCGATAGTCCCGCTTTTGGTACGAGTTCCGATTGAAGGATCGGAAGCTCTTCCCTCCAATCGGGTTTATTTAACATAGGCTAGTGCAAACACATACAACTTTCTATCTGTTAATAATAAAAATGGAGTGATTTAGAACGGTCCTCTTTTACTAAACCCGACAGTAGCGAACACGTAGTGTAACGAAGTAAAGCGGATCGCGGGGCTAGAGTACCAATGAAATACTGCCTTTCATTTCCAAAAGATAAAACATCCTATTTCGTTCGGTTGAAAATGTACAGTTCTGTGCTTTTGGATTTTTCAATCCTATTTTTCGCTTTACTTCTAAAACAACAATGCTTAAATCGGGATCGTATTCGCATCCATCAGATTTAACTAACACTGTCAAACCTAAAAAACGCAGGTTGCAATACCTAATAACAGATACAAATAATTATCTTCGGTTAAGGATCAAATCAAACACATTCTGATGTTTTAAACCATGCATAAATTTAAAATCTTAATTAGCTTTCTTTTCTCCATTACATTTTATTACAACAGCTCTGCCCAATCGGATACTGCACTGATCAGTTCCCATTTAAAAACCTTAACGAAAACGCCCCAGTTCCGAAACCACAGCAATATCGATCAGCTCAATTTAACAGCCGGTTATATCAGGAATATTTTCCAAAAATCAACTGATAGCGTTTCGGTACAAGAATACAATGTTGATCAGAAAACGTATAAAAACATCATCTGCTCGTTCGGTACAGAAAACCAAAAGCGGATTATTGTTGGTGCACATTATGATGTTTGTGGCGACCAGGAAGGCGCTGATGATAATGCAAGCGGCATAACAGGTTTATTGGAGCTCTCGAGGTTGTTAAAAGGTAAAAAACTCAATTATCGTATTGATCTGGTAGCCTATACTTTAGAAGAACCACCTTACTTCCGAACGGAGCTTATGGGCAGTTATATCCATGCCAAATCACTCAAAGAATCAAAAGCTGAGGTATTTGGTATGATATTACTCGAAATGATTGGTTATTTTAAAGATGAAGCCAAAACCCAGTCTTACCCTTTAGGTATCCTGGCGGTAAAGTACGGAAATAATGGAAATTACATTACGTTGGTTAAAAAATTTGGTTCAGGAGCATTTGTAAGTCAGTTTTCTAAAAACTTTAAAGCTACAAAGAGTATCCTGACTAAAACATTCGCAAGTCCACCTTCTTTACCGGGCATCGATTTTTCTGATCATCTAAATTATTGGAAATTCGGTTACGATGCCATGATGATTACAGATACATCCTTCTACCGGAATAAAAATTATCATCAAAAAACCGACACCATAGAAACCCTCGATATACCAAGAATGAGCAAAGTAATTGATGGGGTTTACAATGGATTAACATCATTGAAGTAATAAATTGCAATTCAGGATATGGTTAAGTCTATAAAAGTTAAAGACAACAGCAGCATATTTATTATGATTTATATTTTCTGTATTTTCCCGTTATTCTTTGTGGCACCAATTTTCATATTTAATTTAAGCTATGTTCAATCAGCTATAATCACTATGTCGATATTAACGGTATTTTTTATTTTCTACTTTAAAAACCTGATAGCCAAACAGGATGAGTATGCAATTATTGCTGATGAAAATGAGATTATCCTATTAAATCTGGGAACCTTTAAATGGGATGAAGTTAAACTTGTGAAGGCTATTGAAGAAGGATTTGGCCGTAGAAGATATACTTACATTAATATCATCTTACAAAATGGCAGAAAATTTAAGATCGAATCCACTAACTTCGATTATCCCAGTCACGAGCTCGAAACCATTTTAAATGCGTTGGGCAAACTAACTGTGTAAATCACCAATTCACCCATTTTCTTATCATACATCAAAAACCACTACCCCCTTATCCATTAACTTTGTTAAAAATTATTTAGCATTATGGAATTAGGTATCGGAATGTTTGGCGATCTGCAGATCAATGCAAAAGGCGAAATTCAGCCCGCCCAACAAAGGCTTCAGGAAATTATAGAAGAAATAAAACTCATGGACGAGGTTGGCTTGGATTTCTATGGAATCGGCGAGCACCACCGTCCCGATTATGCTGTATCCAGTCCTGAAATTATATTGGCTGCTGCAGCTACCGTAACCAAAAATATTAAATTAAGCAGTGCAGTTTCAGTTTTAAGTTCATCCGATCCGGTTAAACTTTATCAAAATTTCGCTACGATAGATTTAATTTCGAATGGCAGAGCCGAACTCATGGCCGGTCGTGGAAGCTTTATCGAATCGTTCCCGCTTTTTGGATATGATCTGCAAGATTACGATCAGCTTTACGAAGAAAAATTAGACTTGCTCCTTAAAATAAACGCTTCACCCAAAATCAGCTGGAAAGGTAAATTCAGGCCTGAACTGAATAACCAGGAAATATTACCTAGAGCAGTAAATGATAATTTAAAAATATGGGTTGCTGTTGGCGGAACGCCTGAATCGGTAGAACGTGCGGGCAGATTGGGTTTACCGGTAATGTTTGCAATTATTGGCGGTCAGCCTATACAGTTTAAGCCCCTTTTCGATTATTATAAAAAAGTGTACCAGGCATATGGTCACGATATGAGCAAATTCGAAGTTGGAGTACACATGCATGCTTTATTTGGTGAAGACAGTAATGAGGTTGCAGATTATTATTACCCGCTTTATTCCGCACAGATGAACCGCATTGGCCGCTCACGTGGCTGGGCACCTTACCAACGCAATCAATTTGAAGCAGGAAGAGGCAATGGCGGTGCTTTAATCATTGGCGATGCAAACGAATCAGTTGATAAAATTTTAGCCATGGAAGAAACTTTTGGCTTAACCCGTTTCTCAGCCCATATGGATGTCGGCGGACCATCTCACGCAGCCTTAATGAAATCAATAGAGCTCTTTGGTAGCAAGATTGCTCCAAAAGTTCGTGAGGCTTTAAAAAAATAGACTAAGCCTCGTTCTTCTTTACAAAAACCTGTAAAAAAGAATAGATATAACAACCTACACAAATGGCGAATAAGCTCTCTAATAAGGCAAAAACAGTCATAATAGCCGTTAAAATTAAAGCAAGTGTATAAAAACTCAATAGAAATGTCGCGGTAATTAACAGGCAAAACACAAAGCCTAAGGTTGCCGCGAACTTTTTTGGTGCCAGGTCTTTCATTTTTGGCGAAAGTTCCAATCCATCAGAAATCTTGATGGCTATAAATTTCAACACACTAAATTTTCCTGTTGTAAATGCCCTTAATGCAAAATCAAAAATCAGGAAAACAATTGCCCAATAGTTCGAAAATATTATACAGGTAATTGCAATCACAGCTACCATAAAGGCAATAATCCTTACTACATTTTCATTTATTCTTTCAACTGATACCGGGCAGGATAATTCCATTGGATAATTTGGAATAAATTTAAGTAATTTAATTTGATCGCACCCAACGACATTAACTTGCGGTAAAAGAAATTTAACCACAGATATTATATAAGAAACACTGATTGTGAAGCCTTATTAAGGCAAATATGAACTACCCCTCCATAAAAATAAGGAGAGGGGCTGATAAATATATATATGAATGACCTTTTGAATTGCAGGCTACAATTTGTTAAATTCACCCCCCTACACTTCCTGCTCTTATTTTAAAAAACCCAAGCGGTAGTAAATAACTAAATTTCCCTAGCCTTATCCAAATTCATTCTTATCTTTAGTAAAAGTAAAATTACGCACTACCAGATATAGAATGGATAATTCCGAAAAATTAAACCTGCTCATGATCAGGCTCGAAAATCTGTTGCTCAGGCAGCAAGGATTTGAAGCCGAAATTCAGGCATTAAGAAATGAAGTTAAGGCATTGCAATCGCCTGGTGCTGCAACTACAGCCCCAGCAAAGTCTGCCGAACCTGTAATAGCACTTCCGCCGAGAAATACGGCACCGGACGCTATAATACAAAATCCCGCAACACCCCGCCCCGTCCCCGCTCCCGTTCAATCTCCTGCAAATCAACCACCACCCAATTTAGCCGGGCGCTTTACTCGTGAAAATATGGTTAAATCTGATTTCGAAAAATTTATCGGAGAAAACCTGATCAGCAAAATTGGTATCCTGATTTTAATTATCGGTGTAGCCATTGGCGCTAAATATGCCATCGATCATGATATGGTAAGTCCACTTACCAGAATTATTTTGGGTTATGCAGTGGGTGCCGGCCTAATGGCATTTGCTATAAAACTCAAGGCCAAATATGAAAATTTCTCAGCCGTATTAGTAAGTGGGGCTATTGCCATTATGTATTTTATCACCTATGCCGCTTACGATTTTTATGCACTTATACCGCAGGCACTGGCTTTCGCTTTAATGGTGATTTTTACCTCCTTTACAGTTGTGGCTGCCATAAAGTACAATAAGCAGGTTATTGCCCATATTGGTTTAGTTGGTGCTTATGCTGTCCCATTTTTGCTGAGCGATGGATCAGGAAAGGTAAGTGTATTGTTTACCTACATGGCCATCATTAACATTGGGATCATGGTACTTAGTTTCAAAAAATACTGGAAACCCCTATTTTATGTTTCTTTTGGCTTAACATGGCTTATTTTTATTTCATGGAGGCTGGATTTAAGCGACTCATACAATTATTTCGGTTTAGCGTTATTGTTCTCGTCGGTATTTTTCATCACTTTCTATATTACCAATCTGGCTTACAAAGTGAGTAAAAAAGAAATTTTTGGCTTTAGCGATGTAGTGATATTACTTTTAAATTCATTTATTTATTATGGAATAGGATATTTTATACTATCCAATAATAAAAACAGTGCAGAATTGCTAGGCTTATTTACACTTGCAAATGCGGTGATACACTTCGTGATAAGCCTGATTATTTACAAGAAAAATCTCGCAGATAAAAACCTGTTTTACCTTATCCTGGCCATGGTTATCAGCTTTATTACCATGGCCGTACCCGTTCAGTTAAATGGCGGCTGGGTAACTATTTTCTGGGCAGTAGAAGCTGCGGTACTATTTTATTTAGCCCGTGTAAAAAAGATTCCCATTTACGAAAAACTATCCTTTCCACTCATATTTCTTGCTTTTTTTAGCCTTTTAGAAGATTGGATCACTTATTATGATATCTATGACGGGAATTCTATAACCATCACACCAATCCTTAACGTGGGCTTTTTAACGGCATGCATATTTGTAGCCTGTTTTTTCTGGATGTTCCGCATCAATAGAAAAGAAAATGACGCGCCTGCAGAATGGATCTGGATGAGACCGGTGTTGACCTACTCCATCCCGGCAATTCTCGTTTTTGTAACCTACATCGCTTTTAGAATCGAGATTTCTAAATACTTTAACAACCTCTTCGAACTCAGTAAAATTACGGTTAATCCAAAAACTAAATTTTACGATCCGCTTAACGAATACAATTACAATTTTAAAGATTTAAAAACAGCGTGGACATACATTTACACCTTGTTTTTTGCTTCAGCTTTAAGTTATTTAAACATCAAAAAGCTAAAAAACGGCGAATTGGCCGTTTCCAACCTCATCATTAATATTTTTGTCATCATCATCTTCCTTACCTTCGGACTCTATAATTTGAGCGAACTAAGGGATAATTACTTACTACCCGAAAGTAAATATTTTACCATCGGCATATTTAATATCGGCATCAGGTACATAGCGATTGTATTTTTTACATTTCTGATGGTACAATGTTACCAATTGCAACGTTCAGGACTTTTGAAAAAAGACTTCAGAACAATGTTCGATTACCTCCTCTACATTTCACTGTTGTGGGTTATAAGCAGCGAACTGATCAATATTTTAGAACTTTCGCACTCTGAGGCAAGTTACAAACTGGGATTGAGTATTCTTTGGGGTATCTTCTCCCTGTTCCTGATTAGTATGGGACTTGCCAAAAACAAGAAACACCTGCGCATCGGGGCGATGGCATTGTTTGGGATTACCCTGATCAAACTTTTCTTTTACGATATTTATGCATTGAGCACCATCGCAAAAACCATCGTATTTGTTTCGCTGGGCGTGCTATTGCTAATCATTTCTTTCCTTTATAACAAATACAAACATTTAATCATAGATGATGTTGAAGCTAAAAATTAAACTTTTAATATTATTTCTGGTTTACGTGGCCACTGCAAAAGCACAAACCAGTTCTTATAAATTTAAACGGAACATCACCGGTGTTAATACCATTTGGCATAAAATGGTTTTACCGGATGACTTATATAAAAAAGCCAATGCAGGTTTTGATGATCTCAGGATTTTTGGTGTAAACGGGAAAGATACCATTGAAGTACCTTATTTATTGAAACAGCGTGCCGATCAGGTTACGAGCCATGATGTTGCCTTTAAACAGTTAAATCAAAGTACTCATCCTGGTGGATATTACTATACTTTTCAATCGACGGAAATAAATGTTATCAATCAGATCAACCTCACGTTTAAGCAGCAAAATTTCGATTGGAAAGTAAACCTGGAGGGAAGCAATGATAACAAATCATGGTTTAACATTTTATCAGATTATCGCATTTTATCCATTAAAAATAACGATACTGATTACCAGTTTACTAAACTGAGCTTTCCCGATTCGAAATACCAATATTTCAGGATTGCGGTAAAAAGTCCTGTACAGCCTGATTTATTGGAAGCGAAAATTTCAAAAACCGATACGATAAAAGGGACTTATCAGGACGTAAAATACCAATCTTTTACCCTTAAAAATGATGTTTCCTCAAAAGAAACAATCATCGATGTGGTCCTTACCAATCCGGTTCCCTTATCTTATTTAAAATTGAATGCACAGAGCGATTTCAATTTTTACCGTGCACTTAAAATTGAATATGCAACAGATAGCTTTAAAACTGATAAAGGCATTCAGTACAATTTTGCAAATCTTTACGAAGGCACTATAAGTTCTTTGGAAAAACCCGAATTTAATTTCGAAAACACCATCGCTTCGAGATTAAAAATTACCATTCAAAATAACGACAATAAACCATTACGCTTAAATGGCCTCGTACTAAAAGGAAATGTATATGAAATTATCGCCCGGTTCGATGATCCAAAAGGCGAATATGCCTTATATTATGGTAATGAAAAAGCTGCAGCTCCTGTTTATGAGATCGAAAAATTTGAAAGTAAAATCCCGGCAAGCCTAAGCAGTGTTAATATTGGTCCGGAGTTGAAAAACCCGGCTTATACAATTAAAACAGAAAAACCATTGTTCGAAAACAAGGCATGGCTTTGGGTATTAATGGCTGTAATTATTGCATTATTAGGCTGGTTTTCGTTTAAAATGTTGAGGAATTAAGAAATAGCATATTTTATTTATGTAAGGAAAATTCCTTATATTAGTTGATATGAAAAGATTAACGGTTTTATCTGCGTTAATCATCCCGCTATTTCTTTGTACCTCCTGGGGATTCTTTGCACACCAAAGGATAAACAATCTTGCTGTTTTTACTTTGCCTCCCGGTATGATTGGTTTCTATAAAAAGAACATCAAATACATTACCGAACACGCTGTAGATCCTGATAAACGCAGGTACGCTGATACTTTGGAAGCACCACGACATTATCTTGATGTGGAGAATTATGAAAAAAATATAGATAGCATACCCGAAAAATGGAATGATGCTTTGGCCAAGTATGGCTTAAAAAAACTAAATACTGATGGAATTGTTCCATGGCAGATTCAGCGCACTTATTATAGTTTGGTTAAGGCTTTTAAAACAAAAGATTCAGTTAAAATTTTAAAATACTCTGCAGACTTAGGTCACTACATCGGCGATGCCCACGTACCGCTGCACACTACTGCCAATCATAACGGACAGCTTAGCAATCAGGTGGGAATCCACGCGTTCTGGGAAAGCCGCTTGCCCGAACTTTTTTCTACCAATTACAATTTTGTTGTCGGCAGGGCGATTTACATCGAAGATCCGTTAAAAGAAGCCTGGAAAGTACTTAAACATACCCATAGTTTAGTTGATACCGTTTTATATTTTGAAGCGGAATTAAATGCATCATTTCCCTCCAAACAAAAGTATAGCTTTTCAGAACGAAACAATACCGTGCTCAAACAATATTCCAGAGAGTATTCAAAAGCCTACCATGACAGGATGAATAATATGGTAGAAAAACAAATGCGTGCAGCCATATTAACCATAGGCTCATTCTGGTATTCGGCCTGGGTTGATGCCGGTCAGCCTGAACTCAAAAACCTGATTAAAACAGATTTATTGCCTGATGAAAAAAAAGAAGAAAAGGACACCGAAAAGAAGTATCAGAACGGTGTGCTTATTGGCCGCGAAATTTAATTATGCTTTCGTATCTCCGTTTTCGATAATCTCTTCAACCTTTTTAGGTTGCAAACGGCTTCTAACCGCTGCCCAGATGGCAGGTACAAAGGTAACCACCGCAATAAAGATAATCACTAACTCAAAGTTATTTTTAATTACCGGAATCTGGCCTAATAAGTAGCCGCCAATTAACAGCGCAAAGATCCAGGTTACTCCACCAATAATATTATAATAGGTAAAACGACCAAATGGCATTTTTGCTATACCGGCAACAAAAGGCGCAATTGTTCTGAAAATCGGCAAAAAACGACTTAACATTATGGCTTTACCACCATGTTTCTCGAAAAATTCGTGCGATTGATGATAATATTTAAGCTTTAAAATCTTGTTTTTCTCTTTAAATACACCGGCGCCTAAAACACTTCCAAGCTTATAGTTCACTGTATTACCTAAAATTGCCGCAACAATTAAAATAACCAGCATCACCCAGATATTTAAACCGGTTTCATGCTCGCCTGCAATAAGGGCACCCATTGCAAAAAGCAACGAATCGCCGGGTAAAAAGGGCGTTACCACAAAGCCGGTTTCGGCAAAAATAATCAGGAATAAAATGAGGTAAGTCCAGGTACGATATTCGTTAACAATTTCCGCTAAATGAACATCAATGTGGAGAATAAAATCTAAAAGCTGCTGTAGTAATTCCAATTTATCTGATTTTGGACAAAAGTATGAATAGTAAAGGGATTAAATGCTTTAAAAATGCAATAAATAATTAGTTAGCAGAAACCAGGCGCATTTGAAGTTCTCCTTTTTTTGATCCGTCAAGTACTATATAATAAACCAGCCCTTTGGTAATGGCAAGCGACTTTGAAGTATTGGTATTGGTAGCAAGCGAATCTAACGTATTTAATAAAGGTTGTGTTGATATTGGATTTTGCAGATTAAAAGAAATTTTAGTTGCCTTTGTTACTTTTACGCTGTGGCTAATTGTATCTCCATATTTCATTATAAACTGCGGAAATGCCTCTCCATCATCTTTAACAATTACATCCGACAATAAAGTGTAACCAAGGTTTATGAATTTCAGCTTAACAACATTTAAATTTTGCTTCACATCATCCTTATAAACATTCAGCACTGGTGCATTTGTTGTTTTTGTGCGCGTATAAAAAATGGAATAATTGGCACCAATATCAAACTTCTGAGTAGTACTGGCCACATCAACGCCGGTATTTATATTTCTTGAGGTTATGGTATAGCTGGAATCTCCGGCTACCACAATATAATTGCTATTAGAACCATAAACTGTAGAGGCACCCGATTGAATACCTCTTAAGAAAAAATTTTGTGTGGTATCGGTAACAGCAGCCTGAAAATACCTGATTTTGGCATCTCCTTCAATAAGATTATTATTCTTAATGCAGGAGAACATCATTAATACAGGAAAAAACAAAAAAAGTATTTTAGGAAATATAAAACGGGTATTTTTCATATAAAATCGCTGATGCTAATAAAACGTAAAGATAACAGAAACGATATGATTTTGTTAAAATTAATTATCAGTGATAATATGTGCATCTAAAGTGGCTGCAGTTGTACCGCTAAACCAAATGGTATATATTTTGCCGCCTTCTAAACTGGTTCCCTCAATGGTTTTAACACTCCCTGAGCCTACTACATTATACCTTAAATTCATCCCGGCATCTACTGTAAAATAGTTAGATGCTTCTTTAAAAAGCAAACCGTTAACAAATTGGGTGCCTGCCTGTACCATCACGTTTATTCCTGTGGTAAAATTAGGTGTGAGGTTAATGAGTTTAATTTTTGCTTTGGTGCTTTCGGTATTGCTCAGGTTATCTTCATAGCTTACAATTTCAAGCTCACCTTTTTTATTGGTAACCAGGAAAGTGGTATAGGTAATAGATGGGGTAAAGTTTAAAGATGTATCGGTAGTGGTGTTATTAGTGCCGGTATAAGAAACGCTCCTGCTGCCCGAAGGTACTTTCAAATATTCGCTGGTTTCGCCAAAGGCTAAGGCAACCGTAGTGAGTTTTTCGTTATCCATATAAACATCCTGGTGCACATCAGCAAGAGAGGCATTAACCATTTTTACCTTGGCCTGCCCTTTGGCTACCTCACCACCATCATTCTTTTTACAGGATGTTAAGCCAAATGTAGCCAGCGAAATAAATAAAATCAGTGATTTTGAGAGATAAGTATAGATTTTCATAGGTTGGTTAGTTTGTTGAAAACAAAAATGGCTTGGTCAAAAACCAAGCCATTTTCTATGAAAACTAAAATAATAGTAGATTTTAGTAACTGTTATTTAACATTACCGGCATTACCAACATTAAAACATCTTCATTTTCATCATTAGTTTGCGGAATTAAAAGACCAGCCCTGTTTGGAGTAGAAAGTTCTAAAGTAACTTCATCACCACTTAAATTGCTTAACATTTCGATTAAAAAACGTGCATTAAAACCTATTTCAAGGTCTTCTCCGTCATATTGACAGCTTAAACGTTCGTGAGCTTCGTTTGCGAAATCCAGATCTTCAGAAGAAATATTTAATTCGCTGCCACTGATTTTTAACCTTACCTGGTGCGTAGTTTTATTGGCAAAAATTACAACCCTGCGAAGTGTATTTAAAAATAATCCCCTGTCTATAATTAATTTATTAGGGTTGTTTGTTGGAATTACTGCCTCATAATCTGGATAGCGCTCGTCTATTAAACGACACACCAGATTGATATTTTCAAACTTAAAGAAAGCACTGGTTGCGTTGTAATCAACTGATACATTGATATCTGTAGAGGGCAAAGCGGCTTTTAAAAGTGTTAAAGCTTTTTTAGGAAGAATAAATGAAGTTGCTTTATCTGCCTTGCTATCCATACGGCGGTACCTCACTAATTTATGAGCATCTGTAGCTACAAAAGTGATGTGCTGAGGAGATAACTGACAGAAAACACCCGTCATTGCCGGACGAAGTTCATCGTTACTTACTGCAAAAATGGTTTTGGTAATGGCTTCAGTTAGCACTGATGCTGGTAAATTTACCGAAGAAGCATTTTCTACGACTGGAATTTTCGGAAAATCATCACCATTTTCGCCACTCAGTTTATATTTACCGTCCCCGGCGCTAATCTCGATGGCAAAAGTGCTGTCATCAATATTAAATGCAATCGGCTGATCTGGTAAGGTTTTAAGCGTATCTAATAAAATTTTTGATGGAACCGCTACTTTACCTTCTTCTTTTGATTCTACAGCCAGTGCAGTTGTCATACTGGTTTGCAGATCGGTAGCAGAGATAGTTAAGTTTCCATCTTTAATTTCGAAAAGAAAATTTTCTAATATAGGTAAAACCGTGCTGCTGCTTGAGGCACCATTTACAGTTTGTAAGTGTTTTAACAGAGTTGATGTGGATACAATAAATCTCATGATATCATTTAGTCTTCTTCAAAAATATAAAAATTATTTAGCGTACTTGTATTTGCGGTAATAATGTTGAAAAATCGCAAAGAATATTAACAATAACAAGGGCGCCACCACATTTATAAACTGCCATTTGGTTTTTTCGAGTTTAATTTTGGCTTTATCCAATAATCTGATTTTTACTTCTTTGTTCCGGAGAGCAATCAGGTTATCCTCGTCGGTAAAATAATCGACTATATTTAACAAAAGGGCCTTATTGCCAAAGGTCCGCTGCGAATAACGGTCGAAACCCAATGGAAAAGGTGAACCATCTTTTTCAGAAACCTGATTTTTAAATACATCACCATCACCAATGATAATCATTTTACCTGGTTTACTGGTTATCGCTGTAGTAAAAGGCGCTGTTATGCCAGCAGGTAAAGGTCGTCCGGCAAATACGGAAGGAAAATTCCCTTCCAGCAATATCCCAACATTTTGCGGCACACTCTGAAATTCTTTCGGATTTAACTGCTCTGCAACCATTTGCAAACTGAATGGCTTTGGTGTATTATACACTTTATTATATGGAGAAGTGCTGAGTATGTATGATTTGGTTACCCCTTTAGCTCCTATCGTATCAACTGTACTTGGAAATTCCGATTTGATGCCATCCAGGTTTTTAACTACACTGTGGATGGTATCAGGAAGTAAAATCGGGTAATAAATCCATGGCAGTAATTGCATTTGCCCCTGCCCTCCAACGGCACCGGTTGAAACCGGAATTTCGGCACTGTTTGCCGGGTCGGCGATAATATTGTAATTAATCCTGGCGCCATACATAAAAAGCATGTCGTCGAGGTTCAGGTTATTGTTCGTGGCCATCTGTCCGCCCCGTCCTCTTAAACTGTCCAGCTCAGCCGTAACCTGATCGATACTCCAAAGTACCTTTCCACCATTCATCACAAAATAATTGATTTTGTATTTTTCTGTTTCGGTAAAAGGCTTTTTCGGCTTGGCAATCACCATCATATTAAGCTTATCCAGTCCTTCTTTGGTAATCGTATTTAAATCGACCCTGCCCACCACATAATTATTGGCTAATGAAGCTCTTGCGTCATACAGCTGCAAATCAGAGAGTTCCCCATTCGATTCTGTAAAGCCGATCCGGGGATTGTAGCCATTGATTACTTTTTTTAAACTGGAGGTTAACGTATATTCCAGATTTTCTATAGACCTGTTAATATTTTCTTCATAACTGCCTGCCACATTGAAATTTTGAAGCAACTTAACCGGCATCTGTTTGCCATTGCTTTCAATCATCGCCATTGGAACAACAAGTTTTTCAGTTGATCCGCTTTCTGTTTTTAAGGTAGTCCGGGTGGCTTCGATGCCATTTTGAGCGAGATTGTAAATTACGGTATCCTGCTCCTGGGTACTTAATCCTGCCAAAGGATCGACATAAACTAATTTAAAATCTGCTTTTGAATAAGCTTTATAATCAGATAAGATATCGCTTACCGCAGCCTGCAAACGTATAAAAGCCGGAGGCAATTCACCTTTTAAAAATACAGTAACAATTACCGGTTTTTCATTTTTCTCGAGTAATGATTTTGTTTTTTCACTCAGGGTAAAGCGTTTATCAGCCGTGAAATCGAAACGGTGGAAGACATAAGCGCCCAACACATTTATAACGATCAATACGGCTACTACGACAATAAAATTAATCCATTTATTCTGCTGCTTCATTATCGTTTCCCTCTTATAATTAATTTGGTGAGCAACAAAAACAAAACAGAGAAAGTGATAAAGTAGATCAGGTCCCTCGTATCTAAAACGCCACGGCTGATGGAGGTATAATGCTGGTTAATACCTAAATTGGTGATGGTACTCTCAATGGGTTGAAAAGCTGCAATCTGACTGGTATAATCGAAACCCAAAAAGAAAAATGCACATAAAGCGGCGCAAATCACAAAGGCAATCACCTGGTTTTTGGTTAATGCTGAGGAAAATATGCCAATGGCGGTAAAAGCTGCACCCAACAAAAATAAGCCGGTATAGGAACCAATAACCGAACCTGAATCGATATTTCCTTCCGGGAAACCAAGTTTCGAAATGCTGTAATAATAAACTACCGTGGGGATTAAAGCAAAAAGTACCAGTACCAAACTGGCCAGGTATTTCGCTACCACAATCTGCCAGATTTGTATTGGCCGTGTAACCAGAAGTTCGTATGTTCCTTCTCTTCTTTCTTCTGCAAAAGAGCGCATGGTAATGGCCGGAATAAGGAACATAAAAAGATATGGCACCAGACTGAAAAATCCGCTGAGTTCGGCATAACCATAATCAAGGATCGATGTATCGGGGAAAAACCAAAGCAACAGCCCCGAAACCAATAGAAAAACGCCGATGGTAATATAAGCAACCATCGAACTTAAGAAACTGAATAACTCGCGTTTAAAAACTGCGTACATGTGCTATTAAAATGCCGAAGTTAACCATTTATTCCTGCAAATTTAAAAGGACTGTAATTAAATGAATGTATTATAGACTATGAATATAACTTAAACATAAAGCTAATCGATTTAGTTCAAAATCTCTCCGCTACGCGTTGCTTCGGCAGAGATGATAATTTTATGACTATGGTAGCCTGTCGAAGTACCTGCTTAAATAAGCTTTAAGGTGTTTCGACAGGCTCAACATAATAACCTCTTTAAAAAAATTTTTATTTATTTAAAAAGAGAATCCAACACCGGCAGATAGCACCCTATTTGTTACTTTTGACACATTTGAATCTGAATAATCAAGGTTACTCAAACCTAAACCATAACCTGCATGGATGTTAAAACCATTACTAAGCTGGTAACCCGCCAGGAAATTAACACCAAAATCACCTCTTTTCATCGTTCCGTCTTTTCCGAATTTGATATCCTCTTCTCCTGATTCTGTCATCGTGCTACCCCCACCACTTAGCGTAGCAGTAGATTTGTTTTTTCCGCTGATGGCCATTGCATAATACGGACCTGCACCAATAAAGATCTTTCCGCTACCGAGCGTAAAATTAAATACTGCGTTTACAGGAAGTTCAATATACATTGTACTAATTTTTGAGTTAGCAGTAGCTGTATAAGTATTTCCAAGCTCAGCGTTATAATAAGAAAAATCTGTTTTCCCACCCTTACCAACTAAAGATAAACCAGGCTGAACTGAGAATATATCCGAAACAGGAATATCAACCGTTCCACCAACATAAAACGAGGTACTCATTTTTTGGCTATAGCCCTGGTTTTCTGTACCCGATACACCAAAGGTTGGAAATGTTACACCTGCTTTTACACCGATTTTGATGTTGTAGTTTTGAGCTGAAGCTGCAAAGCCAAGGCTTGCAACTGCTAATAGAGATAGCATTAATTTTTTCATCTGATTTTTTTAAAATTGTTTTTTTAGTTTCCGTGTTTCTGCCTGTTTTGCAAAAACATACAATGATAGTAAACTAATTTAATAGTTTAATGAATTTTATTTCTGTAACCCTAAAATGATAAGTTTTTTATAAACAGCAAAGCCCCCAATTTCTTGGAGGCTTTGAAATAATTTATAGTTTAAATTACAAACCGAATGCAAATGCAGCACGTAAGCCAATAAAGCCGGTAGAACCGCCATTACCTGACCAGTTTTCGTAACGTAAACCGAAATCTAAACTAGATTTATCAGCTACAGAGAACGATGCGCCTAAAGTTGGTGCAACAGCAAACAAAGTACTACCACCAGTTTCAGTACTAATTGCAGCACCTAATTCACCAGCACCATAAAAGTTACCACCAAAATAGTATTTGGCACCAGCTTTTAAAGGTACAACACCATAATTTGTTTTTAATCCTAATGCCTTAAGAGCATCTTTAGCATCACCTGTTACCATTAATGAAAGATAACCAGCAGAGCCAGTTAAGCTTAAAGATTTGGCTACCGGATGCTCATACTGTAGTGATCCACCTACGATTAGTGTGTTCGAATTTTTTTCAGTTGGCAAACCGAATTCAGCACCAATGCTTAATTTTTGAACCGCGCCTTCTGTTTGAGCTGAAGCTGCAAAGCCTAAACCTGCAACCATTAATAAAGATAGTAATACTTTTTTCATTGTTTTTTTAAATTATTGTTCGTTAATTATTTCGGTTTTTAGACAATCATGATGCCAAAAACGTTACTAATAAATTCCAAAACAAAAATCTTGAGCCATAAAAACCTGATTAACTGAAAGTTATATCATTAATATTTTTATTCTAAAACGTTGTATTAAGTTGTAAGTGACGGGAGTTTGGTATTTTTGACTAATAAATAAAACAATTAAGCACACCAATTGTTTCAAAGCCCAAACAAATAGGCAAACCTGATCCCAACAAATCCTTTACTGTCAGATTTGTTCAGTCCGATCATATTATTTTTGCCTGTCCATGCTTCGTAGCGGATGCCTAAATCGAGTTTATTTCCTCCTGAAAGCTTAAACTGATTGCCAATGCCAGGCGACCAGGCAAATAATGTTTTCTGATTTTTATTTAAAGGCAATGCCGCTCCCAACTGTCCTTGGGCATAAAAACTTTCGCCTAACTGGTATTTTAACCCGGCTTTAAGCGGAGCATAAGTTAAATCCTGCACATTAAAAAGTTGGTTCCGCCGGCCAAAGAAATTCATAAAACCTGCGTTTAAAGTTAAAGCAAAATTTTCTGTAACAGGAAAATCAGCTTTTACTGATGCGCCAGATCCAATTCCTGAAAGATTAGAAAAATTGCCTGATGGTAAACCAATTTCGGCACCAATGCCTATGTTAGCGCTGTTTTGAGCTTTTAATAGTGTAGGACTGGAAAATAAAAAAGCAATAAGTAAGATCTTAATTTTTGAGCTAAGCATGAAAGGTTAAGCAGTAAGTTTTCTGAAAATATCTTCTAATGATTGTTGCTGGTGAGCTTTTTTTAAACCTTCAAGCGAGTTATTAGCTACAATTTTACCTTTGCTGATGATGATGATATCGTCGCAAATGGCTTCAACCTCCTGCATAATGTGTGTAGAGATAACAACCGTTTTAGCAACACCCAAAGTTTTGATCAGCTGCCTGATATCGACCAACTGGTTCGGATCGAGGCCGGATGTTGGTTCATCTAAAATTAAAACCTCCGGGTTATGGATGATGGCCTGCGCCAGTCCTACCCTCTGGCGGTAACCTTTAGATAACATGCCGATTTTTTTATGCTGTTCTGGTGTTAAACCAACCATTTTAACCACTTCATCAATGCGTACTGTTAAATTTTCGATTTTATAGGTCTGTCCAACAAAGCTTAAAAACTCTTTTACATACATATCAGCATAAAGCGGCGTATTTTCCGGAAGGTAGCCAATGTGCTTTTTCGCTTCTAGGGCCTGTGTTGTGATATTTTTACCAGAAATTTCAGCTTCTCCTGAAGTAGGCGCTAAATAACCGGTAAGCATCCGCATAGTGGTAGATTTGCCAGCTCCGTTTGGGCCTAAAAAACCCAGAATACGACCAGGTTTAGCCTCAAAACTAATGGAATCAACTGCTTTTTGCTCACCGTAGTGTTTAGAAAGATTTTTAACTGAAATACTCATTTTATGTTTTTTACCACAGATAAACACAGATTTAAAATTACCTATTCTGAAGCTAATTAATATGTTTTGCCACAGATTGCATAGATAAACACAGATTTTAAAACTGCCAGATCTCTTTTCATCCCTTTTATCTGTGGTTAATTAATATGCGTTGAACTTATTTTTTTATTGTACCTGAATTTATCCAGCTCTTCTGATGCCTGAGGCAGGTTATCGCCCGATAAAATATCGGCACCATTGTTTACGAGATGATAATACACATTTTTAACAGGACTTGCCTTGGCACTTTTATCAATATTGCCCATGGTACCTAAAATAGTGGTGATGCCTTTGCTGTGCAGGTATTGGTAAAATTCTTTATCGGGTGCAGCAACACCAACAAAAGCAACGATCCGGTTATTGGGAATGCCCATGTTGTTTAATCTTTTCAATTCAGCTTTCTTTTGCACAGAGGCCGAAATCATCAATTCTGGTGCCAACTGATGCACTTCTTTTGCCTGCTCAGCGGTATAGGTAATGATAATTGAATTGCTTTCTACTTTATATTGCCTTACTTTTTCGATCACTTTGGCATAGGAAACACCTTTTTTCAAATCGATGGTTAACAAAACCTTGCCTTTACTCCAGCTAAGCACACTATCCAAAGCAGGGATCTTAAATTTGGTTTCATTGCCTTCAGTATCTTTAAGGTTAAAAGCTTTTAATTCTTCGTAGGTATAATTGCTTACTGGGCCTTTTCCGGTTGAAGTTCTATCCAGCTGGTCATCGTGCATAATCACCATCACCGAATCTTTGCTGTAAGCAATGTCAAATTCGATTACCACCGGGTTGTAAGTAGTGGCATTATCAAAGGTTTCGATACAGTTTTCAGGAAAATCAGGCATCGGGCCGCCACGGTGCGCACTGATTAAAGGGAAACGATTTTCAGGCGACCATTTTAAGAACTGGTATAATTCTGCAGTGCTACTAAACTTAATATATTGATGGCTTTTTTCTTTTGATTTGCACGAGCTAAACACAGCAATAATAACCAGGAATAGTAAGTGATGGAATTTCATGGCTCAAAAGTAGGAAAAAATGGAAGATGGAAGATAGGTTAACTGTAAATATAGGTTAACTGGTTAATTGTTGAAATCGGTTAATCGTAGGATAGGCTAATTGTAAATATAGGTTAACTGGTTAATTGTGGAAATCGGTTAATTGTATGATAGGCTAATTGTAAACATAGGTTAACTGGTTAATTGTTGAAATCGGTTAATCGTGGAACCGTACCAGTTAACCAGTTTATACAATTTAAACAATTAACCCAACTGAACTTCATACGCAGTTAACCAGTTTATACAGTTTAAACAATTAACCCAACTGAACTTCATACGCAGTTAACCAGTTTATACAGTTTAAACAATTAACCATACTGAACTTCATACGCAGTTAACCAGTTTATACAGTTTAAACAATTAACCATACTGAACTTCATACACAGTTAACCAGTTTATACAATTTAAACAATTAACCCAACTGAACTTCATACACAGTTAACCAGTTTATACAATTTAAACAATTAACCCAATTAAACAAACATAACCCCATTATGCAAATCCATTTTTAATGGCGAAAACAGCCAATCCTACACGGGTTTTAAGTTCCAGTTTTTCGCATAACTGATCGCGGTAACTCTCCACTGTACGTGGACTGCAAAACATTTTATCGGCTATTTCTTTGTAGTTGAGTTCGGTAACGGTATATTTTAGAAATTCTTTTTCTCTGTCAGAAATTTTGATTTCGCTGTCTTTGTTTTTATTTAAACTGGAAAAAATGATTTTTGATGCCCAATCGGGATAAAAAAAACCATTCGCATTTAACCTGGTCAGCGCATTTTCGAGTTCTGCCGGATGTGCATTTTTGAGCAAGTAGCTCGTAGCACCGTTGCTTACCATCTTGATTACGCTTTTTTCTTCGCCCTGCATGCTTAAGGCCATTACCTTTATATCAGGCTTATGCTCTTTTAACCAGCTTACGGTTTCAAAACCATCCATTATGGGCATGCTGATATCTAAAAGGATAATATCTGGAATTTTGCAATTGCTTTCAAACTTATCAATAAGGTCTTTCCCGTTTTCACATACATAAATCACCTCAAAGGCTGCAAAGTTATTAATAATGCCCTGCAGCGCTTTCGCAATGAGGATATGATCATCAACAACAACTATTGTTTTTTTCATGATTGTTTATCTAGTAAAATGGTAAGTGTGGTACCAAAATTGGCTTTGCTCTGCAGGTTAAAATGCCCGCCAATGATTTCGGCCCTTTTTTTCATGTTTTTTAAACCAATGCCATCTGCTGTTAACCCGGCATAATCGAAACCCACTCCATCATCCTGTATGCGTAATGCCAAAAAAAACTCGGGAGACGATTTTAACCTGATGGTGATGTTATTGCAACGGGCATGTTTTAAGCTATTCTGAAAAAATTCCTGCGTAATCCGTAACAACACGTTCTTTTTTACAAATTCGAGGTCAATTTTTGCGAAATTATGCTCAAAAGTTACTTTACACTTTTTTAAGGCATTAATGTGATTTACTTCTTCCTGTATTAAAGTTACCAATTCATTTTCAATTACATTATCGTTGGTGAGGTTTTTTGATAAACTTCTTAAATCCTGTAACGACGAATTAATGATCTGATAAATCTGTTCAATCCTTTCATTTTCCTGTGGCACCTTATTTTCGTACACCAACTGCTGGGTGTAAAGACTTACCAGGGTTAATTTTTGTCCGATGTTATCGTGCAGCTCACGCCCGATCTGCTGCATCGTAGCCTGTTGTATTTCTAACTGTGTGGTTAAGAGTTCTTTTTGATGCATCTCGTTAGTAATCTCGATTTCTTTCAGGTATTCCCTCTTCCGCTGTTTATATTTTTTGATATAAACCATAACGGCCACCACAAACAGCACAAAAAACAGGTTAAACAGGATAATGGTAATTAAGAGTTCTGTTTTCCCCATATAAATGAAATTGAGAATAAGACATACATTACAATACCAGAAACAAGGAAGTAATCATAATAAACATTCCACATCGGATGATATTTTACCAATAAGTAATAGAAAGTCCAAAATGGCAAAGTACCAATATAAAATAGTGTTACGCCCAAATTGATATAAAACATCCTGTTCTTGTTAAAATTAATAATATCGGATGAGGTAATCTGTTTATAATATTCCATCAGCACCAAAACCATTAAAATAAGGCATCCAAAGGTGTAATTAAATGAAAAGATAATCTTACTTCCTTTAAAGTAAAATTCGCTGGGGATAAAGGAGATTAAATATAATAAAGAAAAAATGATGAACAGGCCTCTTTTCTTTAAAGATTGAACAGCATACAGCCAGTAAAAAAAGAGGAACTGTAAAGGAATTACTAAATAATTATAAAACTGCGCCTTTGAGAAGGTCATCCAATTTTCACCATATTTACCAAAAAGCTCGCACATAAAAATAAAGCCCAGGTAAAATACAAAGTACTTCCAAAGGTTATTTGCCGCGTTTTTAAAATAGTAAAAAATAGAAATTACAGCAGCCAATCCTTCTACCCACAGGAGTGCATTGCTTAAAAATGTTTGAAAGCCCGACATATTTTGCTAATAAGTTTCCTGTACTGCCTCGGCTGGAGGGATCAATTGTCCGTGGTTTTGTGCCATTACCTGTCCCGACTGATCATCATTTCTGGTAGAATCCATGGCCATCAATGCCACAGGACGTTGTTTTTCACGTTCATTTATTAAATAGGTCGACTCATCTAAAGGATTAAAATCATAATCCTGGCAACTTCCATTGCTGATTTTCTTTTTCAAAGTTGGAATCATCACAAGCGTATGTTTCCCGGCATAATCTTTTCCAATCGATTTTTCATTTTCAAAGTTTTCCCATTCACTTTCTTTAGGATATGCAGCATAATAAAAACGTACACCCAGGGCACCTATACCAATACCCGGGTTTCTCTTTTTGGTTTGGTATTCGATATCGGCAATAAATTTTTTAAGTGTTTTTAAGCCGAATGAAACCGAATGGGCATCATTTAAACCTAATGTGCTGTTAATGGCATCCAGATGGTTATTCCGGTACTGGTTAACCATTTGTTTAATTGTTCTGGCATCCATCGTATTGGGCTGGCTCCTCTCTTCAGTTTTTATTAAACCGGTTAGTTTTTGTACCAGATAAAGCACGAGTGCGCCGAATAAAAATACGATGGCATAAATAAGGAAATCTTTCATGTTCATGATTGGTTTGGTTCTGATTAAAGTTAATGTTAATTATCAAAAGTGATAAAACTTTTAACCATAACAGATGGGGTTTTCCCCATATTTTCCTGTTGTTTTTACTGCATTTTATTTTGTTGCATTTACTACTGGTTTTTAGTGTTTTACCTAATGTTTTTCCAGGGCTGTTACTTCAATTTTGGGTAATATTTAACAACCAGAAATATAAAAGGAAGAAGCCGAAAATCCTGAATAAAGTAGGCAGTATTTAAACCTTGAAAACCATGTCGAAAACCTCAAAAAAAGAAGAAAAAGTAGCGTACACAGCAAAATCTGAACCCTATTAATTTTTAAACTAAATCAATCACACCAATTATTATTTGGCATTAAACAAAACCTAAAATCATGGAAAATTTTAAAGAAAGAAAATTAATCTCGGTAAAAGAACTGCAGAGGGTAAAATCACTCACCCTTGAAGTTGATGAAAACAGCCACATTACCATCGGTCCGAATGAAAAAATGTTTTCAGATGCTTTACATTATGTATCTGTTAAATCATTTGAAGACCTGCAGGAATTGAGCATAATTCCGCAAGGTTTAAGCAAGGAAAATGTCTTAAGAGCCATTTCTGATGACGATGAAGAATCTTTAGCAATTGCGAAAAAAGACTATAACTTTTCAAAACAAAGTGACTGTAAATGTCACGATCATGTGGAGCATTCGTTACAAACCCAGTTCAGGAATATCAGAAGGAAAAGCCACTTTCAGTTAGCAAAACTACTTACCAGTTATTACGGCAAACAGATTTTATGGGACGACTTTGAAGCCGTACATGCCTATAAAATGACCACGAATTTATTAAAGAACCCGCGGTTTGGATTAAATATAGTGTATTTTGCATTAGATGACATCATCATCAATACCAATTCTACGCTAACCGTTAATTCTGGTACCGATCTTATTAAAGGCAGAAACCTGGTAATACATACAAACGGAAAAATGGAGATAAAATCATCCTACCTTTTCTTAAAGTGTAAAACTGCAAAAGCTTATTCGAACAAGCTTGAAAGCCGTTCTGCTTCAATTTTAACAAGTAAATAAATAAAAAATTAGCTTAATAAAATTCATATTAACATGCATAATATTATTTTAAACGGTACAGATGGAGCTGTAGGTTTCACCGGGCCAGAAGGATTAAATGGTGGTTTAGGTATTAATGGTAACAAGGCAAACTGCCCATGGTGTTGCGATGATGATTGTGCCGAATTAGGTGGACCTGGCGGGCCAGGCGGACCTGGTGGCAATGGTGGGACAGGCGGACCTGGTGGAGCCGCTGGAAATTTCAGGTTAGAAGTAGAAATATACTATGGGGGTTTTAACATCTCCAGCGTTGGGGGTAAAGGAGGAGATGGTGGCACTGGGGGCAAAGGCGGAACCGGTGGTAAAGGAGGTAAAGGCGGCGACGGGGATGACTGTGAGTTAGGGAGACACGGCGGAAATGGAGGACATGGCGGTAAAGGCGGAGATGGCGGTTTTGGCGGCCCGGGTGGCAGAGGCGGCGATATTTCTATTGTGATGAAACACAATCAATCCGGAAGCGCTCAGATTCCTATGCAAACCAATGGAGGCGCAGGTGGCCGGCCGGGAGTTGGCGGCTCGCAAGGCTTGGCAGGGCAACCCGGAGATGATGGTAAAACAACAGGCACTTTTTCTAAAAGCAGCGATTGCAAAACCATGGGACCGGTTCCAGGCTGGGGTTCAGAAGGAGGTGTTGGCGTTTCTCCAGTTAATGGGGTTGGTTCAAACGGTACGGAAGGAATTGTAAGTATTATTACAACAGGCACCGATACACCCCCTACTCCATAAAATTAATCAGAATGAACGTTTCTCGTCAAAGATCGGTGTTGCATTTAGCGGCGCCGATTTTTTTTTACCCCATAAAGTTAAACATCAATATTTTTACAGGATTGGCCACTTAAACCTGATTGCAGCGGGCACGATCCCGATTTTTCATCGGGAGAAGTAAAGCGTAAAGCAGGAACCACGCAACCGACCGGCACTACCATTGCTTTTCTCAATATTTTTAACCATCTGCGACATTTAAGAACATATAAGCTAATTGGTGAGGATGCTTTTCGTTTTTTCTGACGATCTTTAGTCACCCGGCGGACATCAAAGTTTTATGTTTCACGATAGTTTCACTGTTCCTTTAAAGCTGATCAAAAACCTTTTACCTTTTACCGCTTACCTTTTACCTTATTTATTATCTTTGCTGCATTATGGCTCAAAAGAATAACGACGAACAATTTAAAAATGTAATATCACACGCTAAAGAATACGGTTTTGTATTTCAGAGCAGCGAAATATACGATGGCTTAAGTGCTGTTTACGATTATGGCCAATTGGGTGCCGAATTGAAAAACAACATTAAAACATACTGGTGGAAAGCCATGGTGCAAATGCACGAAAACATTGTAGGAATTGATTCTGCAATTTTTATGCACCCTAAGGTTTGGAAAGCCAGCGGACACGTAGATGGTTTTAACGACCCGATGATTGATAACAAAGATTCGAAAAAACGTTATCGTGCCGATCAGTTACTGGAGAATAAAATTGATGAATTATATTCGGAATTAGCGAATTTCAGTGCAGAAAACAAAGCTAAATTTGAGGAGTTTCAACAGGAAATACTGGGTTTAAGTGATGAAGGACAAGCGGCCTGGATTCCAGGATTTAAAGATGAGGCAACCATTTTAGACCATGCAAAATATCCATTTGTTGATGAAGCAAGCTGGAGATTTGTAAAAAAAGGCCTTGCACTTAAAATAGAAATGAACCTGGCACTTAAATCGGAAAATTTAGCACAGCTAAAAGATTTAATTGTTGATTATAAAGTGATCTGCCCGATTTCAAAAACTTCAAACTGGACAGATGTACGCCAGTTTAACCTGATGTTTAGCACACAGTTTGGTGCAATGGCCGAGGGCAGCGATGAAGTTTATCTTCGCCCGGAAACGGCTCAGGGTATTTTTGTTAACTTTTTAAATGTTCAAAAATCAGGAAGGATGAAAATTCCTTTCGGTATTGCGCAGATTGGTAAGGCTTTCAGAAATGAGGTAATTGCCCGTCAGTTTATTATGCGGATGCGCGAGTTTGAGCAAATGGAAATGCAATTTTTCGTTCGTCCGGGTGAAGACACAAAGTGGTTCGAATACTGGAAAGAAGCACGTTTAAAATGGCACAAGGCTTTAGGCACCAATCCTGAAAAATACCGTTACCACGATCACGTTAAACTGGCGCATTATGCCAATGCAGCAACCGATATCGAATTCGAATTCCCATTCGGCTTTAAAGAGGTTGAAGGAATCCACAGTCGTACTGATTTCGATTTAAAGCAGCATGAGAAGTTTTCTGGAAAAAAAATGCAGTATTTCGATAACGATTTAAACGAAGAAGGTAAACCTTATGGCAATTATATTCCATATGTAATAGAAACCTCTATCGGTTTAGACCGCATGTTCCTGTTAACCATGATTAATGCTTTTGAAGAGCAGGATTTAAGCACCGAAGATAAACAGGACAGCCGTACTTTATTGCGTTTACACCCTGCTTTGGCACCATATAAAGTGGCTATTTTCCCACTGACCAAAAAAGATGGTTTACCGGAAAAAGCACGTGAAATTATGGATGAACTGAAATTTGATTTCAGCTGTATTTATGAGGAGAAAGATGCGATTGGTAAACGCTACCGCCGTCAGGACGCCGTAGGTACGCCTTTTTGTATCACGGTTGACCACCAAAGTTTAGAAGATAATACGGTTACCATCCGCCACCGCGATAGCATGGAGCAGGAACGTGTAGCCATTGCCGATTTAGCCGGTATTATTGGTAAAGCTACCAGCTGGAAAGCATTGCTGGCATAAAAAATATAGATCCGTCATCTCGAAAGGAGAGCAACGAAGCCGGGAGATGTAACCCGAGATAGATCTCTCCACTCCGCGGTGCTTCGGTCGAGATGACGACAGTTTTATCAAGTCGCAGGTTTTACCCCTGCGACTTTTTTGTGATTTTTTTTGTGGAATAACAAACTTTAGCTCATCTATTTTACATGATAAAAATCAGCAAAATCATTTTTGTTTTTCTTGTTCTGAGCCACATAAGATCTAATGCTCAGTTTTTGCCTACAGCAAATATTTCCGAGTATAGAAAGGAAAATTCTGTTGTTTATAGAAATTTAAAAGATAAATATGATTTTATATTATCATATCATGTATCTGGCGGCTGGAGCGCTGATGACACCACTACTTTCCAGATATTGGCCTTAAAAAATAAGACCTGGAAGAAAATTTTTCTTAAATCTTCATTACGTACCCCCTCAGGAACAGTAAAAGTAACGGAGGTAAATTTCCAAAAAAAGAAAGCAAAACTGTTAATGAATCAATTAACTAAATTTGGGTTTTGGTCACTTAAAAACGATTCGCTTAATATTAAAGAAATTAAACCTAAAATACCAGCAGAAAATTTTGTAAAAAACGATACCGTAATGGTTGTTGCCGATCGGATAAGAAGATTCTCAGTTGTTGATGGAACTACTTACCATTTTGAAATCATACAAAAAAACAGACTAACTACATATAGTTGCGAAAGTCCTGACACTTACTTAAATGTTTTTCCTGAAATTAAATCTACCTCGATTTTTATTAAAACTATAAAAGCTTTTGAAAACGCTATCAAAAACCAGTAATGAATTTAGCCGGACATTATAACAAACTTTACACAGAATCGATTGCCAAAATAGCCAATGGTGATTATGAAACTGATCCTCTAATTGACGATAAGACTGATAATCGTTTCGGCATTACCCTGGTAATCAGACCTGATGCCGCAACAAACCATAACATTCAGCAATTTTTAAGCGAAGCTAAAGCCATTGACCCTGATCAGTATTATTATCAAAATGCAGATATCCACATCACTTTAATGTCTATCATTTCCTGTTATAACGGTTTTAGTTTAAAGGATATTGAGGTTCAGGATTATATCGATATGATTAAAAAGGTCTTGGTCAGGCATAAGGGTTTCAGGATTCAGTTTAAAGGCCTTACAGCATCACCATCGTGCATTTTAATTCAGGGATTTTTAACCGATACGCTAAACAAAATCAGGAACGATCTGCGTAAATCTTTTAAAAGTTCTGATCTGCAGCAAAGCATTGATAAACGGTACACCATCCAAACGGCCCACTCTACCGTAATTCGTTTCAGATCGGAACTAAAAAATCGAACTGCACTGATTGATCTGATAGAAAAATACAGGGATTTCGATTTTGGAACTTTTGAAGTCAAACAGGTCGAACTGGTTTATAACGACTGGTATCAGCGGGAGAAATTCGTTAAAAAGCTGCATATCTTTTCATTAGACCTTAACTAAATTTTTTATCTTCGCATAAATTTATTAACCATAACAAATTAACCCTCGTGAAATTACCTTTTAAACTATCCTTCCTGGCATTGATATGCCTTTTAATTACTTCATCCTGCAAAAAAGAAATCGATTACCATCCCGAGTGGGATTCATCCTCTATGAGCGGAAAAGTTGATGGCGTTTTAGTGCAATGTACTATAGCTAATGCCCAGGTTTACAACGTCGGTGGAAATATAAGCGCACAAATTTCGGGTTATAAGGGTACCACCGCATTTACCTTAATAATCAGCAATTTTAAAGGTGTTGGCACCTATAGTTTATCCGACAACAATCTGGCCTCTTATCTTACAGGCACATCCTTTTCTCAGGATACTTACATCGGAAGTACTGCCGGAAGTATAAAAATAACAAGTTATTTAGCAGATAAATACATTAAGGGTACATTTGAGTTTAAAGGAGAAAATTTATCTACTTCAACAAGTAAAACCATCACCGAAGGGCAATTTAACATCAGTTTGGTTCCGGTTAAACTGCCCGAAACCAATAACAGCACCAATAATTTAAGCGCAAAAATTGATGGTGTCACAATCGGTTTTACCGGCGAAGCAGTAACAACCAATATGCCTGTTATTGGCAATTTACTCAGTATTGTAACCCTAAATGGTGAAAAACGCATGGCTCTTGGCGTTTTTGGTTATAAAGGCGTTGGCACCTATGACTTCTCGACAGACGGAAGCGGAACTTACATGAAAGATCAAACACCTACAGGCTCATTTTCGGCTACAAGCGGCACTTTGGTGATTACCAGCGAAACCGGAGGGAGATTAAAAGGAACGTTTTCTTTTAAAGCACCCAATGAAAATGCAACCATTAATACATCGGTAACAGTAACTGATGGTACTTTCGACCTCCCGTTCAGCAAAAAATAAGGATTAAATTTATAAAATATAAAGCCGCTGATTCTATAACATCAGCGGCTTTTGTTTTTACAGCGGGTTTTGAGGGTAATCCTTCAGTCACAAAGAACAAATGCGGTAATGTAATTTCATTATCAATCGCCTGAATGGTATATTTGTTTAGCGATCAAAATCATTGATATGAAAATCCCACAGAAGTTTTTTGCCCGTCGACATGAAATTGCAGCAGATTATTTAAAAGAATTAGATAAACACCTTGATGACATTGTATCTGGCCGTGCGACAGAAATGTTTGAGGTGAGAGATTTTGCCGATCTAATCCATGTACATCCAACTCATTTAAGTAATACCATTAAAGCTGCTACCGGCCATTCGCCATGTTTCTTTTTCGAAGAGCGCCTGATGGAAATTTCTAAAGCCATGCTGCAAAATGTGAGTATGCCCATTGCAGAAATTGCGAGGATATTAACTTACGATCCATCTAACTTTACCAAGTTTTTTAAACACTTCGCTGGTCAAACCCCAAAACAGTATCGGGAGGCTTATTTCGCGTCTTTAGCTACGAATAAGGAAATTGTCACCATATAAAACTTAAACAGTCACCATTTTTACTTAAGCTGTCACCATTTTTACAGCCAATTTCCATCTAATTTTGTTTTACAAATAAAAAGAAAATGGAAACACAAAATAAAATTGCCCTGGTAACCGGCGGTAGCCGCGGATTAGGAAAAAACGCTGCGCTAAAAATTGCAGCCAAAGGACTTGGTGTAATCATCACCTATCAATCTAAAAAAGAAGAAGCAGAAGAAACTGTTAACGAAATTAAAAAATTGGGCGTAGCAGCTGCTGCCCTACAGTTAAATGTTGGCGATTCTAAAACTTTTGATGCCTTTTTCAACGAAGTTAAAACTGTGCTTAAATCTGTTTTTAATGCAGAGAAATTCGATTTTTTGGTCAATAACGCAGGGATTGGTATTCATGCCTCATTTGCTGATACGACGGAAGAACAATTCGATACTTTGGTAAACATCCATTATAAAGGGGCTTACTTTTTAACCCAAAAAGCCTTGCCTTTGTTAAATGATGGCAGCGGAATCATTAATGTTTCATCCGGACTGGCGCGTTTTGCCACACCAGGTTATGCGGCTTATGCCTCAATGAAAGGTGCCATGGAAACCCTAACAAAATACCAGGCAAAAGAATTGGGTGCCAGAGGAATCAGATCGAATATTATTGCACCGGGCGCTATAGAAACCGATTTTGGAGGTGGAATGGTGCGCGATAACGACCAGCTTAATGCAGGTATAGCTGCCAATACAGCGCTAGGCCGTGTGGGTTTACCTGACGATATTGGTGGCATAGTAGCATTTTTATGTACCGAAGATGCAAGATGGATTACCGCACAGCGCATTGAAGCCTCAGGCGGTATGTTTTTATAAACTTTTAGCATTTTTTTACCACGAAGGCACAAAGACTTTTTTCTTTGTGCCTCGTGTCTTTGTGCTTAATTTTTATCTTTTAGGCATTCAGCATCAGCCACTAAACGCCCATCGCCGAACAAAATCTCTAAGCAGAAAATAAACCGCATCAATTGGCGTTATCCATGAAAACCATCAGATGCGCAAAATACTTCTACCTGCCCTTTTACTTTTCTTTTTTATCAACAGCGCAAATGCCCAAAAATGGACAGATGCCGAATTCCGCAGGGCCAATACCGCTGCAAATGCTTCTTATTTAACCAACGAAGAGAAAAATGTGGTAATGTATATGAACCTGATCCGCATTGATGGCGAAAAGTTTTATTATACGTTTTTAGAAGATTACATCAATAACTATAACGCCAAAGTAAAGCAATATAGAAACTATAACGAACTGCGCATTACCCGGAACAACCCCTACTATACCTCTTTATTAAAACATTTACGGGGCATTAAAAATCTGCAGGTATTTTATCCTGATGATAAACTCACTTCTTTAAGCCGCAGTCATGCACAGGATTTAAACCGGAACAATCTCGATACACACGAAAGCAGCAATGGCGATAAATTTTCGAAACGTTTATCTAAATATTTCCCGAACAAGGCCATGAGTGAGAATATTGATTTCGGCTATTCAAACAGCCTGGATATTGTTTGTCATTTATTGTTAGATTGTGGTGTTCCATCGCTTGGTCACCGGTTTAATTTGCTGGATCAGAAATACAAGCTGAACACCGTTGGTGTGAGCATACAGCCCCATCCATCGTACAGCTGGTGCGCAGTGATTGATTTTGTGGCACAACCAGCAGCTTATACCAACAATGATTAAAAAGCTTAAATGATCTTATTCGGGTGCCAATAAAAATTTAATTGTAAATTGCGCCCCAAAATAACAGAACAGTTTTAAATAATGCGTAACGCCATTTTAGCCTTAATAGATTTTTTTTATCCTCCATTTAAAAAATATATTTCTTTACATAATTTCAGATATCTGGCAACCGGTGGCGGCACTTTATTACTAGGCATTTTAAGCTACTATTTTGCTTATTTTTTTATTTTTCAAACAGAAGAAGTCAATTTTGGTGTAATTGTGCTGCAAAGGGAAACAGCTTCGCTGCTGGTAGATTATGCTGTGGCTATCCCAACCAGTTTTTTGCTTAATAAATATATCATATTTACGCACAGCGAATTAAAAGGCAGGGTACAGCTTTTTAGATTTTTAAACCTTCAGTTTATCAATATTTTGGCTAATTACGTGTTATTGAAGTTTTTACTGGAACTTTTACGCGATTATCCAACGTTATCAATGCTTTCGCGGATTGTTGTTTCGGTTCTAATGGCCTTATTTAGTTATCTGTATCAACATTACTTTACTTTCAGTGTGAAGAAAATCGGGAAAAAAGATTAATATCTTTTTGCCACACCTGGCCGATAATTCAGGCGGGGATGCACTGATTAACACGGAATAGTAGTGGCACACAATGCCTAACCCATTTGCTTCATATAATTTATCGTTTTTTGGAAAGCAATTACGGTGCTAATTGGTTTTTACAGCCCCGCCTTTGCTTCAAGTCCGCACCTCGTTCCTCGGTTTACGGGCTTTACGCAACAGTCGGGTTTAGGTGGACACAATAGTGTTACTATTTGGGTTTTTATAGCAAATTGCAAAGAAAACCAGGTTCATCAGCACTAGCCTTCGTAAATAAACGGGATGGAAGCGGCATACTTTTGCGGTCATACTGAGGAATAATTTATTTTATAAAAAATAGTCCCGTCATTTCGACTGAAGCTTACCGATTTTTCATCGGTAGCGTAATGGAGAAATCTTTTAAATTTGATTTTAATAGCCTGGTAAACAGACCTCTTCATTTCCTAACCATTAGCCTCCTAATACCAAATCATTTTTTTGGAAAGCAATTACAGTGCTAATCGGTTTTTACAGCCCCGCCTTCGCTTCAAGTCCTCACTCGTGCCTCGCTGCGGGCTTTACGCGCCAGTCGGGTTTAGGTGGGCAAGATATTGCTGCTATTTTCGGTTTTTATAGCAAATTGCAAAGAAAACCGGGTTCATCAGCACAAGCCTTCGGAAATAAACGGGATGGAAGCGGCATCCCCCCGATGTAAAATCGGGAGATATAGCGAACAGCCCGACCGAAGCCTCCCGGTGAAATGCAGCAGCCCCTTTCCTAATCATTTGCCTGATAAATCATTTTTTTGGAAAGCAATTACATTGTAAATCGTTTTTACAGCCCCGCCTTTGCTTCAAGTCCGCACCTCGTTCCTCGGTTTACGGGCTTTACGCTACAGTCGGGTTTAGGTGGGCAAGATATTGCTGCTATTTTCAGTTTTATAGCAAATTGCAAAGAAAACCGGGTTCATCAGCACAAGCTTTTGTAAATAAACGGGATGGAAGCAGCATCCTCCCGATGTAAAATCGGGAGATACAGCGAACAGCCCGACCGAAGCCTCCTGATGAAATGCTGGCCTGGCTTTCCTAATCATTAATAAACGATCAACTTTATCTTCTTCATCCCCTCAAACCTTTATTACCTTATCCTGTTAATTTATGCGGCCGCTTTCTTGCTAAGATAGAAACAACACCCTAACTTAGCTGCCGACCAACTTATTTTCAGAATAACCATGAGCCATTTTAATGATTTTAATAATGCGCAGGTAGCCAAATTGCCCAATCATTTAAAGCAATTTATTGTTGCCCAGAATTACGAAAAATATACACCGATCGATCAGGCCGTTTGGCGTTATGTGATGCGCCAGAATTATAGTTACCTTAAAAATGTTGCTTATTACCCTTATATAAAAGGTTTGCAAAGAGCAGGCTTAAGTATAGAATACATCCCTGACCTGCAAACCATGAACGATAACCTGGGCAAAATTGGCTGGGGAGCAGTAACTGTTGATGGATTTATTCCGCCGGCAGCTTTTATGGAATACCAGGCTTACCGTGTTTTAGTTATCGCAGCTGATATCCGCCAGATTAACCACATCGAATATACACCCGCACCCGATATTATCCACGAAAGTGCCGGCCATGCACCAATTATTGCCGATACCGATTACAATAACTACCTCAGTTATTTCGGATCTATAGGAGCAAAAGCCATGTTTTCGGCAAAGGATTTTGAACTTTACGAAGCCATCAGGAAACTTTCCATTTTGAAGGAGGCGGTAGATGCGGATGAATTTCAGATTGCCAGGGCTGAAAAGGAATTACGCTACATTAGCGAAAATATGGGCGAACCATCCGAAATGGCCCTGCTTGGCCGCCTGCACTGGTGGACTGTTGAATATGGCTTGATCGGAACGCTGGAAAACCCAAAGATTTATGGTGCCGGCCTGCTTTCTTCTATAGGTGAAAGTGCAAGTTGTATGCAAAGCGACGTGATAAAACTTTGGTACAATATTGATACGATAAACTACGCTTACGATATTACCAAACCACAGCCGCAACTTTTTGTAACCGAAACTTTCCAGAACCTGATTGATGTACTGGAAGAATTTGCCAATACCATGGCTTTTAGAAAAGGTGGCGCAGAAAGTATTATGAAAGCCATTGCCTGCAAAAACGTAGCTACAGCAGTGTACAGTTCGGGCTTGCAGGTAAGTGGTGTGTTTACGGATATGGGCATCAACCCCAATGATGAAGTAACCTTTATTAAAACCACAGGGCCGTCTGCACTGGCTTTTAACAATAAACAACTGGTTGGGCACGGCAAAGATTACCATGCTGACGGCTTTTCGTCGCCGGTTGGTCGTTTGAAAGGATCAGAAAAACCATTGGAAGATTATAGCCCGTCAGAATTGGAATCTTTGAACATCATTAAAGGTGAAAAGACCGAACTTACATTTGAAAGCGGAATTAGAGTTGTTGGTAAGGTTAAAGATATGCTCATCAGAGACAATAAAGTAATTTTAATTGCCTTTAATGATTGTACGGTTAGCGAAAGTAATGGAAACGTCCTGTTTAAACCTGAATGGGGCATTTACGACATGGCGATTGGCGAACAAATTGTGTCGGTATTTAATGGCGCTGCAGATAAAGATGCATATGAAGAAATTACGTTGATCAGTGGCGAAAAAACACATACAATTATATATGATGATAAAACCCTGAAATTACATGCTTTGTATAAAAAAGTAAGGGAGATTAGGGAAAGCGGCGAAAACCTTGAAGAACTTGCCGAAATTTTTACAGAACTGAAAACAGATCACCGTCAGGACTGGCTTTGTGCATTGGAAATCCTCGAAATCATTTTCCATAAAAAAATCTATCACCAATTGGAAAAGGAGATCCAGGTTTACCTTGAAATTAAGGCCGGCAAAGAATCAGACCATATGAAATTGATTAATGACGGCTTGCATGTGATTAAAAACCCGGTTAGCCAGCTATTGGTAGAAGATTAATTATCGTCCTCGTTTGTAACGGGGACGGATGAGATTCACATTTGTAATGTGATGTACCTTATTCGAAAAACAAGATTTTTTAATTAAACTTGAATGTGAGTTAGCGATAAAATCGCTGTTCTCAGTAATCCTCGTTACAAACGAGGACTATATTATATTTACATAAATTTTTAACATTTTTTAATGAACATTATAATTACAGGTGCCAGTAGCGGAATCGGTTTCGAAACTGCTTTAGAATTTAGCTTACAGAAAGAGAACAAGATTGTTGCCATTGCCCGTTCGGCTGATAAATTGCGTAAACTGCTGGAAATTGCCCGCGGCATTAATCCCGATTGTACACTTTTACCGGTAGAATTTGACATCGTAAACGACGATTACGCTGCGCTGATTCCTTTTTTAAAAGAACGCTTGGGTACAATCGATATCCTGATTAATAATTCCGGTGCTTTAATTAATAAACCCTTTTTAGAAACCACAGAGGTTGATTTGGGTGAAATGTTGCAGAGCAATGTAATCTCTCATTTCAGGATGATCCAAAACCTTTTACCTTTAATGCAAAGCGGAAGCCATATTGTTAATATCGGTAGTATGGGCGGTTTTCAGGGCAGTGTTAAATTTCCCGGCCTCTCTGCTTACTCGGCCAGTAAAGCAGCATTACATACTTTAACCGAATGTTTGGCCTTCGAACTGGCGGAAACCGGGATCAAGATCAATTGCCTGGCCTTAGGATCGGCACAAACTGAAATGCTCGAAACTGCTTTTCCAGGTTACCAAAGTCCGGTGATGGCTTTCGAAATGGGGAAATATGTGGCTGATTTTGCAAAAACCGGACAGAAGTTTTTCAATGGTAAAATTTTGCCTGTCGCAGTTACTACACCATAATAGGATTATTTTTAGTAATTTACAGCAGTAATTGAAAAACTAAAAAAAAATCTATGGAAACAAATTCTCCTTTTGAAACAAATTCATCTTTTAAAGCACCCGATAGTGGAAAAAGCGCTGCCGTGGTAAGTTACATTTTCCTTATTGGTTGGTTAATATCTTACTTTGCGATGTACAAAGAAAATAAAACAGCGTTATCGAGTTATCATTTAAGGCAGTCATTATTACTACATCTGGGTATTATTGTACTTAACATTGCAGTAACCATATTGATTATGATCGTGCCAACTGCCTTATTTGGATATTTAAGTTATGTAGTTTACATTGCCTACATCATTTTGATCATTCTAGGTGCTGTAAGTGCAAATAATGGTGAACAAAAGCCCTTGCCATTACTTGGTAACAAAGCTCAAACCATTTTTCCAAGTATTTAATCGAAGCCAAATATTTTAATCTAAGTCTAAGCGAACAGCTTAGACTTTTTTGTTTTAACTCATTTTCAACATTTTAATTCACTTTAGATATTTTTTATATCTTTGGCTCCAACATATGAAGAAAATAATATTTGTCATTTCGTTTTTCATTTTGTCTGCTACCGCAGGAAAAGCCCAAACCATCCTACCCGCACAATACCAGGAACTGGTAAAACAATTGGTTGCCAATCTTCCGAAAAATGTAACGGTTACCGAAAACCACTCCTCAACAAGTTCAACTTCACTGATCGATTTTGCCAAAAGCATGTTAGGTATTCCCTATCGTTATGCCACCAGCAACCCTAAAGTTGGTTTCGATTGCTCTGGTTTTGTAAGCTACGTATTTAGTAATTTTGGTTTTAAGGTTCCGCGTTCTTCACGCGAGTTTAGCTACGCGGGTAAAGAAACCAGCCTGGAAAATGCCAAAGTAGGTGATGTATTAATTTTTACAGGGAGTAATTCGAGAGTAAGAAGAATTGGCCACGTCGGTATTGTTTATTCTATTGATGAAAACGGAATCAAATTTATCCATGCATCTTCGGGTAAAGCACATCAGGTAACCATTACCGATCTTGATGGCCATTATAAAGCCCGTTTCATGAAAATTGTGAGTATCCTCTAATTACTTTTTATATTTCCACATTCTCGTCTTACCTTCTGCAAGCCATTCTAAAGTAGTTTCCAATCTTTTTATTCTAGTAGCATCGGTTTTTGCTTCTTCCAGCCATAAAATGTAATCTTTTTTATTGGACGGACTAAAATTCTGAAATACAGCCAGGGCTTCAGGAACCTCACTTAAAGCTTCCATAAAATATTCAGGAATGATTAACTCTTTTTTCCCCGCAGATTTTGGCTTTGGAGGCAGTTTTACATTATCCTCGTTTAATTGAATAGCCTGCCGGATGTAAGCAATCAGGATTTCGTCTGAAGGTAAATCTTCAAAAGATGTTATTTTGCCCAACAGGCCCATTGCTTGAGAACGTTCCTTGAAAATCTCATATTCATCCTTCATTAACGAGCCTTTCCAGAAGCCAAAGGCACAATGATTTTTAAAAGAGGCCATGTGACAAACCGTGCCTTTATAATCGAAGAAAGGCATTCCCCATTTAATTTTTTCTTCAATCCTCGCATCGGCCTTATGAACCAGATTTCTTAAATGATCCAAAATCGGAATGGCAAATTCTGCCGAATTAATAATGTACTGGTCTACCTGAACAATTGTATGCATGGCTGGAATTTAGGTTGATTAAATTTAAAGCAAAACAATCTTTAAAGCAAGTTCAACCTCCCCGCTGTTCAGAAATTTCTTTGCAAGTTCATGCAGTTCCCTTTCACGGTTGGTACTGTCGCCGATGGTGGCATCGAGGATTTCTTTAACTTCGGGATTCGTACTGATCAGATCAATTTCTTCGTCGGCGGGAATTTGTTCAACATTGCCGAGCATGCCCAAATCGTTTCCGGTTAATACTTTAGAAAAGCGGACTGATTGCGGCAGGCGATCTACACCAATCCCTAATTTTGCCAGGGGTTTTGCCACTTTAAATAAATTATCGTTTGTAACCCTGCAATACCAATCGCCACCCAAACGGGCTACCAGATCAATTTTCGCCTGATCGATTTTACCGTTTTCATCTAAAATTTCCTCATTGATGTGGATTACTTTTATTTCTGCCAAAATCAGGTTTCCTGCTCCGTGGCTGTCTCCTAACGGAATTACATCGTTTACCACACATTCGAACTGTACCGGAGCCTCGGCTACCCTCGGAGGCTGAACCAGGTCTGATTTCAGCATGGTAAAACCTGCCTTTTCGAACTCATTTACCCCTTTTGCATATTCGGTGCTCGCCAGGCTCATTTGTTGTACCATATCGTAATTTACAATATTAATAACACACTCTTTTACCTGGTGAACATTCTCTAAAGTGTGTTTGGTGGTATTATCGCGCACCCTCCTGGCAGGAGAAAAAATACAAATCGGCGGATTGGTGCTAAACATATTAAAGAAACTGAAAGGACTTAAATTGATATTCCCTTCGGTATCTATAGTTGAAGCAAAACAAATTGGCCGCGGAGCAATGGCATACTGCAGGTAGTTCTGGAGTTCTACAGGGGTTAAATGGGAAGTGTTTAGGGTTAGCACGGGTTTGTTAGGTTAAGGGTTAGAATTTTAGAAGTTGAAATGTTTTAATGTTGTGGATACAGAACCGGACAAGCGGGTTAAGTAAAAAGTTGAAATGTTGTAACGTTTTGGGTGCAAATCCGGAAAAGCGGATTAAGTAAAAAGTTGAAATGTTGTAATGTTTTGGGTGCAGATCCGGAAAAGCGGGTTAAGTAAAAGGTTGAAATGTTTTAGGTGAAAAATGTGGATATTTATAAGGTTAAAAGTTGAAATGTTGGAAAGTTGAAAGGCATTGAATGCAAATCAGACAACTGGTTAATTAATTTTTAAAGGTTATGGAGCGGACTAAAAGATCATATTCCTTTTTTCAAAATTTTATTTTTCCTTTCGAAATCTCTTAAATAATCAATAAGTTTTTTGCTTTGGAGGAAAACTCAATACATTTCGAATAAAGAAATTTATAATCGGCAGCCGAAAGTTTCCTGGCTTCTTCAAGCACTATAATTTTATTTCTAAATTCACCTGAAGAGCCTTTTGCATAAACCAAAAAACGGATAAAATCTGGATTATTGTTATACTCAAATCCTTCAGCGACATTATCAGACATAGACATGGCAGCCCTTCTAAATTGATCTTTTAACCCAAAATCAGATTTCATTGGTTCTAAATCTGAAATCCGGTAAGCCTCAACACCAACCTGCTTAGCCAATTGCCAAATTTCTAAGTCTTCGAATTTCTCAACTTTTGCCATTATTTAAAAACGTATAAATTAAACCATTCTAAAATATAATAATTTTATATTCAGAATCTTCCAGCTCTATAGCGTTTCTATCCTAATGTAAAAAATTTTATAACTTTTTAAGCTTACAGTGCTATAAAATTTTATAGCTATGCTCCAACATCCAAACTTTACAACATTCCAACCTTACAACATCTAAACATTGCGCCCGGAACATTAAAACTTTTCAACCTTTCAGCATTCAAACTTACTTCTTCAAACCCAAAATCGAAAAATCTGTATCAGCCCTAGTAATCGTATTCGTTAGTGCACCCAGGCCTGTTATTTCCATCTCTACCACATCGCCCGGCTGCAACCACTGTACTTTATAATCAGGATCGTTAAGCAAACCTGTACCGTTTAGCTCTAAGAAACAGCCTGTTCCTACTGTTCCTGAACCAATTACATCTCCCGGAAGGATATCTACACCATAAGCGCAACGTTCAATAATTTCGGCAAAAGTCCAGTCCATATCGGCGGCATTTCCTTTTGATACTTCGATACCATTTACCCTGCAGGTCATTTTAAGATCGTAAGTATTACCCACATGGCCTTCTTTAGGGGCAACTTTGTACTGGATCAATTCATCCGGCGTAACCAGCCAGGGACCAATTACGGTAGAGAAATCTTTTCCTTTTGCCGGGCCTAAATTCAACAGCATTTCTTCCATCTGCAAGGTGCGGGCACTCATATCGTTCATTACCATATAACCGGCAATGTATTCATCAGCCTCTGCGGCCTTAATATTTCTACCTTTTTTTCCGATAACTACAGCCAATTCGAGTTCAAAATCAAGTTTATCGAAATGATCGGGCATGCATTCAATTTCGCCTGTACCCTGAATGGCATTGTGGTTGGTAAAATAAAAGATCGGATATTCATCAAACTGCGGAATCATATCAACCTTGCGGTTCCTGCGCGCTGCTGCAACATGCTGCCTGAAAGCATATCCATCACGGCAACTTGTAGGGTGCGGAACCGGAGCCAAAATTTCGTAAAAAATTTCTTCTTTGGCTTCCAGGCTTCCTTCTTTAATCTGATCATCAATACTTTTCGCCCTTTCCATCAACACCTCTCCTCCCTGCAAAAATTCGTTCATGTTATCAGGAATAAGCTTATCGCAGCTATTTAAGTTATAGATATGTCCATTTACAAACACACCAAGATGCTCTCTGTCTTCGGTTTTATAGGATACAAGTTTCATATATCATTTGGTTAAATACGCGGTAAAGCTAAGCAATTAGGTTATTCAAAATAAAACTTAGTACGGATTATTTTAACACGGTGTATTGTTGAAGGGTTGGTTTTATTACCGGAAAATCTTTTGGCTGAAGCTGTTTGTAATGTTTTTTATTGGAAAGCAGGCCACCAATCAATAATCCGCCGGATACACCTGCAGGTACCCCTGCGGCAATAAGCACAATTGATTCTACCAGTTTATCGCTTTTAGCCGCCAGTACAAAAAAAGTTAAACCTCCTGCAATAGCCAGTGGCGCTACGAGCCCCCTGCGATGGATATACAACGCACTGATGCTATCGGCGCTGAGCTTCAAAGTATCCCTCCGGTTTCTGATTAAAGTTAAGCTATTATCAGATGCAGCATAAAAAGCTCCTCTCACCGCATTTCCGCTACGGTCTATAACCCGGATATTATACTTAGCCCTTTGCTGTGCAAAACCAGTAGTGCATAACGCTAAAAAAAATAAGGATGTAAAAATAAATTTCATTAAGATAGTGCTATAAGTAATTAAAGATAATTAAAATTTCAACTTTTAAATAAAATACTTACCTTGGCTGCATTAAAACCATGATCTTAAAAGCATTACATATTAATCTAGTAAATGACGCCATTGCGGCACGTCGTTATAAGATGCTTTCCAAGCTGATCATGGCGCAATATTCTCTGTAATTTATTTACTCTTTCTTATTAATCGAAACGCATTTGCGTTAGGATTGTTTATTCTTTAGGATTTTTTTCTTTCTAACCATAACATCATTTAATTATGCCTATTTATCACAAATTAGGGCAAATTCCAGCTAAACGCCACACTGTTTTCCGTAAACCTGATGGAAATCTTTATGCCGAAGAATTGGTATCAACCGAAGGTTTTTCCAGTTTATATTCGCTGGTTTATCATTGCCACCCGCCAACCATTGTAAAACATTTGGGCGAACCCTATAGTGTTGAACCAAAAATTGCCCGCGAGAAGCATTTGAAACACACCAGTTTAATCGGTTTCAAAATTAAACCTGAGGATGATTTTTTGAAAAGCCGTAAACCGGTTTTGGTTAACAGCGATCTGCATATTGTTTTGGCCGCCCCCAGAAAATCGATGACCGATTATTTCTACAAGAACAGCCAGGCTGATGAGATGATTTTTGTGCACGAAGGATCTGGAAAGCTTAAAACCGGCTTTGGAGAAATTAAGTTTGCCTATGGCGATTACCTGATTATTCCAAGGGGAACCATTTACCAGATGGAATTTGATAATGAACAGAACAGGTTGTTTATTGTAGAAAGTTTTAGTCCGTTAAGACCGCCAAAAAGATATTTAAACCAGTTTGGACAGTTAATGGAGCATTCGCCTTATTGTGAGCGCGATTTAAGATTACCAGAAAACCTGCAAACCCATGATGAATACGGCGATTTTAAGGTTCTGATAAAAAAACAGGGTTTAATATATCCATATACTTATGGCACCCATCCTTTTGATTATGTAGGCTGGGACGGTTATCATTATCCTTATGCCTTCTCAATTCACGATTTTGAGCCAATAACTGGTCGCTTACACCAACCACCTCCGGTACACCAAACTTTTGAAGGGCACAACTTTGTAGTTTGCTCTTTTGTACCCCGCAAATACGATTATCACCCCGATTCTATTCCCGCGCCTTATAACCACAGCAATGTAGACAGCGATGAAGTGCTTTACTATGTTGATGGCGATTTTATGAGCCGCAAAAGTGTAGTTAAAGGACAGATTACCTTACACCCGGGCGGCATCCCCCACGGACCACATCCGGGAACAGTGGAAAAATCAATCGGAAAAGAGAAAACAGATGAACTGGCCGTGATGATCGATCCTTTTAAACCGCTAATGCTTACACAGGATGCCTTGGATATTGAGGACGAAAATTATCATAAAAGCTGGCAGATTAACGTAGAATAACTTGTCGGAAGTCCGGAGTCCGAAGATAAAGTGCAAAGGAACAGATGGCGGTTAATTAACCAACATTCAACCTCACAACATTTAAACTTTACAACATTCAACCTTTCAACATTAACAACATATTAACAATAAGCTCCGACTTCGGACCTCCCGACCTCGGACTTAATTAACAACAAACAAATGGAAACACAAACATTCGCAGAAAAGATTTCTAAAGCGCCAGATTTTCTTCCCATTAACGGAACAGATTATATCGAATTTTATGTTGGCAATGCCAAGCAGGCCGCACATTACTATAAAACCGCATTTGGCTTTCAAAGTTTGGCTTATGCCGGACCAGAAACGGGTGTTCGCGACCGATCATCTTACGTATTGCAACAGGGAAAAATCAGGTTAATTTTAACCACGGCTTTAAAATCTGACCATCCCATTTCAGAGCATGTAAAAAAACATGGCGATGGGGTAAAAGTACTGGCCCTTTGGGTTGATGATGCCTATAGTGCCTTCGATGAAACCACAAAACGCGGTGCTAAACCGTATATGGAGCCTAAAACCTTAACAGATGAACATGGTGAAGTTAAAATGAGTGGTATTTACACTTATGGCGAAACGGTGCACATGTTTATTGAGCGTAAAAATTATAGCGGAACATTTATGCCAGGTTATCGCGTTTGGGAAAGCGATTATCAGCCAGCAGACGCAGGCCTTTTATATATCGATCATTGCGTGGGTAATGTGGGCTGGAACCGCATGAACGAGGCTGTTCAATGGTATGAGGATGTGATGGGATTTGTGAATATCCTGTCTTTCGATGATAAACAGATCAACACCGAATATTCGGCTTTAATGAGCAAGGTAATGAGCAATGGGAACGGTTACTCAAAATTCCCGATCAATGAGCCTGCAGAAGGTAAAAAGAAATCGCAGATTGAAGAATACCTTGAATATTATGAGGGCGAAGGCGTTCAGCATATTGCGGTAGCAACAAAAGATATTGTTAAAACAGTTAAGGAACTAAAATCCCGTGGTGTAGAATTTTTAAGCGCCCCACCAGAAGCTTATTATGATATGATGCCTCAGCGCGTAGGCAAAATTGACGAAGAAATATCTCTACTGGAAAGCCTAGGCATTTTGGTTGATTGCGATGAAGAAGGTTACCTTTTACAGATTTTTACCAAACCGGTTGAAGACCGCCCTACCCTTTTCTTTGAAATTATTCAACGTAAAGGTGCGCAAAGCTTTGGTGCCGGTAACTTTAAAGCACTTTTCGAATCTTTAGAACGCGAACAGGAATTACGCGGAAATTTATAAGCAATTCGTCATCTCGAGCGGAGCATAGCGTAGTCGAGAGATCTGTTTCGAGGTAGATCTCTCCATTTCTCTGTGCTTCAGTCGAGATGACGTCTTAGTTTACAAAACCTCCCCCAAATGTTTATAATTCGATTTTATCGTATCCAGAACCTCACTCATTTTACCTCCCAGCATTAATTTGGCCATAGATTCGGTCATACCTTTAATTTGTGCCCATTCTATTTTTGGTGGCATCGCCAAAGCATTAGGATTGGTCATGATGTTTAACAGTACAGGTCCTTCCTCACTTAATGCATGACTAATTGCTGTTTCCACCTCCTCGGGTTTAGCAACCGTTATTCCTTTAAAACCCATGGCTTGTGCAATCAAAGCAAAATCCGGATTAATCATATCCGTTTCATTATCAGGCAAACCATCAACTTCCATTTCCAGTTTCACCATTCCTAAAGCCCTGTTGTTAAAAACAATCAGTTTTATGGGAAGATTATATTGTTTAATGGTTGCCAGATCGCCCAAAAGCATCGACAGGCCTCCATCACCGCAAAGTGCAATTACCTGCTGTTGCGGATGAGCCAACGCAGCCCCAATTGCCATTGGCATCGCATTGGCCATAGAGCCATGGTTAAAAGAACCCAGCATTTTCCGTTTACCTGTTCCATCTATAAAACGTGCTCCCCAAACGCAGCACATCCCGGTATCTACCGTAAAAATGGCATTGCTTGCAGCTAAACGGTTAAGGGTTTCGGCCACAAACTCGGGCTGGATTTTATTTTCCTCTCCCTGATCTTTAACATAAACCTGTTGCTGCTCTTTCACTTTCTGGTAAAACTCCAGTTGAGATTTTAAAAAACTATCATCTTTCTTTTCAGTAATCAGCGGTAATAATGCCTTAATCGAATCGCTGATGTTTCCACATAAACCCATTGTAAGCTTCGCCCGTCTGCCTAACCGTTCAGGTTTTTCGTCAATCTGAACAATCTTATTTTTTACCGGCATGAAGTTTACATAAGGAAAATCGGTACCTAATAAAAGCACTACATCGGCTTCGTGCATGGCATGGTAACCAGAAGGCTGTCCTAAAAGCCCCGTCATACCTACCTCGTAAGGATTATCATACTGAATCCCCATTTTTCCTCTGAACGAAAATCCCACCGGCGCTTTTAATTTAGCGGCAAGTTCTACTACTTCATCATGTGCATCAGCAGCGCCTATGCCACAATAAAGCATAATTTTCTTTTCGCAGTTCAGCAAAGAAGATAATTCACTTAATTCAAAATCTGATGGACGGATTACTGGTTTGTTATTGAACAACTGCATTGATGTTACACTTTCTACGGCATCCAGTTGCGCAACATCACCCGGCAGACCGAAAACAGCCACCCCTTTTTTATGGATGGCGTGCTGAACAGCCGTTTGAAACATCCTGGGTACCTGCTCAGCCGTGGTGGCCACCTGATTATAATAACTACAATCGTCGAATAATTTTATCGTGTTCGTTTCCTGAAAAAAGTCCATTCCAAATTCGCCCGTTGGTATGGTTGAGGCAATGGCGATTACCGAAACATGAGAGCGGTGCGCATCGTAAAGGCCGTTAATTAAATGCACGTGTCCCGGTCCGCAGCTACCGGCGCAGCAGGCAATCCCGTCAAGTTCAGCTTCTGCTGCAGCTGCAAAAGCACCAGCCTCTTCATTGCGGACGTGGATCCACTTTATTTTACCGTTTCTTCTTACCGCATCGTTAAAATAATTTAAACTGTCTCCGGTAACGGCATAAACTCTTTTTACTCCAACCTCAACCAGCATTTCAACCAGTTGTTCTGCAACATTTTTACTCATGTGGATATTTTTAAATCAGGAATTTTATATACCTAATAAATAGCCGAAGCGCATATATTGTTTTAACTGAAAAGCATAAAAGGAGCCAATCTGACCTGGCAAAGACTTTAGACTATTAATTGTAACATAAGTAAAGCGATATCGGTATGCTGAAGTTTTCTTCACTAAAACTTCATAAATGAAGTGCACCTTTGAAATAACAAAACACGAAGCGATTTCAATTTTGTTAAATTCTAAAAACTCATAATTAGTTTTTTAGTTTTCCGGTTACCCTTATCTGATACCTCATGTATTGCAAAATACATGAGGTTTTTTGTTAAATTAGATAGCACATACCTATATGATTTATTATGAAAAACAAATTGAGCACCATTCTAATTTTAACGTTATACTTGTTTAATGTTTGCTTCACCAGGGCAAATTCAGCTGTTTCAGGTTATTTTTCAGAAAAAGAATTTAACAGCTTTTTCCCTCAGCGAAACAAATTTTACAGCTATGCTTCATTTGCCAAAGCCATTTCTGAAATATCTTTTATCAAGATCAAGATCGAAAAACGGGGCGACTGGATTTATAAAATCACCAGGACAGATAAAAGAAACAATAAAGAAACGGTGATCAGGCAGAATAAAGACTGGAACGAAACCTGGGCAAAAGCAAAGCCTTACAGCATTTCAACTGTTGATTATGCCGATTTTTGCGCTTCAAAAAACATTAATGTAAACAAAAAAGAGCTTGCTGCTTTGTTCGCCCATATTGCTCATGAAACCCGGAACGGCATCAATAATAAATACAATGATGGTTTGATGCTTAACCACGAATTAGATACCAATGCCAATTACACGGTTGCCAATGTAACCTATCCTGCCGTAGCCGGGAAAAAATATTACGGCCGCGGTCCTATTCAGCTCAGTTATAATAGCAATTATGGTTTCGCATCTGATTGTATTTTTGGCAATAAAAATATTTTACTTAAGAACCCTGGTTTGTTAAATACCAATCCGGTAACTGCCTTTGAAACCGCAATTTATTTCTGGATGACACCACAAGGGGCAAAGCCATCTCCCCATGATGTTATTACCGGAAAATGGAAACCATCCACAGCGGAATCGCAAAAAGGATATAAACCAGGCTTTGGTATGACCATTAATATTGTAAACGGGGCATTAGAATGTAATAAAGGAAATGATGTTGCTGCAATGAAAGATCGGATTGGTTTTTACCAGTACTTTTTGAAAAAGTTTAATGTTACAGATGCCAACTGTTATTGCGATTGTGCGAAAATGGTGCCTTATCCGGGTTAAGGGGTTGATTTTTTTTAATAAAGTCGTCATTGCGAGCGAAGTGTAACGAAGCCGAGAACCCGGAGGCTCTGCGAAGCAAAATCTATCCCGAGATAGCTCTCTCCATTACACTGCGTTTCAGTCGAGATGACGAATATTTACTCCGCACTCTCTTTAAGCATCTGGTACAAATCAGCTGCCCCACCGTCAAATTTAGTTCCGTTTACGTAAAATGATGGGGTTCCATTTACGCCGCTGCGCATCCCGCTGTCAAAATTGTCTTCTATTTTAGTTTTAATTTCTTCTGAGGCACTGTCTTTCTGAAACTGCTCTAAATCCAAACCGATTGTTTCGGCCAGTTCGTCGAATAACTCGTCATTTAATCGGTATTGATTTTCGTAAAGGGCATCATGCATTTCCCAAAATTTGCCCTGTAAAGCAGCAGCTTCTGCGGCAATAGCAGCCGGAAAAGCAAATTCGTGCGCATTGGCCAAAGGAAAATGACGGAATATAAATTTAATCTGGTGACCAAATGTTTCCTCAATTTCTTTCATAATGGGATAGGCATCACCACAATACGGACATTGGTAATCACCAAACTCTACAATAGTGATACTTGCCGAATCATCACCTAGAATATGGTCCTGATCGTTTATTTCGGGTTTTAATGTGCTCATCTTTTATTTCTTGCTTAATTCTTCCAATGCATCCAAAATTCCATCGGCACCCGGATTAACTGCTACAGGTGATAAATAACTCCAAGCAATTTTTCCTTCTTTATCAATTACGAAAAGCGCCCTTTTGCTTTCTCCAACTTCCTCATCATACACGCCATAAGCTTTAGAAACTGCTCCTTTTGGTTCAAAATCGGCCAGTAATGGAAAATGTAATTTCCTGTTTTCTTCAAAAGCGAGGTGGCACCAGACGCTATCAACCGAAACCCCGAAAATCTGTGCATCGTACTTGCTGAAATATTTAAGCATTTCGTTATAAAGGGCCATCTGGTCGCTGCAAACCGGACTCCAGTCGGCCGGATAAAAAGCCAGGATCACGTTTTTACCTTTAAAATCTTTAAGTTTTATTTTTTGATCGGGAGTAGCATTCAATTCGAAATCTGGTGCTGTAGCGCCTTTTTCTAACATATTATCGAGTTTAAATTTAAATCGTTTATTAATTTAACAGTGTACCCTTCCTGTTGTTTGTGGTTTGGGGATAAAAGTTTATCCTAGTTTTTGCCTTTTAATTAAATAAGACTGGAGCACAGGATAAAACCCTTCGTTCATATCAGCATCAATCAGGTCGATTTTATATTGGGCACATTTTAAGGCAATCTGCTGGCGGTAGCTTGAAACAGCTTCGGTATAATTTTCCTTTACCTGGTTGGTATGCACTTTTATGGTATCTCCGGTTTCCATATCGGTAAACTGGTACGGGCGGTTTTCAAAATTAAAATCTATTTCTTTTGATTGATCAACCACGTTAAAAACCACTACTTCATGTTTATTGAATTTTAAATGCTGTAAGGCATCAAAAAATTCATCGGTTTTATCGGCACTGGTCTGCGTATTAAAAAGATCGCTAAAAATAATCACCAGCGAACGCTTGTGGATCAACTCTGCCACCTGGTGCAGGGCTTCGCTTAAATTAGTCTGTGCATTTACCTTTGGCTTATGCAGCAGTTCTTCCAGCTGGGTAAATAAATATTTTTGGTGAACCGTAGTCGATTTTGCCGGAGAGTTTAATAAAATTTCATCCGTAAATAAGCTCAGTCCAAAAGCATCGCGTTGTTTCTTTAGCAGGTACATTAAAGATGCTGCAGCTTGTATCGAGAAAATCAGTTTGTTATTTTTCGGTTCCGGGAAATACATTGATGAGGAAACATCAATTACAAACTGGCAGCGCAGATTGGTTTCTTCTTCGAAACGTTTGCTGTAAAGCTTATCGGTTTTGGCGTATAATTTCCAGTCGATATTTTTAACATTATCGCCATTATTGTATTGGCGGTGCTCTGCAAATTCGACTGAAAAGCCATGAAACGGACTTTTATGCAAACCCGTAATAAAGCCTTCTACCACTTGCTGTGCAAGCAATTCTAAATTACCATAGCTTGTTTCGTTCTCGTAGTTTACCGCCTGCATATGGTAAAGCTAATAAAAGATTTATTAAAAAACCAAGACTTCCGAAGTTTCAAAGGCCAGAGCATCGTCAAATTGCCAAGAGCCAACTGCCCACTGAAAATTGTAAACTGCAAACTGATTTGGGCGTTCCCCTAATCCCGTGAAATACGGGAAAGGGTCAGGCTTTTCAGGGCTCCGCTTAGCTCCGGTACCAATGAAGAATTGGTACTGAACCCTTACAATCCTTAACGCAAACCTATCGCTCCGAAGACCTATTTTTCATTTAAAATATTTATTATTTGCTCAAATTCTTCTTTTATTTCATCATATGATAACATTAAAGATGTACCAGGCTGTGCTATACTTTTAATTACTTTATCGCCATTAAGATAATAGCGCGTTTCAATTGTTTTCTTTACCTTTGAATCTTTCAGATACATAGGTTTATCATAAGAAAATTCTTTCTTATATAAAAAAAACAACCTTTTGTTGTTACAGTAATAATCTGCCTCAGTTTTTCCCATTTCACCGTAAAAAATACAATGAATCTTTTTCAAATTGCTTTTATCGTAATAACCTGATACTTCTCCACCTTCTGCCGAGAATCCGAAAGCGGATCTTTTTTTCTTTTTATAAAACTTCAGTTTTTTGTTGATCGATGCAAAATCAGATTTTATTTTCTTCATTATCGCTACACTATCTGTAGCATAATTAATTGGATTTTTATGAGCTGAAAAAGTGTTATGACTACTACAAATAATAGCTATCAATAATGCGAGAAGCCTTTTAAAACTATTTTCCATTTTTTAAATCTTTAATACTTTTTCCAAAGGTCATCTGAAAGTGAGGATAATCTTTAAAGCCCTTCCAATTTCCTCCCCATTCGAACCCAAGTTGTTCTCCAATTTGAACGACTTCTCTTGGCAAAATACTCCAGACTGCCTGGCCTTCTTTCACAATTACAACATCAATTGCTAAAGCATAATTATGATAACTTGTGCCTCCTTTTGCTTTAGTTACTATATTACCAGGCGTTGTTCTACCTTGATTATATAGTGCATTTTGCTCAGCAATAGTCCTTAATGCTTGTACAATTCTTAGCTGTATTCCAAGTTCTTCTTCCACTGTATTAATAAATTCTCTTGCCGGATTTTGCAATCTCCTATCTAATGTCAAAATCCTTTTGTTTGTTGCATCATCCCAAGTTGGTCTTAAATATCTGGGTAGTCCATTTTCAATAATTAATAGCAAAGAATTTGTTTTTTTATTAAATTTTAAACTTTTCCCTTTATCCCAAACCATTCCCGAATCAAGGAAATAATAATCAATATCTACTCCGCCTTTTGCAGATTTTTTTTCCACATTATAGTTTTTATGAATGGTATTAATAATCAATGTTATCGAAGCACTAGAGAATGAACATGAACCAAAGCTCTGAAATGACTTAAAAGGATCATAAAAAGTAAATAAAATACCTGCATTCCTTTTTTCTTTTAAAGAATATTCCATTATTATTGTATTTAGTTGATTTAAAAACAATTATTAAATCACACACAAGAATAGGGAGTACTTAATGAGCAGCAATTAATATGCCACTGTACTCATAGAAAATTATATCTTTTTTAAGGTAGGTATAACACCTGTTACATCCTTTGATTTGTGGGCATAGAATTGTTAAGGAAACATTTTCAACTATATTTCTCATTTTAAAATGATTTGGAAAGCAATTGCAATACTTAGAGGCCAATGCAGTCCCGCCCCCGCTTCTGCCGATTGAAAAAATCGGCATCTTGCTACGGTCGGGTTTAGATGGCACCGACTATGCTGTTATCCGTGGTGAATAAACCCGATGGTAGTGGCAGCTCCCGATTGAAAATCGGGACTAAAACGGACAGCGGGACTGATCATCCCTATGAAAAACTGCCCCCTCATTTCCAAAAAAAAAACCGAACTCAATTAAGAGTCCGGGATTAATATTTAAAAAACCAGGTTTCGGAAACCTGATAGGTTTAGACTTAATTACTTCTTCGCTATCCTATACAAATGTCCGTTATCCGTTACCGAGTAAAGCGCTCCGTCTTTACCTTCGGCCATATCGCGGAAACGTTCGCCTTTACCCTCTAATAATCTTTCCTCACCCACAATTTTATTGTCTTTAATTACCAGACGGATAATATGCGAACCGCCTAAACCGCCTACAAATAAATTCCCTTTCCACTCGGCGATGCTGCTGCTATTGTAAAATGCGATACAACCAGGCGAAATACTTGGGTTCCAGTAATAAACCGGCTGCTCCATTCCTTCTTTTTGCTGAATGCCGTCGCCAACTTTTTTACCGCTGTATTCTGTTCCATAGGTGATAATTGGCCAGCCATAGTTTTTACCCGGTTTAATGATGTTTACTTCATCGCCACCCTTAGGACCAAATTCGGCTTCCCATAAATCGCCTGTTAACGGGTTAATGGCCAAACCATCCGGATTACGGAGTCCATAGGCATAAATTTCAGGTCTGGCATCGGCTTTGCCAGCAAACGGACCATTGGCAACCGCTTTCCCATCGGTTGTAAGGTGCAGAATTTTTCCTAATGAAGAATTTAAATACTGTGCCTGGATCCTGATGTCGTTACCCGAACGTTCGCCGGTACTTACAAATAAATTTCCGTTTTTATCAAATACAATTCTCGATCCGTATTGAAGTTTGCCCGTATAAGCAGGTGTAGCACGGTAAATAATGGTTTGGTTTTCGATCGAAGTTTCGTTTGCGGCCAGTTTACCTTTGGCAATGGCCAATAAAACGCCTTTATCCTGAGGCTCGGAATAAGCCCAGTAAATCATCCTGTTTTTGGCAAAGTTGGGATCTAAAGTTACATCCAGTAAACCACCCTGACCAGAAGGATCTACCTTGGGTAAACCGGTAATTTTTTTACTCAGTTTTCCGTCCGGTGTAAGAATCACCATGGTACCTTGCTTTTGGGTAATCAGGAAACCTCCGTTTGGAAGTACCGAAATTGCCCATGGATTTTCGAGCTTTTCGTTGATGACCGTAATATCAAGAGGGGTTTTGGTTTTTATGCCTGCAATACGGGTTTGCCCGGCAAAGGCAGGTTTATAGTCAGCAGAAGGTTCGTTGGTTTCAACAGGGTTTTGCGCCGATACACAAGCAATATTTACACAGTTTAGGGCCAAACCTGCCACTAAAACCCCTAAAGTTTTATTGCTAAATAAGTTAATAGACATGATTGTTAGTTTTTTATTAAAGAAACAAAATTATGTTTGCAATAAAAAACCCAAATCCATCAAATGAACCTGGGTTTTTGTAATATTATTAGTGAGGTTTTGGGCTTTGGGTTTCCTTAAACATTCTACCATTCGCCTTCAACGTTTATTTAAGCGATTTGCTTATCTAATTTACCTGCTAAAATTGATTTTGGAACTGCACCAACTTGTTTGTCTACTACTTGTCCATCTTTAAAGTATAATAAAGCAGGGATGTTACGGATACCAAACTGCATCGAAATTTGAGGGTTGTTATCAACGTTTACTTTTCCAACTACCGCTTTACCATCATATTCTTTAGCGATTTCTTCTACTACCGGACCAACCATGCGACAAGGGCCACACCATTCTGCCCAAAAATCTACTAATACGGGTTTATCTGATTTTAATACAAGCTCCTCGAAGTTTGCATCTGTGATTTCTAATGCCATAATTATTTTTTTTATGTTCAAATATATGTATTCAATTGTAATGCCATAACATCTGTAATGTCAATTTGACATTATTTTGAGGGAGAGGCATAGGGCAATGAGCTTAGTGCATAGTGTAATTTTAAGCCTCCACGCTTTAAACACTATGCCCTATGCCTAATTAAGCTTATAATTTACAACATTCATTCCCATCAATTGTTCTAAGAACTTGTTATTGGGGTTTATTTTTAAATTTTTCGAGGGTAAATCGAGCATGATCTGCTTTTCGCTATCAAAAACGGCAAAGTTAAGCTGGCAGTTCTGCTGCTCAGAATTTGCCTTATTGTCTGCTAATATGGCTTCGATTTCCCTCATCAGCTGATCGTTAACACGTTCAATAGGCACCTGAATGGTTAAACTTTTAGCAAGTTTATCACGCAGTTCGGACATGAGGTTGATTGCGGTAATCTTAAACTCCCAATCGCCGGCTTTTCCAAAACGCTCGCCTACCCTTCCCCTGATCTGTAAGAAATAGCCTTCGGTTAAAAAGGATTTGAATTTTAGGAAATCTTCACCAAATAAAGCCATTTCGCTGGCATCATCATAATCTTCGAACACAAAAGTTCCGAAAGGTTTCCCTGTTTTGGTAATCCGTTGCGATGCCGTTACCACCAAACCACCAACACAAAGCTCGCGGTTTTTCAGTTTTTCAAATTCGGCCAAAACTTCTTCGTTGTTATCGCCCATACGCACCTTGTTAATGATGCTGAGCTGCCTGACACCGTGGGTACAGAATTTGTCGAGTTCGAGTTTATAATTATCCAGCGGGTGACCGGAAAGAAAAATCCCGATGGCATCTTTTTCATATTTCAACCTGTCCATTAAGGCCCACTCCGGCGAAACCGGCAAACTTGGCTCTAAAATCAGATCGGCTTTAGAACCACCAAACAACGAAGCCTGCGAGGTGCTTTCGTTATTCTGGAAATCGTTGGCATATTTGATAATTTTCTCGATACCATTCATCTTATCGTTCGGGCCGATATAAAAATACTGTGCCCTATGGCCTCCAAAGGCATCAAATGCACCACTGTACACAAAACTCTCGTAAGCTTTTTTATTTACAATACGGGTGTTGGATCGTTTTGCAAAATCGTAAACACTGGCATATGGACCGTTGCCATTCCGTTCTTCGATAATACTTTCTACCGCTTTTTCGCCCACTCCTTTTACGGCCGACATCCCAAAACGGACTTCACCTTTGGCGTTAACCGAAAATTTAAGATCCGATTCGTTCACATCAGGCCCTAATACGGTAACACTCATCTGGCGACATTCTTCCATAAAGAAAGCCACCTGTTTAATATCGCTCATGTTGTTGGATAGTACTGCCGCCATATATTCGGCAGGGTAATGTGCCTTTAAATAAGCAGTTTGGTAAGCAATCCAGGCGTAACAGGTAGAGTGCGATTTGTTGAAAGCATAGGATGCAAAAGCTTCCCAATCTTTCCATATTTTTTCTAAAGTTGACGCATCGTGGCCTTTTTCGGCCGCCTGCTTTACAAATTTAGGCTTCATTTTATCCAGAACGTCTTTCTGTTTCTTACCCATTGCTTTACGCAGTACATCGGCCTCACCTTTGGTAAATCCGGCCAGTTTCTGCGATAAAAGCATTACCTGCTCCTGGTAAACGGTAATACCATAAGTTTCTTTCAGGTATTCTTCGCAGGCATCTAAATCGTATTTAATTTCTTCCTCACCATTTTTACGGCGTACGAAACTTGGAATATACTCCATCGGTCCCGGGCGGTATAGTGCGTTCATGGCAATTAAATCGTCGAAAACCGTTGGTTTAAGCTCTTTCATGTACTTCTGCATGCCCGGACTCTCATACTGGAAAATACCGATGGTTTCGCCTCGCTGGAAAAGCTCGTAAGTCATTACATCATCAATCGGGAAATTATCCGGATTGAGGTCGATGCCATGCCTTTTCTTTACCAGTTTTACGGTGTCTTTAATCAGGGTTAAGGTTTTTAACCCCAGGAAGTCCATTTTTAATAAACCGGCGCTTTCTACAACGGAGTTATCAAACTGGGTAACGTATAAATCAGAATCTTTGGCAACTGATACGGGAACGAAATTGGTAATATCGCTCGGCGTAATGATTACCCCGCAGGCATGGATCCCGGTATTTCTTAACGATCCTTCTAAAATCTGTGCCTGCTGTATGGTTTCGGCACTTAAATCTTTTAATCCACCGAGGTTTTTCAACTCCACCACCCTTTCATATTCATCCGGGCGCAGTGCATCTTTTAAACTCTTTTCGTCGAGTGTAAAGATTTTGGCCAGCTTCATATTCGGAATCAGCTTGGCAATTTTATCGGCCTCAAAAAGTGGCAAATCCAATACACGGGCGGTATCCCTGATCGAAGATTTTGCCGCCATGGTTCCGTAGGTAATAATCTGCGCCACCTGGCTTGCACCGTATTTATTAATTACGTATTCCATTACACGGCCGCGGCCCTCGTCATCAAAATCGATATCAATATCGGGCATGGATACACGATCGGGGTTTAGGAAACGCTCAAAAAGGAGATCGTATTTAATCGGATCGATATTCGTGATCCACAGGCAGTAGGCAACCACCGAACCGGCAGCAGAACCACGCCCCGGACCTACAGAAACATCTCTCCGGCGGGCTTCGGCAATAAAATCCTGTACAATTAAGAAATAACCCGGATAACCCGTTTTCTCAATCGTTTGTAACTCAAAATCCAAACGTTCGGTAACCTCAGGGGTTAGCGTGCCATAACGTTTTTTGGCGCCCTCGTAAGTAAGGTGACGTAAAAACTTATTCTCTCCGCGTTTACCACCGTCTTCTTCATCCTCGGCCACTAAAAATTCTTCAGGGATATCGAATTTCGGTAAAAGTACCTCGCGGGCAAGTTTGTAAATTTCAATTTTATCAAGAATTTCCTGAATATTCAGGATCGCCTCGGGCAAGTCGGCAAAAAGTGCCTTCATTTCATCGCCCGATTTGAAATAGTATTCCTGGTTTGGCAAGCCATAACGGTAACCACGGCCGCGGCCTATTGGCGTGGCCTGTTTTTCACCATCTTTTACACAAAGTAAAATATCGTGCGCGTTGGCATCCTTTTTATTAATGTAATAGGTATTATTAGTCGCTACCAGTTTAACAGCATGTTTATTGGCCAGGGCAATTAAGGTTTCGTTTACACGGTCTTCATCTTCCTGGTTATGGCGCATTACCTCTACATAAAAATCATCTCCAAACTGGGCTTTCCACCAAAGTAAAGCTTCTTCTGCCTGATTTTCGCCAAGGTTTAATATTTTATTGGAAATCTCTCCGGAAAGATTTCCGGAAAGGACAATGATATCTTCTTTATATTGTTCAATTACCTGCCTGTCGATACGTGGAACGTAATAAAAGCCTTTGGTATAGGCAATCGACGACATTTTAGCCAGGTTATGATAACCTTTTTTGTTTTTCGCCAATAATACCATCTGGTACCCGTTATCTTTTGCAGTACGGTCTAAATGGTTATTACAAACAAAAAACTCAACCCCCACAATTGGTGTCATTACCACTTCAGTTGGGCGCTCGCCGGCTTCTATTGCGGCAGCATTTTTAGCTTCGGCAGCTTTGTTGTGGTTTAAAACGTTATTAACAAAGTGGAAAGCCCCCATCATATTGGCATGATCGGTCATGGCTACCGCAGGCATTTTTTGTGCTGCTGCTGCTTTTACCAGGTCGGGGATGCTAATGGTACTCTGCAATACCGAAAACTGGGTATGGTTGTGCAGGTGCACAAAAGTTGCCGCTGCAAGTTCCTGTTTATTGCCTGCAAGTTCCTGTTTAGAAATCCCCGAACCTTCAGTTTTCTGCTGGCGTTTACGGATTTCGTCAGATGCTGCTTTTAAGTTGATGTGCTTTAAACCCGCACCTTCAATAAGTCCGGGGTTTACCTCCCTAAAACGGGGGAAATATTCAACATCAACTAGTAATTCTTCTTTTTTAAAAACCTCTCTTTTTACCAGCTCTAAGAAACAGCGCGTGGTGGCTTCCACATCGGCGGTAGCATTGTGGGCCTCATTAAAAGGAACGCCAAATAAATAGGAGTGCAATTCAGTTAAGGTTGGCAATTTAAATTTACCACCCCTACCTCCCGGCAATTGCAAAAGCTGGGCGGTAACTTCGGTACAGGTATCTAAAACGGGCATCTCTGCGAGGCGGTTGGCCACACCAAAACGGTGAAACTCGCAGCCCATAATGTTAACGTCGAAACCAACATTCTGGCCTACAATAAACTTTGCCTTGTTTAAAACTTCGTTAAACCTGGCAAGCATTTCATCAAAGCCGATCCCCTGCTCAGCAGCAAGCTCGGTAGAAATACCGTGAATCCTTTCGGCATCGTAAGGAATATTAAATCCCTCTGGTTTTACCAGATAATCCTGATGTTCAACCAATCTCCCCATCTCATCATGTAATTGCCATGCAATCTGAATACAACGCGGCCAGTTATCCGTATCGGTAATTGGTGCATTGAAATTGCGGGGCAAACCAGTGGTTTCAGTATCAAAAATTAAGTACATATTATGCAGTAAAGAATCAGCCGTTGTAGAATAATAACGGTTCTTCAAAAATAGGGAATTTGAGGGTTGAAGTTGTCAGGATTTTATCAACAAAAAATGACCAAACAAATCTGCGGGTTTGCGCTCGTTTATTAACGAGTGCATAAATAGCTAAACGATTTTATCGTTTCTAAAAGATAAATTATTTAACACCAGAGTTTTCTTTTTTTTTGTGGAAAACACCTATCAGGTTTACCCTTAAATGTTCTAATGTGGCTTAGGTGGTCAATATTGATTTTTGGAAATGATTGGTTCGGTTTTTCATCGGGCCTTCAGTCCCGCTAATATCTTTACCTTTATAATAAAAAATAATCAAAAGAGGGAGAAAAACTTGTAGTCCCGCAAGGCACGGAAATTAATCGATGCCGTCGTGATAGGATAACCCTCCCTTTTTTATTTCTTAAAGTTTGAACAGTACCTATTGACCATTTCGTTGTATTTGGATCATCTATATCATGAGCAAAAACTAAGAGCGATTATTGATTATTTCTATCTAAATAATAAAGGTATGATGAACTTAAAGTATTCTATCGGAATTGATGTATCAAAAAAAGATTTTCATTGCTGTTTGTCGGTTATAGACTGCAGCCAGAAAGTAACTGTGAAATCCAGCCGTAAGCTATCTAATAGCTCCAACGGTTTTAAGGAGTTTATGACATGGATTAAGCAGCACCAGAAAGAAGAATTGCCATTACGCATAGTAATGGAGGCAACTGGCGTTTACCATGAACAACTTGCATGGTTCCTGCATTCCAAAGGTTTAGTGTTAAGTATTTTATTGCCAAATAAGGCTAAGAAGTACCTGCAGGCAGACGGGGCAAACTCTAAAAACGATAGCATAGATGCCCGCGGCCTTTCGAGGATTGGTGCAGAGAAGAACCTGGAACCTTGGACACCGGGAAGTGAGAAACTGTATGAACTTAGGCACTATACCCGTCAGCATCAAAACCTAAAAGAGACCATCAATGTTATCGGTAACCAGCTTGAGGCGCTGAACCATGCCGAGTTCCAGAGCAGGGAAGTTATAAAGCAACTGAACAAAACGATAAAACTGCTCGAACAACAAGTAGCAGAAATGGAAAAGGCGATGGGAAAGCTTGTTAAAACAGACAAGGTTTTAAATCTTCACTATGAAAACATTACGGCAATAAAAGGAATTAACCTGCTATCTTTTTGCGTAATCGTAGCTGAAACCAATGGGTTTACATTATTTAAAAGTTCGGCATCTTTAGTGAAATACTCAGGTTACGATGTGATAGAAAACCAATCAGGGAAGCATATAGGAAAAACAAAAATATCAAAAAAGGGGAATTCCCGTATAAGAAGAATTCTGTTTATGCCGGCATTTTGTGCAGTAAGGGATGACCAGCCTCAATTTAAAAACCTTTATGAAAGAGTTGTTGAGCGGACAGGATTTAAAATGAAGGGCTATGTTGCCGTGCAAAAGAAACTATTGGTAATGATGTACCATCTTTGGAAAAATGAGCAGAAATACAATCCCCAATTCAAAATAATAGCTCCAGAAAAATCCGGAGCTACACATGATAAAATTCCTGAAGGAAGTTTTCACTAAAACAAAGGTAAAGTTATTGTGCTGTTTTACAAATGGAAGGCATTTAATTTATTGTTTCTCAGAAGCTAAATTTTTATCAATTTTTATTTGCTTTTAAAGACAGTACCTGTCCGCTTTATTTCATGTTCGCTTCCATCGGGTTTAAGTGGCACGGTTGGTGGTACTATTTAGGGTTGCAGGGCGGCAATAGCAGATTTCGAAACACCAAACGTTCCTACTGAACGAAAACGCCCATTTAACAATTGGGCTACCGGGGAATCGTTCCTACGGAACGGCACCGAGAGAGAATTACCTACAGCTTGTCCTGATTTTCTGAAGATAGAAAGCTGCTACAGATATAAAAATCCGTGTTTATCTGTGCATCTGTGGTTAACAAACTCCCTGATGACTCTGCGGTTAAGATGACAGGCAATTTTTTGATTTATAATAAATCTTCGAAAGAGAAAAGGATGCGCACACATAAAAATCCGTATTTATCTGTGTGTATCTGTGGTCAAAAACATCCTGATGACTCTGCAGTTAAGATGACAGGCAATTTTTTGATTTGTAATAAATCTTTCGAAAGAGAAAAGGATGCGCACAAATATAAAATCCGCGTTTATCTGTGTGCATCTGTGGTTAAAAAACTCCCTGATGACTCTGCGGTTAAGATGGCAGACAATTTTTTGATTTATAATAAATCTTTCGAAAGAGAAAAGGATGCTATAGACATAAAAATCCGTGTTTATATGTGTGCATCTGTGGTTAAAAAAACACTTTAACAATTTTACTGTAATAACACGCAGTTATTGATTTATACAAACCGTCCCGTTAGGGACTATTCCCGGTAGAAAAAAAATGAAATGTTTTTTTTCGTTCCGTAGGAACGTTTGGTGAATAATCCGTTCCTATTCACCATTATTTTGGCCACATAAACCCAAAATGGATCACGATGTAAATTCGGGAGTAATGTAAAGCGAAGAGAGACGCGAATTGGAACACAGGTTTTGCTTTTCAAACCCCTTTTAATCCAATAGGAGAGGCTTTTGCGTCAATCTTTTAACAGCTCAAAACTTATCCACATATTAGTTTAAATGACAAAATTTCCGTATTTTTGATACTTATTGTTTTTAATTAAAATATGAGCGAAGAACAGGATTTAAAGTCAAATTATTCGGCAGATAATATACAGGTTTTAGAAGGTTTAGAAGCGGTGCGTAAGCGCCCTTCAATGTATATAGGTGATACTGGTGTTAAAGGTTTACACCATTTGGTTTACGAGGTTGTAGATAACTCAATTGATGAGGCTTTGGCCGGTCATGCAGATACGATCGATGTCAGGATTTTAGAAGGTAACTCTATCAGGGTTGAAGATAACGGTCGTGGTATTCCAACCGGGATCAATAAAAAAGAAAATAAATCGGCGCTTGAAATCGTTATGACGGTTTTACACGCCGGTGGTAAATTTGACAAAGATACTTACAAAGTTTCCGGTGGTTTGCACGGTGTGGGGGTAAGTTGCGTTAACGCCTTGTCTACCCATTTAAAAGCAGAAGTTCACCGCGAAGGTAAAATCTGGATGCAGGAATATAAAATTGGTGTTCCGCAGTATGATGTGAAAGAAGTTGGAACTACTGATAAACGTGGTACCATTGTAACATTTACTCCGGATGAAACCATTTTTACCCAAACGACCGAATACAAATACGATACCTTAGCTGGTCGTTTGCGCGAGTTATCTTTCTTAAATAAAGGAATTAAATTAACGCTTACCGATGAGCGCGAGAAACTGGATGACGGTTCTTATTTTTCGGAAACTTTCCATTCAGAAGGTGGTTTAAAAGAGTTTGTTGCCTTTTTAGATGATACCCGTACCTCTATTCTGGCTGAGCCAATTTATATCGAAGGGATTAAAAACGGTGTTCCGGTTGAACTGGCTTTCCAGTACAATGACAGTTACTCTGAAAATGTTCACTCTTATGTAAACAACATTAATACCCACGAAGGTGGTACGCACATCGCCGGTTTCCGCAGGGGATTAACCCGTACTTTAAAAAACTATGCCGATAAGGAAGGTTTGTTGAAGAACGTAAAAATGGAAATCACCGGTGACGACTTCAGGGAAGGTTTAACCGCAGTAGTTTCGGTAAAAGTACAGGAGCCACAATTTGAAGGACAAACCAAAACCAAACTGGGTAACAGTGAGGTAATGGGATCTGTTGATGTTGCAGTAGGAGAAGCGCTGGGTAATTACCTGGAAGAAAATCCTAAAGAGGCTAAAATGATTATCAATAAGGTAATCTTAGCGGCTACGGCCCGTGCTGCGGCTCGTAAAGCCCGCGAAATGGTACAGCGTAAGAGTGTAATGGGTGGTTCGGGTTTGCCTGGTAAACTGGCCGATTGCTCAGACAGTGATCCGGAAAGATGTGAAATTTACCTGGTAGAGGGTGACTCGGCGGGTGGTACCGCTAAACAAGGTCGCGATCGTAACATTCAGGCCATTTTGCCTCTAAAAGGTAAAATCCTGAACGTAGAGAAGGCGATGGAGCATAAAATCTACGAAAACGACGAGATCAAGAACATGTTTACCGCCATTGGGGTAAGTATTGGTACGCCGGAAGACAATAAAGCATTGAACTTAACCAAATTGCGTTACCACAAAATCGTAATCATGACGGATGCGGATATCGACGGGTCGCACATTACCACGTTGATTTTAACCTTCTTCTACCGTTATATGAGGGCCTTAATTGAAGCAGGTTATGTTTATATTGCTTCGCCACCACTTTATCAGGTTAAAAAAGGTAAAGAATTCGAATATTGCTGGACGGATGTGCAGCGCGATGCGGCTGTACAACGTTTAAAAGGTGCCGGTAAAGAAGATAGTGTACACATCCAGCGTTATAAAGGTTTGGGTGAGATGAACGCAGAACAATTATGGGAAACTACTTTAAATCCTGCAACACGTACTTTATTACAGGCTACCATCGAAAGTGCTGCAGAGTGCGATCATACTTTCTCCATGTTAATGGGCGATGAGGTTGCGCCACGCAGAGAATTTATTGAGCGTAATGCAAAATATGCGAAAATTGATGCTTAACCCCTAAATCCCCTTAAGGGGACTTTAATATACGAGAACCCTCTTCAAGTTAAAATCCTGAAGAGGGTTTTTTGTTGTGCATACGACGTTATTATCTGACTTCCTTGTAAAACTGAAAAAAAACAAAGCCATTCAAATTTGAATGGCTTTTGTCTTATTTATACACTATAAACCATAGATTCTTTTTATCCAAAAAGAAAGCTAATGGCATTAACTAACCACCTCAAACTAATGAGATTATCTTAATGGCGGGATATTACAAAATGTAATAAGATCCAACCGGAGCCAGTTCTGTTTGTGGCTTGTCTTCGTATATTTTATTATCATCGAGCATTTGGCAAAGATCACGCTCAATGGTTCTGCAGATGGTTGTGGTTGGCGTATCCGTAGGTTTGTTTTCGAACGGATCCTGAAGATGAACGGCCATTTTTTCAACCAGTAAGAAGAATGCCGCAATGGCTACCACTAAAGGCACTTCCATATAACCAAAGTATTCAATCAGCCCGAAAGGCAACAATACAATAAACAAATGGATAGACATGTTGATGTACTTGCTGTAGGTAACCGGGAAAACAGTGTTTTTAATCCTTTCCGATCCACCCATGTGGTTGCATAAACCCGTAATGGTTTTATCAATTTCTATCTGTTGGTATTTGTTGATCCAGCCTTCCTGCAGTGCCTTTTTCAAATCCATGGCATGCAGCTCGAGTATGGTGGCGGTTACATTCTTACGTTTTTTAATAAAAGCAATTTCTTCGGCGCTGATGTATTCTTCAAGGCCTTTTCTGGCATTAAAACCCCTTAACGATTGACTTAAGGCGTAACACCAGGCAATTTGCCGTTTAATAAAACGGGCCTTAAATTCTTCAATTTCATCAAGTCCATAAGGATTTTCTACGAAAGACAATATCTGGCGGGAGAGGGTTCTCGAATCGTTAACTATGGCGCCCCAAAGAATCCTCGCCTCCCACCATCTATCGTATGCCTGGTTAGAACGAAATGCCAGTAAAAGGGAAATGATCGTACCCAATAATGCTGGCACCGCCACAGGAATTGATATGCGGGTAACATGAAAATTTTCATATAAAACCACAATACCTATTGAGTAGCCTATCACAAACAGGACTTCTTTTTTGATCTTTCCGAATATATAGGTGAGCGGAATATTATTTCGTAACAGCATGGTATAAAATTTTTATAGGTGTAATAATTAAGCGTTTGCTTCCTGCAATTGCGCTTCCTGTATTTTTGTGTCGATCAGGTTTTCTTTGCTGTGTACCGTTAAGGCATTTAACTGGATCACCTCGCAACCTGCCCGTTCTGTTAAGATTTTAGGATCGATGCTGTATTTGTTGATGGGCGTAAAGGCATAGGCTTTTAAGTAAGCAATGCTGGATACCTCAAATGCTTCTAAGAAATTTTTGAAAGCGGCTACTGTACTTCCGTAAAAATATTCAATGCCAATGGTGTTGATTTGCTTAGGGTATTTTGCCTTCGCTTTATTTAACTCCTGATAAAATTCGTCGCTAACATTTTCGTAATCGCGGCTGCGGCGACTCAGCATTAACATATCAGTAATAGAATCTGACAGTTTAAATGCATGTACAAAAATGATGTTTAAAGTTTCATTTGTCTGGTGCTGAACAAGCGCATCGATGATTTTAATGCTTTCTAATTTAAAATCGGTTGGTATTAATACTGTTTTCATGGCTATATCTTGTTTAAATGAACTGAACTATATTTATACAAGTTTAGCGCGATGTTATTACAGCGAAATAAGAGCGGGATTAGAATGAGATTAGAGTGTACTCCTTTTTAGAATAGTTGGGTAGTTCATTAATTAATTAGTCATTAGTTCATTTGTGCGGAAGTCGAAAGCATAGTTTCGATTGCTTGATTGATGAATTGTTATATTGTTGGGATTGATCTACAATTAACCAGTTTAAACATTTAACCGATTAACCCCATGTATGAATGATCAATTAGCAATAAACTAATCACCAATACCATTACAGTTTACAACTGGCAGTTTGCATTTACCAATGACTAATAAACCAATGACTAATGACCAGTGACTAATAAACCAATCAACCTTTCGTAGGCAATAAAACTTTAATCTCCGTACCAACTCCTTCCTGCGATTTAATGGCAATACTTCCTCTATGCAGGCGTATGATGTTTAAAGACAGGGGTAAACCTACGCCATAGCCTTTAAAATCGTTGGTGTTCGATGCCCGGTAAAAAGGCTCGAAGATATGCTGAATGTCGGTTTGCGGGATTCCGATGCCACGGTCGGTAACGGCGATAGAAAGCATATTAGCGTTACTTTCTATGCTGATGCTCACCAGATTTTCATTCGAATACTTGCAGGCATTGCTTACAATATTGCTGATGGCCAGTTTAATCAGATTTTTATTTACCCTAAGTGAAAGTAATTCTTCATCATCAGGAAGTTTGCTAAAATCGATCTCAATTTTGCTGTTGGGGTGAACCTGGTTTACAGATTCTTTAATCTCCCAGAGCAATTCGTCCATGCGTACTTCTTCCCAGGGTTGGTTTTTACCGTTAAAGCCCGATTGTGCCAGGCCTAATAAACTCGTTAAAATATGTTCCAGTCTTTCGGCTTCATCTTTAATTTTAGATAAGGCCTTTTCCTGTTTTTGCTGATCATCGATGGTTTTTAAGGCCAGTTCCACTTCACCGCTGATAATGGTTAGGGGAGTTCTTAACTCATGCGAGGCATTGCTGATGAAATTGTTCTGCGTTTCGAAAGCGGTTTCCAAACGGTTAAGCATATTGTTAAAGGTTTGGGCCAATTGCGACATTTCATCGTTCCCGCTTTTAACATCCAATCGGAGGTGCAGGTTCTCCGCTTTGATTCTTTTTACACTTTTAATGATATTCCGGAGCGGCATTAACATGTAATTGGAAAATTTCCAGCCTACAACAAATGACAGGATAACGGAAAGGAAAAAACCAATAATCAGGATCCTTTGCAGGTCTTTTAATTCGCGGAAACCAAAAGGATCGTTGGCAGAAACCACTACAATGTATCCTTTGTCGGCGCTTTTGAAGAATTTTCCGGCATAGAAATGATTTTCAATCCTGTAGCGGGCCATATATCCCGCCTTTATCCGGTTGTAAAAGCTGGCGGGCAATTCCCTGTCAATTTTATTAATGGCTTCGCCGGCAAGTACTATGTATTCTTTTTCAGAAGGTAAGCGCTCCAGGTATTGGTTGCGCAATTTTGCATAGGCGTTATTGTTGCCGTCTTCATACAATTTAATCTGTGCGGCAATGTTTACCCTGGCCTCTAAACGTTTATAAAAATCTTCGAAAGCAAACTCGTTAGAAAAATACCATACAAAACCACTTAACAATGAAATAATCACAGCCGATAATATGGCAAAAAGTAAAGTGATTTTTTTGGCGATCTTCATCTATTTTTCCTTCAATATATAACCTAAACCCACTGCAGTGTGAATGAGTTTCTGATCGGCATTTTTATCTATTTTCTTGCGGAGGTAATTCACATACACATCAACCACGTTGGTGCCCAGGTTAAAGTCGATATCCCAAACATTTTCAAGGATATCAATCCGAGATAAAATCTTTGAACGGTTTTTGGCCATATATTCGAGCAGGCGATACTCTGTAGCGGTGAGGACTATTTCCTGCTGGTTCCGTTTTACGGTTTTAGCACTTAAATTGATTTGCAGATCGGCTACTGTAATAATCTGGTCTTGCGAAACCACCCCATGATAACGCCTCAGCAACATTCTGATCCGTGCAAAAAGCTCAGCAAATTTAAAGGGTTTGATCAGGTAGTCATCTGCACCATTATCCAGTCCGTTAACTACATTTTCGGTTGTACCCAGTGCCGTAAGCATAATGATGGGCGTATTGGGTTTGTATTCTTTGATAATTTTACAGAGTTCCAGTCCGTTTATTCCAGGTAGCATGATGTCGAGGATAATCAGATCGAACTGGTTTTCCATAGCCATCTGTTTTCCGATTAAACCATCAGGGGCAATACTCACGGTAAAGCCCTCATCGCTCAGGCCTCTCGAAATTACGGAAACCACACTTGGTTCATCTTCTACAAGTAATAAATTCATTTGCTGGCAAGTAATCTAAAAAATAGCGAATTACAAAATCTTAAATGATTAATAGTTGATTTTTAACGCAAAGCCGACAGAATTGTTTGGTTGTTGAGGAGCTACGTATAAAAAGCCTCTCCAAAAAGGAGAGGCTTTTCATTTAGATTTATCCGCTTCGGTTGAAATGACGATTAGTGTGGAGTTGCGGAATGTTTATACTCGTCTCGCCATCTCGACCGGAGCATGGCGGAGTGGAGAGATCTATCTAAACAGATTTAGCTTCGCTGAACACTGTGTGGTTATCCGCTTCGGTCTAAATGACGATTAGTGTGGAGTTACGGAATGTTTTTACTCGTCTCGTCATCTCGACCGGAGCATGGCGGAGTGGAGAGATCTATCTAACAGATTTAGCTTCGCTGAACACTGTGTGGTTATCCACTGCAGTCGTAATGACGATTAGCGTGGAGTTACGGAATGTTTTTACTCGTCTCGTCATCTCGACCGGAGCATGGCGGAGTGGAGAGATCTATCTAACAGATTTAGCTTCGCTGAACACTATGTGTTTATTCACTGCAGTCGAAATAACGATTGGTGTGGTTAGGGCTTCAAAGGTTCATTAGCCATTGGTTCATTTGTTAGCATGATGCTGAATTAAACACGAAAGAGATCCTTCGACTCCCTCAAACTGACAACACAATATTATTGTGGCTAAAACTCTAAATCCCTTTCTCCGATTTTTCTTTTAAAGACTTTAATCCGTCTTCGAAATCTTTGCCAATCATATTGTCCATAAATAAACAAAACCATTTATTTATTATTCCTTTACTTTCACCACTCATGGTCCAGATTACTTTATTTCCGTTGGTTTCTTTTTCAATATCGAAACGGGTATCTGCAACACTTTCCATAGGTTTGATGAATTTCAATTCCATATCAACCATTTTATTGATTTCAACCTTATTGATTTTCATTTGTCCGTTGCCACTTTTTTTTCCGTTCCATTGGTACAGGTGGCCAGGCTGAGCGATATTTCCTGTAATGGTTACCTTAGCTTGCGGGTCCATTTTAGACCACGCGTTCCATTTATAAAATTCATTATAATCGGCAATGTTTTTATAGATTACACTATCCGGAGCATTAATTGTAATTGTCCGGTTAACAGAGTAGCTTTTTGGCAACAAAAAACTACCTGCAATAATGATTATAGCCAGTACGACAATAATGCCCAATAAGATTTTCAGGAATTTCATAATTGATTTAAGTTTGGTTACTTAAATTTATAAAGAAACCATTGTAAATCAAAGCAGAATTTTCTTAGACGATTTTGATTTTCGGTTGGGGAGAATTGATCTTAAAATGCATCAGATCGGCAATAGACTGGGCTTTTTGTTTAATTAACCCGGCATTTTCGCCTTCAAAAAGCGCATCAACAGTATGGAAGAAGATTGTTTTCCAGGTTTCAAATTGTGCCGTTTGCAGTGATACTTTATCATTTAAAGCAAAATGGACAAGCATCGGGTTGCCTTTGTAAGTGGCCTTGCCAAACAGGATACTTTCCCAAAAATCGTACATCTTTGGTAAGTGGTGTGCCCAATCTACTTTGGCAACATCGGTAAATATGGGGCCTATAGTTTGGTTAAGCGCAACATTTTTGTAGAAGGTATCTACTAAATGGACAATGTCGGTCCTGTTATTGATGTCCTTTTTCATAACCGGTTATTTATAAAGCCTTAAAAGCATTTTGTCGTAATTGATTACTGCTTTATACTGCATTAAAATATCGCCCCCAATAATGCCCATAATAGGCGGATGACCAAATTGCTGATAGGTGTCGCTTACCGATTGGAGATCGAAAGCAACTGTTTCATATGCTCTAATTTTTAAAGAACCGATTTTTACTTCAGGTATGGTAGCCTGGATGGTGGTTGTAGTGGTAAAAAGGGTAGCTGCATTAATCTCGTCTGATACCTGGAGCGTTTCAGACAGGTGTTTTTCAATTAAAGATTTATCAAACACGCTCCGCGATGCACCGGTATCGAGCACAACCAGATGCTTTTCTTTAAAAACAACAACTTCCAGCAAAAGGTGGAAGCCGTCGTCCTGTAAATTTATTAGTTTAAGCGGGATTGAAATTGATCTCATTATTAATATAGTGTCAATGCTGAGCAGCAGAGCATTTCTGTTGTGTTTGTATTTATCAGCCCTTCTACTATGCTCAGGGCGACCAAATGTTTAATTATAAAAAAACAGCCACGGAAGCACTGAATACACGGAGTATCAATCTATTCCGTGCTTTTGTGTTTCCGTGGCAAAAAATAAGCTGTAAATAAGTATTAAACCAGTTTCATTTCTGCCAGTACACTGTTCATGTTTCTCACTGCATCGGCGCTTTTGTTAAATGCTGCCTGCTCCTCATCGGTTAATTTAAAATCGATGATTTTTTCCCAGCCGCTGCGGCCAATAATTACGGGCACACCCAAACAGATATCTTCTTGTCCGTATTCGCCCTCGAGCGAAACGCAGCAGGTAAACAGTTTTTTCTCGTCGCGTAAAATGGCTTCAACCAATGCTGCCCCGGCTGCGCCAGGTGCATACCAGGCCGAAGTGCCGATCAATCCGGTTAAGGTAGCACCACCAACCATGGTATCAGCAGCAACTTTATCAAGTGTATCTTTATCCAGTAAATTGCTTACCGGTAAACTTTGGTAAGTAGCTAAACGGGTTAGCGGAATCATAGTCGTATCGCCATGACCGCCAATTACAAAACCCTGCAAATCGTTCGGGTTGCAGTTTAAAGCCTGCGATAAATAAAATTTGAAACGTGAACTGTCTAATGTACCGCCCATACCAATGATGCGGTGTTTAGGTAAACCCAACGATTTTAAAGCCAGGTAGGTCATCGTATCCATCGGGTTACTGATTACGATAAAGATCGCCTCCGGAGAGAATTTTAAAATATTTTCGGCAACGCCTTTAACAATGCCTGCGTTAATGCCAATCAGTTCTTCGCGGGTCATTCCCGGTTTACGCGGCAGGCCCGAAGTAATTACCACCACATCAGAGCCGGCAGTTTTGCTGTAATCGCCTGTTACCCCCGTAATTTTGGTATCAAAACCTAAAAGCGTGGCGGTTTGCATCATATCGATTGCTTTACCTTCGGCAAAACCTTCTTTAATATCTAATAAAACAAGCTCGTTCGCTAATTCTTTGCGGGCAATATTATCTGCACAAGTGGCACCAACTGCGCCTGCGCCAACAACCGTTACTTTCATATATTATATTTTTTAATGGTTTGCGTTTCGTTAAATATCCATCGAAGGTAGAAATAAATATAAGGTTTAAAAATGCTTTTCAAAACTTTATCTGGTTCTGAATATAGCTTTTCTGACTATTGATGCTGCAGGAAGTGCAATCGATACTGGCGGGGTCGCAATTGATAGTGGAAGTGACGCAATTGATACTGACGGAGTCGCAATTGATAGTGGAAGGGACGCAATTGATACTGACGGAGTCGCAATCGATAGTGGAAGGGGATCATTGAATGCTGATCAGTTGATAGTGTAACTCAACATTTGCAAGGTATATAAAACTTTATTTCTGATCCGTTGGTTATTGAATTAAAACCTATTATCATGGAAAACAAACCCATTTCAAATATCAATTATAAAGCCTTTGAGGGTAAATGGTATTCTTTATACTCCATCCCGACCTTAATGGATAAACACTGGAAACAGACTACTGAGACTTATACCCTGGCCGATGATGATCATTTCGATGTGTACACCACCTATCATAAAGAAGGGAAACCGGAAGAAAAATCGATCACTTCCAAACTGTTTTTTGAGGAAGAAAAAGCGGACGGAGACATGAAAGCCCAGTTTTTATGGCCTTTTAAAATCGGTTACTGGATTATCGAACTGGCCGACGATTACAGTTATGTAGTGGTAGGGCACCCCGATGAAAAATACCTCTTTATTATGGCCCGCGAGCCTAAAATGGAAGCCGATTTATTGGTGCATATTATAGAAAGGTGCAGGCAGAAAGGCTATGACGTGAGTGAGCTGGTAAGTCAGGAGCATTTTTAACCTTTCCTTACCTGTTTCTTTAAACTTCGCAGGTTTTTTAAACCTGCAAGGTTTTTTTCTGCACTCGATGGTTCGTGTCTTCACGAACCATTTCTGAGAGACACTGACCTTGTTCAATAAACCCGATAGGAGCGGACATCCCGATTTTTTCTATCGGGATAAAGCGGATAGCAGGACTAAAAGACCCATGAAATATGACCATTCATTTCCAAAACACAGCAAATAGATTGAATGGTAGCCTTAGGCCCTTAGCATTGAGTAAATTAAATGCTCAACGCCAAAGCACCCCGCACCGCAATAGGCCTTTCTTTAAATTGGATATCAAAACTAATTTATATAAGTTTGCTAAAATTTATTAAACAATAATGGAAAGAAGAACCTTTAAAACCTTTGGTTTACTTGCAACAGCAACTTTAATAACTGCTTTCTCTGCATGCCAGAACAAAGACACTAAAACTACTGAAACTAAAAAAACAGAGACTACTGCAGCGGTTTCTCCAACTGAGAAAATTGTGTATGTAAACTCTGATTCGTTACTTACGAAATATGAATACTTTAAAGATCTTAAAGTAAAATTTGAAGGAAAGACCAAAAATGCGCAGGCAGATATGCAGGCTAAAGGTCAGGCTTTTCAGAGAGAAGTTGCTCAGTACCAACAATCTGCTTCTACCTTATCTGCCGATCAACGTAAAAGTACCGAAGAACGTTTAGCGCGTAAACAACAGGAATTACAAACTTATCAGCAAAATGCAGGTGGTGCTTTACAAAATGAGCAGGCTACTGAAAATGAGAAATTGTATGATAAAGTTGCTCAATATTTAAAAGGTTATGCTAAAGAAAAAGGTTATAAAATGGTTTTAACTTACTCAAAAGGTAATAGTTCTATTTTATTTGCTGACGAAAGTTTAGATGTAACATCTGAAGTAATTAAAGGCTTAAACGCAGAATACAGCAAAAAATAAGCGAAAAGATATTTAAATGAGGATGCCCCGCAAAAATCGGGGCATTTTTTTTGTGCTGTTATTTTTAGATTTTAGCGGCTTGGGAATTATTAAAAAATAAAATGGAGAATCAACATCAAAAATATATGCAGATGGCAATCGATCTGTCTGTACAAAATGTAAGCGAAAGCATAGGAGGGCCGTTTGGAGCAGTGGTGGTAAAAGATGGTAAATTAATTGCTAAATCGGCCAATAAAGTTACCTCAACCAACGATCCTACAGCACATGCAGAGGTTTCGGCCATCAGGCTGGCTTGTACCGAATTGAATACTTTTGATTTAAGTGGCTGCGTAATTTATACCAGTTGCGAACCCTGCCCTATGTGTCTGGGTGCCATTTATTGGGCAAGAATAGACACCATTTATTATGCAAATACCAAAGCAGATGCAGAAAATATTGGTTTTAGCGACAAATTTATTTACGAAGAACTGGATAAACCGATGGAAAAAAGAACGCTTCCGGTTATTCAAATGATGCGCGATGAAGCTTTACCGGCATTTAAATTATGGGAAACTTCTGCCATGCGGATAGATTATTAAGAAAGCTACATCCTAATATAGATATGTCATCCTGAGCCTGTCGAAGGATAAACGCAATTAGTGTAAAGGCGTTTCGACAGGCTCAACGTGACAGCTCTTATGATATAGCTTCTTTAAAAATTTTTCTATTTACCCGATTCTTTAGCAGCCAGTAATCCGATCATGGCGTCTATTTCCTTAACCACACCATCATCCGAGCCAGAGAAACCAACGGCTTTGAACCTGATGTTTCCATGGCCATCAATAACGAACTTAGTTGGAATTCCATCTACTTTATAGGCGCTTACTACATCAAATTTTGAGGGATCTTTTGCATTTTTGGTATCGTAAAGCACGTTAAAATTATATTTCTTTTCAGCAATAAAATCGGTAACCAATTTTTCCCTGTTATCTTCAGTTTGCCAGGTATTTACAAAAAGAAATACCACGTTGGAGTTACCTGAATATTTTGCCAGTGCTTTTTGCATCCCCGGGAAAGAGGCTACACATGGTCCGCACCAGGTTGCCCAATAATCTAACACCACTATTTTTCCTTTTAAACCGGCTAAACTAACTTTTTCGCCTTTTAAATTTGTTAATGAGAAAGCAGGCGCCGGGATATTGATCATTTTTTTAGTCCACTCTGCTCTTTCTTTTTCTAATGCCGTTTTTTCTAAATTGGCAATATAAGTTTCGTATGTTCCTTCTTTCTTTAAAGTGATATAAAGTCTTTTAAAATCAGCTTTTAAGGAATCTGTTGCCTTACCATCTTTGATTAATTTTTCAGCTTCAGTATAAGCTTTGTCATTCTGACCATCTTTAACCAGATAAGTGATGTAACGGGTTGATACATCTGGTGGTACAGCAGTATATAATGTTAAAGCTTTTTCCTGTACAGCAAGGGCATCTTTAAAATTACCCCCACGATAAAGCAATAATGCATAAGTATCGGCATACATGCCATAAGACTGATCCAAAGATTTCAGATAGGCATCTTTTGAAGCAAAATAAACAGGTACTTCCCCATTTTTAGCTTCTTCTATCAGGCTTAGTGATTGTTTTGAAAATTTTGTAGCTACCTCTACATTTTCATTCTTCTCAGCCGATGGCCAGGCAAAAGAATTATATAAGTTAGCCTTGGTTTGTTTATTAGTCACTTTTCCCGAATAAAGCTCAAATTTTTCAGTATTTTTTGCCTGTATGCTTGCGTTTGCTAAAATGCCATAAATTGAATTCAACTTCTCTGCATCGGCTTTTTTGCCTGCATCGAATTTAAATCTGGCAATCATATCTGTCGCTTTTTTCTCTTGTGCTGCAAAATCTTTTGTACCGTAAAGTGCATTCATTTCTTCTCCCCAGGCGTAATTTCCCGCAGGATATTTTTTGAGGATTATTGCTTTAACCGAATCAGCCTGTGCTTTTTTCTTTAACAACGAATAAAGACCGGTCATACTGCTTAAATCTTCTTCCTTCGGCTCTTTTATTTTCGATAAACTGGCAATATTCTCATTAATCAGCTTTGTACCATTGTCCTTATTAGCTTTGTACTCCTGCGAAAGATACTGGTTTAGGTTTTTCTTTTTCAGTTCCGGATTTAAAGCAAATGCCTGGTTATATAAGGAAACAGCTTTATCAGGGTCCAGGGTAAGTCCGAGGTAATAATTCCCTGCCAGTCCATATAGAAAGGCTTCGTTTAAATAAGCTTCTGCCGGTACCTTCCCTGCTTTGGTAAATTCTAAAATGTAACCGGCAGGTGCCTCATCTTTCTGATCGCCAACCGAAAAAGCAAGTCCGACTATGGTAACGCTATCCGGAGTGGAAATTTCTCCTTTGTAAACGTCACCTTCCTTAACTAACTCAATTTTGGAATTTTTGGGATTAGATTTCGAAAAAAAGGTATAACTGGTACATTTAACATCGGCCAGGTTTTCAAGATTGGTCCCTTTTGGCTCATAAGTAAATTTAACGGTGCTTCCTGCTGCAGGTTTATCGGCAGAAAATTTCACACCCTGTGCATTAGCCGCTCCGCCAGCCAGTGCCATTAAGCATAACAATTTTAAGGTTTTCATACTGAAAGGATTAAGTTTTAATTAGGTAAACTAAATATATAGTTTATTATTCTTTTTTCATAGTTAATTTGTGTTAAATTTTAAGGAATAATTATTGCAGGGTAATGAACATGACCTACGAAGAAAAAATAAACAGTGAACTGGATTTCTGGAAGTTTAAAACTTTACAGAAACCTTCTCTTTTTAATAAAGTGACTGATAAAGTTCAGAAGAAAATAAACAGTTATATCCCCGACAAGGTTCATAATGCCATTACAACCGCCATTAAACAAATGGTAAAGGCAGTTCTTTTTGGATCCACATTTACCACATCGAAACCCGTTACCGATTTAACTTTAATGCACCGCGAAACATTGGTGAAGCAAAAAATAGATAATTACAAAAAAACGGGTGCTGCAGAAGGTGGAATTACCGGTGCTGGCGGCTTTTTAATGAGCCTTGCCGACTTTCCATTGTTATTGGGTATAAAAATGAAAATGCTTTTTGATATTGCCGCGGTTTACGGATATGATGTGAAAGATTACCGCGAACGTTTATATATTCTGCACATTTTTCAACTGGCCTTTTCGAGTAAGGAGGAGAGCCAGAATGTGTTTTTGAAAATGCAAAACTGGGATGATACAGCACATCAGCTCCCCACCAACATTGATGAATTTGACTGGCTTACCTTTCAGCAACAATACCGCGATTATATCGACTTAGCGAAACTTGCACAAATGCTACCTTTTATTGGTGCAGCTGTGGGAGCCGTTGCCAATTATAAACTGATTGAAAAACTGGGTAAAACTGCGATGATGAGCTATAGAATGAGGTATTTTAGTCTTCAGTCCATAGTCCTAAGTCATGAGTCGACTGACGACTTAAGACTCAAGACTTTGGACTAACAACTACTCTTCTTCAAACATTCCTCCAATCAAATCGTCTGTTTCGCGACGGTCTTTTTTGGTTGGCCGGCCTGTGCCCCTATCGCGTTTTAAGCTTGGTGCGTGGAACATCGATTTAAAGGCATGGGTGTCTTCAACAGGTGTTAAATCCTTATATTTGGTTAATGCAGTTGGCGAATCGGTTCTGTTGTACGAAAGTTCTACCACCTCGATAATTTTTTTCTCTATCCCTTTCGATACCTGATAAACCTCTCCAACTTTTACAATGGCTGAAGGTTTAATATTCTGGCCTTTCAGTTTTACCCTTCCGGCTTTACAGGCATCAGTAGCCAGGCTTCGGGTTTTAAATAACCTGATCGCCCATAAATATTTATCTATCCTAAGTTTTTCTGTTTCTGTCATAAAGGATCAAAAATACGCAATTAGGGTTAATTGTAGAAACTGGTTAATCGACACATTTGGTTAATTGTTTAAACTGGTTAATCGGTTAATTGTATGGAGCATATTCCAGCAGTTAATCAATTTAAACACTTAACCAGTTAACCATTCTATCGATTTAAACGCTTAACCAGTTAACCTAACTGCAAAACAATTTAAACAATTAGCCCTTTAATAAACAAAAATTGATTTATTTTGCGTAAAATTTAAAAACATCATGTATTCAGATTTAAAGAAATTAATTGAAGCCGCCTGGGAAGACAGAACCCTTTTACAATATAGCAACTATTGCGAAGCCATCGAAACCGTAATTCAGGGTTTAGATAAAGGCGAAATTCGCGTTGCTGAACCAGTTTTAAACTCCTGGGGCATTAATGAATGGGTAAAAAAGGCAGTAATTTTATATTTCCCGATTCGTGAGATGAAAGAAATTAAAAGCGGTCCTTTTGTTTACCACGATAAAATGGAATTAAAAACTGACTATAAAGCAACTGGTGTACGCGTTGTGCCTATGGCAAGCGCACGTTACGGTTCGTTTTTAGCAAAAGGTGTAATCATGATGCCATCTTACGTAAACATCGGCGCTTATGTTGATGAAGGTACCATGGTTGATACCTGGGCTACTGTAGGCTCATGCGCACAGATCGGTAAACGCGTTCACTTAAGTGGTGGTGTGGGTATTGGTGGTGTTTTAGAACCTGTACAGGCTGCTCCGGTAATTATTGAAGATGATGCTTTCTTAGGCTCAAGAGCCATCGTGGTAGAAGGTGTTAAAGTAGAAAGAGAAGCCGTACTTGGCGCCAATGTGGTATTAACGGCATCGACCAAAATTATCGATGTAACCGGCCCAACCCCTGTTGAATATAAAGGTATTGTACCTGCACGTTCGGTAGTAATTCCTGGTAGCTATACTAAAAAATTCCCTGCCGGCGAATTTCAGGTACCATGTGCTTTAATTATCGGAAAACGTAAAGAAAGTACAGATAAGAAAACTTCGCTTAACGATGCGTTGAGGGAAAATAATGTAGCCGTATAAAATTTGTTGAAAGGTTGGAATGTTCAAACGTTGCAACATTCCAACCTGCAACTTTACAACAATGAAAATTGGATACGATGGCAAGCGCGCCGCCAATAACTTAACCGGATTAGGCAATTACAGCCGGTCGTTAATTGAGCATCTGGCAGATCTGTTTCCTGAAAACAAGTACCTGGTATATGCTCCAAAAGTAAAATCTGCCAAACAGATCGATGCTTTTTTTGAAAAAGAAAATATCGAACTTAAGCTCCCCAAAAACGGACCTTTTTTATGGAGAACTTTAAATATCCTGAAAGATTTAAATTCTGATGGCTGCCAGATTTTTCATGGCCTGAGTCACGAAATACCTTTAGCCATACAGCATACCAGAATTAAATCAATCGTTACCATCCACGATTTAATTTTCCTGCGTTTCCCGCAATACTATAAATTTATCGACCGCAAGTTATACGAGTGGAAAAGCAAATCAGCCTGTAAACGTGCCAATAAAATCATTGCCATCAGCGAAAAAACAAAGGAAGATATTATCGATTTATACGGCATTGCTCCTGAAAAAATCGAAGTAATTTACCAAAGTTGTGATGATAGTTTTAAAACGCCTTTCGCTATAGAAAACCTAAGCCGCATCAGGGCCACCTATAAACTACCTGAAAAATACATCCTGAATGTTGGCACCATCGAAGAGCGTAAAAACATTAAGTTGGCTGTTCAGGCTTTAAAAGAAGTTAGTGAGGAATATAAACTCGTGGTAATTGGCAAACAAACGGCTTATTTTAAAACGGTAGAGAAAGAAATCGAAAAACTTGATCTTAAAAACAGGATCTTATTTCTAAAAAACATTCCATTTGCCGATCTGCCGGGCATTTACCAAATGGCGACTGTTTTTGTATATCCTTCATTTTATGAAGGTTTCGGCATTCCCATTATTGAGGCATTATATTCAAGTATTCCGGTAGTTGCAGCTACAGGCTCGTGCCTGGAAGAAGCCGGTGGACCAAACAGTTTATACGTTTCGCCTACAGATGCCAATGGATTGGCAAAAGCCATTAACCAGATTCTGGAAAGTCCGCAGTTGCAAAAACAGATGAAAGAAAAAGGACTTGAATTTGTTCAAAAATTTAACAGCGCAGTTGTTACGCAGCAATTGATGGATTGTTATACAGCCCTCCTCTAAGGTATTTATCTTTTAACTTCCGAAATCTTTTTTTGTTTGAAAAGCAGGGTCAGTGCTATTATTAAACATTAGTCCTGCCAATGCTGCAAGTCCTCATCCGATAAAGGATCGGATTGCGGGCTTTCCGCGAATGTCAGGTTTAAATCCGAAGGGATTATGCAAAAGAAAAAGGGCCGGAATTTATTTAAAAATTCAACAGCCCTTTCTGTTATCTTAACCTTAAAACTTATTTAGCAGCAGTTACATTTGGTGGATATTGTGCTAATATTTCTTTTACGCCTGTATATAAACGTTGTTCTCTTTTATTAAAGTTATCGAGGTTAAAACCTGATCCCTGTCCGTGCCAGAATAAAATCTTTTTAGCAGGATCCAGGAAATCGATAATGATTGTACCGTCAATATATTGGTTTACGTAGGTTCCGCCGCCCCAGCCACCTCGCCAGCCGCCCCAGCCCCAACCCCAGCCACCATAGTAAGCAGGACCATAAACGTCAGTTTTTTCTCTGGCAACTACCACTAAATTCACCAATAAATCAGGCTTTGCCGATTTGGTAAATCCTTTGGCGTTCATTTCTGCTTCTACAGCAGCTAATAGCCTGCGTTTGTCAAGGTTATTCAGTTTAACCCTGGCAATACCTTTGTCGTAAAAATTATAAGTTTTGTATCCGCTTAAATCAACATTTTTATCGTAATCTGATGCGGTGCGGAGTGTTGTACATCCTGCTAATGCCAATACCACTGTAAAAAGCATTAATAATTTTTGTGCTGTTCTCATTTTGTGCGCTGTTGTATAAATAACCTGACATAAATATAACGATTTTGGGAACCAACCGGCAAATCATTTAACATTTTTTACAATCAGATTGTTATCTGTAGAACGATTTCTATTTGATTATGTTTTGACGTTATATCACTCAGACTAAATATTTTACAATTGGATTAAATCTAGAAATCAATAAATTGGCGGATATTCCGATAAGATCTGTTTTACAGCCAAATTTATTCGCTCTTCCCTGTTTTCATAATCATCCAAATTAAACCCTGAACCTACCCCATGCCACATAATTGCTTTGGTTTCAGGATTTAAAAAATCAATGATAATAGTACCTGTCTGATATTGTTTGCTGGTGTTGAGCGAACCAAATTGCGAATCTCTCCATTGGTAAGAAGATGAAGTTGCATCCCACTGATAACCACCTCCGCTATAACCCCAATCGGCCCTGGCTTTAATGCTGCTCAAAACCGCTACATTGATTAAAAAGTCCGGATGATCTGTTTTGCTAAAGCCTCTTTTCAGCATGGCACCTTCTACAGCATTCAACATCCGCGGTTTGTCGAGGTTGTTTAGTTCCAGCCGTTCAATTCCCTTTTCGAAATAGGCAAAGGATTTTAACTTAGAAAAATCGATTTTTCTGTCGTAATCTGATGCAGTAAGCACGGAAATACAACCGGTAAATGCCATTACAATAGTAAACAGCATACCCCATTTAATTGTGTGTTTCATTTTATATTTATTTAATAACCTGTTACTAAAATACCAGATTATTAGTTTAAAACATATGTGTTGAGATAAATAAATGATAAAGAATATGTTACGAATTCATTTATCAATGTTTATGAGTGTCAGACAGAAATATCCGACACCGCAGGAAATACACATTAACATTATTTAACTTCCTCTTAATAAATTAACTTTGTAAAATGCTAAGAGACGAGATTAACAAAGCTTTTGAAGTATTAAAATCGGGCGGGGTAATCCTCTACCCTACCGACACCATTTGGGGAATAGGCTGCGATGCCACCAATCCTGAAGCCGTGGATAAGGTGCTTAAAATAAAAAACCGTCCAGCCGAAAAAAGCTTAATTGTATTATTAGATGTGGATAGCAAACTGCAAAGTTATGTGGCCGAAATACCTGATGTGGCTTATGATCTGATCGAATATGCCGAAAACCCGCTGACGATTATTTTTTCGGATGCAAAAAACCTTGCTCAAAATGTAATTAACGCCGATGGCAGTGTAGGCATCAGAATTGTTAAACACGATTTTTGTACTCCTTTAATTCAGCGTTTCCGGAAACCCATCGTATCAACCTCTGCCAATTTGAGCGGACAACCTTCGCCAAAATTCTTTGATGATATTGATTCCGAAATTATTAATGCAGTTGATTATGTGGTAGATTTTGAGCAAGAAAACCGGACCAGCAGAAAACCATCAACCATTATGAAACTTTCTCCGGGCGGGCAGTTTGAATTTATCCGCAGATAAACCCCAACCTCTTTTGGGGCCTGGAATTGTTGATAGTCTTTACCGACCAAATGTTTTGCTTAATTTTGAACAAATGAATTACCCTTATATATGCAGTCTGATTTAAACGAAGGGAACCCCAAGTCTCCTTCAGGGGATTTAGGAGTTCACCTACAAAATCCTATATTTAAAACCTTATCAACAATTGCAGATAAGAACAATACCGAAGCTTATGTAATCGGTGGCTTTGTTCGCGATTTATTTTTAAACCGCCCATCAAAAGATATTGATGTGGTAGTAGTAGGCAGCGGAATTGAATATGCGGAAGCTGTGGGCCGGAAATTAAATACCAAAGTAGCTGTATTTAAAAACTTTGGCACCGCAAATATCAAATACCAGGATTTAGAGGTTGAATTTGTAGGGGCCAGAAAAGAATCTTACCGATCGGATTCGCGTAAACCCATTGTTGAAGATGGTACTTTAGCAGACGACCAGCTCCGCAGGGATTTTACCATTAATGCACTGGCCATTAACTTAAATGCCCATCATTTTGGTGAGCTTTTAGATCCTTTTGATGGCATTAAAGATTTAGAAAATAAACTGATACGCACGCCGCTCGATCCGGAAATTACTTTTTCTGATGATCCCTTGCGCATGATGCGGGCCATCCGTTTTGCTTCACAACTTAATTTCGATATCGATCCGGCTGCGCTTAATGCCATTAAAACACAGAAACAACGCATTAGTATTGTTTCGAAAGAGCGCATTACCGATGAGATGAATAAAATCATCTTATCTAAAAAACCATCGGTGGGTTTTAAATACCTTTTTGATACGGGTTTATTACACCTTATTTTCCCTCAAATGGCACAGCTTTATGGTGTGGAAATTATTAAAGGAAAAGGCCATAAAGATAATTTCTACCATACATTAGAAGTTTTGGACAACATTTGTGCAGATACTGATGATTTATGGTTGCGCTGGGCGGCTATTCTGCACGATATTGCCAAACCGGCAACCAAACGTTTTGAAGAAGGCCACGGCTGGACATTTCACGGGCATGAAGATCGCGGTGCACGTATGGTGCCGAAGATCTTTGCTCAATTAAAACTTCCTTTAAATGAAAAAATGAAGTACGTGCAAAAACTGGTACAGCTGCATTTAAGACCAATTGTGCTGGCTCAGGAAATTGTTACCGATTCTGCGGTGAGGCGGTTACTTTTTGATGCAGGTGAAGAAATTGAAAGCCTGATGTTGCTATGCAACGCCGATGTTACCACTAAAAACGAATATAAAAAAACCAAATACAGAAACAACTTTGAGCTGGTAAAACAAAAGCTGAAAGATGTGGAAGAACGCGATAAAATCAGAAACTGGCAACCCCCTATCTCTGGTAACGATATTATGGAGACTTTCGGACTTGAAGCGGGCAAAGAAGTAGGTATTATTAAAAATGCTATCCGCGAAGCTATACTAGAGGGCGAAATCATAAATGATTATCAGGAAGCATTCAATTTTATGCTCGATCAGGCAAAACAAATGGGATTAAATCCTGTTAATAAATAATTTAATCGCCCAAACTACAGAAACAGGATGCCTTTTATGGCATTTGATGTTTGTGGTAATTATAAATTAACTTTATTTTTACGGTTCCAAAATACAATAATGGCTATTTATAAATTTAGAATTACTTTCGAAGATTTTGATGATGTTGTGAGAGAGATCGACATTAAATCAAACCAAACATTTGAAGACCTGCACAAGGCTATTCACCGATCTACAGGTTATAATGCCGAAAAATCTTCGTCTTTTTACGTAAGCACCGATAACTGGTTAAAAGGTGATGAGATTGCTTATTTACCAAGCGAACGTAAGAAAGACCGTGTAGTTTTAATGGAAAACTCTAAATTAAGTGGCTTTATTGAAGATCCGCATCAAAAATTCTATTACATTTATAATTTCGACCGTCCTTATGATTTCCATGTAGAACTGGTAAAAATCATTCTGGATGCCGATCCCAATATCGAATATCCGTTTTTAGCTAAAAGCAGTGGCGAAGCTCCGAAAATTATGGAGCAAAATAGTCCAACGGCTGTTGATCCACGAGGTGCTGCAGCAACTGCAAGCGAATTTGATTTCTTAAATGAAATGAATTTTGTTCCCGAAGATACAGATGAACTGGAAGCCATGGGCGAAATGGGCATCAATGAGGAAGAACGGGATGAAGACGAAGAAAGTGAAGAAGATGAGTTTGGAGATGAATTTTCGGATAATGATAACTTTGAAGATGATAGCCACAAAGACGACTATTAATCAGAAATAATATTTTAATTTTCAAAAAGCTGTCAAATCAAAATTGACAGCTTTTATTTTATACGAATACCGCTATGCTCCATAAAAAAACCTTAATTTCTATTGTTGGCCCCACCGCAATAGGCAAAACGGCTTTGGCTATTCAGATTGCCCGGCACTTTGCCACAGAGATTATCTCTGCAGACTCGCGACAGTTTTTTAAGGAAATGGCCATAGGTACGGCAAAGCCTGATGCTGATGAATTAGCAGCAGCAAAACATCATTTTATTGATTCACACTCAGTATCGCAATTGTTTAGTACTGGCGATTTTGAGGTGGAAGGCTTAAAAATCCTCGACGAGATCTTTCAAAAGCATGATGTAGCCATTATGGTTGGAGGATCGGGCCTGTATGTAAATGCCCTGCTAAATGGTTTGGATGAAATGCCCGATATTGATTTATCCATCAGGGAAAAATTAAACAGACAATTTGAAGAAGAAGGTTTAGCTGTTATACAGAATCAGCTGGCTGAATCAGATCCTGAATATTTTGCAAAAGTAGACCAGCAAAATCCACAAAGAATGATCAGAGGCCTGGAAGTTTTCTTATCAACTGGGCAAAAACTTTCATCCATGTTATCGGCTACCAAAAAGGAACGTCCATTTAACATTATCAAAATCGGACTAAATACGGATAGAACTGTTTTATACAACAGGATTAATCAAAGAGTTGATCAAATGATTGCAGACGGATTATTGGAAGAAGTTAAATCGTTAACACCATTTAAACAGTATAATGCATTAAATACGGTAGGCTATAGCGAAATTTTCGATTATTTTGATGGGAAATTATCCTTAGAGGAAGCCATAGCTGCCATTAAACAAAATACCCGCCGTTTTGCAAAACGCCAGCTTACGTGGTTTAGAAGAGATGCGGAGATTAACTGGTTTGAGCCTGATGAAAAAGATCAGATTATTGGCCTTATAAATGAAAAATTAAAATAAAAAAAGAGGTTTCAACTGTTAGTTAAAACCTCTTTATATAAAAATAAGATATTAGAATTAATTAGGGAACTTCACGCCTCTATATTGCGTAATATCAACTGTTGGAATGGTAGAACCATATTTTGCATTAATTGCATCGATAAATACGTTCGTAATTACTGCATTTCCACGTGGAGTTAAATGGATACCATCTAAAGAAAATGCACCACCTGTAATAAATGCTGCGTTGATGCCAACACCCTGAAGATTGATTCCTGTTTTAACCTGATTAAAATAAGTGTAGGTATCAGCAATGGCTAAACCTTTACTTGTAGCCAAAGATTTAATGCTGCTGTTGTAGCTGTTCACATAATCTTTTACTTTTATTACTTCATCCTTATCCAATACCCAGTTATTTGCAATCGGGTTTAATGGATGTAAACCATAAGGAATAGCACCTGTGCCAAACAAACCAGCCGATTGGAAAGGTAAACGGATTAAATCATCGTCTGTTGCTGCCCTCACGGCACCTGTTCCGGTTTGGATGAAAACAGCCTGCGCAGCTGGATTAGCGGCTCTGGCAGCAGCAAGTAGGAGCGATACTTTAACGGTATTAAAATATGGTACAGCTGTTACATCAGGAATAGTTGCTACGATACCTTTCTGACCACCCGCTGTTAAAGCATTTAACAAATTAGAATATAATGATGAAAATGTTACTTTATCTGTTAATACAGTAGTAGGATCACCAGTTATGGTAACAGCACCATTGGTTGCATAACCCAATACATCATTATTCCCTAACCAAAGCGAGAAAAAAGTATGGTTTCTCTTTTGTATAAACTGAAAATAGTTGGTTTTGCCTACTTCAGCATCTGTTAGTAAACGCTCAAAATATGGGTTGGCTGCACTAAAAGTAAGCGTTGGGTCGAAAGATAAATCGACGCGCATACCTGGAATACCTAGATTTTGGATTTCGCCGCTGTATTTATCTAAATGTTTGGCTGCATCTCTATACGCCAGTTTATCAGTTACTTGTGTTAATGTTGGGGTACCGTTAACCAGTGCGGTTAATGCAATATAACCTGAACCATTTGAATGATCATCAGTAAAAAACGGAGAGGTAAATGCCCCGCCACCTACTGAAGCCATTTTTGCAGCGAGTAAATTTGGATAAGCTACTTTTTGTCCCTCTAAGTATAAACCTCCATCAGCAAAGCCCGAAGTTAAAGAGTTACCTACAGCGATGTATTTGCTAAAATTAGCTTGTCCGGCAGTTGTACCTGCTGGTGTTTCTATTTCTGGTTTGCAGGCCGCTGTAAAAAGGATGGCAGCAGCTACGAAACTATTTAATATATATTTCTTCATTGTAATTTCTCCTACCATTTATAAGTTAACGAAATACCTGGTGCATAAACCAAAGTTTTAAAAGTACCATCCAAGCCAGTTTCGATATTTTTCTGCTTACGCGATTTTACATCCTCAAAGAAGAATGAAGCGTTAACCTCGAAATGGCTTGTTGGTGTATAACCTAAACCAGCACTTAGAATATAACGATCAGCATCTGGTGCTTCTGGTGTTACATAACCATCCTGAACCGGAGAAAAAGCATAACCCACACCTGCTCTTAGTGCCAATTTCTCTGATGCCTGGTGATTAATACCCAATTTAAACGATGAACCATCACGATAGTTACGCGCCGATCTTGTATCAGCCAAAGCTGATGTATTTGTTGCATAATCGAATGCCAGTTCTTTATAAATATGCCATTGAACCCAACTTGCATCAAATGCTAAAACGGTACTTTTCGATAATGGAATACCTACACCTAAGCTGGTTGTTGCTGGTAAAGGTAATTCAGCATTAAAGGTATTACCCGGAGGGAAAGATCCTTCTAAAGATTTTGGAACATCAAATTCTGCTGTACCACCATCTAACTTAGTAATTACTTTTGATTTATGTACAATGGCAAAAGAGATGTTGCTTAATGTTTTAATGTATAAACCTGCATTCCAGCCATAACCTGTTCCGGTACCATCTAAGGTAACATGACCAGAACGGCCGTCAGGATAGTTTACAGGAAGTGCTCTCTGAAGATTTACATCGCCATGGTTATAAACAAAACCTGCTCCAATACCAATACGATCGGTAATTTTAATACTTAAAGTTGGCTGAAAATAAATGGCTTTTAAATTTAATGAGGTAAGTGCATATTTACCCGACCAGTTGTCGCCCCAATCTACCAAACCACCAAATGGCGTATAAACACCCAGGCCCAGCTTCCACTTATTTGATTTTGGTCCCCAAACGGCATAAAACTCGAATGGTGGAGCAATTTTGTTTTTTACATCTTCTGTAATATTCGAACCGCTTTGTTTAAAAGCTGATTTAAATAATAATGGGTTTACACCTGCGGAAACTGAGTTTTTCTCTAAGAAAGTTACTGCACCGGGATTGTAAAATACAGAAGCCTCATCTAAAGCCAGTGCAGAACCTGCACCTGCCATACCAATTTGTTTCTGACCTTGTAAATTAACCTGGAAACCCTGCCCCAAAACCCAAAGTGGGGCAGAAAGTAATACGCTCAATAAAATTTTTTTCATTTATAAATGGTTATATCACAAATATATACTATGCTAACATAGTAAGCAAATATTTGTTTGTAAGAATTTTATGCGTTTAGGCCTGGGCCGTTGGTCCGCCAAAACCCATTGGGAAAGGTGGTTCTTCTTGTGCCTTAATCCGCCCGTTTACATTTTCAAATTTCTGAATATTGTCTTCTAAAGCTGATAATAAGCGCTTTGCATGTTCCGGTGTTAAAATAATCCTCGATTTTACCTTAGCTTTCGGTATTCCGGGCATTACACGGATAAAATCCAATACAAATTCGGTATTAGAATGGGTAATAATGGCCAGGTTAGAAAAAATTCCTTCTGCAATTTCTTCCGATAATTCTATGTTTAGCTGATTTTCGTTTTGTTGTTCTTCCATAATAGTTCAAAAATAAAAAATTCCGCTGCTTAATGGCGGAATTAAAAATATAAAGTGCTAAATAATATTAAACCTGAACAATAACATTTTCTTATTTCTCCAAAAAATCCAGTTCAGCAATAGCCAAAGTCTTTTTATTGCCTGCAATTGTAACGGCCTTTAATTGTACATACTTTGCAGCAATTACATTTTTAAAGTAATGTGTTCTTGGTGTAGGATCGTTAATCAAATTACCAAACCCAAAGGTTTCAACATCTTTCCAGTTTTTACCATCATTACTGGTTTGCAAGATGCCCTTTTCTAACATTCCATCGGCAAAATTGGCAGGCGGTGTATAAATAAAGCCTGTTAAATTGTGGGTACTGCCTAAATCAATAGCAATTTGATGCTGTCCATCCTCATTTGATAACCAATAAGTCTCTTTTTTAGCATCCACAGCCATCGCAGCGGTATGATTTGCCTTTTCACCGTCGCTGGATAATAAATTCCAGTCTTTTTTTACTATTCCAAATGTTTCAGTTGCCAAAGGTCCTTTTTCTTTATTGGTGATGGCAATTGCTTTTATTTCGCCTTTTGTAATCTGTACCGGAGCCGAATATTTATTTGAACTTGCGTTAGGTACACTTCCATCGGTGGTATAATAAATTTCGATGCCCTTATTCAGGTTGGCCGTGGCATTTTCTCCGTGAGGTTTCCAACCAAATTCGTGTGTTTTTGGCGAAATGATAGTTAAACCGTTTATATCCCTTGCAAATTGCAATTGCGGCGGACGCGTGCGATAATAATGTGCAGATATGGTTGCCATTGCAGGATTCGCCCTCGATGATAAAATGGTTAACCGAAGCTTCGATGTGGTAATTTCAGGAAAACGTAAAATGCGTTTATAGCCAATATTTGTTGCTTCAGCAATTTTCTGCCATTTGTGATTAACCCATGCTTCAACCTGGTGCTGCTCTACCCTTTCGCTATAGGCTGCAATTGCTTCCTGTAAAACAATCCGGTTTATTGTTATGGGCTTAACGGTGCTTATTTCTATACTTTTTTGTTTATCACTTAACAATTGAAAGGTATTGATGTCCTGATCCAATATTGCTTTTGGTCCGCTTGCACCACTCAACAAGTTGTTACCATAAGTTTCGCTGATTCGTTTACCCACTTCTTTCAGTACGCTAACATCTTCATCAGAAAATTTCCCCTTTCGGTTTGGCGGAATATTGAGTAAAAATGTAGAGTTCCCTCCTACCGAGCGTTCGAAAATATCAAATACATCATCGGCACTGCGTACTTTTTGTTTTTCATCATCACGGTAAAACCAGCCTTCTCTTATTGATGTATTGGTTTCGGCCTGCTGGTAATGCAAAAATTTAGCTTTGTAAAGTTTATCATTGCTACCTAAATCTTTATCAGTCAAATCCGGAAAATGTGCTGCAGTATCAGGATTTTCGCTATAAGGCAGTACATTCCATTCTGTTTCGCGTGTTCCCCCGGCTTCGTTTCCACACCAGCGGATATCTTCTTTGCCAAAAATTACAGCTTTTGGCGCCAGGGTATGAATCAGTTTTTTCCAGGCCTGGTAATTGTATTTCTGGCCACCTTTGGTTTTAGGATGTGCACCATCAAACCAAACTTCATCAACAGGACCATATTCGGTTAATACTTCAAATAACTGGTTTAAAAAATATTCGTTATAATCGTCAACATCAAACTTAAATTTGGTCTGGTTTGCAAACGGGCGGCCTGCTACTTCGCGTGGAATGGTTCTGGTAGTTACTTTACTCAAATTGCCATACAAGCCTTCAGGATTTTCAATCTGGTATAAATCTGCGGGAGATAAATAAATACCTAGTTTAAGACCATATTTTTTACAGGATGCGGATAGATTTTTCAGGATATCGCCTTTGCCATTTTCAAAGTTTGAAGACATGATTCCATGTTTGGTGTACCTGCTCTGCCAAAGTACAAAACCATCGTGGTGTTTTACGGTAATAATGACCATTTTCATGCCTGCCGATTTCATAGCCTGGCACCATTGATCGGTATGGAGTTCCTTTAAATCAAAAATTTTTGGGTCTTCTTTTCCATTGCCCCATTCCATCCTGGTAAAAGTATTAGGACCAATATGAATAAATGCAATAAATTCATTTTTTAAAGCACTTAACTGATTGGGCGTTGGTACTACATGGCTTGCTTTGGCAATAATAGTAGCTTTACTGTCGCCAGGCTCAATGGCTATGGTGTTTTGTGATTTTAAATCATTGTTCTGCGCCACTGCATTGGCAATAAATGAAGTTATTAATACCGATGTAAAAATTAATTTTCTCATTAAATTGTTTTGTACCTAAAATTACGTTCTGATTCACGTCCACCAATAAAGCATTTTAGCTGTTTATTAAGGTAAATTATCATTTTTCTTCTGCCTGTAAAACCACTGTTGGATCGCTAATCCATCTTCCTCCCTTTTGCTTAACAGGAATAAAAGCGAACATCCAATTTTGGCCGGTAATGGGTTTGGGCACTTTTATCAGTACTGTATTCCACCCTTTTTTTAACTGAATAGTTGCGGGTTTACGCGACCAGAAAAATTCTTCATCGGTATAAGGAATTTCATTTGCTTGTGTAAACCAGGTTGGCTTAAGGTTTTGGTTTGCACCGGGATTTTCCCATACAGGACCTTTTAATTCCGTATTATTGATAAAGATTTCGCCGCCATTAGCATCCCATTTTCCGTTTGGAGGTACACCGGCACTTTGCCTGTTAGAGCGTGCCGGGGTTTCGAATCCGATTAAAGCTTGTATGTTTTGATCATGTTCAGAAAAGATATTTGAAGTGAAGTCTACCCGCGTTAAACTATCAACAGCCTGATCTGCCAGCAACGATTGATTTATCCTTATCACGCTCCCGGCAATTTTTTGAGGCAGCCGATCAGTTGTAATGGGTTTTCCTTTCCAGTAAATTTTGCTTACCTGCCATTCCGTTTGCGAAGCATTAAAATAAGGAAAAGGCAATTTTTCAAAAAATCGGGCCTGATGAACCGTTAAACGCTTTTCGAATTCTGCAAAATATTGGTTGGCTGTTGTATTTTTAAGCGGTAAAACGTTTAAAAGATCAGGGTTAGCTTCTGGTCTTCCACACCAAACCGCTTCGCTATAAGTCAATGCACCAGGCCAGACAGGGTTATGAAGGAAGATTTTTTCCTTATCCGCTACTCTGGTGTCTGGCCAGCAACATAAAATACCACCTAAAGCATATTGATCTCCCCTGGCCTGGTTACAAACCTGCCGAAAAAAATAACGTTGAATTAAAGTAACAGCATCGAACAAATTCAGGTACCCACCGTACGAATCAATAAATGGATTTCTTTTAGTATTTGCCACCTGTCCTGTTGCTTCTTCTCTCCAAAGCTGCTGGATACTTCCTTTTACAGGTGGCAAACCAGGGTTCCACACCATAACTTTACGCCCATTAGCCATAACCCTATTGCTCATCCTTTCGATAAATGCAGCAGGGTTTGGAATATGTACTTCATCCGAACCGATATGCAAAACCGGACAATCGCTGGCCGGAATCTCTTTACAAAATTCATCGATTAATTTTTCTAAAACCTGCATGCCTTGCTCGCTCTCCATTTTAAAACCAAAAACGCGCTCAAAATAAGCACTATGGCCAGGCATATCCAGTTCAGGAATAATGGTAATGTGTTTTTCTTTGGCAAAGCGGATCAACTCTTTAATATCGGCAAAGCTGTAACTGCTATCCGGATCGCGGTTAGCCTGCCTAAACCTGGCTTCGTTAAGCTGCGGAAAAATTTTGCTTTCTATCCTCCAGGCCGGATTATCGGTTAAATGCCATTGAAATGTATTGTATTTATAATGGGAAAGCAGCTCGAGTTGCTCTTTTAGCAGGGTAATACTTTGAAAATTACGTCCGTTATCATGCATAAATCCTCTAACAGCAAAGGCAGGCCAATCACTAATTTCACAAAAAGGGATAACTACGCCTGCACTTGTGTTTTGCATTAATTGCCTCAGTGTTTGCACGCCATAATATAACCCGCTACTATCCAAGGCTTTAATATTGATACCTTTTTTAGAAACAACAAGCTGATAACCCTCTTTTTTAAGTGCTTGTATTTTAACAATTTCTACGTGTACCTGAACTTTATTTTTACTGATTCTATTGGAAAGTTTGACGCCATTAGCTATGAACAGGCGTTTTAGAGCTGACAGAACAGTTGCGTTACTATTAGATTTGATTACAATTTCATTCAACTTAAGCACGCCAGGTTGCCACACCACTTGCTGTGGAAATGGAATAAGGGCTACCGATGCCTGAGCCAATTCTTGAAGGGAATGATTACTGCTCCAATGCGCATCACCACCAGGTATTTTAGACCGGTTTTGCGCATTAAAAGTTCTTTTCTGATTAAAATCTTCTGTCCGGACTGCTTTCTGATGATATGCTTTTTTTACTGTACATGAGAAAAGTAACAGCAATAACACAGCTAAACATAGATTTCTTTGCATATCTATTTTCCGGAAGCTAAAATTTTCCGGATCACTTTTTCGTAAGCATCGGCGTATTGCATCATTCCAAAATCGTTTGGATGTGTGCCATCAATGGTGCTGTTATCAGTAAAACCAATCTCTTCTGCAGTTAGGATATACAGATTTCTGATTCCTGATTGCTTCAATTTTTGATAAGTATGATTCAGGATTTTAGAAGTTTGAATGTATTTTCGGGTTAGTTCGCTATCCAGGTTAACCTGTGTCAAGCCAGAACTGTGTTCGACCAATAAAACGGGCGTATGAGGATGTTTTGCTTTTAAACTTTGCACAGAAAGGGTAATCCGTGACTCAATTTCAGCAGCCGGATAAATCTTTTGATCATACAGATTAGGCTGGCAATCCAATACATAGAGCCTGGCATCTGTTTCATTCATCAGGTCAATCAACGGGTTTTCCAACCGGCCATTGCCTGAAAAACCTAAATTGATCACCGGCAGGTTTAATTTCCTGCCTAGTATATTCAGCCATGCCATTCCGGGTCTGCTTGCACTAGCCCCCTGCATAATAGAAGTACCATAAAACACTAAAGATTTTTTTTCATTGGCTTCTTCTACCTTAAATTCATCATTTATCCCCACTCCTATTTTTAACCATTTTGGCGTGTTATATAGTGGCAGGTATAGGCGGAATTTCTTGATTTTTACTACCGCATCAAAATTTGCATAACTATAAGTAACCGTGTCGCTAAAGCTGTATGCTGCTTTTATCCAATGCCAGTTATTTTGCATATCCTGCGCATATAAATCGAGGCCGCTTACGCCTAAAGCTGGCATATTATCTAAACTTTTCCCTCCATTGAGCTGATATTTTACTATAATCTGTTGTGCATTGGTATTAAAATCCAGGTACTCGCCAGCAGTATTCTTCGCTAAATCCCAAACTTCTTTCCTCACTACTTTTTCGGCCATAACAGGTAAGCGGTTATAATAGTTAAGGCTATCGCTGTTTTGCCAGGCCTTACCTTTTAATGTAGCGTAAGCATTGCCTTGAGGGTTAAACCATTTAAAAGTGCTTTTTTCTTGCGAAAAACTTGATTTACAGTACATTAAACAAATTATAAGCCCAAACAAAAAGACATTTCTCATTTGTTACTGATTTAATAGTGGTTTTACGCGCTGTAAAACTTCGTCGGCGGTAACGGTCGATAAAGATTTTATACTAAAATTTCCGAGTGCTTTGTTTAACTCATCAAGTGCTGCTGAATTTTTATTTTTGGTATATAATTGTTGTAATTGCTTAATTTTTTCAAAATCCTGGGCACCCTCGATCATTTTTTCGAACCTTACAGATGTTAATGGCCCCGGATAAACCATGTAAGTATCGCCTGCAGGCCAGGCAGTGAAACGGGTATCGGTTAAGGGATTTTTTGTCCAGCTGTTGTAGGCCCAGCGCAAATAACCATCCATGTTTTTGCTGGCAGTGTACCAGCCCATCCACACCTGCTCTGCGGGCGAAGAGAAACTGAAAGCATTGGGATAAGGTTCTGTACAGCAGGTGTACCAGGTACTGGTTTTACCCTCCGCTATGCGTTTTTGTAATACATCCGCCGGAAATTCCCATTTAGATGCAATGCAATAATTGTCGATGTCTTTTTCTATTTCCTGGTGATATTCTCCTGCCAGGGCTAATTTCCAATCCTTATCAACGCTTTTTAATAATTTGATTACGGCCTGCATGGCTTTCATCGGACGTTCGTCCATGGCAATATAGGTTTTCTGGAACCAGTTTTTTGATTTTAAATGTTTGGTAAAATCTGTCAACATTGTTTTCCAAAAGGAATCATATGCAGGTGTACTGATGGCTTCAGTAAATACTGCTTCTTTTTGGGTGGCTTCATCCCAATAGCTAAAGGCAATTTTCCAGGGTACCATGCTATAGCAATTGATGCGCTGATTGATGCCGGTAGTCATTACAAAAGCAATATATTTGTCAAACAGGCTGTAATCATAGCTCCAGGTACCGTCTTTTTTCTTTGTCCATTTAATTAAACTTGGGTAATCATCATAAGTTTGATGGCCCCAGGGTTCGTTAACAATACTTGCGGTAATGGTTTTCTGCCCGGCATTGGCCAACATTGTATAATATGGCTTCATTAAGGCAAAATGTTCATCGCTCCATAATTTTACCTGATGCGTACGGGCAATGGCTGCGGGATGTTGCCATAAATCTAAGTCATACTTCCATTGTGCCGGCGCAGGTAAAGTTTTATCGAGCACCTGAATCTGAACAGGCAGATCATATTCCTTTTCACCTTTAATTTTGACTATTCCTGAATAAATACCGGCTTTGGTAGCTACCGGAATTTTTATACTCAACCAAACCGGCTGTGTATTTCTGGCATTAATTACAATGTTATTTATTTTTGTATCAATTTGGTCGGCCACATAAGATGAATCAAAATCGGCTGCTTTACGGTAACCACAGCCATCTCTAAACTCGTCGGTAATAACATACTTGATAATGCCCGCAGTAATATTTTCTTTTTTAATGTTGTTACCCTGCTGATCTTTGAGATCGGATGGTTCTATACTTACCCCGGCAATATTATTGTTGGCCCACAGCAATAGCTGAGCGTGTATTTTTTCGCCTTTCCAGGCTGAGGTATTCCATTTATTTTGAACTGGAACCGCCGGAGGTACTTCTTTTGCAAACCTCACATTGCTGCTGGCGAAGCTAATATTTAACGCTTTAGTGGTATTTTCCCATTGTTTGTTGATGGTCTCTCTGTCTGGCAGTTTTGGTTTCTGGAGGGCTAAACTTACATCCTGGGCGGCACTTGTTAAGCCAAAACCCATCATTAATATCACTGATAAAAACTTCATAAACCTAAGTTAATGAAACCGATCAGAATTAAATTAAGAGATTGAAAAGCTATGCTTACGCAAACGTTTGACGAATTGTAACAAAATAGATAGATAAGAAATAAAGGTCAGCCCGGATATTGAGGGGATTTAATCTTTTAAAAGTGAAGTTTATATTTTAGATATTCATTATTACACAAATTCAAAAAAAGTTTATTTTATCATGAATTTAATACTCACGAGTTTACTTTCCACTATTTATTAATTTACAAAATCTATTTAAACAAAAAAACCCCGACAAAATGCCGGGGTTTTAAACTATTTAGATTAAATATTAAGCATCTACTTCTTCTTGTTTCGAAGCTAATAATTTATCGTATTCTTCCTGAGAACCAACGATGATTCTTTCGTAACCACGTACACCAGTACCTGAAGGGATTAAGTGACCAACGATCACATTTTCTTTCAAGCCTAACATATTATCGCGTTTACCTGCAATTGCTGCCTCATTCAATACTTTCGTAGTTTCCTGGAACGAAGCCGCAGAAATGAACGATTTAGTACCTAATGATGCACGTGTAATACCTTGTAAGATAGAACTTGCAGTTGCTGGTCTTGCATCTCTAACCGTAATCTGTTTTAAATCTTTACGTTTTAACTGAGAATTTTCATCTCTTAATTTACGTAATGAAACAATCTGACCTGGTTTGATTTCGGTTGAATCACCTGCATCTTCAACCACTTTCTTATCGTACATGGCATCATTCTCGTCGGCAAAATCCCAACGGTCAACAGCATTGTTTTCTAAGAAAATAGTATCACCCGGATCTTCAATGTGAACTTTCTGCATCATCTGGTGAACAATTACCTCGAAGTGCTTATCGTTAATTTTCACACCTTGTAAACGGTAAACTTCCTGAATACCATTTACCAGGTATTCCTGAACCGCTGCAGGGCCTTTAATTGATAAGATATCAGCAGGAGAAATTGAACCATCTGATAAAGGCATACCTGCTTTCACAAAGTCATTATCCTGTACAAGGATGTGTTTAGACAATGGAACAAGGTATTTTTTAACTTCACCATCTTTCGATTCGATTGTGATCTCACGGTTACCACGTTTAACGCCACCTAAAGTTACCACACCATCAATCTCAGTTACTACAGCCGGGTTAGATGGGTTACGTGCTTCAAATAATTCTGTTACACGAGGTAAACCACCCGTAATATCCCGGGTTTTACCAGTAGCACGAGGAATTTTAGCGATAATCTGACCGGTTTGGATAGTTTCACCTTCATCAACTGAAACGTGAGCTCCTACCGGAATGTTATAACCTTTGATGAATTCACCTTTTTTATCAACGATCTGAACTGAAGGGTTTTTCGTTTTATCACGTGTATCGATAATTACTTTTTCACGGTGACCAGTTTGCTCATCTGATTCTTCACGGAAGGTAACACCTTCAATAATGGCATCAAATTGTGCTTTACCGGCAAATTCTGAAAGAATAACCGCGTTGTACGGATCCCATGAACAGATTTTATCACCTTTTGAAAGTTTATCGCCTTCTTTAACGAATAAGAATGCACCGTAAGGAATGTTATTCGTAACGATCACCCTGCCAGTACCTGGCTCAACAATTTTGAACTCACCTGAACGACCCAATACAACCTGTACTGTACCTTCTTCAGTCTGAGTATCAACTGTACGGATATTTTCGAATTCGATAACACCATCAAACTTAGCTACGATGTTTGATTCTGCAGCAATGTTCGATGCAGTACCACCCACGTGGAAAGTACGAAGTGTTAACTGTGTACCCGGCTCACCGATTGATTGTGCTGCAATTACACCAACTGCCTCACCTCTTTGAACACGTTTACCAGATGCCAGGTTACGGCCATAACATAATGCACAAACACCACGTTTAGCTTCGCAAGTTAATACTGAACGAATTTCGATACCTTCTAAAGGCGATTCTTCGATCAGTTTGGCAACTTCTTCATTAATATCTTCACCAGCACCTACTAATAATGTATTATCCAGAGGATTGTAAACATCATGTAGCGAAGTACGACCTAAAATTCTATCAAATAACGGCTCAACGATATCTTCCTGATCTTTTAAGGCAGTTGTGTACATACCTCTTAAAGTACCGCAATCGTTATCGTTAACGATCATATCCTGAGCAACATCATGTAAACGACGGGTTAAGTAACCCGCATCAGCTGTTTTTAACGCCGTATCCGCCAAACCTTTACGGGCACCGTGAGTAGAGATAAAGTACTCTAATACCGATAAACCTTCTTTAAAGTTTGATAAGATCGGGTTTTCAATAATATCACCACCTGAACCAGATTTTTGAGGTTTTGCCATCAAACCACGCATACCGCAAAGCTGACGAATCTGCTCTTTAGATCCACGTGCTCCGGAGTCAAGCATCATATATACCGAGTTGAAACCCTGGTTATCGCTTGATAACTGGTTCATTACGAATGTAGTTAACCTGTTATTAATACGTGTCCAGATATCGATGATTTGGTTGTAACGCTCGTTGTTGGTAATGAAACCCATGTTATAGTTGTTTCTTACCTCTTCAACTTCGTTAGCAGCCTGCTCTAGTAAAGTATGTTTCTCAACCGGAATGTTAACGTCTTGTAAGTTGAACGATAAACCTCCCTGGAATGCCATACGGAAACCTAATTCTTTGATATCATCCAGGAATTGAGAAGAACGTGCCATACCAGTCATTTTCACTACCTCACCGATAATATCTCTTAACGATTTTTTAGTTAATAACTCGTTGATGTAACCAACTTCTTCAGGAACCATCTGGTTAAACAATACCCTGCCAACAGTAGTTTCAGTTAATTTATTAACGATAGAACCGTCACTTTGCTTAACGTTTACCCTTACTTTGATAAAAGCATGAAGATCTAATTCTTTCTCGTTATAAGCGATGATTACTTCTTCCGGAGAATAGAAATTCGAATCCTGTCCTTTTACAATTCTTGTTTCATCAGTTCTGCGGCCTTTAGTAATGTAATAAAGACCCAAAACCATATCCTGAGATGGTACTGTAATTGGCGTACCATTTGCAGGGTTTAAGATGTTGTGTGCAGCCAACATTAATACCTGGGCTTCCAAAATTGCTGCATTACCTAGTGGTAAGTGGACAGCCATCTGGTCACCATCAAAATCGGCGTTGAATGCGGTACAAACTAATGGGTGTAACTGGATTGCTTTTCCTTCAATTAATTTTGGCTGGAAAGCCTGAATACCCAGTCTGTGTAGCGTAGGTGCACGGTTTAATAATACCGGGTGGCCTTTTAATACATTTTCTAAGATATCCCAAACTAACGGATCTTTTCTATCAACGATTTTCTTCGCAGATTTAACTGTTTTTACCACACCACGCTCAATCATTTTACGAATGATGAATGGTTTGTAAAGCTCAGCAGCCATATCTTTAGGAATACCGCACTCGTGTAATTTAAGGCTAGGCCCTACAACAATTACCGAACGAGCTGAATAATCCACACGTTTACCTAATAAGTTCTGACGGAAACGACCTTGTTTACCTTTCAAAATATCTGAAAGTGATTTTAAGGCACGGTTACCTTCAGTTTTTACCGCGTTAACTTTACGTGAGTTATCGAATAACGAATCTACAGCTTCCTGCAACATACGTTTCTCGTTACGTAAAATTACCTCTGGTGCTTTAATCTCGATCAAACGTTTTAAACGGTTGTTACGGATAATTACACGACGGTATAAATCATTTAAATCGGAAGTAGCGAAACGGCCACCTTCTAATGGAACCAACGGACGTAATTCTGGTGGAATAACCGGAACGATTTTAACAATCATCCACTCAGGGCGATTCTCAATACGAGTATTGGCACCACGGAAAGCTTCAACAACCTGAAGGCGTTTTAAAGCCTCATTTTTACGTTGTTGAGAAGTTTCGTTAGCTGCCTGGTGACGTAAATCGTAAGATAAAGTATCTAAATCAATACGTTTTAATAAATCTTCTAATGCTTCAGCACCCATTTTGGCGATGAATTTATTAGGATCTTTATCATCCAGATATTGGTTTTCTTTAGGTAATTTATCTAAGATATCTAAATATTCTTCTTCCGTTAAGAAGTCCATATAATTGATACCTTCTTCAGCCATTAAGCCTGATTGGATAACTACGTAACGCTCGTAATAGATAATTAAATCTAATTTTTTAGTAGGTAAACCTAATAAATAACCGATTTTGTTTGGTAAAGAGCGGAAGTACCAGATGTGCGCCACAGGAACCACTAAAGCAATGTGTCCCATACGCTCACGACGTACTTTTTTCTCCGTTACTTCAACACCACAACGATCACAAACAATACCTTTATAACGGATACGTTTGTATTTACCGCAATGACATTCGTAATCTTTTACCGGACCAAAAATACGCTCACAGAACAAACCATCGCGTTCTGGCTTGTAAGTACGGTAGTTAATGGTTTCTGGTTTCAACACCTCACCGCTTGAACGTTCCAGAATAATTTCCGGAGACGATAAGCTAATCGTGATTGATGTGAAATTGCTTTTTAATTTATTATCCTTTTTGTAAGACATATCTCTTTCTTTAATGATCGAAGGATTGAGTGATTGAATGATTGAATGAAAGTTACCCATCATTCAATCATTCACTCATTCTTTCATTCAATTAGTCTAACGTAATATCTAAACCTAAACCACGTAACTCATGTACCAATACGTTGAACGATTCTGGCACACCCGGAGTTGGCAGGTTTTCACCTTTAACAATGGCTTCGTAAGTTTTGGCCCTTCCAATCACATCATCCGATTTAACGGTTAAGATCTCCTGAAGGATGTTAGCTGCACCGAATGCCTCTAATGCCCAAACCTCCATCTCTCCAAAACGCTGACCACCAAACTGGGCTTTACCACCCAATGGTTGTTGTGTAATTAATGAGTATGGTCCGATTGAACGGGCGTGCATCTTATCATCAACCATGTGACCTAGTTTCAGCATGTAGATAATACCTACTGTTGTAGTTTGATCGAAACGCTCACCTGTTAAACCATTGTATAAGTAGGTTTTTCCTGAAGCAGGAACACCGGCTTTAGCAATCCATTCTTCCACTTCGTCATGAGAAGCACCATCGAAAATCGGGGTTGCAAATTTAACACCCAACTCCTGACCTGCCCATGCTAAAATGGTTTCGTAGATCTGACCAAGGTTCATACGTGAAGGTACACCCAGTGGGTTCAACACGATATCAACCGGGCTACCGTCAGCTAAGAAAGGCATATCTTCATCACGTACAATACGTGCAACAATACCTTTGTTACCGTGGCGACCTGCCATTTTATCACCTACTTTTAATTTACGTTTTTTAGCAACATAAACTTTTGCCATCTGTACAATTCCCGATGGAAGCTCATCACCTACACTGATCGCAAATTTATCGCGTTTGTAAGCTCCAAGTTCTTCGTTAACACGGATACCGTAGTTGTGAAGCAACATTTTAATTAACTCGTTTTTATCATCATCAGTTGTCCATTTGTTAGGGCTGATGTGGTTATAATCAAGTTCTGCTAAAATTTTCTGTGTAAATTTAGCGCCTTTAGCAACCAATAATTCTTTGTAAATGTTAAATACACCCTGAGATGTTTTTCCGTTTACGATAGTGAACAATTTGTCTACTAATTCTGCTTTTAATTTCTCAGTGATATTGTTATATCCTTTGTCTAATTTCTCAATTGCCGATTTTTCTTCAGCTTTTGTAGTTTTCTTAGCACGGCTGAATAATTTGGTATCAATTACCACACCCTGGATTGAAGGAGGAGTTTTTAAAGACGCATCTTTAACATCACCTGCTTTATCACCAAAGATTGCACGTAGTAATTTCTCTTCCGGTGAAGGATCAGATTCTCCTTTCGGAGTGATCTTACCAATTAAAATATCACCTTCTTTTACATCAGCACCAATACGGATAATACCATTTTCATCAAGGTCTTTAGTAGCCTCTTCAGAAACGTTAGGGATATCTGGTGTTAATTCCTCTTCTCCACGTTTAGTATCACGTACTTCTAATTCAAACTCTTCAATATGCAGTGAAGTGAAAACGTCGTCACGAACAATACGCTCGTTGATTACAATCGCATCCTCAAAGTTGAAACCCTGCCAAGGCATGAAAGCCACTTTCAGGTTTCTACCTAATGCCAGTTCACCGTTTTGAGTTGCATAACCTTCGCAAAGCACTTGTCCTTTAGTAACTTTCTGACCTTTTCTTACGATCGGTTTCAAGTTGATACAAGTATTCTGGTTGGTTTTTTTGAACTTAATTAAACGATAAGTTTTGCTGTCACCTTCAAATGAAACTAAACGATCATCTTCGTTACGCTCATATTTAATGGTGATTTCATTAGCATCTACATACTCAACAATACCATCACCTTCTGCATTGATCAAAGTTCTTGAGTCACGAGCAACGCGACCTTCTAAACCTGTACCAACAATCGGTGCTTCAGGACGTAACAAAGGCACGGCCTGACGTTGCATGTTCGATCCCATCAAAGCCCTGTTCGCATCATCATGTTCCAGGAACGGAATTAACGACGCAGCAATTGAAGTAATCTGGTTTGGCGCAACGTCCATTAAGTCTAATTTCTCAGGCTCAATAATCGGGAAGTCACCCTCATAACGTGCTTTAACACGCGGTGTGGTAAAGTTACCTTTATCATCATACTCTGCGTTGGCCTGAGCAATGGTTTTACCATCTTCATCCTCTGCAGATAAATAAATAACGTCTGAATCTACAACTACTTTACCCTCTTCAACACGTTTGTACGGTGTTTCAATGAAACCTAAATTGTTGATTTTTGCATGCACACAAAGTGATGAAATCAAACCAATGTTCGGTCCCTCAGGAGTTTCAATGGTACATAAACGACCATAGTGGGTGTAGTGAACGTCACGTACCTCGAAACCGGCACGCTCACGTGATAAACCACCTGGACCTAAGGCCGATAAACGGCGTTTGTGAGTGATCTCTGCCAATGGATTTGTTTGATCCATAAACTGAGATAACTGGTTAGTACCAAAGAACGAGTTGATCACAGATGATAACGTACGGGCGTTAATCAAATCAGTTGGTGTAAACACCTCGTTATCGCGGATGTTCATACGCTCACGGATAGTTCTGGCCATACGGGCTAAACCTACACCAAATTGTGCGTACAATTGCTCACCTACCGTACGTACACGACGGTTAGACAAGTGATCGATATCATCAACCTCTTCTTTTGAGTTGATCAGTTTGATCAGGTATTTTACAATTGCAATAATATCTGCTTTTGTTAATACTTTAACCTCATCAGGGGTATTCATTTTTAATTTACGGTTGATGCGGTAACGACCAACATCACCTAAATCGTAACGTTTATCCGAGAAGAACAAACGATCAATGATACCACGTGCGGTTTCCTCATCAGGTGGTTCTGCGTTACGCAAAGCACGGTAGATGTTTTCAACAGCTTCTTTTTCTGAGTTCGATGTATCTTTCTGTAATGTATTATATATAATGGTATAATCAGCCTGACTTGCGCCATCTTCTTTTGATAAGATGATGCTTTTTACGCCAGCCTCAATAACCATATCGATGTGTTCGTCTTCTAAAACGGTTTCTCTTTCAAGAATCACTTCATTACGGTCGATAGAAACTACCTCACCAGTATCTTCATCAACAAAATCTTCAACCCATTTTTTCAATACCCTTGCAGCCAGTTTACGACCGATGTATTTCTTTAAACCAGATTTGCTAACTTTTACTTCGTCGGCAAGATCAAAAAGTTCTAAGATATCTTTATCAGAATCGTAACCGATAGCACGTAATAAAGTGGTAACCGGGAATTTTTTCTTACGATCGATATACGCATACATCACGTTATTAACGTCTGTAGCAAACTCGATCCATGAACCTTTGAAAGGAATAACACGTGCTGAGTACAATTTGGTTCCGTTGGTGTGACGGCTCTGGCCGAAGAACACCCCTGGAGAACGGTGTAATTGCGAAACGATAACACGTTCTGCACCGTTGATAACAAACGTACCTTTTGGTGTCATATACGGGATAGTACCTAAATACACATCCTGAATAATGGTTTCAAAATCTTCATGTTCTACATCATTACAAGAAAGCTTAAGCTTTGCTTTTAATGGAACATTGTAGGTTAATCCACGCTCAATACACTCGTGTATATCGTAACGTGGCGGATCAACAAAATAATCAAGAAACTCTAATACGAAGATATTTCTTGAATCTGTTATTGGAAAGTTTTCAGCAAACACTTTAAACAAACCTTCGCTCGAGCGATCGTCTGAAGTGGTATCTATCTGGAAAAATTCTCTGAATGATTGCAATTGCACATCCAGAAAATCCGGATAGTCTATAATGTGCTTACTAGTTGCAAAATTTACTCTTTGTTCGACTGTCTTTGCCAATGGACTAAAAGATTTTAGTTTAAGAATAAACTATTTGTTTGGTTTCGTTCCTTAACCATGCTCATTAACCAAACAAAATGAGATGTTTATAAACAGGTAAAGACACCGACATTTTCAGTCGGTGTCTAATACATTTTTAGCTTAGCTAAGTTAAGTGATTACTTAATCTCAACTACTGCTCCAGCTTCTTCTAATTGTTTTTTAAGAGCTTCTGCTTCGTCTTTAGCAACACCAGTTTTTAATTCTTTTGGTGCTCCGTCTACTAAGTCTTTAGCTTCTTTCAAACCTAAACCAGTTAAGTCTTTAACCAGTTTTACAACTGCTAATTTCTGACCACCAGCTTCTTTTAAGATTACATCAAAAGATGTTTTTTCTGCAGCAGCAGCAGGTGCATCACCACCAGCAGCAGGACCAGCAACTACAGCAGCAGCTGCAGGCTCAATACCATACTCATCTTTTAAGATTTGAGCTAATTCATTAACTTCTTTTACTGTTAAGTTTACTAATTGCTCAGCAAACGCTTTTAAATCTGCCATTTTATTAAGATTTTAAAAATTTACGTGTGTAATAATTTTGTTTAATTTGCGAACTTAAGGTGTTCGTTAACCTTCTCTTTCCTGAAGAGTTTTAACAATTCCTGCAATTTTGTTACCGCCTGATTGAAGCGCAGATAGCACGTTTTTAGCTGGTGACTGTAGTAATCCAACGATATCGCCGATAAGCTCTTCTCTTGATTTCAAGCTTACCAGGTTATTCAACTGGTCGTCGCCAACATATACTGATGAATCTATAAATGCTGCTTTAAGCACAGGTTTATCAGAAGTTTTTCTCAAAGCTTTAATCAACTTAGCCGGAGCGTTTGCTGTTTTTGAGAATAATAATGATGATGAACCTTTAAGCGCTTCGTATATCTCAGAAGCATCACCTTCTAAACCTTCAATCGCTTTGCGGATTAAAGAGTTTTTAGCAACCTTCATTACGATATCACCTTCGAAACATTTGCGGCGGATGTTATTGATCTGCTCAACAGAAAGGCTAGAAGTATCAGCAATATAAAAATTGCCAAACTCTTGCATTTGTCCTTGTAGTTCTAAAACTACTTCGTTTTTTTCTTCTCTGTTCATGATTAGATCCCCGCTACTGATTTTGTTTCAATTGCAATTCCAGGACTCATTGTAGAAGACACGTGAATGCTCTTAAAATAAGTTCCTTTTGCAGCAGATGGTTTTAATTTAGAAATTACCTGAATGATTTCAAGTGCATTCTCATAAATTTTATCTGCTGGGAATGATACTTTTCCTATCGAGGCGTGTATGATACCCGTTTTGTCTACTTTAAAATCAATTTTACCTGCTTTAACCTCTGTTACAGCTTTACCAACTTCGTTGGTTACTGTTCCTGATTTTGGGTTAGGCATTAAGTTCCTTGGACCTAAAACACGGCCCAATTTACCTACCTTAGCCATACAAGCTGGTGTAGTGATAATAATGTCTACATCGGTCCAACCACCTTCAATTTTAGCTACATACTCGTCTAAACCTACGAAGTCTGCGCCAGCTGCTTTTGCTTCTTCTTCCTTATCAGGAGTTACTAAAGCTAAAACACGTACAGTTTTACCTGTTCCGTGTGGTAAAGTAGCAATACCACGTACCATTTGATTGGCTTTACGCGGATCTACACCTAAAGATACATCAATATCAACTGAAGCATCGAATTTAGTAGTAGTGATTTCTTTTACCAAAGCAGCAGCATCCTTCAAAGTATAAGCTTTACCAGCTTCTATTTTAGCATGTGCCTTTTTTTGATTTTTAGTTAATTTCGCCACTGTTGTAAACTGTTTTTTAATTAATTGTTCCAGGGTGCGTCACCAGAAACGGTGATTCCCATACTGCGTGCTGTACCGGCAACCATACTCATTGCAGATTCGATTGTAAATGCATTTAAATCAGGCATTTTATCTTCAGCAATAACTTTAATCTGGTCCCAGGTCACCGATCCAACTTTTTTACGGTTAGGCTCAGCAGAACCACTCTGTAATTTAGTAGCATCTTTTAACTGGATAGCTACAGGAGGGGTTTTGATGATGAAATCGAATGACTTATCAGCATAAACAGTAATTACAACTGGCAATACTTTACCTGCTTTATCTTGGGTACGAGCGTTGTACTGTTTGCAAAACTCCATAATGTTCACCCCTTTAGCACCTAATGCAGGTCCTACTGGTGGCGATGGATTTGCCGCTCCGCCTTTGATCTGTAATTTGATCATTGCACTGACTTCTTTTGCCATTTTGTGTTTTTTGTTTATTTAAAACTCAATGTTAAATATTGGAAGCATGTAACATTTATTTTCCTTAGGGCTCCTATAAAGCTTAAAGGACTGCAAAGATATGGATTAACTTACAGTAAAACAATAGTATCGACAAAATTTAATTATTAAATATTTGTGATCCTGTTAAACCATAATCCTTATTGAAAGATAAGTTAAGAACTTATTGGTATTTAACGGTTAACAAGCCATAGTTATTGCCCGTACTTAATTTTATAGAAGGCACAAAAAAAGCCCCGAAGTAAATCCGGGGCTTTATAAATATTTTTGATAATATTATTACTCTTTTTCTACCTGCATGTAGTTAAGCTCAAGCGGGGTTTTACGTCCGAAGATTTTAACCATTACTTTCAGTTTTTTCTTCTCTTCGTTTACCTCTTCTATAATACCTGAGAAACCGTTGAAAGGTCCGTCCATTACTTTAATGCCTTCGCCAACATAATAAGGAACATTCATGGTCTCCCCTTGCTCGCTCATTTCATCAACCACACCTAAAATACGGTTAACTTCTGCCTGGCGCATCGGGATCGGGTTACCAGCTTTATCGCCTAAGAAACCGATAACACTGTTAATGCCTTTAATGATGTGCTCTAACTCTCCATCTAATGTAGCTTCGATTAAAACATAACCAGGATAAAAGTTACGTTCTTTGGCAATTTTTTTACCATCTTTCATCTGGTAATATTTTTCCATTGGTATTAACACCTGAGGAACCAAATGAGAGAAACCTAAACGGCTGATCTCAGCATCAATGTACTGTTTTACTTTCTTTTCTTTACCGCTAACAGCCCTTACAACGTACCACTTTAGATCGCTCATTAGAAAAAATTAATTAGAAAGTGATTTATAAAAAGTATCCAATACAAATGTAGACCCTTTATCCATTGCAAAAATTACCAGTGCAATAATAAGGGAAGCTACCAAAACAAGAATTGCAGAACTTTGAAGTTCGCCCCAAGTAGGCCAGGTAACCTTATTGGTCATTTCATCGTACGATTCTTTTATAAACTCAACTACTTTAGCCATATTAAAATTATTGAATGACTGAATGAGTAAATGAGTGAATGATAATATCCGAAAGTTGCCCTTCAAATTCAATCATTCACTCATCTAAATACTCAATCATTATATTAAGCACGGGAACAAGGATTCGAACCCTGATCAAAGGTTTTGGAGACCTCTATTCTACCGTTGAACTATTCCCGTGTGTATAAAAAAGAGCTAGCCTAAACCAGCTCTTTTTATATTGTTATAGCTTAAAATTAAGCTAAGATTTCAGTTACCTGACCAGCACCTACTGTTCTACCACCCTCACGGATAGCGAAACGTAGACCTTTTTCCATTGCAATCGCGTTAATTAATTTAACTGTGATTGTAACGTTATCACCTGGCATTACCATTTCAGTTCCTTCAGCTAGTGAGATCTCACCAGTTACGTCTGTAGTACGGAAATAGAATTGAGGACGATATTTGTTGAAGAATGGAGTGTGACGACCACCTTCTGCTTTTGATAATACATAGATCTCAGCTTTGAAATCAGTGTGAGGAGTTACTGAACCTGGTTTACAGATTACCATACCACGACGGATATCAGTTTTCTCAATACCACGTAACAATAAACCTACGTTATCACCAGCTTCACCATAATCTAAGATCTTACGGAACATCTCAACACCAGTTACTGTAGATTTTAAGTTCTCAGCACCCATACCTAAGATTTCAACAGGATCTCCAGAGTTGATTACACCACGCTCAATACGACCAGTTGCTACAGTACCACGACCAGTGATCGAGAATACATCTTCAACAGGCATTAAGAATGGAAGATCAGTTAAACGTGGAGGAATTGGAATGTAGCTATCAACAGCATCCATTAATTCCATAATTTTTGCTACCCATTTAGCATCTCCGTTCAAACCACCTAAAGCAGAACCTTGAATAACAGGAATATCATCACCAGGGAAATCGTAGAACGATAATAATTCACGAACTTCCATTTCTACTAATTCTAATAATTCAGGATCATCAACCATATCCACTTTGTTCATGAATACAACCAACGAAGGTACACCAACCTGACGAGCCAATAGGATGTGCTCACGAGTTTGTGGCATTGGACCATCAGTAGCAGCAACAACGATAATAGCACCATCCATTTGAGCCGCACCTGTAACCATGTTTTTAACATAATCCGCGTGACCTGGACAATCTACGTGTGCGTAGTGACGGTTTGCAGTTGAATACTCAACGTGCGCAGTATTAATTGTAATACCTCTTTCTTTTTCCTCAGGAGCTGAGTCAATTGAATCGAATGAACGTGCCTCAGATAAACCTGCATCAGCTAAAACTTTTGTAATAGCTGCTGTTAAAGTTGTTTTACCGTGATCGACGTGACCGATTGTACCGATGTTTAAGTGCGGTTTACTACGGTCAAATTTTTCTTTTGCCATTTTATTTATAACTAATTAGTAGGTTAACTTTTTATTAATTTTATTTATTGTTTTGATGCAATGCAACACAAAAAACCTTGTCTACCCTGCATATTAAACAGATTTAACAAAGCTTTATTATCCTGAGCCAACTATGGGAATTGAACCCATGACCTCTTCCTTACCAAGGAAGTGCTCTACCGCTGAGCTAAGTCGGCTTTTTAGTTTCCAGTTCCAGCCTTTTGTTTTAACTAAATTAAAACCGCAACCAATAACTGCCCACTTTTCTAATTTTATTGGAGCGGAAGACGAGGTTCGAACTCGCGACCTATAGCTTGGAAGGCTATCGCTCTACCAACTGAGCTACTTCCGCTTTTAAAAACTAGTGATTGATTAAATGAAAGAATGAGAGATTTATTCTATCATTAAAACATTTGGTCATTCATTTAAAGTGTGGGGAGAGAAGGATTCGAACCTTCGAAATCTTGCGATAACAGAGTTACAGTCTGTCCCATTTGGCCGCTCTGGAATCTCCCCATCTTTTACTTTAAAATGCTAACACTTTAAAATAAAAAGAGCCTCCTATCGGAATCGAACCAATGACCTACTGATTACAAGTCAGTTGCTCTACCAGCTGAGCTAAGGAGGCTTTAAATTTTGTGCAATGATACGAAAAATCTTCATTTTTCATACTATTAACGTGTTTTTTTAAAACTTTTATCTTTTTAAAGAACAACCCTTTTTTTCCTGGCTTAACACCGTTTCCGAAAGGGAATGCAAATATACACACTTATATTTCACTTCAAAATAAATTTGAAAAAAAATAGTGAAGTTATTTTAATTGACAACCATTATACCGATGAAGAAGCTTAATAATCAATCTCTTAAAATGGAATATTTTTTTTCATTTTTTTTGTGCCCGTAACCCTCAAAAACATGATTAGGATCTGTAATCACAATTATTGGCGGATAATAACAATTGAATTAATTTCAATAAAAGTTAAAATTAATGTAGCGAAGCTGATTTTTTTAAAGAGAATCTATTGAAAAACTGATTTTGATTTATAGAAATCTGCGCAGAATGCTTTCGGTTTCTTTAATTTTAAAAAAATAGTCATCTCCTGGAAAGATCTCCCGACTACGTTGCAGTCCGCTCTGGATGGCGATGCTAAAGGGAGTTATCTTTTCGATTTTTACTCCTTAAAAGGTATCTTCAAGCAAAAAGAGCGACACATTTAACTGTACCGCTCCTTTAAGTTTATATAATTTTATGCTTATTAATAATCAGCCGCTTCGCTTTCGCTTAGAATTGCTTTATGCTCACTTAATTTTGCACGCGTTTTATCCTTATGTTTAGTGATCTGTTTCCTTAATGATTCGATGGCCAGATCAGTGGCTTCTTCAAATGATTTACATTGTTCTTTAGCAAACAGGGTACCTCCCGGCACAATAAGCTTAATTTCGCTAATCTTATTGGCCTCGTCCTCTACGTTCTCTAACTTTAAATACACTTCGCCGCTAATGATCTGGTCAAAAAACTGATCGAGCTTATTTGCCTTCTTTTGTATAAAATCTAACAACTTACTGTCTGCACTGAAGTGGATTGATTGAACTCCGATTTTCATTTTTCCTCCTTTTTTTACGCCTTTGGATGGGCTTGTTTATAAATTGTTTTTAATCTTTCGATTGAGTTGTGCGTGTAAACCTGGGTTGCTGCCAAACTGGCGTGACCCAAAAGTTCTTTAATCGCATTTAAATCTGCTCCTGCGTTTAACAGGCTTGTTGCATAGCTATGCCGCAACACGTGGGGACTTTTCTTTTCATTGGTTGATATGTGGTTTAGGTATGAGGTAACAATACGGTATATTAATTTCGGATATGCCGCTGCACCTGTATTGGTAACGATTAATATAAGTAAATTGTTATTAAAGTTTTGCAACTTTTTTAGTCCGATATAGGTATTTACCTGATTGATAAGCTGTTTATTTATGGGAATAATCCGTTCCTTATTTCTTTTACCCAACACTTTTATCGTTCCCGAATAAACATCGATATCTGTATCTTTCAATTGCAACAGTTCGGTTAAACGCATACCGGTTCCAAACAGCAGTTCGATTACCAGGTGATCGCGAACAGAGGGAAAACTTTCATTAAAATACTGCTCCGAATCCAGCAGATGATCCATTTTTTGTGCATCAACAAATACCGGTAGCCTTTTAGGAATTTTAGGTGCCTTAATTAAAGCACTTGGATTTTGATCGATCTTTCCGGAACGGTGTAAAAACTTATAAAAACTTCTTAATGCAGAGATTTTTCGGTTAATGGTATTTTCTGAATTTTCTTTTTCCATCAGCTCAACCAGGTAACTTCTCAGGTGAGTGTGTTTAACTTCAGTAAAATCCAGTTCTGATGCCTTAAGAAATTCTTCAAACTGATCTAAATCGGTTTGATAAGAAGTAATGGTGTGCTGAGAATAGCGCTTCTCGTGGGTTAAATATGTAATAAAACTTTTTAGCAACATTCAATATCTTTTTTCGGGGCATTAATATGAAGTTACAAATTGTTTTGATATAAAGAAATCATTAATTAATTGTTTATTGTAAAGTTTTGGATTTCTTGTAAAACAGAAAAGCCTTCCCGATTTTACACTGGGAAGGCTTTAATACATTTATATCGTGAACAACTATGAAGTTGTATCTAGATTCATATTCTGAATGTAAACAGCATGTTTAATTTCAGTACGGCGAGCAACGGATTTTTTCTCGTATGCTTGGCGACTACGTAGTTCTCTCAATACACCAGTTTTTTCAAACTTTTTCTTGAAACGTTTAAGGGCTTTATCTAATGATTCGCCGTCTTTAATGTTGATAATGATCATAACGCTGAAATACCTCCTCTCGTGGTTTTTAAATTTTCCCGTGTTAACGGGCTGCAAATGTAAGCAAAATATTGAAAACGAGAAAGATTTATAAAAAGAATTTTTATTTAAATCATTAGTTAAACTTATGTGTTGTTTAGCTACATTTATATATACATTATCATATATGACAACAGGCAAAAAAGTAGGTTCAATTATCGCAGTTATAGTTGTTATCGTATTAATCGCAATTTGTTACTACCGTTATTTCTTTGTGTTTGGCGAAGGGGTGAAAGCAGGTGAGTTAAACTATGTGGTAAAAAAGGGCTATGTATTTAAAACGTATGAGGGCAAATTAATCCAGAGCGGAATAAAATCCAGACAAACAGGTACCTTACAAAATAATGAATTTGAATTTTCTATCGCCAATAAAGAAATTGCAGAAAAAATGATGGCCAATAGCGGAAAGTTTTTCGAATTACATTATAAAGAGTATAAACATACCCTGCCATGGAGAGGATTTAGCGTTTACGTAGTAGATAGCATTTTAACTGCGAAAGATTTACCGCAATAGGGCTAATGAAAGAATATTGAATGAGAGAATGAAAAATAATGAAGTATTGAATGACTTAATTTTCAACATATCGGTTCATTTACTCAATCATTCGAAATTCATTTATTCAATCATTTCTTCTTCGGCACCTTCGCACCCTCTTTTCTGGCTTCTGATAACCCGATAGCAATTGCCTGTTTTTTGGAAGTTACTTTTTTACCCGAGCCGCTTTTAAGCTTACCTTCTTTCATTTCGTGCATGGTTTCTTTTACTTTATCACCAGCTTTTTCTGAATATTTTGCCATTGCTTTAGTCATTAGTCATTAGTCATTAGTCATTAGTCATTAGTCATTAGTCATTAGTCAAAACATTGATTCCGGTTAGGAGGTTTTGAAAATTTTAACAAAAAAAATCCGGAGGTGGTTAAACCGTCCGGATTACTCATAATATATTTGGTTTTTAATAAGGTTGCAGGTGTAGGATGTAAGGTATAAGGTGATCGGCATTTGCCTTAACCCTAAACCTTATACTTTTTACCCTTGCAATATTTCTCTGGCGATTACAATCTTTTGGATTTCGGAGGTGCCCTCGCCTATTGTACATAATTTACTGTCGCGGTAAAATTTCTCTACCGGAAAATCTTTGGTGTAACCGTATCCGCCGAATATCTGCACGGCTTCTGTGGCTACCCTTACCGATACTTCTGAGGCAAAATATTTAGCCATGGCCGATTCCTTTGTCATAGGTAAATGCCTGTTCTTTAAGTCAGCTGCCTGGCGGATCAATAATTCTGCAGCCTCAATTTCAGTCGCCATATCAGCCAGTTTAAAACTGATGGCCTGAAAACTTGAGATCGGCTGGCCAAATTGCTGGCGTTGTTTCGAATAAGCTACTGCTGCATCAAAAGCACCTTTTGCAATACCAAGAGCCAATGCAGCAATAGAAATCCTGCCACCATCTAAAACTTTCATAGCCTGTTTAAAACCTTCGCCAACATTGCCCAATAAATTGGCTTTCGGTACACGGCAGTTATCAAAAATCATTTCAGTAGTTTCTGAAGCACGCATCCCCAGTTTATTTTCCTTTTTTCCTGCCGTAAATCCAGGCGTACCGCGTTCTACCACAATAGCCGAAATCCCTTTCGAACTTCCCTGCTCCCCTGTTCTTACCATTACAACGGCAACATCGCCGCTTTTGCCATGGGTAATCCAGTTTTTTGCACCGTTTATAATATAATCATCGCCGTCTTCTACAGCAGTAGTCATCATTCTTAAAGCATCCGAACCGGTGTTCGCTTCGGTTAAACCCCAGGCACCAATCCATTCGGCAGTTGCCAGTTTAGGTAACCATCTTTGTTTTTGCTCCTCATTGGCAAAGGCTAAGATATGGCCTGTACATAGCGAATTGTGTGCCGCCAATGATAAACCGATTGAGCCACATACACGGGCCACTTCTACAATTACATCAACATATTCCTGATAGCCCAAACCCGAGCCACCAAATTCTTCGGGAACCAAAACGCCCATCAGGCCCAATTCTCCAAGTTGCTTAAACAGCGCTACCGGAAAATGCTGTGCCTCATCCCATTCCATAATATTTGGACGAATGTTTTTCTCTGCAAAATCGCGGACCATAGCCTTTACATTCTGCTGAGTTTCTGTTTCTGAAAAATCGAAGCTCACGCTCATTAAATTTTATATTTTAAGTTAGTTCTGGGCAATTATAATCAATTATTTGATAGTTAGTTACCATTAAATATTTGCGCAATTACAGAATGAAATGGTATTTGGTTCATTTAGTTTATGGGTTAAATTTTAAACCCTGAAAAAGATTAAAAAAGATTTTTTTATTTTTTTAATAAAAATCTGCGAATAATCAGGAGAATGATGATTTTTGATTGATATGGTGAAATTCCACGAAACGTTCCTACTGGACGAAACGCAAACAACCAATGGTGATTTGCTACCCGGATATCGTCCCCAACGAAACGGCAAGCTTTCATATTGATTTAAGGTAAGATTGTTTTCGGGTGTATTACATTGTAGCCGGAAACCACAATTCCTCAGCAAGGTTAAATCCTTATACCATATTCAATTTCTAAAAAGAAATATAAGGTGCAATTTTATCGATCACCTGCTGATTTAAAATGGCTATCTTTTTTAAATCAGCTACATTTGAATAGTTGCCGTGTTGTTTACGGTATTGAATAATGGCGTTAATCTGTTTATAAGAAAGGTATGGATTCCTTTTTAGATCATCAAAAACCGCCGTATTGATATTGATTGTTTTTAAAGGGACACTACTTATCGAAATCTGGTCTTTAATTTCGGCATATTTAACAGAATCTAAGCCATAAACTTCCATTAATTGTTCTTTTTTATAAAAACCACCCAAACGCTCCCGGTATTTAATAATCCTTTTTGCAAAAGCAGCACCAATTCCCTTTATTTCATCCAATTTTGCAGAATCAGCCTGGTTTATATCAACAATTACCGGTGCTTTTTTAACATATTCTTTCTTTTCAAATGGGAAATATTTTTTGGAGGTATTTACATCCTGATCTGCAATTTTAACATAAGGCAAAATCTTTTTATACATTTCCGGAGAAATGGTGTACATTTTCTGCAGATCTTCAGGCTTAAAAAATTTCCCGCCTTTACTGGTGTAATTAATAATTGCTTTTGCCTGTTTTGGCGATAAACCCAAAGTCTGCCAGCCATCAGCATTTAAAGTATTAGGATCAAAATTAAACAGCTTAATGGTTTTTTCTGGATAAGAATTCTCAATCCTGTCGCGTAGGTTGCCTGCATATTTTTCATCAGCAACGGTTATTTTCTGAAGCTGCGCTAAAAGATTTGGGTCGTCTTTTTCTATCGGCCGGGTATAACCATATATAACAGGTATTGCCTTAAGTACCATAATAATAAGGATCAGCAACAACAATCCGTTGAACTCACCTTTACTAAAACCGAAATATTTATTCAGCCAAATTCTCATTGATGCGATATGACATGTGTATTATAAATATAAATCTTATTTTTGGGATTGCAAAACTGAGCAGGTTTTGCCTATCAACAACCTAAGAATTTTATATGAAGATCATAACAACGTCCGAATTTGCTAAAGCAACGAAGATAGATAAGCTAGGTGTACCGGGTTTGGCAGGTTTGATGATGGAGATCATGAAACTGAATGATATCAATGATGTATTCGCTCAAAATCAACACTTTAAGGGTTTAGAGTTTGTAGATAAAATATTGGAAACCATTGGTGTTTCGATCGAATTTGACGAGGATGATTTAAACTGCATCCCTAAAACGGGTCCGTTTATTGCCATAGCAAATCACCCTTACGGCGGTGTAGAAGGTCTGGCTTTGGTTAAACTTTTATGTACGGTAAGGCCTGATGCCAAAGTGATGGTAAATTTCATATTGAAAAAAATCCCTAACCTTGATGAGTTTTTTGTGGCGGTTAATCCTTTCGAAAATGTTCAGCATTCATCAAGCATCAGTGGTTTAAAAACAACTTTCGATCTGCTTAGAAATGGAACACCGATCGGCATTTTTCCGGCCGGAGAGGTTTCTACATTTAAACTGGATGCACAGCAGGTAACCGACAGAATGTGGCACCCTGTGGTTGGAAAACTCATTGCAAAAGCAAAAGTTCCGGTGGTACCCATCTATTTTCATGGCAATAACGGCGTTTTCTTTAATATTTTAAGTTTTATTCACCCAACTTTACGTACGGCAAAGCTTCCATCTGAATTTTTAAATAAACATGGCCGTACCATCAAAGTAAGGATTGGTAAGCCGATTGCGATTTCTGAAATTTCGCACATGAACAGCAGCAATAAGTTAATGGACTTTTTAAGGGCCCGTACTTATGCTTTGGGTGTTGGACTGGATACGGAGAAAAAGCTTTTTAATCCCTTAAACTTATTCAAAATTAAAAAGAAACCGGTTGAGGTAATTGAAGAAACTTCGAGGGTTTTAATTAAAGAAGAAGTAGAAAAACTAGAGGATTTTAAAGTTTGGACGGAAAAAAACTATGAAGTATATATCGTACCAACCTTAAAAATTCCAAATATTTTAAGAGAGATTGGCCGTTTACGCGAAATCACTTTCCGTGAAGTTGGTGAGGGCACAAACAAGAAAATCGATCTTGACAACTACGACATTTATTATAACCATTTATTTATCTGGGATAAGGACCTTGAAAATATAGTAGGTGCTTACCGCATTGGTAAAGGCGATGAGATTTTAGAAAGTATGGGCCGCCGCGGTTTCTACCTTTCGGAACTTTTTAAAATGAAAGACCAGTTTTACCCGATGTTAAGACAGGGAATTGAGCTTGGTCGTTCGTGGATCAGAAAAGAGTACCAGGGTAAACCGCTTCCGTTATTTCTGTTATGGAAAGGGATTTTAAAATACCTGATCGATAACCCGCAGTACCGTTACATGTTTGGCCCGGTAAGTATCAGCAACAATTTTTCTAAATTTAGTAAGGCTTTAATTGTTGATTACATTACCAAAAACCATTTCGATTATGAAATGGCGAAATATGTTAAACCCAGAAATAAATTTAAGGCTGATTTATTGCCGATTGCCACTGATACCCTGGTTGACAGCAGTGAATCTTTCAAGGATTTAGACAGCATTATTGGCGATATCGAAAACTCGCACATTAAAATCCCGGTATTGTTGAGGCAGTATATGAACCTGAATGCGAAGATTATCTCTTTCAATATTGATCCTAAATTTTCAGACTGTCTGGATGGTTTCCTTGTGGTAGATACACATAATATTCCACCAGAAATGCTGGAAAAACTCGGCAAAAACCTATAATTTAAGGCAATAAAAAAACCCAGACATCCATCTGGGTTTTTTATTATCAACTAACCTAAACTTTATAAATACTAACCAAATATTTATGCCACAAAAGTATGCTGGGCTTGTTAAGCTGGTATTAATGAAATGTTATTTATAGAATATTTAATGTTGCGAGCGTGATTAAAAATCACATTTCAATAATTCTTTAATTGTGTTTAAATTTATTAAAAAGCTTACCCCCATGTTAATTTATTATAAAATGTGATTAGCTGCTTAACATAAAGAAATTGTTGCTTTTGTATTAATAATAGGTAAATTTAATGTAACCAAATATGGCGCGGTTTGAAAAGAGGGATCTACATATATTTTTTGAATATCTTTTTGTTCGTTAGCCTGGTGTTGAGTACCACCATCGCAAAGGGACAGAACTACACTTTCGATTTTTACAACGGAACTTTCAATTTCAGTGCAGATTCAACGGTTAATCTTCCGGTATCAAAAACAGCAAATGCAGCTGAGGTTTCAAAATTCTACACCAGGATATCATCAGGCAATTATACCCCATTGGTTATTTCACTTAAAAAGTATCAGGAAAAGTATAATTTAAACGATTGGATCTATTACCAGCTCATCCGTAAAACGGCAGAACTGATCAGCCCGAAAGCCGATAATTATTTCCGTTATACGTTATATAAATGGTTTTTGCTCAGCAAATGCGGTTACGATGCAAGGTTGGCTGTGGGCAATAACCAGGTTATTTTTTATGTCGGAAATGAGGAAGACATCAGCGATATACCATTTTTTATGATTGAAGATAAAAAATACATGTGCCTGAACTATCATGATTACGGAAAGTTGTTTAAACAGGCCGACGTTTATAAGCCAGTTAAAATTTCAATTCCTGAGGCTAAAAATCCCTTCTCGTATAAAGTTACGCATATGCCCGATTTCAAGCCTGAAAACTACCAGGAAAAAGACATCGAGTTTAGTTATCGTCAAAAAATACATCATTTTAAACTCAAGGTAAATGAGGATGTGCAGGCTATTTTTAAAAACTACCCGATAGTCGATTTTGAAAGTTATTTTAATATCCCGTTAAGCCGAGAAACTTATAGCTCGCTTATTCCTACTTTAAAAGAAAATTTAAAGCACATGGATCAGAAAAAAGGGGTTGATTATTTGATGAGGTTTACGCGTTATGGCTTTTTATACGAAGATGATGATGAAAATTTTGGTAAAGAAAAACGTTTCTCGCCAGAACAGACATTATTAAGTACCTACAGCGATTGCGATGACCGGGCAGCACTCTTTTTCTACCTGGTAAAAGAAATATATAACCTGCCCATGATTGCCTTACTCTACCCCAAACATTTAACCATTGCTGTACAGTTTGACAAACCTGTTGGTGAAGCCATTACCTATAAAGGTAAAAAATACTCTTATTGCGAGCCAACCCCACAGGCGCAGAACCTGAAAATCGGACAGCTCTCCTCAAACCTGAAAAACAGTAAATTTGAGGTAGTATATGCCTATGAGCCCATTAAACGATGATATCTGACGTTTTAATATTAATTTAATGTTAAGTAATTGTTTAATCAATGTTATCTTATTAAAAACACGCTGAATGAAAGGCTATTTGCATTACTTTTATTTTTTAACTGATGTTAAAACGTAAACGATATCCTTATGTCTGCAGTTATTTATACCATTTTAAAAGAGTTTTTTGTTGAAATTCACCAGCATCAGGTTAAAGCCAGGATCATGTCGCCGATTAATGATGACAGTGTGTTTGTTTTTCAAACCAGCTTATATTATAAAAGCAAAAGCGATTCTGATCCTAATCAACCGGCTTCTACCTTTACTTCGTATGCAAATGCAGAAAGGCATCTGCTTCAATACCTGGAAGAGTTTCAGAATACTTTAGACCTTGGCGGGCATGTAGCGGAAGGGGCTAAAATTTAGCCCTGCATTAGCTAAAATATTATACATGTTAACTCCAAACCAATTAGTTAACAAAATCATAATATTGATTTAATTTTCCGATAACATATCTTTGGAAATATCCATTTTAAGTTCGATGAAAAAAAATAAATCAAAATCAAGAAACCATTCAGCAGGCAAGAAAGTACGTAAAGAGTTAGAAACAAAATTGGCTGCAGCTTTCGGCGAAGTGGTATCAGCTTATGGCAAAGCAAAAAAAGCAGATAAAGTAATCGGAAAATTTGCCAAACAACTGGCTAAAAAAGTTACGATTTCGGCTACAGAAGATTCAATTACCCCATTTATTAAGGAAGAAAAAACTGCTTCTGTAGTTAGCAAAACAAAGCCGGCTAAAACTGCTGCAGTAAAAACACCTAAAAAGGAACTGGTAGCTGAGAAAACGGAAGGCTAGTGAGTAATTTTTTATAAACGCATATTAATTAAAAAGCATTGCAACTTTCTGATTGTTACAATGCTTTTTTATGTTTATTTAATTAAAGGCAATATTATAACTGATTAATTAAAAGTAATGGTTTGTCTTGCCCATTCTCCTGTACACTCTAAGCCAACCAATCTGCACTCTAAATAATAAGTACCGGGTGTACCATACGACCATTCTTGTTGTGGCGAATTACTGAAAGTGCTTACCGGCAACACCACATTTAAACTTTGATCTAACATTCTCCACTCGTAGTAACCGCTATCGTACATGGCACCAGCTGTGCTAATTACAGTACTGCCTGCAGAATTGCTAGATGGGCCATTGATTACATTTTTAAAGGTACTTACAAACGGAGTGGTTACGGGCGGATATAAATACTGGGCAGCGATTACATCATAAGAAGAAAAACCTGTCCAGCCTCTCGAAGTGCCTAATCTACCTGAGTTCATTACAGAATTAGGATCTGCTGACGCAGCGCCGGTTGAGGGTGTACCAGGTGTTGCATTAACGCCAACATACCTACCATAGTTATCGTAATTACCTTCTCCGCTGTAATCTGTATGACGCAAACCCAAACAGTGGCCAATTTCGTGTATCAGCATAAATACATCCTGTTCATGGCTTCTTGGTATGCCATTGTTGGCTCCTGCACTGTTAACATTATTGGTAATATGATTCACCCAGATGTTGGCGCCTGCCTGCCCATCATTAGTTGGAAAATCAGCTTGTCCAAATGCACCGGTTCCCATATCTAACTTTTTAACGGTAATATGAGGCGTAACAGAACTGGTATATGGTGCATAAAACTGGTTATAAGAATGGATTAAGTTAATACGACAGTTGCCTATTGCATTCCATGCGGCCACAGCTTCTCTAATTGCATAAAACCACCTGGTATCGAAATCTTCCTGGGTGATAATCACATTAGTGAGGTTTCCCTGAATTAACTGATTGGTGTGGCCTTGCGCTATTTTACCGCCAGCATTGGTTGCTTTTTCTGCAATTTTGACTGTAGTTAACGATTTCTTTGAAATTAAGATATCACCTTCTACTACATAGTAATCGCCAGATTCTTTGATGCCATCGGTTGCAAAACCAAGTTCTTTAATTTTAGCGAGCGCATTGGGCTCAACTTCAACTTTGTTATCGGGAGCAATAACAGGAGTTTCAGATTTTTTACACGAATAGATGCTTAAAGTTAGCATCAAAAATGCGAAGCACATTGTCCTTGAGAATGAGCTTAAAATAGATGATTTTTTCATGGATGATTTTTTTATTCTAATTTAACCATCTCAATATTAATGCATTATAAACAAATCATTAATTTTAATATTATAAAACAGACAAAAAAATTAAAATAATAAGTCAATTTAAAATAATTAAACGTACAATTATGAATCTAACAATTACAATTACCTAAACAAGGGTGATTATATTTTTAAGGCATAACATAAATTAAAGCAATAAAAAAGCCTTTATCAATATCTGATAAAGGCTCTTCTTATGATCTGCCTGTTTTAATCAGGCGAATTGTTTAATATCTAGAAAGTTGCGCCAGTTGCCGCCGAAGAACCAGCTTTAACTGTAAAGTTAGGAGCTGTTAAGCTGAAAGGGGCATTCAATAAGGCTGCTGCAGCAGTTTCATCAATGATGGTATTTCCTTTAGAAGTTAAATATTGTTTCAATAAATCTGAACTTGCAAAAGAAAGTGTAGCACCATCGGCAACAACATCCTTACCAGCAGTAAATGATTGATAAATATTGTTTTTGATCAATGATGTTCCATCCGTTAATGCATCTCCGGTTTCTTTATCACGGATATCGATACCAAATTTAAACCCAATAAAGATTGAATTTGCCAAGATCATTTTTGAACCTCTTCTCCATAGGTTAGCATATTCGTGCTTCGCATCAACAGCTACGTTTCCAGGGCCGATTAGTGTCATGTTTGAAATAACCGGACGGGTACGTGGACTAGAATCGAATACTTTTTCTGAGTTATCAGACTCGATCCCATTAGATTGACCAGCCTGATCAGCTAAAGATGGATCTCTTTGAGCTACTAAAAACTGTAATTTACCAGAGAAACCGTTGTCAAAATCGAAAACATCATCAACGTTTGCAATAGAAACCAAATGCTTAGCATTTACAGTACCACCAAACCATTCGAATGAATCATCACCTGAATATGAAACCTGTACGTAATCTACGGTAGTACCTGAACCAACCGATCCAAAAGTAACACCGTTAATTTCGTTGTTGGTTGCATAAGCAATACCTGGGAACTCTACACGTACATACTTAAGCACACCAGAGTTATCAGTTGGAACATTACCACCATGGTTTCCTTCAGGAAGAGTTAATCCGCCTTCAATTAAACCTGTACCACCAGGGATATTGTTGGTTGATTTACCTAAAATAATAATTCCACCCCAATCACCAGGAGCTCTTGAACCAACAGCCTGGTTTGAAGTAAATACAATTGGTTTTGCTGCAGTTCCTTCAGCAATTAATTTACCACCGCGTGTGATAACTAAAGTAGCTTTCGAATCTTTATCTCCACGGATAACAGTTCCGGCAGGAATGGTTAATGTAACGCCATCTTTAACGTACACAAATCCAACTAATTTGTAAACTTTATTCGCATCTAATGTTCTGTTAGCATCGATTGACCCCTGCAAAGTTTCAGTTGCCTCACCATATACAGTTACTTTTGGTGTAAAATTGGTCCAGCTTGCAGTCCAGTCTGATGATCCAAATGCTCCTTTATAGGATACTTTATCAAAAAATGCATCGGCCAAAGATTCGTTCGAATCTGGTTTTGTTGGTTCCTCAATAGGTGTACTGTCTTTTTTACAACTAGAAACTACTGTAGCACCAGCAACCAAAATTGCCAGCATGCCCAAGTTTAATCTGTTTTTCATTTTCATTTTGATTTTCCTTTTCCTTTTATGATTTGTTCAAAAATATTTCCTGCAGATTATGCCAATATCAATTCAGCATTAAATGAAGGGCGTTTTAATGTTAAAAAATTATTCTGCTATTTAAATTTATAGGATAGTGTTAGCGATATGGTAGATCCAAACCTATCGGCAATATTTATATTATCTGTTTTTTTATCGAAGCCTGCATTTGGATCTGAACCTTTAACTTTCTGGTAGAAATAAGCTTTGTTGTTAAAGATATCGCTATAGTTAACTTTTATTTCTCCCTTCGATTTTGCAAACTTTTGTGAAACCTGCAGATCTAAAATATTTCTTGAATATTCATAGATATCGGGGTCTTCCACATTACCAATCGCCCAGATTCTTGGTCCTACCCTATTATATAATACTGTTACACCAGTTGAGTTTTCGACAGCAGATGCATAAGATAGTCCTGCGTTGATTAAGTAAGGAGATTGCCCTTGTAATGGTCTCGAACCTTGAGCATTTACAAGTCTTGAAACCTGAACCTTTGATTTGATATAAGATCCATTAGCATTAAATGTGAAGTTCTTTAAACTGTTATCAATAAATTTTAACGATTTTCTTATTTCAAGTTCAGCTCCATAAACAGTAGCCGAAGCAGAGTTAGCATAGCTTAACGACCTTCCAGACGTACCTAATTGAAGTGTTTGTTCTATTGGAGAATCAAAATATTTGTAAAAGGTTGATATCGAAAAGGTTTCCCCCGATGATGGATAAATGGCATAACCTAAATCAATATTAGTAGTTTTAGATTGCTTTAACCCAGCATTACCCCTAACATTAACGTTTTTATTAAAGTCGTAGAAAGGAAATGGTGCTAGTTCCCTAAACTCAGCTCTTCCAATAGTTTGGGATCCTGATAAACGGATATTAGCTTTATCACTTAAGTTATAAATCAGATTTGCCGAAGGAAGTAAGTTAGTAGCCGTTGAATCAATGTTTACTGGCTTTCCATTATCTTCACTGGTTAATGATAGCTTATACGATTCTACCCTTGCGCCAATACCTAATCTTAATTTTTCGGTTAAATAGCCATCAAACATTACATAACCTGCATTTAATAAAGAGTTGGCCTGATATTGGTCACTTCCATTTGTAATTTCATTTAAAACGAAGCCGTTGGCGCGGATGTTTTCCGGTGAAAAGATCTGATCCTGAGGAAGCGTTAATAATGAAGTGTCGAAATTTCCATTTCTAATAAAACCAATTACCCTTGCACTAAAATCACGTTTGCGGTATTGCCCAAAATAACCGGCTTTGATTTTATTATTATCTCTAAACCATTTAACCGGAATTGTTAAATTAGCTGCACCACCGTAGGCATTTTCATTAAGTACAGAAGAAAAATTACCAGCTAAACCGGCTACGGCAGATCCCGATTGAACAGAAGCAATACCATCTTTGGAATAATCCATACGTTTATAGCCAGGCTCTTTCCGGTCTGTATTTGCATAGTTTAAGTTCCAGTCTATCTTGATCTTGCTATCTGTAGACAATAAATGTTCGCCGGTTAACTGATTAGACATTAAAGATCTTTGAAGCAGGTAATCACCGGTTCTGATAAATTCACCACCAGCGTCGTCTATACCTACACGATAGGTAAATTGATTTTCTAAAACCCTGTTATATAGGTTTTTTAATGATATTTTATTGTTGCCCCACGAATATGCAAAGTTGGCAAGTGCACCAATATTTGTATTAAAATTATACATATCATCATGGTACACATCACCTAGCGCCTGTCCAACATAGGCTTTTTGATCACTAGTTTTTAAACGTTCGTCGTATCTATAGGTTAAAGATAAAACAGCGCCAAATTTAGATTTATCATCAAAAATCTTACTGGATCCATAATTTACTTGGAAATTTGGACCTATAGTTGATTTCGCAGAACTATATCCCCAATTGTTTTTAAAAAGTTTAGATAGGGTAAAAGTTTCACTTGCACCGTTTGGTAAAGCGCGATAATCTTTTGAAGAAGGAAATCCCGTTGGGATATCTCTGTCTTTATTATAAAATCCGAAAATCTCGTTACCACTTTTTGGAGAAGACAGAAAATCTTTAAAGGCAGACTGTGTGTTGTAAGAAGTTCCTAATGAAACATTGAAAAAAGTATTAACCGGAAAATCTTTTGTGGTTACCTGTACTACACCTCCTGAAAAATCCGCAGGAATATCTGCTGATGCCGTTTTATTAATTACGATGGCATCTATCAGGTTTGAAGGAAGAATATCAAATGAAAATGCTCTTTTATCTACTTCTGTATTTGGAAGCATAGAGTTATTTAACATAGCAGAGTTGTATCGATCAGATAAACCACGCACGATAACAAACTTATTGTCCTGGATACTTGCACCGCTTACACGTTTTAAAACTTCAGAAGTATTACGGTCGGGACTTCTTTTAATCAATTCAGCTGATATACCGCTTGAAATACTAATACTTGATTTTTGATTAGCATATAAAGTATTAACTGATTCTTTACTAGCGCTTCCAGTTATTACTACATCGTTTAATTTTTGTGAGTTCGACTCGCTCAATAAAATATCTAAATTAGTAGAAGCATTGTCTTTTACCTCTACATCGACAACATTTTTAGTTGCATAACCCACATAAGAAACCTCAATAGCGTGTTTTCCTGCCGACAACCCTGCAATAACATATCGACCCTCAATATCTGTTGAAGTACCTTTTGTTGTACCTGAAATTTTTACTGTAACACCAATTAAGGTCTCACCTGTTTTTTGATCAGATATTTTACCGGAAATTTTTCCTGTTTGCGCATACGAAAGTATGCTCATCGTCAAAGCGAACACAGTAAGTGCCGCTCTTTTAAAAGAGTTTAGTAATTCCAATTTGCCTTTATTTGATAAGGGCAAAAATATTACCGCAGTGTTAACACGAAGTTAGGTGTTAATTAATGTTACTTTACGTTAAGGTTAATTAAAGGTTAACCGTATTTTGGATTAGTACCTAATACCAACTTTCTTACAAATGAAGTGCAATAACCAGATCGGGCCGATTAACAGGAACTTAACATCGTCTAAAAATGATGGTTTCTTCCCTTCAATTTTATGGCCGATAAACTGACCGATCCAGGCAGCTACAAATATTGCCGCATAAATAGCATAAGCGGTTCCACTGCCCAAACCAACGGTCTGTTCAATTTTTACGATGATATAACTCATTAAACCAACAACCCAGATCATTAAAAAAAACAATACGGGCGATAAGGTAAAATAATAATATAAACTGAAGGCCAATAGAAATGATGCCCAGTTAAAAAAACCATTATAACTTCCCAAAAACCCAATATGTGGAAAAGGAATCTGCCAAACCAGACCTAATAAGCTGAATACGATTAATGGCACACAGATCCAGTGAACCAGCTTGTTGGTCGGGTTTTGGTGACTTTCGGCGTACTTATCAAAAAGTACATCGACCGGACGTTTTGGTTCTATTTGGATGGTTTGCTTGCTCATTATGTAAAAATAAAAAAAAGCGATGGAATATCCATCGCTTTATATCTTGTTTATTAAACTGCTCGTCATGCTGTCCGGAATATTCGGGCTTAGCCTCTTTTTGCTACTAGGACCCTGAAATAAATTCAGAATGACGATTTAATCTATTTTGCAAAGGCCACAGAACGGGTTTCCCTGATTACGGTAACCTTGATCTGGCCAGGATAAGTCATTTCTGTTTGGATACGCGTAGAAATATCAGCAGCTAGAAGTTCTGCCTGTGCATCGGTAATACGTTCGCTTTCTACAATCACGCGTAACTCTCTACCGGCCTGGATAGCAAAGGTTTTTTCTACACCAGGGTAAGATAAAGCCAGTTCTTCAAGGTCTTTTAAACGTTTAATGTAACTTTCTACCACCTCACGGCGTGCACCCGGACGGGCACCTGAAATGGCATCGCAAGCCTGAATAATCGGTGATATCATCGAAGTCATCTCGATTTCATCGTGGTGGGCTCCAATTGCATTACAGATTTCCGGATGTTCTTTATATTTTTCGGCCAGTTGCATCCCTAAAATTGCGTGTGGCAGTTCAGGATTATCATCAGGCACTTTACCGATATCGTGTAGTAAACCGGCACGTTTAGCCATTTTAGCATTTAAACCAAGCTCTGCCGCCATGGTAGCACAGAAATTGGCCACCTCACGTGAGTGATGCAACAGGTTCTGCCCATAAGATGAACGGTAACGCATACGGCCAACCATGCGGATCAGTTCAGGGTGTAAACCATGGATACCCAAATCGATTACCGTGCGCTCGCCAATTTCTACAATCTCATCTTCGATCTGTTTTTTGGTTTTGGCTACAATTTCTTCAATACGGGCCGGGTGGATACGGCCATCGGTTACCAAACGGTGTAAGGCCAAACGGGCAATTTCTCTTCTTACCGGATCGAAACCTGATAAAATAATAGCCTCAGGGGTATCATCAACAATAATCTCGATACCGGTAGCCGCTTCCAAAGCACGGATATTTCTACCTTCCCTGCCAATTACACGACCTTTAATCTCATCGCTTTCGATATGAAAAATTGAAACAGAATTCTCGATGGCGGCCTCGGTAGCGGTACGTTGAATGGTTTGGATAACCACTTTTTTAGCTTCTTTACTAGCGGTTAGTTTTGCCTCGTCAACGATATCCTTAATCTGGATCATGGCTTGTGTACGGGCAACTTCCTTTAAGTTTTCTACCAATTGGTTTTTAGCTTCTTCGGCAGATAAACCTGCAATGGTTTCTAATTGGGTTAAATGTTGATTTTTTAATACTTCTACCTCTTCCTGCTTTTTAATGGCAAGTTCGGTTTGCTTTTCAAGGTGGCTCTTTTGTTTATCAAGCTCCTGTTCTTTTTTATTGAAGTTTTCCATGCGCTGGTTCACCGATTGCTCTTTCTGCTTCATGGTGTTTTCGCGCTGGTTAATGCTGTTGTTTTTTGCATTCACTTCTTGCTCATGCTCCGCTTTTAATTGTAAAAATTTCTCTTTTGCTTCTAAAAGCTTATTCTTTTTTAAAATTTCGGCATTATTTTCTGCGTCTTTTAAAATCTTTTTCACCTTGTTCTGTGCAGCAACTTCCTGCTGTTTAAGCAAGTTACGCAGGAGGAATCTTCCTACCACTACTCCGATAGCTATACCTGCTATTACGGCAAATACGTATCCTAATATTTCAACTATTTCCATTTTGTTTTTTAAGTAAAAAAAAACCGCAACTAATTTTTAAAGTCTCATACATTTTAAACCTCAACTAAGCATAATTAGGGTTTAAGCCATTTTCAGGTGCAAAGCAGATGAAATACGCCCTCTCAACCCTATAGATATTGAAGTGTTAAGTTTTATAAAATTTGAAACTCAAAAACTAGCTGCGGCTATATTTTTGTGCTAATATGTGTGATTTGCCATGCTGATCAATGAAGCAAAGCGCATAGCGCAAGGCGTTTTAAAAAATCCCCAGACATTCCAGAAGATTCTTCATTGCATTCAGGATGACAAAAAAATATAAAGAACGAACCTTATTTTGAAAAGAAATTATTAAGTAAAACATCCAATTCTTCAACTTTATCGGCAACAGCAGTATCCTGGTTTTGTACTTTGTTTTCTGTTCTTAGTACGGCGGTTGCATAATGCAATACTGCCATAGAAAGAAGGTCCTGCTTATCTCTAACCGCATAATTATCCTGATAATCTTTTATGCGCTCGTTGATCATTTTTGCTGCCCGTCTCACAATTTCTTCCTCTTCCATATTCACCTTTAAAGGATAAATACGGTCGGAAATGGTTATTTTAATCGAGATTTCTCCCATTTGTTTAGCTTAGTTTCTGATTTTTTCGCATCATTATTTCTTTAACAACGCGATACTTTTATCAATCTCCCGCACAAAATCGTTAATTTTTTGCTTAATGTCAAGCGATTTCTCGCTTGTTCCCTCTATACTTTTGGCCAATTTTGTAACCCTGAGTTTTTCATCAAGTTCTACATTTTTGCCCTTTGCGGTATCGAGTGCGACTTTTAACGATTGATTTTCAAGCTTTAATAAATCATTTTCTTCCTGTAGCGCATTACATAACTCAATTACCTGAGCCGTTTTTTGTAATACTTTATCTAATTGATCTGCAACAGAAGTCATGAATTTATTTCTAAAAATACGAATTTATATTTTATTTCCTAATTTCTGCCCCAGCTTGTGCGGTTAAATTCGCAATCAGCTTCTGCATGGTATTGTCTATCTGCTTATCTGTTAAGGTTTGCTCTTCATCCTGCAAAATAAAATTCAGTGCATAAGATTTTTTACCCTCCGGCAGTTTATCACCCACATACACATCAAAAACACCCACTTCTTTAATCAGTTTTTTATCTGTTTTAAAAGCAATGCCTTTTAAGGTATCAAAAGTTACGGCCTGATCAATCAATAAAGAAAGGTCGCGACGCACCGCAGGATATTTTGAAATTTCTTTGTTAACGATTTTGTTTTTCTTAACAATATCCAATAAGGTAGCCCAATCGAAATCTGCGTAAAATACTTCTGCATTTACATCAGCTACTTTACGGTCGGCTTTTGAAACTGCTCCAAAACTTACCAGTGTTTTATCGCCACGGAAATATTTGATGCCGTAAGCAAAGTTTTCATCATTTAGCACATCCGATTGATAACTTGCAATACCCAAGCGTGAGATAATCGCATCAACCGCCGATTTTAAGTTGTAAAAAGTAGCTGATTTTGAATTATGGTTCCATTGTTCGCTTTGTTTAGCGCCTGAAATTAACAATAACAGTCTCGAACGTTCTACATATTGCTCATTAATTAAATGATAGGTCTTACCAAATTCATAAAACTTTACATCGCCATTTTTACGGTTCTGGTTATAAGCAACACTTTCTAAAGCCGGCATCAGTAAATTCTGACGCATTACATTTAAATCACTGCTTAGCGGATTCAAAATAAATACCGCCTCCTCTAAATTTTTCGAGTAAGCAGATTTAGTTAACGAATTACACATAATTTCAGCATAACCGTTAGAAGTAAGCATATCGGCAATTACGTTATGCGTATTTTCTTTCTCAGGCTTAATGCTATAAGAAAGTGATGCGTTTACCTTAGCGGGAATTTCAATGTTATTATAACCGTAAATACGCAGTACCTCCTCGGTGATATCACACTCGCGGGTAACGTCAACCTTAAAAGAGGGTACTCTTAAAGCCAAGGTATCATCAGAAGTATTGGTAGCAGAAATACCCAATGCAGTGATAATATGTTTGATTTCAGCTGAAGGGATATTTGCACCGATTAATTTATTGATGTTGGTGTAACTTACCTCAAATTCAAATGGTTTAATATGTGTTGGGTAGATATCAGAAACTGATGAAGAAATTTCGCCGCCAGCCAGTTCTTTAATCAATAAAGCTGCATATTTTAAAGCTGTTACAGTAATTTCAGGATCGGTACCACGCTCGAAACGGAAAGAAGCATCGGTTTTTAAACCATGCCTTTTAGAAGTTTTACGAACAGAAACAGAATTGAAATAAGCGCTTTCCAGGAAAATATTTTTGGTATTGGTATCAACACCCGAAGATTTTCCACCGAAAACACCAGCGATGCACATTGGCGCTTCGGCATTACAGATCATTAAATCATCTGCACTGAGTTTGCGCTCTACATCATCCAAAGTTACAAAAGGGGTACCTTCTGCCACTTTTTTTACAATTACTTTACCACCGGTAATTTTACCGGCATCGAAAGCATGTAATGGCTGACCTAAGCCATGAAGCACATAATTGGTAATATCAACCACGTTATTGATCGGACGTAAACCGATTACCTTTAGTTTATCTTTTAACCAGTCTGGCGATTCTTGTACGGTAACACCCGAAATGGTTACGCTGCTATAACGCGGGCAAGCTGCTAAATCTTCAACCTCAACCGGAATAACCAGATTTTCGTTATCAGTTTTGAAAGCAGAAAGATCAGGCATTTCGTATTCACTTCTGAAATAAGCAGCCAAATCTCTGGCCACACCTAAATGTGAAGCAGCATCAGCGCGGTTTGGCGTTAATCCGATTTCGAAAACAAAATCGTCGTCCATTTTGAAATGGTCTTTAGCACGGATTCCTACTTCGGTATCTTCGGCAAGGATCATGATTCCATCGTGCGATTTACCCAAACCGATTTCATCTTCAGCGCAAATCATACCCTGCGAAAGTTCTCCCCTGATTTTCGATTCCTTGATTTTAAAAGGTTCGCCCTCTAAAGGATAAACGGTTGTGCCTACGGTTGCCACCACTACTTTTTGGCCGGCACCTACATTTGGCGCACCACAAACAATCTGCAGATTTTCTTTACCGCCAACGTTAACCGTGGTAATGCGCAAACGATCGGCATTGGGATGTTGAACACAGGTTAATACTTCGCCAATAACCAAACCCTCAAGGCCGCCCACTACAGGCTGTACCTTTTCTACACTCTCCACCTCCAAACCTACATTGGTAAGGATTAATGAAAGCTCCTGAGGTGTCTTATCTATCTGTACGAATTGTTTTAACCAGTTATATGATATTTTCATTTATTGAGATTTGAGATCCTAGACATGAGATTTGAGGCATGCAAGCGCTAAAACCTTAGTTCAAGAATTATAAAACGCAAAGATATTATTTAAAGCCCAAAGGAGAAAGTTAAACCCACTATCTTCATAATAAAAATGACTAATGGCTAATATTTAAATTGGATAGAATTACGGCACATGCCCCTGCTCCGATTACCAGCATAATAACTGAGGCAATAACCAATTTTAGTCCGGATTTTACGGGCTGATTTTTTGCTGCTTTGATGATCATCTGAATGATCCCCACTATAAATAGCAACACGGCTACTATCCAATATACGATAAAAAGTTCCATTAGTTTAAACTGATGATTAACTGTTGGCAAGCAGTACGGCGCAGGCACCAAAACCGATTACCACCATAATTACCGAAATGATAATTAATTTTAGTCCGGGTTTTACAGGTTCATTTCTTGATGATTTAATGATAACCTGAATAATCCCCACCACAAAAAGCACGACTGCGGTAAGACAATAAATTACAAATAAGCCGAATAAACCACCCATATTAATTCATATTTAATTTTTCCCTGATCAGATCTATTTTATTGTCGCGGTAAAAAATATTCATGGTTTCGAAAGGTACCATTTTATATTTATCGCTCACGATGTGCACACATGATTTTTTAACCGCACGCACATCAAAATCCAGCGGATCCATAAAGTTCATGATGATGATCCGGAATAAATTATCGTAACTTAAATTGTCGGATTTTACCCTCGGCAGGCAGCACATCAGTTCGCCAAAGGTATCTTCGGCACAATCAACAGAAACACCTGTGCTAAACAAATTAAGCATGTGTTCTTTCAATTTTTCATCATGTTCGAAAACGATGGTGTTTTTCGAATTGTTTAGTAAATCTTCAGGATTGATCAAATGTGTCATCGGGATTACCTCATCACCAATTTTTAAGGCATAAGCCATGCAAAGCGCATCGGGATTGCAAGGCACAGGAATTAAATCCTGCGGGGTAAAGGTTGGGCATTGCTCATAAATTTTTCTTCGCACCTCGGTCAGGGTAATCCTTCCCTGCTGATCGTTATAATCATCATTTCGCCCGGCAACCTGCGTAGGCTGAAAGGTTACACCTCGAACACATTTCTGTTTTAGTGCATAATCCAGAATATCGCCAATTTCATGGTCGTTTAAACCATTTTGCAAGGTAACCACTAAAGTAGTAGATACATTGAACTGATTTAAATGATCGATAGCTTTTCTTCTTACTTCGGTCAGGTCTTCGCCACGTAATTTAGTTAACACTTCAGGACTGAAACTATCAAACTGCAGGTAAATTTCAAAATCGGGCATATAACCGGCCAGTTTCTCTACAAATTTGATGTCTTTCGCTATCCTGATCCCGTTTGTATTTACCATCAGGTGTTTAATGGGCTTTGTTTTGGCGAGGTCTAAAATCTTAAAAAATTCAGGATGTACCGTCGGTTCCCCACCTGAAAGCTGAACCACATCGGGTTCGCCCTCGTTGGCCACCACCACATCCATCATCCGTTCTATTTCTGCCAGAGTTCTATGCCGGCCATAACTTGGAGATGACATGGCGTAACAGGTTGGGCAGGCCAGGTTACAACGATCGGTAACTTCAATCACGGTTAAACAAGAATGCTGTTCGTGGTCGGTACATAAACCACAATCGTAAGGGCAGCCATAATGCACTTTGGTATTAAACTTAAGCGGCATTTCCGACTGTTTGTTATAATTCCGGATCTGTTTATAATAATCTACATCATCAGCAATCATTACTTTACTATCGCCATGCGTTCTGCAGTTTTTCAGCATGAACACTTTGGCGTCCTGAAAAACAATTTTCGCATCGCAAAGCTGTAAACATTCGGGGCAAAGACTTTTGGTATAATCGTAATAAATATAATCTCTGGTATTGGCCATGGCGTTTATTGTTTAGTAGCTATCTTTTTAAAAATCCTGATGATGAATTTATAATAATAGATAAAAATAAACAATGCCGACCAATGAATGCTGCTTAAATTTAAAAATAATGAATGATAAGGTTTTAAAAATTCGATTAAAAAACGGAACAGGAAATACAATACCATCAATAATTTAAAGCGGTCGCCATTAATCAGTTCTTTATGTTTTAAGAGATTAAAAAGGAAAATCAAAAGCAATAGATAGATTATTTCGTAGAGCATAATGGGATGCCGAAGGATGCCATCACCCAGATCCATGCCCGTAAAAAAGCGAGTAGGCACACCATGAGTTGGCTCGTCAATCCCCATCGAAAAGCAACCGATCCGGCCAATAATCAGTGCCACCAAAATGGGGATTACATAAATATCTCCGGAAGCGATATTAACTCCGATTATTTTTTTGATTAATTCTACACCAAACAGGCCGCCAAGTAATCCGCCAATAATAGTTTTACTTTGATAGAGGACTGAAAAAGTTAGGTGATGGATTACCTCGGGGGTTTCGAGTACGGCAATTATCCGCGAGCCGATTAATGCACCAACCATTGCCCCCAACATTATCCAAAGCCTGTTTTCATCCGAAATCGGGTCTGCAATTCCCTTTTTATAATAGTAATACAGCCTTACACCAACAATAAATGCCAGTGTTTCGAAAATATAGTGATAATGATATTGTTCTCCGAAAAGTTCGAATTGAAAAGGAAATGGTGATGCAGATTTTAACAGCATTTATTTAAAGAATAAACGGCAAAATACAGGTAAGTGGTCAGAATAATACCTTTTATCTTTACTATCTGTTAAAACGGCAAACTTTTGCACTTTAAAACTTTTGTTCACAAAAACGTAATCGATACGGTCTTTCAGGTCGCTATCGAAATGAAAACCGTTAAAAGTACCTGCCGGACCGTAAGGTGTTTCTACAGAAACCTCTTTTGCATCGGTTAGAAAAGATTTAATGGTTGCGATGGCTTCTGTTTCGGGCGTTACATTTAAATCGCCGGTAAAAATAACAGGCAATGTTGGTGCGATTTGCTGGATTTTCTGTTTCAGCAATTTAGCCGATTCAATCCTCGCCTGAACGCCAATATGATCGTAATGGGTATTAAAAACGATAAATTCTTTCTTGTTCAATTTGTCGTACAGTTTAACCCAGCTACACACCCGGTTTAAAGCGGCATCCCAGCCTTTTGAAGGCACATCAGGTGTTTGCGACAGCCAAAAAGTTCCGCCATCTTTTTTAGTAAAACGGTCTTTATCAAAATATACCGCAGAAAATTCGCCTTTTCTTTTGCCATCATCACGGCCAACGCCCACTACATCGAAATTGGAATTTTCGATCAGCGCATCAAACTGCTCAGGCAAAGCTTCCTGCACACAAAGAATATCGGCATCATGAAATTTAACCAGCGCCTTTACATTATCTTTTCGGTTCGGCCAGGCATTAACGCCATCGGAAGCTACATTTAAACGGATATTATAAGTAATAATATTAATGGGCACAGCCGCTTTTTGAGCAAAAGCAAAAACGGTTAATAAAAGAAAAACAGGGATGATTTTTAAACTATTCATATTATACTTATGCTTTTTTATTTCCGGCACTCTCCGGAAGATTATAAATTTAAGCTGCGATAATACTAAATTAAGGTTAATTGTATTTTAACAATGAAATATCTTTTAAATTAAATCTTCGTCCTTATAACTGTAGTAGCGGTTATTGGCGAAAATAACGTGATCTACCACGAAGAGGGTAAGCAAATTGCCTGAAGCAACCATATCTTTAGTTAGTTTGTCGTCACTTTCACTGGGCTTTAAACTTCCTGAAGGATGGTTATGGGTTAGTACGATATTTGCCGCATTGTTCTCTAAAGCGGTTTTAAAAATAATTTTCGGATCGGCTATTGTACCCGCCTGCCCCCCTTTACTGATCAGAAATTTCCCAATAATGCGGTTAGACCTGTTGAGCAAAAGTATCCAGAATTCTTCGTGGTTGAGGTTGGCAAAGGTATGATGCATGTACCTGTAAACATCGCCGGAAGTGGTAATCTGGGTAACCTCTTCTTCAGCAGTTTCTTTTCGTCGCAGGCCGAGTTCGAGTGCAGCCATAATGGTTAGGGCTTTTGCCTCGCCAATGCCTTTAAACCTGGAAAGATCCTGAATGGATGCTTTGCCAAGCCGGGTGAGGTTATTATCATAAAAAGCCAGAATCCTTTTGCTCAGATCTACCACTGTTTCAGTTTTACTTCCTGAGCCAATTAAAATTGCAATAAGTTCGGCATCAGTTAAATGCCTTCTACCATGCAGTAAAAGTTTTTCACGCGGGCGATCTTCTTCAGCCCATAATTTCACCCCTAATTTCTGTTCGTATGGTTTCATTTTTTCGACAAAAAAAAGGCATCCCAACTTTTGGTTGGGATGCCTTTGCTAATATCGTAAAAAAATTGGCTTATTTTAAACCGCTAACGAATTTCGTTAATTTCGATTTATTGTTTGCCGCTTTGTTTTTGTGGATAACATTCTTTTTAGCTAAACGATCTAACATAGAGATTACTTTAGGCAATAAATCAGATGCAGTTTTTTTATCTTCTGCAGCACGTAATCTTTTAATGAAAGTACGTGTAGTTTTTGCCTGATATCTGTTACGTAAACGTTTTGTTGCGTTTGCTCTAATTCTTTTTAATGAAGATTTATGATTTGCCATTTCTATTTAGCCTTTTATTTTTCTTATTCGTTTCCTATAATTCGGGTTGCAAATATAGGATTAATGTTTTTAAATTACAAACACTTTTAACTTTTTTTAAAACAAATTTCTGAAACTAAAGAAAACAAAATAAAAGCAACCTAACTGTTGGCAAATAAGCTTACATAGTCCTCCGGATAACCAAATAAATTTTAGCGTTTTTACGATATATTTTGTACTTTTAATTGAACATCAAACATGCATGCCTACCTCAATACAGAAATTAATAGAAACACTCAAAGATTAAAATCGCAGCACACCCAAGACAGTACTATTACTAAAAATCTTGAAAGGCAATTAAGTGATACCGTAAGATTTAATATGCCTCAACTTATACATAGTGAAGGCAATACAGGAAAACGGGATGATAGTATAAGCTCTGTGAATGCAATCCCCAAAAGCGGCAAGCTAAAACAATATTTAGAAGTTCCAAAATACGAGAATATACCAATAGAACATGGCATGAAAAGCAAAATAGCTATTTCAGGCCAATACCATACAATGCTTACACAAAGCGACACCATGCTCTTTAATGCCTTAAACAAACTTTGCATATGGGCTTATGGGGCGACACCTATAAAAAGATTGCTGATAAAATTGTAAACCATCTTAAAACCGGAAACGGCAAAGATTTTAACGATACCATTGAATTAAGTACTTTAATGCTATCGCAACAATCTTTCAAATTATTAATTAAAGAGATCAGCACAGCTTTTAGACAAAAAATGGCAATAAGTACTTATGATTTCACCCTGATTCATTCTTTAAAGGAAAATCAGAAGAAAAGATCTGATTTAAAAAATTTTCCATTCGGGATTTCTTATAATGATAGTACTGCATTAAAGGTATTAGTTGGAGGGGTACAACAATTAGATGTTATTTTAAAAGATATTCACTATCAATTTAACAAACTACATCATCGAAATGATTTTAAATATCGGGCAGAATTTGAGATTACTATATACGACCAATTTGGCATCAACGAATCAGATATTTCAAACGCATCATTTACTGCAAGTTTAGGCATGCAAGGATTAATTGCATTTTGGATATTACAGAGACAAAGGGGCTACAAACCTTTTAGAACAGCATTTAAATTTAACCACATTATCAACGACAAATTTTAAAAAATTTAATTTGGCAGTAAAATCCCCTAAAAAAAATGAGGAACAGAATTATAAAATTTAATATTATCCTACTCTGTTTTATTATACCTATCCCTTTATATGCCGGGATTGGATTAGCTGACTGGTCGGCAAAAACACCCGGCTCAAATGAAATTAACAATTTTTCGGGTAATGCGATATATCTAAAAAATGGTGATCAGATCGACAATTTAAATCGCTGGTTTTTTTATAAAAATCACATCATAGGCGAAAAAGATACCATTTACACTCCGGTTAATGAAGCAAGATATTTTGTAGTTGACGAGACTACTTTTAAAATTGATACCTTCTTAAATAAGGATGTATGGACAGATTATCTGGCAGAAAAAAATCTTAAACCAAAAGTTTGGACAAGATGGTACAGCAATAACTGGATTTTTTTTAGTGACGACATGGCATCCGCATTAACATCGATGTTTTATCTTTCAATCCCGTTAGTTATTTTTTCTCTATTATTAATCTACAAGTCAATAAAAATAGAAAAACTAAATTTTACTAAGCCTTATACGCTATTTACAACATTTACTTTATTCATTTTGCTAATAATATGGTTGCTTGACAAAAATCCCCAGAGCTTATAAACTAGACTTATTAAATCCTATCTATATGTTTGATGGCTACGGCGGAGCTTAACCCGCTTTTAAAAATTACAAATCGAAAAATATTGGGGCTAATACATATTAGTAAACCATAAATAGTCAATCAAACAAAACATTACCATTAACTACAAAAAATGCTATTTTTGAAAAAAAATATTTGTGAAAAAACGTATCGCCATCTTTGCATCAGGTTCTGGCTCTAATGCCCAAAAACTGATGGAGCATTTTAAACGGAGTAACGAAATTGAAATTTCTTTGGTGCTAACTAATAATGCCGAGGCTTATGTGCTGCAAAGGGCTGATAATTTCGAAATCCCAACCCACATTTTCGACAAAAACGAATTTTATAAAACTGATGAGGTGGTGGATCTGCTCAAAAATCTTGAGATCGATTTCGTTGTACTGGCTGGTTTCCTTTGGTTAATCCCTAAAAACCTGATCGATGCGTACCCGGGCCGCATTGTAAATATCCATCCTGCAATTCTGCCTAAATTTGGTGGCAAGGGCATGTATGGTGATCATGTGCACCATGCGGTAATGGCCGCCGGTGAAACTGAGGGCGGAATCACCATTCACTATGTAGATGAAAACTACGATGAAGGCGAATACATTTACCAGGCCCGTTACCGGATCGACAAAAATGATAACCTCGAAATGGTAAAGTTTAAAGGTCAGCAGCTCGAACACCAACATTATCCGCGGATAGTGGAAACACTTGTAAAAAAGATAAAAAAGTAATCTGATCTCAACTTAATCAGGTGTGCTTTGTTTTTGGCGCAAAGAATAATAATACGCTAACAATCACCAGAAACCCGATATTAATCAAAGTTGCCCATTGGTATGCCACAGGATACGGTGCTGCCAGGGGCATTTGAAGCTGATTAAAGAAAACACCGCCTACAATGGCAACCCCAAAGGCTACCGAGACCTGTTGTAGTGTTAAATATATGCCTGATGAGGCACCCATCATTTTTTCCGGGATACTTTTTAAGGCTATCGTCATTAAAGAAGGTAAAATCGTGCCACAGCCCACTCCATATGTAAACAACACCAGTATGATATATAGTTGAGGTACCTCATTTAAATTAAATATAATCAAATGGAAAACGAGCGCTAAAATCATAATAAGCGACCCTGTAAGTGAAACATACTTGCCATAGCGGGCCACCAGTGGTGTAAAAAACACAGATGCAACGACGTAACCTACCCCCTGGCAAACAAAATACATCCCTGTACAGGCTGAACTAACACCCATACCATTTTGTAAATTCACAGTATTAATTAAAAAGTAAGAATCCTGAACGAGGTAATAAAACAGGGAAATCAACAACCCCATCCTGAAATCGAAATTTTTAAAGAGACTAAGACTAATCAGCAGACTCTTTCCCATTCTTATATTCAGTCGTTGGTAATAAATAAATACAAGCAACAACACTACCGATAAAAACAAAAGTAAAATACTCCAAACAGGCCAATTCAGCTCCCTTCCTTGTATTAGTGGATAAATCAATGTCGTTAATGTTAACATTAATAATATACTGCCGGTAAAATCAAATTTTCCATTGGTTTTTACGGGCAATGCTTTAAGGTATTTAAGCCCCAATACTACTGCGGTTAATCCGATAGGCACATTGATTAAAAAAACCAGCCGCCAGCCCTGGGGAATAATTTCCAGATCAGGAATCAACCCGCCAAGAAACTGGCCAGCAACGGAAGCAATACCCGCAATACTGCCATAAACCCACAGCATCTTCGTCCGCTTAGTTGGATCAGGAAATAAATCAGGGATAAAAGCAATACCCTGAGGTACCATAAATGCAGCACTAATCCCCTGTATAAAACGGGCAACATTTAACTGAACAGCCGATTGTGCCAAACCACAGGATAAAGAAGCAATGGTAAAGATCAGCATTCCGGTTAAAAACACTTTTTTCTTTCCAAAATACTCGCCGGCACGGCCGCCGGTAATTAAAAATGAAGCGTAACCTATAATATACATCACAATTACCAACTGCATATCAGCATCTGTTCCTTTAATTCCTGTTTTAATAGACGGGAGCGCTACATTTACTATAAACAGATCCAAAACGGATAAAAATATAGCCGAACAAACAATCAGGAACACCAACCATTTTCTGTATTTTTTCATGCTTTTCTTATATTTAAAATTCAAAGGAAGAAAAGCCTTTAACGGTAATCAAGTAGTCACCTAAACAGTACTAGGTATGCAAAACAGTACTAATAATGAACATGAAGCACTTATAAATGGGGATTTATTTTTAAATGACGCTCCGTTGACGGGTGTATTTAAGGTGATTGGCGGCAAATGGAAAATTATGCTCATTAAGGCAATCGCGGCCAAATGCCCAAAAAGGTTCGGAGAGCTTAAACGCGAAATGCATTTCTTAAGTCAGGGACCATTAACTACCCAGCTTAAAGAAATGGAACGCGACGGACTTACTATCCGGGAAGCTTTTGCAGAATCTCCGCCCCGGGTAGAATATAAACTTACCGATGTAGGAAAAACCCTCCTTCCGGTTATAGGTGTTTTAGAAGATTGGTACGCAAATTTCCAAACAAACACCAAACCTAAAAAATTCCGGATAAAGCAATGAAACACAAAGAGGTAACCTAAATTTTACGTACACAATCAGAAGCTAAAATGAGCAACAAAAGAGAAAAAATAAAGGGTGAAGTAAAATCTGCAAATAATTTCATTTTTATTGATTTTGGCACCTAAATAAATGCCCCTGTTTTACTACCTTTGCGGCTCAAAATTTTCAGTAGAATGAGTCAATCAATCAAAATCAAAAACGCTTTAATCTCAGTATATTATAAAGATGGTTTGGAGCCATTGGTAAAATTGTTAGCCGCACAGGGTGTGCAGTTATTTTCTACCGGTGGAACAGAACAATTTATTAAAGATTTAAATCTTCCGGTTACGGCAGTTGAAGATTTAACCGGTTACCCTTCTATTTTGGGCGGACGTGTTAAAACTTTACATCCGAAAGTTTTTGGTGGAATTTTAAACCGCAGGGCATTAGCCGGAGACCAGGAGCAGATTGCTGAATATGAGATCCCTGAGATTGACCTTGTTATTGTTGATTTATACCCTTTTGAAGAAACCGTAAAAGCAGGCGGAACACCGGAAGAAATTATCGAAAAAATCGATATCGGTGGTATTTCTTTAATCCGTGCTGCGGCGAAAAACTTTAACGATGTGGTAATTATCGCTTCTAAAAATGATTACCCTACTTTACAGGCCCAGTTAGAAGCACAAAATGGCGAAACAACTCTGGCACAACGTAAATCGTTTGCTAAAACAGCTTTCCATACTTCTTCACACTACGATACTGCAATTTTCAACTATTTTAATACGGAAGAACCACTTGATGTTTTTAAACAGAGTGTAACAGAAGCTAAAACTTTACGTTATGGCGAAAACCCTCACCAGGGTGGTGTATTTTATGGCGATTTAGATGCCATGTTTACCAAACTGAACGGTAAAGAGCTTTCGTACAATAACCTGGTTGATGTAGATGCAGCCGTTGCTTTAATCGACGAATTCGAAGATCCGACTTTTGCGATTTTAAAACATACAAATGCCTGTGGTATTGCTTCACGCCCTACCGTTAAACAAGCCTGGGTTGATGCTTTGGCCTGCGATCCGGTTTCAGCTTTTGGTGGTGTATTGATTACCAATGTAGAAGTTGACCTTGAAACGGCAGAAGAAATTAACAACCTGTTTTTCGAAGTATTAATTGCACCTTCTTACCAGCCAGAAGCGGTAGAATTGTTCAGCAAAAAGAAAAACCGCGTTATTTTACAGCGTAATGAGGTAGAATTAAGCAAAAAACAATTTAAAACTTTATTAAACGGTGTAATTGAGCAGGATAAAGATTTAATTATCGAAGGTCCGGAGCAAATGACAACCGTTACCGAAAAAGCACCAACCGAACAAGAACTGAAAGATTTATTCTTCGCCAATAAAATTGTAAAACATACTAAATCGAACACCATCGTATTGGTTAAGGATGATGTGCTGATTGCAAGCGGCGTTGGACAGACTTCGCGTGTTGATGCGTTAAGACAAGCGATTGAAAAAGCCGCTTCGTTCGGTTTCAGCGTTAAAGGTGCCGCTATGGCTTCTGATGCATTTTTCCCTTTCCCTGATTGTGTGGAGATTGCTGCCGATGCCGGCATTACTGCTGTACTGCAACCAGGCGGATCGATTAAAGATGCTGATTCTGTTGCAAAAGCAAATGAAAAAGGTATTGCCATGGTAACTACCGGGGTAAGACACTTTAAACACTAATTAAGCTGAAAGGATAAAGACCAAAGCTTAAAGCGAAGAAATGCTGAAAGCACATTGCAAATCGCTTTAGTCTTTTAGCTTTGGTCTTTCAGCTTTGGTCTTTCGCCTTTTTATTTTCCACACATTTTAATTGCCTTAAAAACAATTCAATAACTGAAGAAAATAAAACTTAAAACAATAAAAAAGCTATTTTTACATTAGGAATAGTATAGATTTGACAAAATAAAGAAAACATACCTTATACATGGGATTATTTAACTGGTTTACGCAAGAAGTTGCCATCGATTTAGGCACTGCGAATACCCTGATTATACATAACGACAAAGTAGTTGTAGATGAGCCATCTATCGTTGCTTTCGATCGTACTACAAACAAAGTCATTGCTATAGGTCGTCAGGCAATGCAAATGGAGGGTAAAACCCACGATAACATTAAAACCGTTCGTCCATTAAAAGATGGGGTAATTGCTGATTTCAACGCTGCTGAAGCGATGATTAAAGGCATGATCCGTATGCTTAATGGCGGTAAAGGATGGATGTTCCCTTCTTTACGTATGGTAATTTGTATTCCATCTGGTATCACTGAGGTAGAAAAACGTGCCGTGCGCGACTCTGCGGAGATTGCAGGTGCAAAAGAAGTATATTTAATTCACGAGCCAATGGCTGCTGCTGTAGGTATCGGAATTGATGTGGAAGAGCCAATGGGTAACATGATCATCGATATAGGCGGGGGTACCACGGAAATTGCGGTTATTGCTTTATCTGGTATCGTTTGCGATCAATCGATCCGCGTGGCCGGAGATAACTTCGATTCTGATATCGTAAACTACATCCGCCGTCAGCATAATATTATGATCGGCGACCGTACTGCTGAGAAAATCAAGATTGAAGTTGGTGCAGCTTTACCTGAATTACAGGATGCCCCAGCTGATTTTGCCGTTCAGGGCCGTGATTTAATGACAGGAGTTCCAAAACAGATCACCGTTTCTTATACCGAAATTGCACACTGTTTAGATAAATCGATCTCTAAAATTGAAGAAGCGATTTTGAAAGCTTTAGAGATTACGCCTCCAGAACTTTCTGCAGATATTTACCAAACCGGTATCTATTTAACAGGTGGTGGTGCTTTGCTGAGAGGTTTAGATAAACGTGTGGCTGCTAAAACAAAATTACCTGTTCACGTTGCCGAAGATCCGCTTCGTGCGGTAGTACGCGGAACCGGCATCGCCCTTAAAAACATCGGCGGATATAAATTCTTAATGCAATAACCTAGATTTGAGATATTAGATATGAGATTTGAGACTAATTATCCAAACTCATATCTAATATCTTACATCTCATATCTCATGAGCAATGCGTAACCTTTGGATTTTCATCAGCAGATACAACGCATTTTTCCTGTTTATTATCTTTTTTACTATTGGGCTTTACCTGACGGTGAAGAACAACTCCTATCAGCGCAGCGTAACTTTAAACTCTACCAATGAAGTTGTGGGTACCGCTTACGAAAGGTTAAATGTTTTTAAACGTTATTTAAACTTAGGGATGGTAAATGATAGCCTTGCCGCAGAAAATGCCAAGCTTAAAAGTAAACTATTAAGCTTAACCACTGTTGATACCGCCAAAGATGTTAAGGTTATAGATACCCTCACCAATCAGGATTACACCTATTTGGCCGCTAAAGTGATTAAGAACTCCATTACTTTACGCAATAACATCATGACGATTAATAAAGGCAGCATAGATGGAATTAAAGCGGGAATGGCCGTTATTGCACCGCAAAAAGGCGTGGTTGGCTTCATTCGTGATGTTTCTGAACACCTCGCAACTATCCAGTCGCTTTTACACAAAGACACTAAAATAAGTGTGACTTTAAAAAAGAATAACGCTTTGGGCTCGCTGGTTTGGGGCGATGGTAATTTCGATATCAAAAAGGCATTTATCAAGGAAGTACCCAATCACATTAAAATGTATGTGGGCGATACCATAGTTACTTCCGGTTTTGCATCCTTTCCGAAAGGGATTTTGGTGGGAAGGATCAGCAAGCCAAATGTAGCCACCAATGATAATTTCTTATCAGGCGAATTGAATTTATTTACAGATTTTAGCACATTGCAATATGTATATGTGGTTAAATATAAAAAGGCTGAAGAGCAAAAAGCTTTAGAAGGCATCGTTAAACCGAATGAATAGTAGAATCATAATTGTAAATGTGATCAGGTGGTTTTTGCTACTTTTTGTGCAGATATTCCTGCTCAAGAATATGGGCTTTTACGATCTTTCTACGCCATTCATTTACGTATTGTTTTTACTCCTGCTTCCCTTTGGCATTCCAAATATTGTATTGTATTTACTGGCTTTCGGAACAGGATTAACCCTCGATGCCTTTTACGATACCATGGGCGTACATGCTACGGCCTGTGTGGTATTGGCTTTCGTCAGGATTTCTTTTATATCAATAAGTTTAAACCGCGACGCAATTGACGACCCCGAACCTTCGTTAAGTTATATGGGTTTCCAATGGTTTTCACTTTATGCTTTTCTCTGCGTTATTGCACATCATTTCGTGCTGTTCTTTTTAGAAACATTCAGGCTAACCGAAGTAGGTTATACCTTAATGAGATGCGGCTTAAGTTGTGTCTTTACACTGCTTATTATTTTATTGGTAGAGTTTATATTCTATAGAAGAACACCACGTTAATGGATCAGTTATTTAACCGGAAATATATCGTTCAAGGATTATTTATTGTAATCGCCCTGATTTTATTAGGGAAGTTATTCTATATCCAGATCATTAGCGACAAGGCCTTCAGCTCTGCCGAAAGTAACGTATTGCGCAAAATATACAAATACCCTGCGCGTGGTGCCATCCTCGACCGGAACATGAAGGTAATTGTGCAGAACGAACCCGTTTACGATTTAATGGTTACCCCAAATGAAGTTAAGCCCTTCGATACCCTTGGATTGGCCAACGCTTTAGAAATCACTGTTGAGGATGTCCGCAAAAAGCTGAAAAAAGCAAGGGCGCAGTCGAATTACCAGGCTACATTTTTCGAACGTCAGATCTCTGTGCAGAGTTATGCCCGCCTGCAGGAAATTATGTACCGTTTCCCGGGTTTCAGAACGCAGGACAGAACCATCAGACATTATCCAGATAGTATTGCCGGACAACTTTTCGGCTATGTTAAGGAGGTAAGTCCGAATGATATTGAAAATTCAGAAGGCTATTACAAACCAGGCGATTTTATCGGCAAAAGTGGTCTGGAACGGTCTTATGAAGATTTTTTACGTGGTGAAAAAGGCGAAACTAGGATACTTTATGATGCTAAAAACATCGCCCAGGGCAGCTACGCCAACGGGAAATATGATGTAAATGCAGTAGCAGGAGATCGTTTAATCTCTTCCTTAGACATCAGGATTCAGCGCCTCGGGGAAGAATTGATGAAGAATAAGGTAGGTGCAATTGTTGCCATCGAACCTTCAACCGGAGAAATCCTCGCCTTTGTAAGCAGCCCGGGATACGACCCCAACCAACTGGTGGGCAAGGATTGGGGCAAAAACTACATGAGTTTAATTGCAAATCCTTACCGTCCGCAAATTGTGAGGCCAATTGCAGGCCAATATTCTCCAGGATCGTCATTTAAACCGGTTGATGCCCTGGTGGCGCTTCAGGCTGGGGCAATTGACCCAAATACGACATTTTTCTGTCCGGGTTATTACATGGCCGGAAACCATAAAGTAAAGTGCGAGCACGTAGATGGTACCATTAACATGCAACGCGGTATTGCACGATCTTGCAACACCTATTTTTGCCATGTTTTTCAAAGCATCATTACCAAAAACGGCATGAAAAACCAACGTCAAACTTATGCCAACTGGCACGAGCAGATCGCTAAATGGGGTTTTGGCCAGAAATTGGGTATTGATATGCCATTCGAAAAAAAGGGAATATTTTATCAGGGCGATCATTACGATAAAATTTATGGCAAACGCTGGGGCTACACCACTGTAATCTCTCAGGCCATTGGTCAGGGAGAAATTACCTCTACCCCATTGCAAATGGCAAACGTAATGGCCGCAATTGCCAACCGTGGCTATTATTTAAAACCCCACTTAATTAAAGGTATAGGCGATAAAAATGTGGTAAAGAAAGAATATGTAGTTAAAAACTATGTTGGTGTGGATGCTAAATATTTCCCGATTGTAATTGATGGGATGCGGGATGCAGTTAACAGTCCCTGGGGAACAGCGAAAGAATCGCAGATACCCAATATTGTAATGTGTGGTAAAACCGGTACGGTACAAAATCCACATGGCAAAAACCACTCGGTTTTTATCGGTTTTGCACCAATGGATAACCCTAAAATTGCCATTGCCGTAATTGTAGAAAATGGTGGTTTTGGTGGTTCTTACGCTGCCCCGATATCGAGTTTCATGGTAGAAAAATATTTAACAGATACCATTAAACCACGTTCTAATGGTTATACCGTAAAAGCATTCTCCGAAACCAATCTTTTACCTGCTCTGATTGATAAAACAAAAAAGGTTAAATTAACTAAACTAGACAGTTTAAACTTAAAAAAGGCTGACTCCGTTAAGAGGATAAAAGACAGTTTGAAAATAAAACCAGCAATATTAAAACGAACAGTTGCCACAAAACCCAAATTAAGCACACCACTTGTAACCAATAAACCTGTAAACAATAAGTAAATGATACAACAACAGGGAAACCGTTTCTTTTTTAATGTAGACTGGATTACCGTCCTCATTTACATTGCTTTATGCGCAGTTGGTTTTACAAATGTTTATGCATCCATTTACAATCCGGAAAAAGCAGCAGGTTTCGATTTTGCAAGCAGTTATGGCAAACAGTTAATTTATGTAATTACCGGCCTTATATTAGGTTTATCCATCTTATTATTTGATGGGCGCTTATTTAATGTATTTGCACCTTTTATTTATGGTGCTACTCTTTTTCTGCTTGTTGTGGTGCTGTTTGTGGGCCGAAATGTGGGCGGAAACCAGGCCTGGATCCCCATTGGCTCTTTCAGGTTACAACCATCAGAGTTTGCCAAATTTGGTACTGCATTGTTGCTGGCGAGGTATGTAAGTACCTTTAACCCTAAATTCAGGGATATTAAATCGATCGTAATTGCAGGATTAATTGTACTTGCCCCTCTTTTATTGATTATGCTACAGCCCGATACAGGTTCGGCATTGGTTTTCCTCGCCTTTATGTTCCCTTTGTACCGTGAGGGTTTATCAGGCTATTTTCTTTTGATATTTTTGGGAATGATTGTATTGTTCGTTGCAGATTTCCTGGTACCAACTTATGTATTAATCCTGATCCTTACCACCATCGGCGGACTTTTCATTTATAATAACAGAAGAAAACAAAAAATCATCATTTCTACCGTATTAGTTACCATCATCGCGATTGCTTACTTATTTGTTGTTAAAATTGCTTACGAGAAAATTTTAGCACCCCATCAGCGGAGCCGCATCGAATTAATGTTAGGTCTTAAAGCTGATAATAAAGGTGCAGGTTATAACGTAATTCAATCGCAGATTGCCATTGGTTCGGGGCAGGCAACCGGTCGTGGTTTTTTACAGGGAACCCAAACTAAATATGGTTACGTACCTGCACAAAGTACCGATTTTATTTTCTCTACTATTGGTGAGGAATGGGGCTTTATGGGCTGTTCGGTTGTAATTGGCTTATACATGTTTTTATTGCTCAGGTTGATCAATCTGGCAGAAAGGCAGCGATCTACCTTCTCGAGGGTTTACGGCTATAGTGTAGCTTGTATCCTGTTTTTCCACGTTTTTATTAATATTGGGATGACGATCGGAATTATTCCGGTAATCGGGATTCCATTGCCGTTTATTAGTTACGGAGGATCATCACTCTGGAGTTTTACAATACTGTTGTTTATCTTTTTAAAGCTGGATTCTAACCGAATGGGATTTATTTAGTCTGGAGTCCGGAGTCTTTAGTCTGGAGTCGATATTTCGCGTAAATTAAAGGTATGTCATTTCGAGCGGAGTGCAACACAGCCGGGAAATCTATCTTGAAGAGCGCTTTTGATTTAGATTTCTCCATTTCGCTACGCTTCAGTCGAAATGACGACTTTTTTAATAGTACGATTATAAATTTATTTCAAACGCCCTCCGCTAAACGCCTATCGCTCCCCGCCTACTTACTAAACCTTCTGTTCAGCAACTCATAAAACTGATCAACCGTAGCCTGTTTACTGGCCCAGTTATTTTTTGCAGCATAATTGTGTTGAAGATAACTGTCAGCGGCTTCAAAACTATTCATCCTGTTGATGATATCAATCACTTCAGAATAGGCCAGGTTATAGCCATTAAAAAGCTCCCTGATAAAAAGTAATTTTTCATTTAAACTGATGGCCTGTTTTAAATCAGCAATTGGTGCCTTAACCGGTTCATTATTCTGACTATTTGTTTTTGCCAATAAATCATTTAAACTTGGAGCGGGTTTGGTAGCAACCGGTTGTGGTGTTGGTTTTACAGGAACGGCCTCTGGGGTAAATAAAGGGCGCTCCTGCTCAACTGGAGGCGAAATAATGGGATCATCCAATTTTACGCCCCTAAGCGCTTCAATAGGCTGACTTGCCACGGCAACCGGCTCTTCCCTTTTTACTTCAGCAACCGGCTCTTCGCGTTTTACTTCTATAACAGGTTCTTCTTTTGCAATTACCTGCGGCTCTTCCTCTTCATATGGAATTAAAAAAGGCTCCGGACCAATTTCATCCTCTTCAGCAGGCAAAATATCTTCCTGAGGAGCTGATGCTTCTTTTTCGTGTATCTTCTTTTTCTGCGCTAAAATTTCGGCTTCTTCTTTACTTAAAGGGCGGTCGAAAATTTCTTCTACAGACTTTGCTTCGTAATCAAACTTTGCGTTTTCATCATGGTTACCCAACACAAATTCGAAAGTATGGTCGTCCTGATCGGGTTTGAAAAAATCCTGATTTAAAAGTGACGCTGTCTTTTCTTCTTCAATTACTTCATCATCCCATTTCTCCTGAGCCGGTTTTATATCAATGCGTTCTTCCTCTTCCTCAGCGGTGGCTATTTCTTCCAGTTCCTGAGGTGCCTTGCTGGCGTTTTCATCAGTAACGTTTTTTTCTGTTTCTGGTAAGATAATGGTATTCTGTTCGGCCAGCAAAACATGATTTCCAGCCTGAGGAGCCTTGTCTTCTACTGCGGTATTCAGTTTTTTGACGATATTAACATGATCGGTAAGGAAATGGGCATTGGCCAGAAAAAGCTCAAGCTCCAAATCGTTCAATTGTTGAGGATTTTGAGCGAGAAACTGGTATTGCTCATTTAATTCTGTTAAAATATTGCCGATCTTTCTGAAAATATCTTGTTGGTTCATCATAAAGTTAAAACGAATTTTTTAGCGATTTATGTTGGTAACTATGTGTCCAAAAATAACACATAATTCTCATATTTGTTCGGTTTAAAAATTATAGAGCGAACATAGGGGAATAAAAAATCGGGCATGTTATTTAGCGAACAAAATTTTAGGAGAAGAGGCGAATTTTCGGGAAGTATAGAGGTGGTATGTGGCTCTATGTTTTCGGGTAAAACGGAAGAACTGATCAGAAGGTTAAAAAGAGCTCAGATTGCTAAATTGAATGTCGAAATTTTTAAACCCCGTACCGATACCCGTTACCACGAAACTGCGGTAGTTTCGCACGATCTTAATTCAATTAATTCTACCCCGGTTGATAGCGCATCAGCCATTTTATTATTAGGCACCAATACCCAGGTAGTTGGGATAGATGAGGCACAGTTTTTTGATAATGAATTACCTGACGTTTGCAACAAACTGGCTCTTAGGGGTATCCGTGTGATTGTAGCCGGACTGGATATGGATTTTACCGGTAAACCTTTCGGTCCGATGCCAGCCTTAATGGCCATTGCCGAGCATGTTACAAAAGTAAATGCGGTTTGTGTTTGCTGTGGTAATCCGGCACTTTATAGTTACCGCACCGCAGCTGATGAAGCCACTGTTTTATTGGGCGAGAAAGAAAGTTATGAGCCACGGTGCAGGGCTTGTTATAACTTGGGAAAAGGATAGTTAGTTGGTTCAATAGTCATTAGTTAATTGGTAAATGCGTATTTTTTTTCTGAAGCGCAGTATCCGTGCTAAAATTAAAGTTTGTTCCCGTGTTTCGCGGTACGCTTTCCCGAAAGTTCGGGATACCTCAACCCTGCAGGGTACCTGCTGCACCCGCCCGCCTGCAACGGGCAGGGGGCTAGGGGGCAAAAAATTGCAAATATTAACGGTTTATGTACAAAACATTCATTTTAAACCCGACAGCAGCGACAGCCCCGAATTTTTCAATGAGGGCTATAGCGAATGGCGGGACTAAAGTCCCCATGAAATACAGAACCTTCAATTTCCAAAACGGATAAAATTCTATCTTTCTAAATTGTTTAATTGTTATTTAGTACCATGAATCAAAAAATTAAAACCGTTTCTATTTTAGGTTGCGGCTGGTTTGGATTGGCTTTGGCCAAAAAACTGGTTTCGTTAAATTATACTGTGAAAGGTTCAACTACCAGTAAGGAGAAGTTAGCCATACTTCAGGCCGAAAATATACAGCCTTATTTAGTTAATTTTACGGCAGAAAACATTGAAGCTGATCCGGCATTTTTTGAGGCCGATGCTTTATTTATCTGTATTCCACCAAAGCGCAATTCGACTGAGCTTCATGATTATCCTCAAAAGATAAAATCAATTTTAGAAGCAGCGAAAGATAAATCGAAACAGGTAGTGCTCATCAGCTCGACCAGTGTTTATGCGGATGAAAATAAAACAGTTAACGAAAATAGCGAAACTAATCCTGATACCGATTCAGGCAAAATGGTTTTATCTGCAGAGCAGCTTTTTAAAGCATTATACCCTGAAAATTGCACGGTAATCCGCTTTGCAGGCTTAGTTGGTCCCGACCGTAATCCTGGAAGATTTTTTGCCGGAAAAAGTAATGTACCGAACGGATTAGCGCCAGTAAATTTGATCCATCAAACCGATGCAGTAGGTATTGCGGTTAAAATATTAGAGAAACAAGCCTTTGGCAGAACATACAATGCCTGTGCTCCAGATCACCCTGCGAAAATGGATTTCTACACCCATGCAGCTAAATCTACCGGCCTCGCTGAGCCAAATTTTATTGCAGAACAGAAAGATTGGAAAATTGTAGAGAGTTTAAATGTGCCCGAGTTTTTGGGTTATGAGTTTGAGGTAGGGATTTAGGATAGTGATTACGTCATTTCGACTGAAGCTTACCGATTTTCATCGGTAGCGAAATGGAGAAATCTTTGAATTTTAAACAACATTAAAGATTTCCCGGCTTCGTTGCACTCCGCTCGAAATGACGGACCTTATTTATAATAATAACGGAGCACTTTATTCGTGTCTCCACGGATCATTAGCGGATAATATAAGTCTTTCGGCAGGCTCAGGATGACAATCCGAGTGTATTTAACGAACTTATCCTAACTCAACAAGCCAAGTAATTCTTTCTTAGTCAAATTTTTAAACAAACTTCCATCGGTTTGGATCAGGTCTTTCACCAGGTCTTTTTTAGTGGCCTGTAACTTCATAATTTTTTCTTCGATGGTACCTGGACAGATTAAACGTACCGCCATTACATTTTTGTGCTGGCCGATTCGGTATGCCCGATCTATCGCCTGATTTTCTACCGCAGGGTTCCACCAGGGATCTACCAGGTAAACATAATCGGCTTCGGTTAAATTAAGTCCGGTTCCGCCTGCTTTTAAACTGATCAGAAAAACAGGAATATCAGCGTTCTGCTGAAAAGAGGTGACCACTTCTTCCCTTTTACGCGTTTGCCCGGTGAGGTATTCATACCTGATTCCACGGTTTTCCAATTGTTTTTTAATCAGATCGAGCATGGTTACAAATTGAGAAAAAACCAGAATTTTATGATTTCCGGCCTTACTTTCAATCTGTTCCATCAGCACATCAATTTTTGATGAAGCCTGTAAATATGATTTTCCATCGGCCAATAGCGCGGCCGAATTACAGATCTGGCGCAAAGTGGTGATGCTTTTCAGTACATGCATGGAACTTTTAGGCAGATCATCCTCCTGCTTACCCAAAATAAAATCCTGGATCTCTTTTTTGTTTGCTTCATATACTTCCCGCTGCTCCTCTCCCATTTCACAATAAAGTACAATTTCAGTTTTATCAGGAAGTTCTTTTGCCACCTGCTCTTTCGTTCTGCGGAGAATAAATGGCCTGATTTTTTTCTGCAGTTCTTCTGCCCTTCTGCTATCTTTAAACTGATCGATCGGGGTAGAATATAAATTGGCAAATTGTTGTTTACTTCCGAAGAGCCCCGGACAAGCGAACGACAACTGTCCGTACAAATCGAAGGTATTGTTTTCGATCGGTGTACCGGTCATGACCACTTTATTACGCGATTGCAACATGCGAACGGCTTTGTATCGCTGCGAATCTGGGTTCTTGATCAGCTGAGATTCATCTAAAAAGATATAATTAAAACGATAATCCTTTAAGAAGCGGATATCCGACAGTAATGTGCCGTAAGAGGTTAAAATGATTTCATAACCGTCGAAAGTATCCGTAGTTTTTGTGCGTTGGCCAGCATAAATGGTTTTAACTTTTATAGATGGTGCAAATTTCTCTACTTCGGCTTTCCAGTTAAATATTAAGGATGCCGGAACCACCACGAGGTTGGTATTGTGCTTTACTTTTTCACGCTGCGATAAAATGAACGCCAAAATCTGAATGGTTTTACCCAGGCCCATATCGTCGGCCAGGCAGGCACCAAAATTAAAATCATCCAGAAAGTTGAGCCAGTTTAACCCATCTTTCTGGTAATGCCTTAAAGTTGCGGTTAAACCTTTTGGCACCTCTACCTCCTGAATGGCATCAGTGCCTTCAAATTTTTGTTTATACAGTTTCAGTTCGTTTTTAACTTCGCCATCCAGTAGCGCATCTTCATAAAGTTCATTTATGGAAGTAAATTTAATTTTAGGGCTCAGAATAGCATCTTCGGTGAGTTCGCCTGCGCTAAAATAAGCTGCAAATTTTTCGATCCACTCATCTGGCAATATTCCTTGTGTACCGTCATCAAGGGTAACGAATTTGCTTTTGTTCCTGATGGATTTATGCAGGAGTTTCAAGGCAACCTCTTGCTTTCCGAATTTCACTTTCACTTTGGTTTCGAACCAGTCGGTTCCACTTAATACCTCGATATTAATTTTCGCCTGAAATTCGCTCAGTTTATTATTTTTGAGCTGATTGAAGCCTAAAATATGAATGCCTTTATTTCGCCATACTTCAAAAACTTCGAGAAACCAACCCGCTTCTAAAAACCTTTTTCGGTGCAGGTAAAAAGAATCATAGTTATTTTGCTCAAACAGGAAATCGTTTTCCATTTGCTCATAAAAGTATGGGTGCGACCTGATTACATTGGAAATAAATTGAAGTTCGGCCTTCTCATCACGCTCAAGTTTAAAAACATTCCCAAGTTTATCTTTTGCCTGGATTTGCTTTTTAGTGAGCACTGGAATTTCCAGATTCCCATAACGCATTACCGGGGTAAGAAGTATATAATCCTCGGATTCTGAGAGGTAAATTAACTGCTCATTTTCGAGGTCGAAACCATTTTCTTCGATCTGGCTCCTGGTTGCCGGTTTTAAATAAGAATATTCGACATGGATACTGCCTTCTAACTGGATAAGGATTGTTTTTTGAAACTCGGGGTATTTTGTTTTGTGCAGGATTAAACGGTTACTCTGCTTTTTGAAAAACCCGATCACACGTAGAAAATCCAGTCTGCCGATTAAATAAAGCTGATCTTTAAGTTTAACAAAGTACTGATGCACCAATACCAGGCTATCCAGTTCGTAAGATTTTCCTTCGATAATCAACCTACCTGTAATTTCATAATAATCATCGCGCTGGTTTACGGAAAGTCTTAAATCTACCTCCAATAAATGAACCTTTACAGGTGTAATGGTTGAGGCCTGAATAGCAGACGACTGTTTACTGTCCTGCAGGTAAAATGGAATTTGTTGTGGATTTTTTACGATCGCCCTTAAGGCTTCTATTTCTGCTTCATTCTGATCGGTATTGTAATTCTGCTGAAAAGTAGTAATGCCGCTATAAAATTTCACCAGATCATGGTTATCGGTTTTAAAAAGCAGCCCGTTAGGATTAATTGCTTTGATGGGATTTTTAACCTTACCATTTTTAGTGGTTTCGGCTTCGAAAAGTTCTACCACCAGATTATTATAATAGCGGTGTTGGCCCAAAACGAGGATCATTTCGCCCTGATCACTTTTAACCGGTAATTTTACCTTAGGTTTTGCCGACGGTAGTAAAAGTTCCTGCAGATTTTGCTGCGCTTCTTTATTAAAGGGCTGCAGGGCATCCATTTTTGGGCGGATATCTACCTCGCCGTTATCATACCGGAAATTAAACAGCAGATCGAGTTTTTCTTCCTTTTCTAATCCGTAATCAACTGCAATTTTAGCCAGCTTTTGCCTGCGCAGGTTATGATCGAAGAAAATCAGCAGTTCCTGGCGTTGAAGAATGTTGTATAAAACCCTTGCCTGGTGTTCACAGAGTTTATTTTTTGGTGTAGCGCAACGACAAGAAAGTTTTACCGAATTTGGGTGCTGCTGTACCTGAACAATTGGAAAGAAAAGGTCGGAAGTTTCATCGCTAAAGGCTGCATAATCCAATTCAATCTGTTCAGGATAAAGCTGGTAAAAACCTTTAACATCAGTATGAATCAATCCATTTAAATGCTTCAGAATCACCACCTGACTCAGATCTTTCAAGTTAAAATCCTTTAAAATATAATCGTAGGGATGTTGATCTGAAAACTGTTGCGCGGTTACCTGTTCACTCATTTAAACTGAAATAGGGTATTTTGTTTTATAAACTCACGTTTAGATTCAAGTGCCCACCTAATCCAACTTTAATAATCCTCATTAAAGTTGAAAGTCTAATGTCACTTGCATTATTCTCGATTCTGGAGATGTAGGTTTTTGTAGTCCCGCATTTTTCAGCAAGTTGCTCCTGTGTCATTCCCTTTTCCTTGCGGAGTTCTTGTAGCATTGCGCCGAGTTTAAAACTCTCGAATTCCTGTTCGTAATTCTCTCTGCTTTCTGTCCCTCGCTTACCGTATTCGTTGTCCAAATGATCAGCAAATGATGTCAATTTATTCTTTTTCTTTTCCATCAAAATATTTCTTTTTAAGTTTCTCCGCTAATTCAATTTCATTTTTAGGTGTTTTTTGTGTCTTCTTCTGAAAGCCATTTACAAGTATGATCAGTTTTCCTTTATCAAAAAAACTGAACACCCTAAAAATATCTGAACCAACTTCAACTCTAATTTCAAAAAGTCCTGTAGATCCCGTAATGTGCTTAAAATATTTTTCAGGGATTTTTTCAAGCGTAGCGATTAATTGTAATGTCCAGTTGAATTTTTTCTTTACGTTAGGTTTAAGCTTCTCGTAAAAATCCAAATAATACTCTTCAAAATAGAAAATGTCTCTGATAAATTCTTCGTTCATTAACCAAATTTAAGCCAACACAAAGTTAGCTAATTAGATAACAACTTCCAAACGAATATGATTTATAAAGCCTGCTAAAATATGTAAAAAAGCTGAACGACAATTCCTTATCATTTACCAACCGCTAGAAGTCTTTAACGACACTATCCATTGACAGATTCAGCAGAAGGACAGTCATCTGAACTGGAGCATAGTAAAATGCCTACCCTTATAGTCGGGGAAAGATTTATGTGCCATATGGATAGATTTCTCGGCTGCGCTCGAAATGACGGCTCTCCTAGTTTACAGCGACTTCCGCAAATTCAAATAAAAAGGAACTTCAACTTTTTCGGTTTTTCCACTGAGAATAAATTCTGCTGCCTGTGCGCCAAGTCTGCTGAAATCAGTAGAAATGGTGGTAATTCCATCTAAAATGATCCTTTTTAACGGGGTTTCGTTATAAGAAATTACGCCAACATCTATACCAATTTTAAGTTTTTGAGCAATTAAACGCTCAATCAGCATTACCAGATCATCTTCCATCAGGTTGATATAAACTTCTCCCGGGTTAATTTCTTCGTCTTTAATGTTATGGATTACTTTATGATCGAAAGCATATTGCTGGCAAAACCTGTAAAAACCGGTTAATATCTCATGAGGGAAATAACTATTTTTTGGAAAGATAATTTTTAAGGTGCGATAATGAGAAAGTCGGTCTAAAGCTTGTTCTAAAGCCGCATAAATATCCTGTGCAAAGTTTTCGTAAGCCGCAGCGTAATCTCCGGTGATACCGGGCAGCAATTTATCAAGGATCACCAGCTTCTCCTTTGGAATGGTATTGATAATTTCGTGGGCATTTTCGCCGCCTTCCAGAAAATGCGGAATAATAACGAAGTGCGAATAATCATCGCGTTTGGCCACAATCATCTTTTTGAACAGCGCAAAATCATTGTTATAGATGTAAAAATCTATTGCGGCCCGTTCGCCGATGGTTTTGGTGAAGGAATCGTAAATGATTTTTTTGTGGGTACTAAGCTTATTAAAAAGCAAACAAACCTTTAATTTACGCGAAAAATCGGTATTTATGATAAAATAGCCTTTACCTGGCACTGAATCTACAACTCCTAATTTGCGAAGGTTACGGTAACCTTTCTCGGCGGTATCTCTCGACATTTCCAAACTGAAACTCAATTCGTTTATAGAAGGCAACAAACTGTTTTTAAGCAATTTACCACTTTCAATAGCGGCCAAAATAGCGTTGGTTAACTGCTTATATTTTGGCGTTGATGAATATTCATCAACTTTGATATAGGGGATTAAGTCTTCTGGTTTCAAAACGGTTACATTGGTGCAGGGATTTCGAATATAGGCAAATTCCTAAAAATCTAAGCTACGCTGAATGGCAGAATAATATTTTAGCTGGATCATATCTGTTGGTGCCGGATTTTCATTCCAGGCATCATTTATCGCCAATGCAGTACCAATGGCCGTAGCCTGCGAAACGGAGGAAGCATAAACCTCAATATCGGGAATAGAAGTAGCAAGTAAATGCATGTAAATAGCATTTTTACCAAAACCTCCATCTACAAAAATTCTTCTTACACCAGCGTTTAAAATTAATTTTAATGAATAAATCTGCTGTTTAATCAGGTCAAAAATTAACTGATGATAGGCTTCTTCTGCTGTCTGGAAAAGATTCAGATCGCGGTCTGGGAAGGCTGAACTTGCAGAAAAACCCTGTTGTTCCTGTTGGTTTTCGGGAATTTTATTCGCCAGCTTTAAAATCATTGATGGATTGAACTTGAGGTGTTTAAACAGGTATGCTGCACGGTCAAAATGCTCAGCGATCCGCTTTAGCTGTACTTCATGTTCGTAACCGGCAAAAATACGCGAAGCTTTAACTGCTTTGCCTTTATAATGCATGTAACACAAACAATCCTGTTTTAACTCTCCGGCAGTTAAAGGCTGTTGGTTAAAAGGATTTAAACTGATACACCAGGTACCTGTAGAAATGAGTACAAATGGCGTGTTAAAATTAGCCAGGTAAGGAATTAAAGCTGCAGAACTGTCGTGCAGTCCAACACCAACTTTTACGCTGCTGCCTTCAAAATTGGTGTTTAAGCTAGAATCTGCCGGGGTAAATTCACCAAATTTCTCTGTTATTTTTTCTGCAGAAACCCAATTGTGGTATTGGTTTTTACCGAAATCCCAAAGCTGGGTATGGCAGCCAATACTGGTGATATCGGCCACGGCCTTGCCAGAAATCAGATAACTTAAATATTGAGGCAGGTGTAAAGCCCATTTCACTTTTTGGAATATTTCGGGTTTCTCATGCTTTAATCGGTACAGTTGCATGCCCGAGTTTAAGCTGCCCAAAATTGGTGAGGCTGTTTCTAATGAAATCTTCTCCTCTCCTCCGTATTTTGCATAAAAAGCTTGTTTAAGCTCTTCCGGATATTCTTTTAAATAATTATAAAGTGGCGTTAAAGGTTCACCATTTTCATCCAGGTACACAAAACTGGCACCATAGGTAGAAAAATTAATGGCTTTAACCTCAAACTCTTTTAACTGCAAAACCTGATGCAGGGAATCGTAAACGGAAGAACGGAGGCTTTCGAGGTTTTCGCAGGGTTCTCCATCTTCATCAACTGTTTCTACAAAACGTGCAGAGCGTTCGTAAACAATCTGGTAGTTTTCGTCGATCAGAAAGAGTTTTTTATTCGTTTTCCCAACATCAAATATGGCAATAACAGGTTTTGGCATTTTATTCTCCTATTTATAAACCTGTGGCAACAGTATTTCCGCGGTGATTAACTAAATTATTTCTTACTTCTAAACCACGGTATAAACCAATTGGCGATAATGCTGCACCGGCTCTTAACCTGGCTTCGGCTACCAAGGCCCTCAAATCGCTACGGAAAGTATGTTGTAAAATTTCCTGCGCTTTGGCCACGTCGTTATTGTCCTGTGCTTCGTTTAATGCTTTTCTATCTACTAATAAAGCTTGTGCATAGGCAATCATAATGGCTTCAACAGATTGCAATAAATCCTCTAAAGGATCTTTCACATTGTGCGAAGCATCAATCATCCAGCCCAGATCTTTTGCATGGTTCATGCCTTTTGCATCCATACCTTCAACCAGTTCATTAAAAATTAAGAACAATTGATATGGTTTGATGCTTCCTGCGGTTAAATCGTCGTCGCCATATTTAGAATCGTTGAAATGGAAACCACCCAATTTTCCTTCCATTAAGAGCAAGGCGACAATCTGTTCGATATTCGCATTAGGCAAATGGTGACCTAAATCAACCAAAGTGTAAGCCTTTTTACCCAGTTTGCTTGCGTAAAGCAACGATTGCCCCCAATCGCCAACTGTAGTTGAATAAAAATTGGGTTCGAAAGCTTTGTACTCTACAAATATTTTCCAGTTTTCTGGCAGGGCTGAATAAATTTCATGTAAACTCTCCAGGGTGTTTTCAAAAGCTTTACGAAAATTAAGCTGTCCGGGGAAACAAGAACCATCGGCAAGCCAAACGGTTAAAGCATCCGATCCCAGTGCAATACCATGTTTGATTACTTCGATATTATGTTCAATAGCCTGTTTGCGAATGTCTTTATTCACATTTTGCAATGAACCAAATTTATAGCTGTGTGCAGAGCCTGCCTGATCCTGAAAGGTATTGGAGTTCATGGCATCGAACTTTAAACCATAACTAGCGGCTAATGACTTTAAAGCTTCGGCATTTTGAGGGATATCCCATGGAATGTGGAGTGAAATGGCACCACTTGCACCGTTAAGGGCATGAAGCAGACCAACATCTTCAATTTTTTCTTCAATTGTACGTGGTTCGCCACCGGTAATAGCAAAACGGCCAAAACGGGTTCCGCCGGTACCCAATGCCCAGCTTGGGATGGCAATCTGAAAATCGACCAGTTTTTGGATGACACTTTCTAGGTCAACGTGCGACCAATCTTCTTTTAAAAAGGCCAGTTTGCGTTGGTGTGAAGTTAAAAGGGAGTCGTTGTGTTTTTCTATTTGGTTCTGCTCGATATTCATGAGGATATTTGGTTTTTATCAGGTTAATCTTGTGGCGATACCATCGCCGTTCTCACTCTTCCTCGTTGTTCCTAAGAAATCACTTTGTGACAAACGAGGATGATTATAAAATTTAAAGTCATTTCCAGTCTGTGCGAGGCACAGACCGGTTAAACAACTTACTAAAACTGAATTTAAAATTCTGTTTGCCATGGTTTGCATGCTACAGACAAATGTTTTTTAACCACGGATTTAATACCTGCCCGTCCGTTCAGGTGGGAATGCACACGGATTTGTATCTGTGTGCATCCTTTTTATCTGTGGTTAATATTATTTAATCTATTCTACTCTTATCGCCATGGTCTGTGTCTCCTTCTCCGTGGTCTGTGTCCTCACAGACCACTAATTTCTTTATTTGTTTCGGTCTGTGGAGACACAAACCGAGGAACAAATTGTTATTATTTCATTTTAACTTATCACCGTGGTCTGTGTCCTCACAGACCACTAATTTCTTTATTTGTTTCGGTCTGTGGAGACACAAACCGAGGAACAAAGTCTGTGCGAACACAGACCGAGGATTCGTCTTATCTTACAAATGCCATGGCTACTCCGCCATCAACATTTAAAACATTTCCGGTTGATTTGTGCAACAAGCCACCCACAAAGGCGAAACAGGCATTGGCAATGTCATCCGGCAATATGATCTGGTTCAACAAAGTACGTTTTGCGTAATAAGCTGGTAGCTCTGCAACAGTGATCCCGTAAGCTTTTGCACGGCCTTCGGCCCAACCGCCTGCCCAGATATTGCTATCACTGATTACCGCATCGGGGTTAACCACATTTACACGGATATTATCGGCACCCAGTTCGGCAGCGTTTAATCTGCTTAAATGTAACTGGGCGGCTTTTGCGCTGCCATAACCGGCATTATTTGGTCCGCTTACCAGGGCGTTCTTACTTACAATATTAATGATATCGCCACCAATATCCTGCTTTTGCATCGTATTTGTTGCAGCCTGGGTAATAAAGAACTGGCCTTTTACCAAAACATCATATAATAAATCCCAATCCTTTTCGGTATGATCAGCAATGGTTTTTGAAATCGATAAACCTGCATTGTTTACCACAATGTCTACTCCGCCAAAAGCCAGGGCGGCAGAATCGAAGGCAGCTTTAATATCTGCTTCGCTGGTTACATTTAAAATAGCAGTACTGTAAGAATCTTTACCAAACTGGCCAGCAAATTCTTTACCTGCTTCTTCCAAACGCTCAGCGTTCATATCGTTTAAAATTACTACACCGCCTTCGGCAACAAACTTTTTAGCAATTGCTTTACCGATACCACCGGCACTGCCTGTAATGAGGGCAATTTTACCCGTTAAAGGTTTTGGTTTGGGCATGCGCTGCAATTTTGCTTCTTCCAGCAACCAATATTCAATGTTAAAAGCTTCCTGATGAGGTAATGAAGTATATTCGGAAACTGCCTCAGCACCCTTCATTACGTTAATGGCGTTGATATAGAATTCTGCTGCAACCCTTGCGGTCTGTTTATCTTTAGAGAAGGTAAACATGCCGATGCCTGGATACAAGATTACCACCGGATTGGTATCGCGGATAGCCGGACTGTTTGGATGTTTACAGGCCTCATAATAATCGGTGTACATTGCCCTGTAAGCTTCAAACGCAGGTTGCAATGTTTCTTTTAAGGCTTTAACATCTGATAAATCGGCATCACTGGCTAAAGTTAAAACCAGCGGACTGATTTTGGTGCGTAAAAAGTGATCGGGACAGCTCGTACCCATTGGTGCAAGGCGATCGAGATCATTAGAATTGATGAACTCTAATACGCGGCTATCATCGGTGAAGTGACCGATCATGTGTTGTTTAGAAGAACATAAGCCACGCAATACAGGTGCTATTGCAGCTGCTTGTTTTTTACGTTGCTCTGCTGCTGCGCTTTCTATTTTCTGTCCGCCAAAAACCGGACCTTTTCTACCATAATTCTGGTTCAGGTAATCAGAACAGATCTCGATTACTTCTAAGGTGTTGAGGTAACTTTCGTAAGCGGTATCGCCCCAGGTAAACAAACCATGTGAGCCTAACATGATACCACGGATACCCGGATTTTCATCTAAACATTGTTTCAATTGCAAACCCAGTTCGAAACCAGGTTTTTTCCATTCCACCCAGCCAATCGTTCCATCAAATAATTCTTCGGTAATTTTTTTACCGTCTTTAGCCGCAGCGATGGCGATGGCCGCATCCGGATGCAGGTGATCGATATGTTTAAACGGCAGGAAACCGTGTAAAGGGGTATCGATTGATGGTGCTTTAGAGCTTAAATCGAAAATACAGTGGTTAAACAGTTCAACCATTTCATCTTCATGCTCCACGCCACGGTAAATATTTTTCAGGCTGCGTAAACGGTCAACATATAATGCAGCAAGTCCACTTTTCTTTAACGTTCCTAAATCGCCACCTGAACCTTTTACCCACATTACTTCGGTTTCCAAACCGGTAAGCGGGTCTTTTTCCAATACTTTGCACGAGGTATTTCCACCTCCATAATTGGTTAAGCGTAAATCAGCACCCAATAAATTAGAGCGATAAATTAAGAGGGCTACTTCATCACCAGCCAGTTTTGCGGCTTCTTCTTCATCCCATAGATAGCTTACGTGCTTATAACTTTTCGTATCGATTGACATTCTAATTTTATATTTAAATTTTTATTTTTTAACCTTTAATTGAATTACCATAACCTACAATGAGTACCGAAATGATGATGGTTAGAATACCTGCCAAAACAGTAATCAAAGTTTTTCTGGATACGCCTTTCCACTCTTTTAATACCAGGCCCCAAATGTTGGCGATCAGGATGATAAAAGCCATGTGCAGAATCCATGAACTGGCGCCATTGCCCATTTTACTTTCACCCATGCCATAGAAAAAGAACTGCAAAAACCAGGTGGTACCTGCCAATGCAGAAAAAATATAATTTTTCAGCAATGGTGTTGCCGCGTTTGTATAATCGCCGAATGTTTTATTGCGAGCGTTGAGTACCATACACCAGATAAAGTTGGTGGTTAGGCCGCCCCAGAGCACAATGATATAGGTAACGTTATTCTGGAATAGGAAATTGCCTGTTTCAGCAGGATTTGCAGCTTTCCAGATGGTATTTGCAGCATCGGCCATGGGTTTTCCGGCTTCGATACCAAAATTGAAACAGGCACTTAAAACGCCTGAAACAATACCTACAAATAAACCGAGCCCGAATTTAAATTCTGTTTTTACCTCCATCCCGTGTGGATCGGTAATACCAGTTTTCATTTCCTTTTCTTTCATCATGCCTGCCTTACCACAAATCACAATACCCAGTACACAGACTAAAAGGCCCAGCAATACCATGCGGCCCCAATCGGTATGCAAAAACATGGTAAAAGTATCTTTACCTGCCTGAGGGAAAAAATCGAAATAAATGGATGGAAGAATCGAGCCCAATACCATACACAGCCCTAAAATGATACTGCTTCCTAATGATACGCCCAGGTAACGAACACCAAGGCCATAGGTTAATCCGCCAATGCCCCACAGGATGCCAAAGAAATAGGTAAGCCATAATATGTTACCATTGGTACTGCTGATAATTTCGCTAAAATTAGGAACGGTTAGGAAAGCGGCAAGAGGCGGAACAATTAACCAGGAGAATAATCCACCTACAATCCAATAACTTTCCCAGGCCCAGCCTTTAACTTTTTTATATGGAATATAGAAGCTTCCGGAGGCGAAACCACCGAAGAAATGAAAAATTAAACCTAAAATTGCTTGCATGCTCTAATTTAATATTTGGTTGCCCTAAAATAGAATTTGCAGCAGCTTTAACTGTTATGCACTGTTATGGATCAGAGATGGAAGACGTAAATGGATGATGGAATTATAAGTCCGGAGACAGGGGTCGGAAATCATATTATAGAAAACAGATAGCAGCCCTTTGCAGGAGTGTCAGATGTTACTATCTGGCGTCAGGTGAATAGAATGCGTTGTCAACTTCCTGTCGTATTTGCTGGTAAAGTTGACAACACTTTCTATGAAAAATAATATCGATTCATTTTTTGTTTGACCACCTAAGCCACCTGAGGACACGGAAGGTATCTGGGTGGTGATTTTTAGATGCAGATTTCTCCAATACGGTGGAAAAAACGATACTTCTATTTAGATTCAGCCACACAATCTACTACCTACTTCAGTCCACAGTGACTATTTTTAGAGGGATCCTGAACAGAATTACTTTGAAACCTTCCCACCATGGGTGGCATCAAATCAAAGTTACTTTGAAACCTTCCCACCATAGGTGGCGACCAATCAAAGTTACTTTGAAACCTTCACACTATAGGTGGCAAGCAATCAAAGTTACTTTGAAAGCTTCATTCCATGGGTGGCTACAAATCATATAAAATTTCAAAAATTAGCTTAAGGCTTGTACTTTTTCTATGATATCGCCTATTACATCAGCAGATTTGAGGATTTTATAATGTCCTACCTCTTCGTATGATTTTGAACTTATTGCAGGGTATTTATTTAAAAATTCTTTTAGAAACGGATATGGAGAAATATGATCAGCGGGATCGAAAGCCAGGAAATGATCAATGCCCGGATTTAGCTGATATAGCTCAGTAAGGTTAAAATGACTTGCTGAAACGGGGAACTCTTTTGTAAAATTTTCAAAGAAAATATCCTGGTGTTTAGCTCCGATGCTTACCGAATCCAAACTCTGCTCAAAATTCTCTTTCAAACGGATCAACGGGGCAATGCTGATTAGCAGACCGGGAGTGATTCCTAATTCCTGTATCGCAATTACATTGGCCATGCCGCCCAGCGAATGTCCGATTAATGCATCTGGCTGTGCGTAATTTAAAGCAATAGCTTTTACCGAATCGGCATATAACATCAGGTTAGAAAACTCAGATATAGAACTTCCGTTTCCGGGTGCATCAAAAGCAATGATCTCCAGATCTTCAATTTTCCGGAGTTCAACAATCAGCTCGTAAAAGTCCGGGGCTTTCGAAGCCCAGCCATGCGTAAGCAATACTTTCTTTTTTCCATTCCCCCAGCTAAAGCAATTAATACTTAATTCGGAGTTGGTAAAATAAGTATCAAAAACCGGCAGGCTAAACTGTTTTGATTCTGCAATTAGCTGTTCCTGGTGCAAGCGCAAAGGCATTTTTGGCGAGTAAAAAATAAACTCACGCATTAAAGCTGCATCGGGAGCATCCTGAGATAATTTCAGGTCGGTTATTAGCTGTTTTAGTCTTTTCAACTGAACTTAAACTAAGTGAGATTTTAAATCTGCAGGAGAATAATTGATCGACTTTAAAGTTTTATCGTCAGATTTTCTGAACACCAAAAACAGTCCGTCGATTTCCTTGTAATAAGATTCAGTCTGGTCTTTATCTAAATAAAACTGGATCGTTTGTTCAGCTTCTTCTACCGTTTTACAGGCTTTGCTCATATTAGAGCGGTGAACTTCATCAAATAAGGTCTTAAATTTTCCACCTAAGCCAAACTCATGGATGGCTCCGGCTAAAACATACTGCAGATCGCAAAGCGCATCGGCCACTTCTACCAGGTCATCATTTTCTACTGCTTCCTGCAATTCTTTCAATTCTTCAGCCAAAAGCGAGATGCGCAGATTAGCCCTTTGTTTTGAAGGAATAACCGGATTTTCGAGAATTGGATGTTTAAAGGTAGTGTGAAATTCTGCAACCTGATTGAGCGAATTGGTTTCTTGTACGGCCATGTTTGATTTTAATATTTACGCAGCAAACTTAAAAAAATCAGGCTAAATATTGGGGAGAATTTATGCACACCGTAGATTGGTTAACTGTCAGGGATGGCTAAGTGGTTAATTGTTGAAACTGGTTAATTGATAGATGTATCTCAACAATCTAACAATTCAACAATATTTAATTATTCCTCAATTAACCACTTAACCGATTTAAACAATTAACCCTATTTTTTTTCCCTCACCACTTTAAAAAACTCTTCCTTATACGTTTCACCAACCGGTATGGCCTGATCGTTAATGTAAACGGTATTACCATCAATCATCTTAATTTTTTCGAGCGAAATGATATACGATTTATGGATGCGGTAAAAAGGCGGTTGTGGCAACTCGGTTTCCAGTTCGCGTAACGATTGGTAAGTAATGATCCGCTGTGTAGCCGTATATACCGAAACGTAGTTTTTCAATCCTTCCACGTAGAGGATATCGTCATAATTAACCTTGATAAATTTGTTTTTGGTATCGCCTTTAATAAAAATAAAGTCATTCCCCTGGGCAGCTTGCTGTACAATTACTTCCTGCTGAACAGGCAACACAGGTGCTAAAATCTGTTGCGCTTTTGTGGCGGCTTTATAAAAACGTTCGTAAGAAATCGGTTTCAGGAGATAATCTACCACATCGAGATCGAAACCTTCTAAAGCATATTCGGGATAGGCCGTGGTGAGGATTACTTTACATTTACCGCCACAGATTTTTAAAAACTGGATTCCGGTCAGTTCGGGCATCTGGATATCCAGAAATACGAGGTCTACCTTACCTTCCTGCACCAGGTTTAGTGCCTCAAAAGCATTGGTGGTAGTACCCACGAGTTCTAAAAAAGGTGTTTTATTAATAAAGGCGGCAATAATATCTGAAGCGTAAGATTCATCATCAACAGCAAGGCAACGGATCATAGGAAAAGGGGTTAGCGTATGGCGGTTAGCGTAAGTTAATTATTTTCAATGGCACAAATTATCGATCAGAGATTTAAAATCAAAGTGCTTTTGTAAGTATTTCCATTGTTCGAAATCAGCAATTCGTGCTTGTCAGGATAAATCAGGTCTAACCTCCGGTGGATATTCACCATGCCTACCCCACTCGAATGGTCTTTTTGTGCATGGCTGATCTTATTGCTCACTTCAAAACTTAAACGTTTGTTCTGTACTTTAAGTTTAATGCGAACCGGTTGGGCCTCATCGTTCACCACGCCATGTTTAAAGGCATTTTCAACAAAAGGAATCAGAATCAACGAAGCTATTTTCTGATCGCTGATGCCTTCGGTTACAAAATCGACATAAAATTTGGGTTCGAAACGCATTTTAAAAAGCTCGACATAACTTTCGAGGTATTCTACTTCTTTATCTAAACTCACTTTACCATCCGGACTATCGTTTAAAGTATAACGCATCAGATCAGATAATCGTAAAACGGCATTGGCCAGTTTATCGGAAACCGGAATAGCCAGAGAATACACATAATTTAACGTATTGTATAAAAAATGTGGGTTGATCTGCGATTTGAGGAATGAAAGCTCAGCTTTTACCACTTCTTCTTTAAGTTTCCGGTTTACCTGCTCCGATTTAAAGCTCTGTTCGATACCATAAACCGCAGCTGGCGTAACAATAAAAGCAATACTCCAGTAAATGTTATCCGAAATATAGGCCCAGGCAGTTGTACCATCATTATAATTATGAAAACCAAACCATTTTAAATAAAGCACTTCTTCTATTAAATACCTCAGTGCAATAAATATGGCTATGGTTAACAAAATGCCACCGATTAACTGTGGTATTTTATTCTTTTTCAAAAAGCGGGGATACACCCATAAGTAACAGATGTAGAATTCTATTAATTGTATAAAATTCATGGAGATACTAAGCGATGCCTTGGTAAAAGTGGTGCCATCAATTAAATAGCCACCATAAAAATAGCCCAGAATAAGTATCCAGCACAAAACATGAATGGAAATCGTTTTTATTGTTTTCATGCCCTAAAACTATACAAAGCTTTTTTAACGGCCTATTTTCTTATGCCAAACCTGTAAATAATTATCCGAACGTGTGCATTTTAAGGATCAACACCTTTTATCGCTAAAAAAAGCATTGGGATAATATTTTAAGGGGTTGGGATTATATAGTTTACAGGCTGGGGCAGGCTTTCCATCTTTGGATCATCAATTAAAACAAACATAAAATGAACCGCTTAATTAAAACCATCATTTTTTTCATCTTCCTTTTCGGTATTAAAACCGTTTCTGCACAAAATGTTAAAATATCAGGCACTGTTACCGATAAAAGCAATAAAGCACTTGATTATGCTTCTGTAGCGCTGATCCACCTGCCCGATTCGGCTTCGGTTGCACTACAAGCTACCAACCAGCAGGGTTTATATGAATTTAGCGGCGTAAAACCCGGCCGTTATTTAATTAAGGCTTTGATGATGGGTTATGATAAAAATCAATCTGCCACGTTCGAAGTGAAAGAGGCAGCGGTTAAAGTACCGGCAATTACCTTAACAGATCGTTCGCAAGAGCTTAAAGAGGTAAACATTATTTCCAAAATGCCGGTTATCGACCAAAAAGCCGACCGGGTGGTGGTCAATGTAGAGCAAATGAACACGGCAGGAGACAATGCACTGGAAGTGATCAGCAGGTCGCCTGGAGTAAAGCTCGATAAGGATGATAATATTGTGCTTAAAGGCAAAAAAGGCATTAATGTGATGATTGATGGTAAACTGAGTTATATGACGGGCATGGAATTAACTACTTACCTAAAATCGTTACCGGGATCGGTATTGAGTAAAATCGAACTGATTTCTAATCCACCTTCTTCGTTTGATGCAGCAGGTACGGCCGGCATTATCAATATTAAACTGAAAAGGAACAAAATGCAGGGTTTTAATGGCAATATGAACCTGGGCGGTGGTTATGGCCGTTACGAGAAAGTTTTCGGTGGCACCAACCTGAATTATAATATTGGTAAAGTGAGCACTTATCTGCGTTTGAATGCAGGACATTACAACTCCTATAACAGGTTAACGCTTAACAGGACTATCGGAGAAGAGCAGTATAACCAGCTTAATTTCTGGCACCCGGTTACCAATAGTTTAAATTACTCTACCGGTGCCGATTATTTTATTAACGACAAAAATACCTTAGGCATTATGGTGAAGGGTTACACTGCACCAGAAGAAACCAAGGTGAACAGCAACTCGGTAAACTATAATGCGGCAGGGGCAAAAATGGGCGGAACGAGCATGTACAATCCGCAAAGCAATACCGAAAAAAACCATGCCTTAAACCTGAATTACCGTTTAAAAACCGATACTTTGGGTGGAGAACTGGGAATTGATGCAGATTATGTACGTTATGATAACAGCAGAAGCGAAACTTTTACCAATAATTACCTTGATGTAAATGATCAGCTGATTGGTACACCGATCGATCTGCGAAACAACGGCATGGGCAAGGTATCCATCTATTCCATCAAAGCTGATTATACGCTGAACCTGAACAAAAAATTAAAAATGGAAACCGGGTGGAAAAGCAGCTGGGTAAGATCGGAAAGTGATGTACGTTTCGATTCGCTGAAAACTGCCGGCTGGATTACCGACCCACGCCGTACCAACCTGTTTTTATACAATGAAAATATTAATGCAGGTTACCTTTCTCTGGATCAAAGTTTTAAAAACTTACAGATTAAGGCCGGATTGCGTGCCGAGCAGACTTTAGGCAATGGCAGTTCATCAGGAACAAATACGGTGATCGACAGAAAATACTGGAAGCTTTTTCCAACGTTATTTATCTCATTGAAGCTTGATTCGAACAACCTGATCACTGCTGCTTACCGCAAAAGTATTAACCGCCCATCGTACAGCAGTTTAAATCCTTTTACTTTTTATACCGATCCGTACACCGCTTTGCAGGGCAATCCGTTTCTACAACCATCGTATGCCAATAGCTTCGAATTTAATTACTCCATCAAAAATTTCAGGGTGTTAACGTTGAGTTATTCGGTTAATAACGGATCGATATGGGAAGTGGCTTACCAGAACGATCTGACCAAAGAAACCATCACCAGACCGGAAAACCTGAGCCGCACCACCAACTTTTATATGGCAACCGGAAGTCCTTTTGATATCACCAAATGGTGGAACAACAGCACGGAAGTTTCAGCCGGATTTAACCGCACCCAATCGGCTGTACAGGGTAATGGTTACAATGCTTTCTCTTGGAACTGGTCGGTAATGACTGATAATACCTTCACCTTGCCTAAAAACTATAGTTTATCGGCTTATGCTTATTACGATTCTCCTTCCGTTTCGGGTTTGTTCCGCAGTTTAGGAAGTTACCAGCTTAATGTTGGTGCGAAAAAAACATTCTGGAACAAAAATGCAACGCTGGCTTTAAAAGTTAACGATGTGTTTAATACCAGTGCATTTAGGGCAAACCTGGAGTATAACAACATTAAAACCTATTGGAAAAACGAATGGGAAAGCCGGAGGGTAAACCTGAGTTTCACCTATAAATTTGGAAATATGAAAATTAAAACTGCCCGCAGCAGAAGAACAGGAACCAGTGATGAAGAGAATAGGGTTGGGAAGAATTAGAACCCGAAAAGTCGTCATTGCGAGGAGGCTTTTTCAGCCGACGAAGCAATCTTACAACGATCGCTACCAGCGTTCGCATTAAGATTGCTTCGTACCTCGCAATGACGATTATATTAATCAAAGCTTAATCTTCACAAAATATAGTCGGTTTCTATCAACTGAATTGGTGAAAGGCAAAATTTTCTGGGCAAAGCCACTAGCGCCATTATCTACCACACCGAAATCATCATCGTTAGAAATCACTAAAATATTACCCGGCAATAAGGCTAATCCTTCTGCTTTATCGTGCGGATAGATGGAAGGAAGGTCTTTTAAAAGATCCAGCACCACAGTTTTGCTTACCGGTGTAATTCCTGCTCCGCTTAAACCTGTTGCATTGTTCAACTCTTCAACAGTTTTACCACCGTAAAGTTTACCAGTAGCACCATTATTGGCATCAGAAATGTCTGTAGCGCCGCTAATGTCGATCTTAAAAACTTTTTTAAATGTGGCCGGATTGGTTGCTGCTCCTCCATATAAACCATCACGCTCAATGGTTAAGAAAGTAGTACTGTTTACGGCAACGATATCACTTACACCGGTTAAGGTTACATTATCCATTAAATAGGCATATTGTTTGGTTGCGCCGGTGGCGATATCGAAAGTTAAAATCCTCAATACAACCGAATTGGCAACTGCGCTTTTAGAAGGATTGTACATCGGCGACTGCATCATGCCCACCAAAGTTTTTCCGTCGGGGGTAATGGCCAGGCCTTCCATACCACGGTTAGCCCTTCTGTTGGCAAATACTGCCGGGATTTTACGTCCGCCGGTTCCGGTTCCAAATGGATTTATGCGTTCGATGGTTTTACCTGTTGCATCAACGTGTACCAGGTGCGGTCCGTATTCATCGCTGATCCAGAACGATCCGTCGGCTGCCCTCACCAAGCCTTCTGAGTCGATGCCATCAGCACTTGGCGTAATAACCTGTCCGTTTAAATCGTATGCAATTTCTCCCGATGCACCCATTCCCGCAGGATTAGGCAATCCGTTTAATTTACCACCTGAGGCATTTTTTAGTTCGATGGTTTGCTCTAGTACCAGTTTGCCATCTTTTAACCTGAATTTACCGATCTGTGGATCGAAATCAGGTTTCCCGATGATGATGGAATTGGCCAGCTGTCCGGCAACATTCGACCCCCTGTCGGTTAACATGTAAAAAACATCCGGCGAATTGGGATCGGCAGCTACCGCCGAACCAAAACCACCATTATATACTTTTACGCCTGCAGCAGTGGTAAAAAGCACCTGTGGATCGGAAACTTCGGCCATGGCGGGGTAAGTAAATTCTGCTGGGGTTTCGTCGTGGTTCTTTTTGCACGATACCATACCGATAGATGCGGCAGCTATTAAGGTAAGTAAATCTCTTTTCATTTATTCTTTTTTGAACAAAGCAAGGATCTGGATATGAAGGTAATGTTAAGGGAATAACAAGAATAGTTTTAGCAGAGAGCATAGGGCTTAGAGCATAGTGTTACATGCGATCGTCATCCTGAACAAGTCGTCATCTCGACCGGAACGCAGTGAAGCGGAGAGATCTATCTCGAGACAGATTTCTCGACTACGTTGCACTCCGCTCGAAATGACGATTGGCGGGGCTATCCATCAATAATTAACATACTGCTCCTCAAAACTCCCATCCTCATACAAATCGATCAGGCCGTAACCCGGCGCGGTTTCCCTTCTGTTCCCCTCCCACCATGCGCCTGATACGGCACCGTTGCAGAGGTAGGTAACACCATTGTAAACTACTTTATCGCGCATGTGCAGGTGTCCGCTTAGGCATAACTTTACATTGGGATGCTGATAAAAAAGGCTGATGATTTTAGCGGTATCGGTATGCATATCGCCGCCCAGCATAGTCCATTTGTTTACAATATTATCTTCTATCATCAACAGGGCAGTAAGGATCGGAATGTGCGACATTACCATCACAGGCATCTTTTTATCGGTACTTTGCAACTCGTTTTTTAGCCAGTTTAGTTGCTCATCTCCTAATTTGCCGATGTACCAGGTATTGTCGATATCAAGATGGGTACTATCCAGTACGATAATTTTCCAGCCGTTTTGCACCAAACTGTAATATGGTTTAAGCAGCTGCAATTTATCCATGGCGTATTTTTTACCATAAAAAACATCGCCTTTGCTATCCTCATTCCACCAGATATCATGGTTACCCAAACAATAACGCACCGGAATACTGCATTCGTTTTTTATGGTTTCCTGTACCAGTTTCCATTGATCGTTTATAGTACCAATGTTCTCTTTATTCATATCGAAAACAATATCTCCGCCATTTAAAATCAGGTCTACTTTTGGCGATTGGGCCTGTAAATGGTGCAGGCATTTGGCAAACCTCGCCGGCGCATTAAACTGGTTTTTCAGGTGAACATCAGTAATGTGCGCTACCCTTAAAACAGGCTTTTTCTCCGTTGGCAACGAAACTTTTGATAATGTTGGCAGCAAAAACAGGCCACCTATATTTTTGAGTGCAGATCTTCTTTCCATCAGGTTTTCTTTATTGATTTCAAAATTAGTATTGCAATGTTGTGTTAACATTAAGAAAAAAGCGGCGCTGCATTATACAGACACCGCTACAGAGATTGTTTGGTTTATTATTTGATTTACTGAGCTTTCTTTAAACGATAAGCTTCGATAATTTTATAAAAAATCTGGTTATTGGAATATACCCCCATAAAGGCTTCCGAGCCGGGGCCGTAGGCAAATACGGGTACCATAATGTTGGTATGATCATCAGTACTGAAATTGCCGCGAACGCTTCCTTTTCTGTAGGAGGCATCCAGGAGAGATAATCCGCCGGTTTCATGATCAGCAGTTACGATGACCAGAGTTTCGCCATCCTGATCAGCAAATTTTAAGGCTTCGCCCACCAGGCGGTCAAAATCATGTTGTTCGGTTACCGCGAAAGGCAGGTCGTTTGCATGTCCGCCATGGTCAATCTGTGCTCCTTCTGCCATGATGAAAAATCCTTTTTTATTTTTCGAAAGCAATTCAACTGTTTTTAAAAACGAAGTTTTCAGCATTTCCCCGCGGCCTTCCAATATTTTCCGCGTGACAGAATCGTCTAAAAGCACCAGTTGTTTAGCTGCATTTGAAGCAACAAAACCTTTCAGGTCTTTCTGTAGTATATAACCTTTGCCCGAGATTTTATCCATCAGTTTCTGATCAGGATTTTCGGTAAAACTCTGGCGTTTCGAACCAACCAGAATATCAACATGACTGTTCTGAAAATCAGCTGCAATTTCCTTTGTCATCGACCGTTCAGGCTGATGGGCATAAAATGCCGCGGGCGTAGCATCGGTAATATCGCCACTGCTAATAATCCCGCTGGTAATACCATAAGGAGCCAGAAGATCAGGAATCGAATGAAGTGCTTTGCCTGTAGAATCGACGCTGATGTAACGGTTATTGGTTTTATGTCCGGTGGCCATAGCTGTTGCACCCGCAGCAGAATCAGTAAAATCTGAATTGGAGGCTTCGGTACGCGACAGGCCAAGATGTTTAATGGTGATGATGTTGGATTGACCAAAATTAGCACTTAAACCTGCCTGGATCTGAGCCAGCCCCATTCCATCTCCTATTAAAAGAATTACATTTTTAGCTTTGGTTTTTAATCCGTCGCTTTTGTAGCTTGGCTGATAAAGCTGATACGCCTTCGGACTGGTATATTCTAGTTTTGCCCTGTTCTGGTAAAAATCTTTTAACAGTGCCGGATGATCGGTTCCGATCCAATCAACCCCCATATGTTCCAGTTCTTTCCAGCTGTTCGGACTATCTTTAGTTGCCCAAAAACGGAACGGCTTACCCATGGCATGTACTTTGGCAATCACCGCCTTCATCTTTTCTAAATCAGCTTGCGTTGGCGTACCTTTTCCGTTCCATACCGAATAATGGGAAATATCATCGCTGATCATCCCGATGTGCTGTAACTGTTCGGCAGTGTACTGATTTGCCGGACGGCCATCGAAACTGATAACTGATGGATAATCCTTAAACTTTCCCGCAGGTGGAACAGCCCCGCTCATTACAATTTTAATGGCCGAAGGATTGATCTGCTGATCGAAAACAGCTTCGTTACCTTTTAAATCGGCCAATAATTTCGGGATTACGTGTTCATAATCTTCTTTTATATCAATTACCAGCTGAAGTTTTTGCTTCGGATCGGGATATGGATGGTTGCCATGATCTTTAAAAAATGCCACCAAGGGATCGAGGTATAATTTCTTTAACGTTTTACCGGGTGCGATTTCGCTGCTTTCGTGGGCAACAAACAACTCTCCATTGCGGTAAAATACATCAGCCTCGATTGATCCCATACCTGCATAATAAGCTTCCAGCAAAGGAATTTGTTGCTTATAATCATTATGGCTGTGCCCGTTACCGGCATTCAGTTTCTGCTGGGCAGAAACCGAATGTACACCTAATCCAAACCATAAAAAGAGGATCAGTTTATTTGATTTTACCATCCTGGGTTTTGTTTAATTACACCTGCACTGTTATCGATTTCTCTCTGTGGTACTGCCCAAACATCGTGTACCTGTGGGTTAAAAGTTCTTGCCGGCCAGATTACGCTACCATCAAAATCGTGCAATGGTTTGGCATAAGCAGCCTGTGCATCGCCCCATCTTACCAGATCGCGGTGACGGTCGGCCCACTCGCCTGCCAGTTCGTTACGGCGTTCGCGTTTAAGGTCGTCAATCGTCATTCCACTCTTTGTACCTAAACCTGCACGCACCCTGATTTTGTTTAGTTCGGTATCGCCCGCGCCTGCACCGCTTAAATTAATAGCGGCTTCAGCTTTGATCAGCAATACTTCAGCATAACGCATCAAAGGTACATTTAAATCGGTTGTTCCGTTATCGCCATTCGGGTTAACGTGTGTAGGTATCGGGTTGGCATACGAGAAAGGCTCCATGTATTTTTTAAACTGATAGTTTGAAGTTGCCCCAGCATCTTTAGTGAAACTACGCTCAGCCCCGAAAAACATAAATTTATCGCCAGGTTTTAAGATGGTAGCTTCCCTGCGCTGATCGCCGGCTTCGTACGAATCGTAAAGCTCTTTGGTTGGCAGGTAATAACCCCATCCGTTATAAATTCCCCATGCTTTGTTGGTTAACATTACACCAGGCAATTTACTGCCCCAGCCTGTACCACCACCACTTGGTGTACAAACCACCGACCAGATATATTCTTTAGACCAATTGTTGGCTGCTTTAAACACATCAGCAAAACCTGTATTTACTAAATCATGCTGACCCGAAGTAATAACCATATCGGCATATTTTGCAGCATTGGCGTAATCCTTTTTGTAGAGGTACACTTTTGAGAGATAAGCCCAGGCAGCGGTTTTATGTGCTTTACCATAATCAGCAGCTTTCATCGCCGAAAACAACGGAAGGTTATCAGCAGCCTTTAACAATAGCGAAATGATATAATCGTAATTTTCATTTACATTTTTTGCACGTGCAATTGGCTGAGAAGCATCAGTTTCCGGCGTTACAATTGGCACACCTGCTTTATCATTTCCATAATTTGCAGCCAACTGGAAATACACCAAACCAGCATTAAAATAAGCATCGCCGATAATCTGTTTCTTTAACGTTTCGTCCATATTGATGCCCGGCACATTGATAATAATATCATTGGCGCGTTTGATAATGGCATATCGCATGCTCCACTGTGTTTCGGTATAACCGCCGCCCACGTATGTACGGTTAAAGTTTTTAATGTTATCTGCCTCGGGTTTGTTACGACCGGTAACCATATCATCGCTGGCATTAATAAACCAGAACATGCCGCGACCGTAAAAATCTTCAGCATTGTAGTTTTCGTACATTCCACCTTCAGCTTTCAGGGCATCTTCTTTTGTTTTCCAGAAATTTTGTGCCGATGGAGAACCTTCGGGTACAATATCAAGCTCTTTTGTGCATGAAGAAAAAACAGCAAGTGCTGCAAATGCGATATATTTTAAATTCTTTTTCATTGTTGTTGTGATTATAGATTTACACTTAAACCAAGGATAAAGCTGCGTGCCTGCGGATAACGGCCAACATCTACCCCGTTATTGTCCATTCCGATTTCGGGATCAAAGCCTGAATATTTAGTAATGGTAAAAAGGTTGTTTGCTGTGGCATAAATCCTTACTCCTCCGGTTTTTAGTTTACTTGCAATAGATTTTGGCAGGCTGTAACCCAGCGTTACGTTGCGGATACGAAGGTAAGAGCCGTTTTCTACATAAAAATCAGAAGCAGCAAAGTTTCCGTTGGCGTCGCTGGTCGAAATGATCGGCACTTTTCCGCCCGGATTTTCCGGCGACCAGGCATCTAAAATTCCTGCTAATTTATTGTAAGAAGGTCCGGCTGCACTGTAAGTGGTACGTTTTACGGCATTGAATAACTTATTTCCCTGTACCCCTTGCGCAAAAATATTGAAGTCGAAATTTTTATAGCTGGCATTAAAACTTAATCCGTAAGAAAAATCAGGATAAGCGCTGCCCGCAAAATAACGGTCGTTACCATCAATTGATCCATCGCCGTTAATATCTACGAATTTAAAATCACCCGCTTTTGCATTCGGCTGGATCTTGGTCCCTTTTGCATTTTTATAATTATCGGCCTCTGCCTGACTCTGAAAAATACCATCTGTTTTCAATACAAAATAGCTATACAATGGCTGCCCAACCCGATTGGTAAGCGGGGCAACTTCATTCCTGAAATTGGTAGATACCACCTGGTTTTCTATGCCCGGAATAAGTTCTTCTATATTGTTGTTTATTTTAGTTAAAGTAGCATTTACCGAATAAGTGAAAGCTGCATTTTTATCACTATTGTAGGTTAACCCTAACTCAATACCCTTATCTTTTACCTTACCTGCGTTAATGATCTGGGTATTTAAACCTGCCGTTCCGGGCAATGTGCGGGTTAAGATCATTTTATCGATTTCTTTGATAAAATAATCTGCAGAAAGGTTTATCCGTCCCAATACCGCTACATCAACACCAACATTGGTTTGCTTTGATTCTGCCCATGCAATGTTAGGATTGGCTAAAACGTTTTGTACGTATCCATTTTGCAAAGTTGGTGTTTGCCCGAAATAACTCTGCGTTGGCGTTAATAATGGATTAACCGCATCAGAAGTAAGCGATGCTAAATTGCCAAGGAAACCATAGCTACCCCTTAATTTCAATTCATTTAACCAGCTTACATCTTTAAGAAAATCTTCTTTGCTCATTACCCATCCAACCGAAGCCGAACCATAATTTCTGGTCCTGTTGTTTTTGGAGAGTAATGATGATCCATCACGGCGACCGATTAAAGATACCAGGTATTTTTCGCGATAGTTATAGTTAGCCCTCAAAAACAATGATGAAAGTGCCTGTGCACTATAACTGCTTGAAGACGGTTGTATTACAGTAGCATTCATTAAATACCGGTATTGTGGCGATTCGTCATCAAAACCTGATCCTGAAGCAAACAAGCTTCTGTACTGTGTTTTCTGAAATGAGTAACCACCGGTAAGATCGAGCTGATGATTGCCAAAGGTACCTTTGTAGTTTAATACTTGTTCTGTTAACAAATCGCTATTATGGTTGCTGCTTTCCTGTAAACTATTGCTTAATACGGGTTTTCCTACCTCAGGCCTTTTGGGTGTAAAGCTTTTAAATGAAGCATCTGTTTTGATGATGCTTAAGTTAGACCTGAAAGTTAAACCTTTGGCCAGTTTGATATTGGCATAAGGATTAACGACCAGCACATTTACAGGGTTGTTAATATCGATGCGCATTAAATCGGCAACAGGGTTAACAATATCGCCATAATCGCCGGCATACGGACCTGGTAAACCTGCAAAACGACCATCGGCATTGTAAGGCGTAGCATTTGCAGGGTAATAAATGGCCGAAAGTAAAGCACCGGTATAATCGCTGCTGGTATTGGCACCATTTCCGTTGGTACTGCTGTACGATAGGTTTTCGCCAATTTTTAACCAATTGGTTACCTCATGTTCCGTATTGATCCTGAAATTGTAACGTTTGGTTTTGGTATTTAACACAATGCCCTCTGCATTACGGTAATTAAAACTTAGGTAATAATTCGATTTTTCGCTACCGCCGTTTATAGCAGCATTGTAATCCTGTAATAACCCATCCCTAAACACTTCATCCATCCAGTTGGTACGTGTAATCTGCCCGTCAGGATATTTTGTAGCGTCAAATGCCGGTAATATGGTGGTACCGCCGTTTTTAGCTGCGGTTGCCGCAACCTGCGCACGTTGTTCTGCATTTAAGGGCTCTAATTTTTTCCAGGCACTTTGTTGTCCAACCTTTGCATCAAAACTGATCTGCATTTTACCGCTTTTACCTTTTTTGGTGGTAATTAAAATTACACCGCCGGAAGCCCTTGCACCATAAATGGCCGCAGATCCATCTTTTAGTACCGAAATAGACTCAATATCGTTAGGATTGAGCTGCGGAGTACCCGAAAAGATAGACCCGTCGATTACGTAAAGCACATTTTCTCCATTGATCCCGCCTGAGCCACGAACATTGATACGAGGCATCGACGTTGGATCGCCACCCTCATTGGTTACAATTACACCTGGCGTTTTTCCGGCCAATACCTCACCTACACTATTTAATGAGCGCGAAGAAAGTTTATCCATCCCCACAATGCTGATGGCTCCGGTTAAGGTTTCTTTCTTTTGGGTACCATAACCAACCACCACCACATCGGCCAGGGTTGATCGTTCTTCTTTCAGCGCAATATTGATCACCTGGTTCTCGCCAACTTTTACTTCTTTGGTCTGGTAACCGATCATCGAGAACGAAAGCACCGCATCAGCACCCACTTCTATATGGAAAGTTCCGTTCCCATCGGTAATGGTACCGCTTTGTGTTCCCAATACTTTTACCGAAACGCCGGGAAGCACCAAACCTGTATTATCGCGTACTACCCCGGTGATGATGCGGTCTGGTTTGTTCATTACCGTGTTGTTCAGGATCACGTATTCGCCTTTTTCTAAAACCTGCAAACCAAGTCTGTCTAAAAGCGACCTTACCGGTTCGGTACTGAAATCGCCGCTTACAAACATATTTTTCTGCTGTAACTGATCTGGGTTGTACACAAAGCTAAGCCCCGTACGCGATTCGATTTCTTTAATGATCTCGGTCATCTTACGGCCTTTGTTTATCGTAATGCTAACCGTGGTTTTCTCTAATTTTTGTGCCATGCCTGCCGAAGCGAGGATAGAACTGCAAAAAATACAGAGGATTGTAAATGTTAAACATGAGTATTTCATGATCTTATAAAGAGCTGGTGTCCTCTTAGCGGAGGTAGTTTTCATTGCTTAATTTGTTTGATTTGTTTTTGTAAAGCTTTAATTATGCTGGCCCTGCGACCAGAAAGAAAGATTGCGGCAACCGATCTGACCGGTACCGTAGATAATTGCTATACCCTATCCTTATCTCATCTGTATATATTAAATGTTTTATGATTTTTTGATCTGTTGAACTTCAGGTGGTGGAGACTGCAGATAATATCCAGAATCTCTTCAGCTGATTGCCTGCTACTGAAAGAAGCAGTTGTTTTAAGTTTGGCCAAAGTGCTGTCGCCCAGCACAATTTTAATGCTGTAGGCATACTGGAGTTTGCTGATCACCTGATCGAGTGTAGTACCGTCAAACGCAAACCCAACAAAAGCAAGTGCTTTGACTTTACGGATAGCAGCATGATCGGCGTTTTTATCATAGGTTAAAGTCTCGTCTTTAACAAGTGTCCCCAGGTTTCTTTCCTTATTGCTTACGGCAACTTTACCGGTAACTACAGCAACTTCGAACTGTTTACTGGCCTGATAGGATTTGACCTTGAAAGAGGTTCCTAAAACTTTAATGTCGATGCCTGATGCGGTATGTACTGTAAATGGCCTGTTTTCCTGGTGGGCGATATCAAAAAAAGCTTCACCGTCTTTTAATGCAATCTGGCGGCTGTTTGCAGCGAATACTTTAGGATAACTTAGTTTTGCAGCCGGGCCGAGCAATACCACTGAACCATCCGGCAGGGTAATGTGTTTCCGCTCTGCTGATCCTGTAATGACAGTAACTTGATTTTCGGCAGATTTCAACGGGCTGCTCATTTTCCATACGCTTAGCCCAAGGGTAACCACAAGCAGTACCGCAGCGGCTATCTTACCAAAAGACTGAAGTTTAATGATCTTCCGCTTCTCCGGTTTTTCGTACATCGCCGCCTTAAGCCGGACAAACATTTGTTCTCCTATCGCAGCTTTTTGATCGGCTGATACACGATTTTTCAAATCTAGCGTGGCATACCACACTTCAACCATTTTTTGTTCCCCAGGATTTGCCTGCTGATCGAGATATTTCTGCAGCAGTTCCTTTGCCTGTTCTTCTGTCATTTAAATACATGTCAGTTGAAAGGCAAAGAGGTACTAACCAAAAATGTTATCAGTAAATTAACTTTATGTTAAGCCGATTAAAGCGGCAATTAACAGGATATAGGAAAGACTTTTTTTGAGCAGTTTTAGTGCAGCAGAGATCTGGTTTTTCACGGTCTGGACAGAAATATCCAGTTCTGTAGCGATTTCTTTGATTGATTTTTCCTGTTTTCTGCTCATCGAAAAAACCTGCTGCATTTTTTCGGGCAGTAAGGCAATAGCAGCATCCACCTCAAGATGGAGTTCTTTTAAAATGAGTTTATCATCGGCAGCGGCGGCATGCTGCTCATCCATTAATGCTGTAAGTGCAGGCTGATGTTGTTCTTTGATACTTCCTGATCTGAAATAGTTAATAACCTTATATTTTACCGCACCATGCAGGTAAGCACCAAGGCTTCCTGATAGGTTAATCGTTTTATGATTTTCCCACAGCGAAATAAAAATCTCCTGGGTAATATCCTGCGCAAGGGCTTCATCTCCTGTTTTTTTAAGCGCAGCATCAAAAACACCCTCCCAGTAAACCCGGTAGATTTCTTCCATGGCCCGATGGCTTCCGCACTGTAAAGATGAAAGTAAAGTTTCGCTCAAGGGATACTGTTTATCGCAGCAAAGCTACCAGCTCAATATTCCTTTAGTATTAATAAATCATAAAGAGTGAATAATGTAAGATGGAAAATGGATGAGGGGTGATAGAATAAGTCCGAAAGTCAGGGGACCGAGGTCGGAGGTTTGGGGATAAGGGTAATGGAAAAAGTAAGATGGATAATGGGATATGGAACTCTTTTCTGCGCCCATTAGCGAAATCTACGGGGAACAAATTATCAATAAAAGGCGTCATCTCTACCGGAACGTCCCGAATATTCGGGAGAGAGATCTATATCGAGACAGATTTTTAAACTATGCTACCATCGACGTTATTTAGTCATCTATTAATAATAAACACTTTAAACAATTATATATTTCCGCCCAGCTAGGCCAAAGCACTAACTCACCGTTCTGCTTTATTCCGGCCTAACAAATTTTTCGGGCTCCACCGACCTTGCCAACCTAGTGGCTTCCAAAGAAAAATTTTCAGCCGGCATTTTTTGTTTTTTCATGTGCTTTTTATGTTTTTAATTGCATTCAAGCTAGCTACGCTGGTCTTTTTGATGCCAAAAAGAAAGAGCCCTTCGGCGGCGGCGAGCCGAGGCAAGACCATGCTGATGGGCAAAAAATCAATTAGAATTTCTGTCGGTGGGCCACCGACCGATAGATAAAGGCTTTTTCAGCCGACAAAGCAATCTTACAACGATCGCTAAGTGCAAAATTAATGCTTTTGCCCACCCACAGTTGTAGGATTGCTTCGTACCTAGCAATGACGGACTATTTTACCCAAACAACCCTGCAAAAATCTTATTCGAATGCAGTTTAGCCTGATGATCGTAAATATGAGAAGTACTCATAATCTCATTTACACCATAAGTATCAACAAAAGCAGTTAAATTTTCTTTAATGGTTTCGCCACTGCCGATAAAAGAATAGTACAACATCTGCTCCACTGCTTCTTTTTCCATACGGTCCCAATATTGATTAATATCATTTACCGGTGGTTTTAATAACTCTCTCTTACCTGTAATTACACCCAAAAACATCCGTTTTACAGAACTCGATAAACGTTCTGCTTCATCATCAGTATCAGCTGCCACCACATTTACACAGGCCATTACATAAGGTTCCTGCAAAAATGCCGATGGTTTAAAATTATTGCGGTAAATAGAAATAGCATGTTCGAAATAGGTTGGTGCAAAATGACTTGCAAAAGCATAAGGCAATCCTTTCTCGGCGGCTAAACGCGCACTATCGGTACTCGAACCTAAAACCCAGATCGGAATCTCCAATCCCTCACCAGGAATAGCCCTAACACTCGCCCGGTTATTGGAAGCTGAAAAAAGCTGCTGTAATTTTTCGATATCCTTCGGGAAGTTATGGGCAGCATTAAAATTTTCACCACGGATGGCCATTGCGGTAATCTGATCTGTTCCCGGGGCCCTGCCCAAACCCAGATCGATACGGTTTGGATAAAGCGAAGCCAACGTGCCAAACTGTTCTGCAACAATTAAAGGCGCATGGTTGGGCAGCATAATACCGCCAGAACCTACACGGATAGTTTTTGTGCCGCCAGCGATATAACCAATTAACACCGCTGTAGCCGAACTGGCCACACCTGCCATATTATGGTGTTCGGCAAACCAATAACGGGTATAGCCTAAACTTTCTGATTGCTGAGCCAGATCGAGACTTGCTTTAAAAGTATCAGCGGCAGTATAACCGTCTAAAACCGTTGCAAGATCAAGAACAGAATAAGGTATATTTTTTAATGAGTGATCAGCCATAAACTAAAGGGATAAAAATCTATGCTGCAAAAATATCTTTATTCGTGCCAAGTGTAGATGGTTAAAGTTGATATGACGTTTAACCTACACTAAACTTACGTTGCGATTAAAAATCCGCTACAATACCAGCAACATCCAGACATTACAGGCAAAATGGCCTGAATTGCCCAGTGGCGCTTCAAGTTTTTTGAATCCCGCTTTTTCATACATAGAAATTGCTGTAGTAAGCTCCGGGAATGATTCCAGATAAACTTCATTATAACCAAAATGCTGTGCTGATTCGATACTTTTTTCCATCAGCAACTTGCCAATACCTTTTCCCCGCGAAGCCGCAGCAGTATATAATTTCACCAGTTCTGCGCAACCATCTGGCAAACCAGCTGTTGGGTAAATGCCGCAGCCACCAATAATCTCCCCATCCTCTTCCGCTATCCAATAAGCTGATCCGGGTTGTTCAAAAAGTGTAGAAAGATCATCCGTTGTAGGATCGGTATATACGGTTCCTGGCTTATCAATCTTAAACTCCCTTAAGATGGTTCTGATCATTTCTGCGGTTGCTTTATTATCTGCTGCTTCTATTTTCCTGATGGTAACGGCCATGTTGATTTGTTTTCTGACAAAGTTATTGTTTTATTGCTGAATGCTGGTTAACTGTTTAAATCGGTTAACTGGTTAATTGGGCGTAGTTTGTTATTGTTGTATTGCTTAATTGTTTGATTGTTGGGGTTTATGCGTCAGTTACACCCCTGAACCTAGTCGAAGGGTAAACAATTAACCAGTTTAAACAATTAACCGATTAACCCTCTTTAACAGTTTTCAGTTAGCGATTTGCAATAACAATAGCGCAATCGAACAATTTAGCAATCGCACGAAACAATTAACCGATTAACCCCTCCTCAACAGTTTTCAATTGGCAATTTGCAGTAACAATATAGCAATCAAACAATTTAGCAATTGCACGAAACAATTAACCATCCGCTCTGAAATAGTTTTAGTATTTTGGCGTTATGATTAACATGAAAAACACACTAATGATTTGCCTGCTTACCTTTACTATGTTTGGTTGTGGCATTAACAAACAGGCGCAACAAATAAAGGCACTCGAAAACTGCACGTATAAGATTACCAACGTACAAAATATCTCTATTGCAGGTACAGACGTAAAAAAATTAATGGATCAGCAGAGTTTTAGCTTAACAAGCTTACCCGGAGTAGCTTTGGGATTGCTGAGAAAAGATATTCCTTTAAGGGCTAACTTGAATTTAGAAATCACCAATCCATCGGGTAATTTGGCGGCAATTAACCAATTCGAATATAAAATATTGGTAAACAATACTGACCTTGCAGAAGGACTGGTTAACCAGAATGTAAGCATTGCACAAGGCCAAACTGTAACTGTCCCGGTACAATTGGTTAGCAATATTTATGGACTGATATCAAACGGAAATGTTTTTAATGATATTATTAAAGCAGCTCAAAAAGGATCAAATTCTAAAGATGAAAAACTGGGTTTACTAACCATTAAAATAAAACCAACCTTTATGCTGGGCAATACACCGGTTAAATACCCGGGTTACATTACCATTAATAAAGACATTAGCAGTAAAATTTTATTGTAACAGGTATATAACAAGTCAAGTTTTAAAAACTTGACTTGTTTTTTTGACCATAACAGCATCTGTATTGCGCTTATTTCATCTTCATTGATACTTATCTAACCCTCGTTGACACAAAATAAGCTCGGCGCCGACCTTTTCTCACTCTAATTGATACTTATTTAACCCTCGTTGACACAAAATAAGCTCGGCACCGACCTTTTCTCACCCTCGTTGATACTAATTTGCTCCGATTTGAAGCTTATTTCACCTTCATTGATACTTATTTCACCCTCATTGACACTAAATAAGTCCGAGGTCGACCTTATTTAGCATCAAACTGTCCCTTGTTGGTCGGGATTTGTAATCTCGACCATTGAACCGGGGATTTACAATCCCCATAAAAAAAGCCCGGTCAGCATTATTGGCTAACCGGGCTTTTTGCTTGAAAATTTTATTAAAATCTTTTTCTCGGTGTCATCACCATGCCTCTAAACTCGTTCTGATCCAGACGCTCATCTGCTGATTTCATTTCAGCAGTGGATAATTTTGGAGCTACAGGCACCGTTGAGTTACTTAAACTTGCTGTTTTTGCTGCCGGGATTACAAAAGTACCTGTTTTGGCATAAGCCAGTGCGTAGGCCAGCATGGTTTCGGTTTCATCTCCAAAAGCTTTTGTTAAATCTTCCGATGATTCTTTATCAACAGTTAAACCCGAATAATAACCGCCAACACCTTTTTGGTTTTTAGTTTCAAACTCAGGAATATACATGTCTACTTTATCAATCCTGATTGGGAAAAAACCAACAGGTTTACCATAAGTTGTAGTGCCGATCAGTTTTACATCCATCACTGGCTTTAAACTATTAATGGTAAGCTCACTCGCTGAAGCCGTTGATCCGGTAACCAGAAAATAAATCCTGTCTAAAGCCAATGAACCCGATTTTGCAAATTTTTCGATATTATCTGCGGCAGTTGGAGAATAGTTTAAATCAGCATAGGTAGCATATTTTCCATTTACACCTGTGGTAAATGTTTGCAGTTTTCCGGCATCATCCAACAGGGGCTGGTGTGCCAAAACAGAAGCCTTTCTTTGTGCAGTAGTAATTGATTGCAGGTAATTGTTATAATAAGAAGTGAACATAATATTACCATTTTGTGCTGCCGGGGCTGCTAAATTAATGATCTGCGTTGCCGTAGATACATACCCGCCACCATTATAACGTAAATCTACAACAAGTTCAGTTACGCCCTGCGTAGCAAAATTAGAAAAGGTAGCATTTAAAGCTGCAGAAGCATTATTAGTGAAACTATTAAAAACAATATAACCCACTTTTTTGGCACCAACGGTGTAAATATTGGTATATAAAATAGGATTAACCGTATAATTTGCGCTTACAATAACTGCCGTTTTTGCATTACCACTCAAATCATTATATCCTAAAGTTACGCTGGGGTTGGTTCCAAAAATGGCACCGTTTAAAAAGTCGACAATATTTGAACTACTATAACTTAAATTCGTTCTGCCGTTTATACTCGTTATCCTGCAGCCGCGTGTTAAACCTTGTTGAGCTGCCGGCGAATTGGCATAAACATATTTTACACGTAAATCTTCCGTAGTATTATACCTTACAGAAAAGCCATAATCATTTGCCAAACCATTTACATCTGCTTTGAGAACACCTGTTTTGCCCGTGGTAGCGGCGGTATAATCAAAAAAAGAATATTTCGGTTCGGTAGAATTGCTTACATATTCATAAGGTTTACCCGTTGATGGATCGGAAGAGTATTGCGTTAGGGCATAAAGTTCTGCCTCATTTGAACTAAATCCGCGGGGATTAAATGCCTCATAAGCAGGTAAGGAAGTATTCCAGTAATATAGTTCTTTAGCATATAAAAAGATCGAATCTTTTGTCAGTTCGGTACGTGTTCCGCTCGGTGTGGTAGGCGTAACCGGTTCTTCGGGCGTAATACTGCTCTTTTTGCAGGCAGAAATCGCACCCAAAGTTAAAAAACCCAGCACCAGCAGGTGGGTAAATCTGTTATTTCTCATAGATTTTTGTAGCATTATATTGATGTATATACGTGTTGGCCAATGGTTAAGTTGTTTGGAAATAAAATTATTTACCAAATAACTAAATTTAAATTAAAATATTGTGAAGACAGGCAGATGTACCGTCCAACTACGTAAATCTATCGATTAAATTGCTTTATTTTAAGCTAAATATGTTAAAAAATCATAAAAAAATTTAGTCTCCCCGGCCCCTGAAAATTGTCGCCTTTGCACCGCTTTATATTGCTCGATTCTTTTGAAATTTATTATAAGCTTAATGAAAATTCAGTAATAACCTTATAAAAAACAAAAAACCATGGAAAAGATCGAATTTAAAATTACCATTAACGCGTCTGCAGTAAAGGTATGGGACGTCCTTTTCGGCGTAAAAACCTACCCCAGGTGGACAGCTGTTTTTGCAGAAGGATCGCAGGTAAAAACCGATTGGAAACAAGGAAGTAAAGCATTGTTTCACGATGATAAAGGAGATGGAATGTTAGCCATTATCAATGAAAATATCCCCAATAAGTACATGTCTGTTAAACACATTGGCCAGATCATGGACGGTAAGGAAACCCTGCACGACTGGGGCGAATCATTCGAAAATTACACGCTAAACGAAAAAGATGGTAAAACGGAACTTCTGATTGATATGGACATCACCAAAGAATGGCTTGACTATTTTAAGGAAACCTGGCCTAAAGCATTAGATAAGGTTAAAGAAATAGCTGAAAAACAGCACGATCATATTGAAACATAAAAAACAGCCTTGTAAACTGGTGGAAGAAGCTCAGGTGCACTCAGTGATTTAAGTGATAAAAAAAGAAAAATCGCTGCAATTAACCTGCCCAATTAAATGTAAGAATTCCAATAAAACCAAAAAAGCCCTTCATTTCTGAAGGGCTTCTGGAAGTGGTGCCACCTGGATTCGAACCAGGGACACAAGGATTTTCAGTCCTTTGCTCTACCGACTGAGCTATGGCACCATCCGTTTGGGATTGCAAATGTAGTGTTCTTTTTCTCAATTCCAAAAAAGGATTACAGTTTTTTTAGTCAAAACCAGACCTTATAGCCCCATCTTTTTGATAAGCAAGAAGATGCACTGAAAAAATATTTTCATTTTTCTTCCTTAATCTAACAGTCGCAAGAAACTTAGGTGATTTCAGGTAGCTTACGTGGTCAAAAAAAATAAACTAAGCTAATTAGCCTGGTTTATTCATCTCTGATTGCGAATAATATTAACAAAACCTTATAAACCAAAAAAGTCCCGGTTAAACCGGGACTTTTGGAAGTGGTGCCACCTGGATTCGAACCAGGGACACAAGGATTTTCAGTCCTTTGCTCTACCGACTGAGCTATGGCACCATCCGTTTGGGATTGCAAATGTAGTGTTCTTTTTTCAAAAGCAAAACTTTTTTTTAATTATTTAAGCGCCCCTCTGATTATCAATTAATTAATTTTGCGTTAACTGATAAAAAGGTCTTAATTCTTGCTTAGAATGAGTACAAACAAACAATTTTATTATTTTTTTTATGCATGCATAGTAATTTTTAAATATTAATATCCTAATTTAGCGTAAACAATCTAATATTGCATGGTGGCACAGATCCTCTTTCTAGTACTTACACTTGCAGCAATTGCGCTGTTTACAGTTAACCTGCGTAAAATAATTCGCAATATCCGGTTGGGAAAAGCGGTCGACCGTAAAGACCAGCCTCAAAAAAGATTAATGACCATGCTACGGGTAGCTTTCGGTCAATCTAAAATGGTGGTTCGCCCCATCCCGGCTTTTTTGCACTTTTTTGTGTACATCGGCTTTGTAATCATCAATATCGAAGTACTCGAAATTATGATCGACGGATTGTTCGGCACCCACCGTATTTTTAATGGTTTGGGCGGTTTGTATAATTTTTTAATCGGTTCTTTCGAAATCCTGGCCTTTACCGTTTGGGTTTCATGTGCCATTTTTCTGGTCCGCAGAAACATCCTTAAGCTTAAACGCTTTAGTGGTGTGGAAATGAAAAGCTGGCCAAAATCTGATGCCAATTATATCCTGATTACCGAAATTTTATTAATGAGTGCGTTTTTACTCATGAACGCAGCCGATGCTAAACTGCAGCTTTTAGGCGCAAGCCACTATGTTAACGCAGGCGCTTTTCCGGTAAGCCAGTATTTAATGAATATCCTTCCTTCAACAGAAAGTGCATTGGTTATTGTTGAGCGCAGCTGCTGGTGGTTCCATATTATCGGCATTTTGGCTTTCTTAAATTACCTGCCTTATTCAAAACATTTCCATATTCTTTTCGCCTTTCCAAATACTTATTTCTCCAATCTGGAACCTAAGGGCGAGTTTACCAATATGGCATCGGTTACCAACGAGGTAAAGGCTATGCTCGATCCTTCATTTGTTCCCGCTGAAACCGAACCAGGTAAATTTGGCGCAAAAGATGTAACCGATTTGAGTTGGGTAAACTTGATGAATGCCTATACCTGCACCGAATGTGGGCGTTGTACCTCTGTATGCCCGGCAAACATTACCGGTAAACTGTTATCGCCACGAAAAATTATGATGGATACCCGCGATCGCATTACCGAAGTAGGGCAAAATATAGATAAACATGGCGCAGAACATCAGGATGGGAAAGCCTTACTGGACGATTACATTACCAGAGAAGAAATTTGGGCCTGCACCAGCTGTAATGCCTGCGTAGAAGCCTGCCCGGTAAATATTGATCCTTTGCAGATTATCATGGAATTGCGACGTTACGCGGTAATGGAAGAATCACAGGCTCCCGGAAGTATTAATGCGATGCTCGGAAATATCGAAAACAACCAGGCACCCTGGAAATATTCGCCAGCCGATCGCTTTAACTGGGCAGAAGGCTCTTAGTCTAGAGTCTTTAGTCATAAGTCCTAAGTCGGACGATGTGAAAACAATTGAGCAATTCAACAATACAATTAACCAGTTAACCGATTTAAACGATTAACCAACAACATCGATAAAAATGGAATTTAAAGTCCCTACAATGGCCGAATTAATGGCCGCAGGTGAAGAACCAGAAATATTATTTTGGGTTGGGTGTGCAGGAAGTTATGATGAAAGGGCACAGAAAATTACCCGCGACATCTGCAAGATCTTACATCATGTAGGTATAAAATATGCTGTTTTAGGAACCGAAGAAAGCTGTACCGGCGACCCGGCTAAGCGTGCCGGAAATGAGTTTCTTTTCCAGATGCAGGCCATGACCAACATTGAAGTTTTAAATGCATATAACATTAAAAAAATCGTAACCGGCTGTCCGCATTGTTTCAATACCATTAAAAATGAATATCCGGGCTTAGGTGGCACTTACGAAGTGATCCACCATACACAACTCATTCAGGATTTAATTAATGAGGGTAAGTTAAAAGCTGAAGGTGGCGAAAGTTTTAAAGGCAAAAAAATTACTTATCACGATCCTTGTTATTTAGGCCGCGGAAACGGAATTTACGAAGCACCAAGAAAAGCATTGGAAGTTTTAGATGCCCAACTGGTAGAAATGAAACGTTGCAAAAGCAATGGTTTATGCTGTGGTGCTGGTGGCGCACAGATGTTTAAAGAACCCGAAAAAGGAAATAAAGACATCAATGTAGAACGTATTGATGAAGCGTTGGAAACCAATCCGCAGTTTATTGCAGCGGGTTGCCCGTTCTGTATGACGATGCTGAGCGATGGCATTAAGTTAAAAGATAAAGAACAGGAAGTTAAAGTGCTTGATATTGCGGAGATTACAGCCATGGCAAATGGATTGTAATAAAAGTCTCTGCCTTTGACCCTCCAAATTACCGTCATTTCGAACTACAACGTAGTCGAGAAGCATGCAGTACTCAGAAGAAACTAAATCTTTCGAGGCAGATCTCTCCATTCCACTACGTTTCAGTCGAGATCAGTCGAGATGACGGCCAGCAAAACTAATCTTCAGATTTCACTTCTGTTTTAGGTACTTCAGCAGGCGGAAGCTTTACTATCCTTTCCAGGTTATTCCGGATCTGGTTTAAATCTTCTGCCTCCACATTTTTTAGCGGAATAATAATCTGCGTAGCCATCGAGTCTACATCACCTCCCCTGTCCTTATAAGTCTGCACAATTACATCATCGCCTTTGGTACGGATATACAATTTACCTGCATTCGTGGTACCATAATAATCCATATCTTTAAATTTCGCTAACTTAAATGCGAAATATTCGGTTTTACCGTTGTTATAATAACGCTTGTAACGGCAAAAGCCATTGTTGGTAACATTTAGTTCATAACTCTTTACCTTGCCACTTTCCTGACTGGAATCGTAATGATCAGTAAAAGATTTTTGCAGGTAACCGGTGTACTGTTCAAGGGTTTCGGGATCGGAAAAAGCGCATAAAAACATACAGAAAGCCGAAACAAGGGATATTTTCAAGCAGAGTGTAAACTTTTTCATCAGGTTAGCGTTTTTAATACAGCAAATTAATTAAAATCATAAATTTGTATATGAGTTTTTCTCCACAATCAAGAGTTTGGATATACCAAAGCGATCGTAAATTTACTTCTGCCGAAGAAAATGAGATCCTGAATAAATTAGCATCCTTTACCAACCAATGGAAAGCGCACGGAAACGAATTATTGGCGAAAGCAGAAATCCGTTACGGCTTTTTCATTATCCTCACTGTTGATGAAAGCCAGGCCGGCGTTACCGGATGCTCTATTGATAGCTCCGTACGGTTAATCAAAGAAATTGAACAGGAATACCATGTTGATCTTTTTAACCGCTTTAACATGGCCTATAAAGTAAATGGAGAAGTTGTGGTAAACAGTAAAGAAGACTTCGAAACCCTTGTAAACATCAAACAGGTAACCCCTGAAACCATTGTGTTTAACAATATGGTTCAAAATCTGTCAGAACTGGAAACGAAATGGGAAGTTCCTTTTCAAAATAGCTGGCATTCTACCGTTTTTGCCCATTTACTGTAAGCATCATGTTTATTGTAGATCTAAAATATATTGTTCCGCTGGAAGAACTGGACGAACACATGAAGGAGCATGTCCGGTACCTTAATAAATATTACGATCAGAACATTTTTGTTGCTTCAGGCAGAAAAGTGCCCCGCACAGGCGGAATTATTTTAGCGCTGGCGAAAGATGAAGCAGCACTAAAGAAAATCCTTATGGAAGATCCGTTTTACAAACACCGCCTGGCCGATTTCACCATCACACAATTTCTCACTTCACAGTACCATCCTGACCTCGAATTACTTTTAAAATAAAGCCATTCTTAAAACCTAAAGCACTAATACTGATTATTTTTCATTACTAACCAAACAATTAGCCTTTAAAAAGATTATATTGGTTAAATCAAATAATGTGTATGAAGCGCTGGCTTAAAATCTCTTTAAAAATCGTATCGGTTTTAGTTGTCCTGATTATATTAACCTGGCTGGCGGGTGCGTTTTACATTAGCCGCAACAAGAAAGAAGTGCTGGCTTCTATCCTCTCGCAGCTCAATAAAAATTTAAACGGACAGATTACGGCCACCAGCATGGAGCCTACGCTCCTTAAAAGCTTCCCTGGCGTTTCTGTTTCACTAAATGGCGTTTTATTAAGGGATAGCTTATGGGCCCAGCACAAACATGATCTGTTAAAAGCACAGGATATTGACGTATCGTTAAATGTGCTCTCGCTTATTGTGGGAAACATCAATATTAAACAGATAGCCATTAATAATGCGTCTATATATATTTATACCGATTCTACCGGGTACAGCAACACCAGTATTTTCAAAAGTAAGCCCAAAACCGATGATAAGAAGTCGTCGCCAAAATCTTCGGCTTTAGAGGTAAAAAAGATAGATTTTAATAAAGTGAGTTTAATACTCGACAATAAAAAGAGGTTTAAACTTTTCAACTTCGATATCGACCAGATTCAGGGTAGAATGGAATATCCGGATAGCGGCTGGACGGGAAAAATAAAATTGAAAACCAAAGTAAACAGTTTCGCATTTAATACCCGTAAAGGAAGTTTTTTAAAAGATAAATCGCTTGACGGAACTTTACTGGCACATTACAGCCGCGATCTGGATGCGGTAATTTTAAAACCCGAAATTTTAAATATTGGTGGTCATCCTTTTAAAATAGGCGCCAAAATAGACTTGGCAAAATCTGCTTTCGCCATCAGCATTGCTGTAGATGATATTTTATTCAGGGATGTGGCATTACTCCTGTCGCCTAATATTTCTTCTAAACTTTTGAAATTCGGGATCGAAAAACCGATTAACATCCGCGGGAATATTATTGATGACGGATCAGGCAAATATGGAGATCCGCTGATCAAAGTAGGGATTACAGTACGAGATAACATCGTTTCTATCCCTGCGGGAAAATTAACCGCCTGTAATTTTGATGGATCTTTTACCAACCGCGATACTGCCGGCGGGATTATTGGTGATGAAAATTCTTCGATCAAATTTCATAAACTTACCGCAAAATATTTTAATGCACCACTTAAAATAGACACTTTTACGGTGAATAACCTGGCAAGGCCAATTGCCACCGGACTGGTTACCTCCCAATTTCCTTTATCAAACTTAAATAATTCGTTAGGAACCAATGATTTTGAATTTAAAAACGGAACAGCAAACCTCAGGTTGTACTGCCAGGCCGATATCGATAATTTCAGGTTTACCAAACCCGTAGTTTCAGGTAAAATACAGATTGCAGATGCCGATATCCTTTATATTCCCAGAAAACTTCATCTGGTAAAAAGTGCTTTAAATATCGATTTTAACCAGAATGATTTGTCCATCCAGAACGGACACTTCCAGCTAGGTAAAAGTGAGCTGAATGTAAGCTGCAGCATTGCCAACTTTGCCAATTTATATTACACTGCACCAGATAAAATATTGGTGAATTTAAAAATGTCGAGCCCACAACTGTATTTAAAAGAATTTTTACCCTTTTTAGGTCCAAGATCTAGCAATAAACCAAAATCAAGCGGAAATAAACGGGTGGTTTCTAAAGAATTAAGCAATGTGCTCGAACTTTCTAAAATGAACATCCGTTTAACTGTAGATAAAGCCATTTACGATAATTTTACGGCCAAAAACCTAGATGCTGATATTTCATTACGTGGTGGTGGTATATTTTTTAATAAAATCAGTGTAGCACACGCCGGCGGTCAGTTATCTTTAGATGGAAATATCATGCAGGAAGCTGCTTCAAACAGTTTCAAAATCAATTCGAAAATCAGCCACGTAAGCGTTAAAGATTTCTTTTACTCTTTTGATAATTTCGGGCAAAACACCATCACCAACAAAAATTTAAAAGGTTATCTGTCTTCTTTAGTAAATATTTCCGGAAGAATTTCGCATACCGGAAAAATTCTGCCACGATCAATAAATGGAAAAGTAGTTTTTAACCTGAATAATGCTGCACTTGTTAATTTCGACCCGATGGTTAAAGTTGGGAAATTTGCTTTTGCAAACCGGAATTTATCAAATGTTGAAATCAAAAACCTGGATGGAACGCTTAACATCAGGGGCGACAAAGTAGAAATCGCTCCAATGCTGGTTAATTCTAGTGCATTAAACTTTAATGTTAAAGGAATTTATGCCCTGGGCAGTGGCACCAATGTAGCTATGGATATTCCTTTAAGAAACCCTAAAGGCGACGAAAACTTAACCAAGGAAGAAAAAAAGCAAGCCCGGATGCGTGGTATTGTGCTACATTTAAAAGCAGTAGATGACGAAAAGGGCGGGATTAAAATCAGGTGGAATAAAGATCATGATTAATAGATGGAAAATGTAAGATGGATGATGGAAGGAACCCTGTCCCCATTACCCATTTTACATCAAACATCATACATCAAAAATCCAGCGGCCCTAACCTGTTCATGTTTCTTAAAATTAGGTATTGGCGGTGTCTGATGTAAGGTGTGGCGTTTTTAGGCGTCCATCTTCTTGGGTTTGGAAAACACGAAGCAATTAAAGCGGCTTGTTTTTTGGTGAGTTTGGTACAAGATTTACCATAATATTCTTGCGAAGCCGCCTCGGCGCCATAAATGCCGTCACCCATTTCAATTACGTTTAAATATACCTCCAAAATTCTTTCTTTGCTCCAAAATAATTCGATCAATAGCGTAAAATAAGCTTCAAAACCTTTCCTGATCCACGACCGGCCCGGCCATAAAAAAACATTTTTGGCTGTTTGCTGCGAAATGGTACTTCCTCCCTTCACTTTCTTTCCTTTTGCATTACTGGCAAAAGCCTTTTCAATGGCTTTCATATCAAAACCAATATGCTTTAAAAAAAGCTGATCTTCAGCCGATACTGCAGCCCTTTTCATGTTATCAGATATATCTTCAAACTTCACCCACTTTTTCTCTGTTTTAAAAGGCTTTCCATCGGCTTTACGCTCGATATTGCGCAACACCATCAAAAGTGTTATCGGCGGATTAATGAAACGCAATGCAATTACCCAAAACACAGAAACCAGCAAAAAATATAAAAATACTTTTGTCGCAATATTGGTGATCTTCTTTAAAAGTGGGTGTTTCGCTTTGCTTTTTGTTCTGGTTGTCCGGTTTTTTGCCATGCGCCAAAGGTAATTAAAGGGATGGGAAATGAAAAATGGATGATGGAAAAGGTAAAATCGATAATGGAAACCACAATGAGGAAATAATTACCAATAATCAATTTTCAATAACCAATAGTTAAAGCTTGGAAATATGTCGCTAACCTTAATGTTCTTAATTTCTTAATGGTCAAAAAATGTTAAATGGAAAACGTAAAATGGAGCCACAATGAGGAAATAATTACCAATAATCAATTTTCAATAACCAATAGTTAAAGCCTATAAATTTGTCGCTAACCTTAATGTTCTTAATTCTTAATGGTCAAAAAATGTTAAATGGAAAACGTAAAATGGAAAATTATGATTTTTGTCTTTCAAAAATAAATATGCAGTACCAACTGTTATAAAATGGCTATGTTTATGTATTTTGTGGTTCAATTAACCAAATGAAAAAACTAAGCTATCTGTTTCTGGCCCTAACTTTATGGGGCTGTAGCAGCACGAAAAACATTAATAATAAATCAGAAAAGTGGATTACACTTTTTAATGGAAAAGATATTAAAGACTGGAATGTAAAAATCCATCACCATAATTATAATGTGAATTATGGAAACACTTTCAGAGTGGTGGATGGTATCATTCAGGTCCGTTATGATCAGTATGGAGATTTTAACGATCAGTTTGGCCACCTCTACTATAAAACACCTTTTTCTGATTATCACCTCAAACTAAAATACCGCTTTGTTGGCGAATTGCAAAAAGGAGCGCCGGACTATACCCTGCGGAACAGTGGTGTAATGTTCCATTCGCAGGATCCCAAAACAATGCCGAAAGAACAAGATTGGCCAATTTCGATCGAAATGCAGTTTTTAGGAGGTTTAAGCGATGGAAGGCCACGGCCAACAGGCAACATGTGCTCGCCAGGCACCGATATTTTTTATCAGGGTAAGTTATATGGTGGCCATTGTTTAGATTCAAAGTCAAAAACATATGACGGCGACCAATGGGTATCAGCGGAATTGATTGTAATGGGCGATTCGCTGGTTACACACATCATCAATGGCGATACGGTTTTACAATATAGCAAACCACAAATTGGCGGCGGCGTGGCCAATCGCTACGATCCTAAAATCAAAATTGATGGTAAAGCACTTACCGAAGGTTTCATAGCCTTACAAAGCGAAGGTCAGCCGGTAGATTTTAAAGATATCCAGATCATGGAACTGCCACATCGCAACAACAAAAAATCAAATTAAACATTTTCCGATATCATACGTTACAAGAACATGAAAGTTGCATTAATTACAGGAGGAAGTAAAGGAATTGGTTTTGGTATTGCCGAGGCCCTACTAAAAAACGGTTATAAAGTTGCCATTACGAGCAGAACAATAGATAGCGCAAACCAAGCAGCCGCCAACCTGGTGACGCATGGAGATGTACTGGCCATTGAAGCCAATGTTGCAGATTTTAATTCTCAACAGGCAGCCATCAATCTGATCATCGAAAAATGGGGACAACTGGATGTGCTGATTGCCAATGCCGGTATTGGTCATTTCGCACCGATCGATGAATTAGGTGTGGATTTATGGAAAGAAACCATCGATACCAATTTAACAGGTGTTTTTTATAGCATCAAAGCATCGGTTGAAGAGATTAAAAAAAGCAAAGGACATATTTTTACCATTTCGAGCTTGGCAGGAACCAACTTTTTTGCAGGCGGTTCGGCCTACAATGCCAGTAAATTTGGCTTAACTGGCTTTACCCAATCGGTGATGCTCGATTTAAGAAAATATGGCGTGAAAGTAAGTACCATTATGCCGGGATCTGTAGCGAGCCACTTTAACGATCACCAACCAGATAGTGAAAACGACGCCTGGAAAATCCAACCAGAAGATATGGGTAAACTGATTGTTGATCTATTAGCCATGCCAGCAAGAACATTGCCGAGTAAAGTAGAAATCAGACCGACTACGCCGAAAGGATAATAAGAAGGGATGATGTGAGATGGATAATGGAAGATGGGCTAACTAAATTTCATATCATCTATAACTCTGGGAGATCAATAATGGTTTCCCAGAGATCATACAGATTTGATGACTTAGAAAGTATTTCAGTACTAAAACTTCATCAACCAAATAAAATGCCCTGACTTTGTTACAAGATTTATAAAAATATGCCCTGACTTTGTTACAAAAATATAGTATATTTGGGTTGACTTTGTTACAAATCATTTAAAATGGCATTTAGACGATCTATTGAAGACAATTTAATTCAATGGAAAAACAGCAAAAACAGGAAACCTCTGATCATTCGGGGAGCACGTCAGGTTGGAAAAACAACGCTGATAAAAGATTTTGCAAAAAGCTATCCTAATGCTATTTTTCTAAACCTGGAAAAACCTGCACACCGTCAGTATTTTGATGATTTTGACAACGTACAAAGCATTCTTGAAGCACTGTTCCTTGGCCATAGCCTTCAAGCAGATAAAATAAATGAAACACTATTATTTATTGACGAAATCCAGGAAAGTGCAAAAGCAATCCAAATGCTAAGGTACTTTTATGAAGAAATTCCCGAATTACATGTGATCAGTGCCGGCTCACTTTTAGAGTTTGTACTACAAAAGGTAGCAAGTTTTCCGGTTGGCAGGGTTGAATTTTTATATCTATACCCATTAAATTTTCAAGAATACCTTCAGGCTAATCAAAAAAATGATTTATTAAAATATTTGCTTCAAACTCCGGTAAAAAATGTTGCGCACAAATTATTATTAAAAGCTTTTCATCGGTATGCAATTATCGGAGGTATGCCAGAAGTAGTTAAAACCGACATAGAAGCGCACAGTCTCTCCGATTTGTCCATTGTTTACGAAAGTATTTGGGCAACCTACAAAAACGACATCGAGAAATATACCCAAAATGACACTGCAAGAAGAACAATCAATCATATTATGGGCAGTGCTCACCTTTTCCTCGATAAGCGCGTAGTATTTCAGGGCTTTGGTAATTCAAATTATAAATCGAGAGAGGTTGGAGAAGCTTTTAGGATATTGGATGATGCAAAAATCATCAGGTTAATATATCCATCTACCGGCACCAAAGTTCCGATTATTCCTGATTTAAAAAAATCTCCCAGGCTACAATTTTTAGACACTGGATTAATCAACTATTCGTTGGGTATCCAGGGTGAGATGCTCGCGCTTGAAGATTTAAGTACAACCTATAGAGGAGCAGTTATACCGCACCTATTTACCCAGGAACTGATATCAACCGAACATATATCCTCTCATAAGCCTAATTTTTGGGTAAGAGATAAAAAACAATCAGATGCAGAAGTTGATCTTATTTACCCTTATAAAAAAATTGTAATACCTATCGAAATCAAATCGGGTACTACGGGAAGTTTAAGATCCCTTCATCAATTTATAGATGCAGCAGAACATCCTTTCGCTATCCGGGTGTATGGTGGGGAATTTAAGCTAGAAAAGACAAATACTCCAGCTGGCAAACCTTATTTATTATTAAACCTACCTTATTATCTGGGAACTCGCATAGAAGAATATGCAGCATGGTTAGCAGATCAATCTTTGTAAACATCATCCATCTTACATGATTACATTTTACATCCAATAAAAAAGGCCTCTCGATTTTTATCGGAAGGCCTTTTTTATTGATTCTTTAAAAGAATGCTTATTCAGCGATTACTTCGAAAGGAACCTGAACTTTAACTTCTTTGTGCAAGTTTAAGTTAGCAACATATTCGCCAACAAATTTTGGTTCAGTTTCGAAAGTAATACGACGACGGTCTACATCAAAGCCTTGTGCTTTTAATGCTTCAGCAATCTGGATGGTGTTAACCGCTCCAAAGATTTTTCCGCTTTCGCCAGCTTTAGCACCGATTGAAAGTTTAACATCAGTTAAACGCTCAGCAACACCTTCAGCATCTTTCTTAATTTTATCTTGTTTAAAAGCAGCTTGCTTTAAGTTTTCAGCTAAAACTTTTTTAGCAGAAGAAGTAGCTAATTCTCCAAATCCTTGAGGGATTAAATAGTTACGGCCATAACCTGGCTTTACTGTAACTACATCATCTTTCTCACCAAGGCCTTTAATATCTTGTTTTAAAATAATTTCCATATCTCTAGCCTCCTATTTTAATTGATCAGCAACGAAAGGTAACAAACCGATATGACGGGCACGTTTAACTGCCTGAGCCACTTTACGCTGGAATTTTAACGAAGTACCAGTTAAACGGCGTGGTAATAATTTACCCTGATCGTTAATAAATTTCAACAAGAAGTTTGCATCCTTGTAATCGATGTATTTAATTCCGTTCTTCTTGAAACGGCAATATTTTTTACGGTTATCCTCTACTTTAGGGGCAGTTACGTATTGAATTTGTTCTCTTGCCATTACGCTGCAACCTCCTTAGTTTTTTTGTTAAAAGCACCACTACGCTTTTTCTCATTGTAAGCAATTGCGTGTTTGTCTAAACGGATAGTTAAGAAACGTAACACACGCTCATCGCGTTTTAATTCAAGCTCTAATTTTGCGATCAAATCTCCTGAAGCTTTGTATTCAGTTAAGTTGAAGAATCCGTTTGATTTTTTATCAATTGGATACGCTAATTTTCTCAAACCCCAATTATCTTCCTGGATAATTTCGGCACTGTTGTCAGTAAGAACTGCTTTAAATTTGGCTAATGCCTCTTTTGCAGCTTCTTCTGATAACAACGGGGTTAGAACGATAACAGTTTCGTACTGATTCATTGTTATTAATTAAGTTTTTTAATTTTTTAATCCCGAGGTATATTACGGGGATGCAAAAGTAACAATATTTTTCTTAAAATCAAAGCATTAGTTAGAAAATGTGATGTGAAATGTAAAATGTGAAATGGAAGATGGATAATGGAAAAAAGCATAATGGAAAATTATAATGTATGATTTGTGATGGAAATGATGATACTACCTCATCCATCTTACATCACCCCTCGTCCATCTTACATTATCCATCTTACATCATCCATCTTACATTCCTTATCCATCTTACATAAAAAAGGGGAATTCATCTATCCGATGATCCCCCCTGTATCAATTAGCTGTTGTTGTTAGTAAGTTTGTACCGTTTTAACAAAAGATTCATCTTTAAATTTCACCACAAAGGTTAACTCTCTTGAATCTGTTTTACTGATATTGAATTTTTTGGTCAACTGTGCTTTATCTTTAAACACCTCATTGTAAACCTCATCATTGTATTCGTTGTACACTTTAACTTCGATTGGGTTTTTATCCAGGTTATCAAGGCTAAGCGTTACCACTTTATCATTAAAAGTATAAACCGGTTTAAATATGCTAGAGATTTTTGGCTCAGAAACAATTGCCTCACCATCTTTAATGGTAACGGTATATTTTGCCAGTTTTAAATCAGACTCTACTTTAAGCACATATTTTCCGTCAGGAAGTGCATTTAAATCATAAATTTTACTTGAGAATGCAGCAGCGTGAATATTTTCCTCAAACAAAACTTCATCATCCGAACCTATAAGTGATAGATTCACATTTTCTGCTTTATCAGCAGTAAAACGGATATATTTTTCTTTCTCGCCTTTTACCTTTAGCGTAAAATCATCATCGTTAGCGTGAACACCCGTAGCAGTAAAAAAAAGAGCTGCTATTAAACCGATTTTTAAGAACTTTTTCATAACCAATATTTTTAAAGAGTTAATCATTATATGATGGTACTAAGGTAAGAAGGTAATTTACATATAGTTAGTTGCATATTTTCCACTTTCTATGCTATATTACCCCAATTAAACCACTATTTTAGCAATAGTTATAATAAAGCATATTTTTTAATTAAATTAGAGGTATAATTCAGGAAATAATGAAACCAAGTTTCGAGGTCGTAGAACCCTCTTTCGGGAGCTCGTTCTATTATTCAAAATATGTAGAAAACGCCAATAACATGGCACATCTCTGGCATTATCATCCGGAAATCGAAATGGTATTCGTAAATGGTGGCGCCGGCAAAAGACAGATCGGCAGTCACGTTTCTTATTATACCGACGGCGATCTGATTTTGATTGGCAGCAATCTGCCCCATTGCGGATTTACCGACACCAATACGGGGAACAAAAATGAAACGGTAATCCAGATGAAACCGGAATTTCTGGGCAGTACTTTTTTAGGTCTGCAGGAAATTAAAGGAATCCACGAATTATTTGATAAAGCTAAGGATGGGATCGCTTTTGGCAGCGAAACCATGCGTAAAGTTGGCGACAGAATAGAAATGATGGACGATCAGCCACCTTTCGAAAGGCTTTTAACTTTGCTCAGTGTTTTAAAAGAACTTGAGCTGGCCAGCGATTATAAAATCTTAAACGCTGATGGTTTTTCGATGGAAATGCAGGTGCAGGATAACGACCGCATTAATATGATTTTCAATTATGTGAAAGACCATTTTCAGGAACAGATTAGTTTGCAGCATGTGGCAGAAATGTCGAGCATGACGGTTCCTTCATTTTGCCGTTATTTTAAAAAAATCACAAAAAAAACCTTTACGCATTTTGTAAATGAATACCGCGTAGTTCATGCTTCCAAACTTTTAGCCGAAAAACCGATCAGTATTGCCAATATCTCTTACGAAAGCGGTTTTAACAACTTTAGCCATTTTAACAAATTATTTAAAGAATTTACAGGTAAAAGTGCTTCTGAGTATAGAAATGAATTGAAATCGGTGATAAAATAATATATTAGGATAAGTTTTTAACACATGAACAGGATCCTTATACTATTATTAATCAATTTAATCAGCTTGTCGCTTCATGCGCAATATGTTGAGATCAACCTGGTCAATTGCAAAATAAGCGAGAGTGAGCAAAAGAAAATAGAAAAGCTGATTGCTTATGAGCGCATGTTCTGTAATGAAATTTTCGAAACCAGCGAGAACATTACTGTACCCGTTAAAATAAACCTCTATGGAAAATCTAAAGATTACCGTGTAGAAAAAGCCAAATACAACGCGCCTTCGCCCACGGGATTTTACATCCCGGCAATAAATGAAGCTTTTATTATGAAAGGAAGCAACTTTATTTCAGTAGCCTTGCATGAGGCCAGCCATAGTATTTTTCAGTTCAATTATAAAAAAGCACCTAAATGGCTGAATGAAGGATTGGCTGAATTTTTTGAAACACTGGATTTCGACAGCGAAGCAAATTTATATTCTTACCCTCAAACCTACCGTATTAAAAGCATAAAAACGGGTATAGCCGACAGTGATACAGGAAGATTAAAAAAGTTTTTCAAAATATACGATGGCACTTTTTACGGGCACGGTGTAGACGACAATTATAATACGGCTTATAGTATAATCTACTATTTTATTAAAAATAAAAGTACCAAAGCGTTAAAAAACATCATCAAATTAACGGCACAAGGCTATGATACTGAAAAGGCCATTGAGCTTACTTACGGTAGTTTTGATGCATTTGAAAGCAATTATAAACAGTTTTACAGGTTTCATCCCTGAGTTTAGATTTAGGAATATTGAATTTTGAATGATTGAATCTTGAATGATTGGATTTTGAATGAGTGAATTTTGAATGAGTGAATTTAATTAGTGAATTTTGAATGAGTGAATTTTTAGGTTAAATCTAACATTTCAACTTTACAACAAATTAAAGAGTGATTGATTTAATTAAGCTTAACCTTTCAACGTTTTAACATTCAACAATAAAACAACTGCCCCATCAACTTTAAAACATTCCAACATTTTAACCTCTTACCAACTTTTCCACATTCCGGTTTTTCGCCCTTGCAACACCTAAATTTTTCCTATTTTCGTGCCGATGGAAAATTTTATCGTTTCTGCCCGTAAATACCGCCCAGCCACCTTCGAAACCGTAGTTGGCCAGCAGCATATTACCGGTACGTTAAAAAATGCCATTAAAAACAACCAGCTTGCCCAGGCATTTTTATTTTGCGGACCACGTGGGGTGGGTAAAACGACCTGCGCGCGTATCCTGGCTAAAACCATCAACTGTACCAATCCTACAGCCGATATGGAAGCCTGCGGCCAATGCGATAATTGCCTTTCTTTCCAAAACGGACATTCTTTTAATGTGCACGAATTAGATGCGGCATCGAACAACTCTGTTGACGATATCCGTAGTTTGATTGAACAGGTTCGCATACCGCCACAAGCCGGAAAATACAAAATTTATATTATTGATGAGGTCCACATGTTATCGCAAAGTGCATTTAATGCCTTTCTGAAAACTTTGGAAGAACCGCCATCATATGCCATTTTTATCCTGGCTACTACCGAGAAACATAAAATCCTGCCGACCATTTTATCGCGTTGCCAGATTTTTGATTTCAACCGGATCCAGGTAGAAGATATTGCCAGTCACCTCTCAACCATTGCCCAACGCGAAAATATTGCTTTCGAAAGTGATGGTTTACACATTATTGCCCAAAAGGCAGATGGTGGATTGCGCGATGCGCTTTCGATGTTCGATCAGATTGCCAGTTATGCCAACAAGAACATTACCTACAAAGCGGTAATCGACAACCTGAACATTTTAGATTACGATTACTTTTTTAAACTTACCTCTTATTTAACTGCTGCAGAAGTGAGCCAGACTTTACTTTTGTTCGACGAAATCCTGAACAATGGTTTTGATGGCAATAACTTTATCAACGGTTTGGCAAGTCACTTCCGTAACCTCTTGGTGGGTAAAGATGCAGCTACCATTAAATTATTAGAGGTAAGCGAAAATATCAAGCAGAAATACCTTGATCAGTGCCGCCAAACAGAACTTTCGTTCCTGTTAACTGCATTAAACCTGGCCAACACCTGCGATTTAAACTATAAAAATTCTAAAAACCAGCGTTTACAGGTAGAGTTGGCACTGATTAAAATGTGCCATATCCGGTCGGTCGTCAATTTAGCACAACAACCTTTAAATACTAATAACACAGCAATTGACGGAGATCAGGATAAAAAAAAAACTAATGTCGTAGCCGAACAGGTTGAAAGCCCCAGGCCAAAAGCCGCAAGCGAAAGCACCGTTTCCACTCCTCCGCCCACTGTTAATGTTTCTGTTTCCTCCAGTATTCCTGTAGAAGAAAAAGCAAAGGAAACGCCAAGGGTTAGCAGTCCTCCGCCCTCTGCTACTTCCATCAGCATCAATATTCCAAAGGCAAGTGCAACAAGCATGTTGATCCCATCTTTGAATGATTTTGATCGCATTGCCCAGGAAGAAGAAGATAAAGGCCCTAAAAAAGCAACCGGCGAGGCCCGTGAAGTTTTTAGTTACGATCGCTTACTGGAAGTGTGGAGCATATATACCCAAAAGCTTAAAGCTGCAGATAAAATTAACCTTTTTACCATTTTAAATAATTTTGCCCCTACCCTTTTAAATCCTCAACTGATTGAGATTTCGGTAGAAAGTAAAACGCAGGAACACCTTATCCAGCAGGAATCTGTTGAGCTTCTAAATTTTTTAAGGAACGAACTCCGAAATTTTGGTGTAGAAGTTACCTACAAACTGGTAGAGCGTAAAATAGAAAACCGGTTATACGGAAACCGCGAAAAATACGATTACCTGGTAAATAAAAACCCTAAACTGGATGAATTACGCAGAAGGTTTAATTTAGATATTAATCCTTAAGATTTAATCAAAAAATCCTAATGCTGTAACAAAGCAAAAAGCAGGGTTATACGCGTATAACCCTGCTTTTCCATTTATGATTGTTTCTTCAAATTACCATCTTCCAACGGCAATATCCTGACTATTTTTGGGGCGCATCATTAACCGGGTAACCTTCTTCATCTAAATCATCGCGGTTATCTTCTGGTGTACGGGCAAGTATTTCATCTTCCGGATTAAGTTTTACACTTTCACCATTATCTACATGCATGCCCAGTTCTTCTAAATTATCTTCAGCAATTTCTTCATTGCGTGCATATTCATCACCAACATAAGGGTTTGCTTCATCATAAGTAGAATCATCATCTTTTGCACCTGCCGCAACCGTTTCATAACCCATTGGGTGATCGTATTCGCTGTCAGTTCCTTTTACATCGAGCTCATAACTTTCCTTATTTTTATCGTACGATAAATTTTCCTTATTGATTTCGCTGTTTTCTGTGGTGCTATGTATTTTGTCTTGTGATCCTTTGTTCTCGTTAATTGCCATGATATTGGTCTCCTATAATTTATAAGGTTATAACAAAACGGTGTAGATAAGGTTTTTCATTAACAAAAGAATTTTATTAATATCCGGGCGTGCCCCAAGCTACGCAAGGGTCGGGCTATACACTGCAAGTCCTCGCCATTCGTTCCTCTTGGCTGTGGGCTTTCCGTTGCTATCCCTCACGCAGCAAAGCGCCGGTAATCATCAAGCTGTAAGCTATAGATAAATATAACATGATTAGTTATTTGGTTTTTAGTTTCGGTTTATGGGTACACAGCCCGAGCGGTAAGAGTAAAATATTTAATGATTGATTTTCTACTTATTTAATATATTAGTATATCCGTAGGAACATTATATCAATTGGAATTTTAAAAAATGGGATTTTTTGACTTCTTAAAGAAAAAAAACAAAGGAATTGATGAGACAAAGTTTCATTCTAAACAGTTCCAAAATGAAGTTTATGCATTAGCAATGTGGAAACTCGAAGAAAACATACATAATCCGGAATTAGCGAAAAACGAACTCAGAAAAATTGGATTAAGTGAAGATCAGGTTTTAATCATTTTTGAAAAAGCAGATTCTTTTTTAAAAAAGAAAAAAGCAATTTATTCTGACGGCATTGACGAACAGAAATTTAATAATGAAAGTTATCAAACCGAAATTTTAGCTTATGCCGAAGAAATATATTTCAAGAATCAACACAATTATCATGTTGTATATAATCATTTACTAAAAAAGCAATTAAATGATTATCAGGCTAACCAAATTATAATAAAGTTAAAAAAGCAACTAGAGTTGATGGTAGACGCTTTCCAGGAACAACTTGATACAGGTGCTATTTCTGAAATAAAAATAGTGCCTAACCCCGAACATTCAAAAGGAAAAGTAGATGCAGAACAGGTTGACCGGTATATTGCGTATGGAGCTTTTCAGATGGAAAGAGATGATTTAGAGAATGCACTGGAGCTTTTTAACAAAGCACTTGAACTTGATGAAAACTCAACTCTAGCTTATGCAAACAAAGGAACATTATATTATAAAAAGGAAGATTACGCAAAAGCACTAGAATTTTATAATAAGGCACTTACCATCGAACCCAATCATTTAAAAATTTTAGAAAGTAAAATGGATTTACTTTATGACATGCTGAATGAAATAAATGAGACTGATTTCATCGATACCGTAAAGTTAATCTTGAAAAATGACCCCAAAAGTCCAAATGCTTTAATTTACATGGTCCAAATTTACTTAAAGGCAAATGACTTAGATAATGCACTAAAATCACTGCAGGTACTTTTTGAAGATTATTTTAGAGAAAATGTTGTCATTCAGTTAACCCTGGATGTCTTTGCAAGATTACCGAAAGACAAGGCATTGAGCGAGTTTGAGCATATAAAATTCCAGATAAATGTTAATGCCAGATATCAGTTGGATTATTGTAAAGGCCTACACTTAAAAGGAATCGGTTCTTACGACGAGGCAATTACTGTATTTGAAGAATTAAATAAACTTCATGATTTTTCATGGAATTATTATCAAATAGGTATAATTAAAAACTCTCAGGGGAAAACGGAAGAGTGTTTATCATTTTTAAAAAATGCTTTGAGGCTAGAGCCCGAATTAAAAGATGACATGAAACAATATCCTGAGATTCAAAACTTATGGACAGATCCTCAATTTCTTCTAATAACAAAATAAAAACCAGAACTTTTAAATATTGGGGTTGTATGGCGCGTATAAGAATATGAGAATTGTCAACTTCTACACAAAAGGCATATTAAAGTTGACAATTCACAAAAAAAGCGTCCCGATTTTTACATCAGGACGCTAAATATTTCAAGAGTTGTCAGCTTCTATGCCAGGAGCACATTAAAGTTGACAACTCAGCTTATAAAGCTGCCAAAGAAGTATTTAATGTTTCACTTGGGCGCATGGCTTTGCTTGCCAATTCATCATTAGGGTTGTAGTAACCGCCAATGTTTTGAGGTTTGCCCTGCGAACCGATCAATTCTTCATTAATTTTCGCTTCGTTTTCTAACAAAGTTTTAGCCAAAGGCGCAAATCTGGCCTGTAAATCAGCATCTTTACTTTGAGCAGCTAAAGCCTCAGCCCAATATAAAGCTAAATAGAAGTGAGAACCACGGTTATCGATCGTTCCTAATTTCCTGCCCGGTGACTTATCTGTCGCTAAAAATTTAGCATTTGCCTCATCCAAAGCATCAGCTAATACTTGTGCTTTTGCATTGTTTTGAGTCTGAGATAAATGCTCTAAAGATGCCTGAAGGGCTAAAAACTCACCAAGCGAATCCCAGCGTAAATAACCTTCTTCAATAAACTGCTCAATGTGTTTTGGAGCAGAACCACCTGCACCGGTTTCGAATAAACCACCACCATTCATTAATGGTACAATTGATAACATTTTTGCCGAAGTACCTAATTCTAAAATCGGGAATAAATCGGTTAAATAATCACGCAATACGTTACCGGTAACCGAAATGGTATCTAAACCTTTACGGATACGCTCTAAAGTAAATTTGGTTGCTTCGATTGGTGCTAAAATACGGATATCCAAACCTGTAGTATCGTGGTCTTTTAAGTAAGTATTTACCTTTGCAATAATTTCCCTGTCGTGCGCTCTTTGCTCATCTAACCAGAAAACCGCAGGGGTTTCTGACAAACGTGCCCTGTTAACCGCTAATTTTACCCAATCCTGAATTGGGGCATCTTTAGTTTGGCACATACGGAAAATATCGCCCTTTTCTACTTTCTGATCAAAAAATACTTTTCTATCAGCATCAGTAACGCGGATGATTCCCGAACCTGTAGCCTGGAAAGTTTTATCGTGAGATCCATATTCTTCCGCTTTTTGGGCCATTAAACCCACATTTGGTACCGAACCGATGGTAGTTACATCAAAAGCGCCATTAGCTTTACAGTCATCAATGGTTGCGGTATAAACACCAGCGTAAGAACGATCTGGAATTAATGCAATCGTATCCTGAGGTTTACCCTCTTTATTCCACATCTGGCCTGATGTACGGATCATGGCTGGCATAGAAGCATCAACAATCACATCACTTGGCACGTGCAGGTTGGTAATTCCTTTATCAGAATTCACCATCGCTAAAGCCGGACCGTTTTCAATGGCTTGTGCCAATGCAGCTTCAACCTCAGCCTGTTTAGGGTTACCAGCAATTTTTGCATAAACATCACCTAAACCATTGCGGGTATCGATATTTAATTCTTTAAAGAGATCAGCATATTTGGTAAAAACATCTGCAAAATAAACTTCAACAATGGCACCGAAAATAATCGGGTCAGATACTTTCATCATCGTTGCTTTTAAATGCGCGGATAATAAAACGCCTGCAGCCTTAGCCTCAGCAATTTCTTTGGCCACAAAAGTTTTCAATGCAGATAAACTCAATGCCGAGCTATCAATCACTTCTCCTGCTTTTAACGGCGATAATCCTTTTAATTCGGTTACCGAACCATCTTCAGCTACAAATTCAATTTTAAACTGACCGGCTTCTGCAACAGTGGTCGATTTTTCTGAACCATAAAAATCGCCTTCAGTCATGCTGGCCACTTTTGTTTTAGAATCTGCCGACCATTTACCCATCGAGTGCGGGTTTTGTTTGGCGTAGTTTTTAACCGCTTTAGGCGCCCTGCGGTCAGAGTTACCTTCGCGTAAAACCGGGTTTACAGCTGAGCCTAAAACTTTTGCATATTTAGCTTTAATTGCTTTTTCTTCGTCGCTCTGCGCATTATCCGGATAGTTGGGAATGGCAAAACCCTGAGCCTGTAACTCGGTAATTGCACCTACTAATTGTGGGATAGAAGCAGAGATATTGGGTAATTTGATAATGTTGGCTTCAGGAGTGGTAGCCAATGCACCAAGCTCTGCCAAAGCATCACCAATTTTTTGGTCGTCTTTTAAATACTCAGGAAAGTTTGCCAAAATTCTTCCTGCTAAAGAAATATCTCTGGTTTCTACATCAATACCTGCTGATGCGGTAAAAGCTTGTACAATAGGTAAAAGTGAATAAGTAGCCAACATTGGCGCCTCATCGGTTTTGGTGTAGATAATTTTTGATGTATTTGACATATTTATATTGATTTTGCTTATTTATTTAATGATCCGATCGGTTTATGGCTTTGCAAACCAATCTTTTTAAAATCGCCTAAAGATAAAATAATCGAATGAATTAAGGAACATCGTAATGTTATTTATGATAAGCATCAGGCATTCCTTTAGTAAAATATTAATGACTGTAGTAATGTTTTTTGGAGCGCAGCGTCATTCGCTATTTTCATCGTTACTCCTGCTCTCCGCTTTATCCCGATGAAAAATCGGGGATGCCGCTCCGATCAGAGCTAAAAACTTAAGCCTCTGGCACGGAAACAATTCTTTTAACTTTTTTATGGCGTTATGCAAGCTTGCTTAAAAAAGCAAACCATCCTTACCGAAGTACGCCGTCAATCCCAGGGGCCGGAAAAATCAAAAAAACAGGTGCAATGCAGAACAAATGGCACCATCAAACCTGAAACGCAGTGGTTTTGTGTTCGTTAACGATAATTTACAGGTTAAAAAAAATTGAACACAAAACGAAGTGCCGCTGTTTTTTTGATTTGTATGGGTTTGTGCAAAAGGCCCATTGCCGGATTGACAAAGCGCTTTAGGTACTTTGGCGCAGCAAAGTACCATGCCCACGGCATAGAGTGCCAGAAAAGTATTTGGAGCGCAGCGTCATTCGCTTTTGTTAAAGTAAGTCCTGCTCTCCGCTTTATCCCGACGAAATATCGGGGATGCCGCTCCGATCAGGGTTATAAACTTAGGCTTCTGGCACGGAAAATTAGCATAGGAGCCGAAAAATAACCAATTTTCAGTTGGCAATCTGCGGATAACAATTTAGCAATTGCTAGGCAACAGTTAACCAATTCATACAATTAACCGATTAAACATTCTCAACAATTTACACAGTAACCATCATAAGCAACATTCACAATATTTTTTTTTCTCAGGCACATTGCTTTGGCTAAACTTTTGTAGGATCAACCATAATATCTATCTATTTTAAAATTTTTAATTGAAATGACCGAAACTACCTTAGATCAGCAGTTAAATGCCCGTAAATTTGACGAAGCAAAAAGCTCGATGCAAAACGGCGAAAAACTCTCCAAAAACCTTCAAGATTATCAGAAATCATCTATTTTCGACAACCTCTTCAAAGAAAAACAATACGAAATCTTAAATATGATGGTAAAAGATAAAACCATCGAAACCGATATTTACGAATTCGACAATTTTGACAAAAGTATTTTTCATAGTATCATTTACAACCTGGGAAACGAAGATGAAGATCTTGCTTTTTTTAGCGAATTTATTGGCCACTTCGATAACCTGAACGATGAAGTAAATGCGAAAACCTTATTGGGTTATCTCTTCGAAAATGGCGTAAGTTTAGGCGTAATCAAAGCGTGTATTGATGCAGGCTGCACGACCAGTTTTAAAAACAATGCCGAGGAAAATTATATCCACCATGTGGTAAAAAGCAGTTTCCGAAGGTATAACCTCAACGACGAGCAGACTACAGATTTGCTTAAGGGTTATATCGATATCCTCATTAATGAGGGTGTCGATATCAATGAGGGCAATATAGTACAGGAAACACCTTTAATCACCGCGATTAAGTTTAACAAGAAAAATTTAATTGCACACCTGCTCGAAAACGGTGCTGATCCAAACCAAACCGATCGGGAGGGGAATTCGGCCTTCTTTTATGCAGTAGCACATGCGCAAAGCGAAAATATATACGATACGCTGCGCAATTTCTCTACACCAGAATTTGATCAGGTGAGTAAAAAAAGCGAAACATTGCTTTTCGAATATGTTCGCATGATGTCGAACAGCGAAAGCAGCATTAACTTTCTTAAAAAATTGCTAAGTGATGGTGCCGACTTATACCAGACCAGCACCTGGTACAGTGCAGATAAAACACCATTGGATGTAATTGCCGAAAAACAGGCCAATATTTTAGAAGCGGTTTTAGAAAGCGGACAGGTGGATATCAACAGAACAGATAATGAAGGGAACACCCTGTTGCATAAAGTTTGTGCCTACAACGTAAACTACGAAGCGGAAAAAGCGAAGGAAACCTATCGTAAGGTAAAACTCTTAATTGAAAACGGAGCAGATACTGCAATAAGCAACGATAAGGATCAGACGGCATTAATGCTGGCCTCTGATGATAACCTGAAAATAAAAACGGTTGAACTGCTAATGAAACAATCTTAATATATGTCGATGTCATTTATAATTGCTTGCGAAAGCGGCAAACGCAAAATAGCCGAACTTTTATTGGCAAATAACGAAGTTGAAGTGGGTTATACGGACGAAAAAGGCCGAACCGCCCTCCACTATGCTGCCCACCATGGGTATTTAGACCTGGTAAAAATTTTAATCGACCGAGGTGCAGATTTAGATTATGAAGACCACAACGGCGAAACACCTTTTTATTTTGCCTGCCTGCAAAAACAGAAACAAACTGCACTATACTTATTGGATAAAGGTGCCCGGATTGATATTAAAGACCTTAAGGGAAACAGCCTGCTGCATTTAACTGCCCAAAACGGGCAGATTGAAGTGCTGGAAAAGCTACTTGATAAAGGCCTTGACGTTAACAGCGAAAATAATGAGGCAGAAACACCCCTGCTTATCGCCTCTGCCTGGAGAAATAAGGAGGTTGTTCAAAAACTACTGGAATTTGGCGCCAACATCAATGCCACCAATAAACATGGCGATTCGCCTTTGATTTTTGCAGTTAAATCTAAAAATAATCCCATGGTTGAGCTACTTATTGATAAAGGAGCCAATATTAATCATGTTAACCATAACGGAGAATCAGCGCTGTTACTTGCCTGTTATGATGCCAACCGGATGCTCACCAAAACACTGGTAGAAAAGGGTGCAGATGTATTTGTATCTTCAAAAAATGGTTTATCGCCCATCTGGTATGCCTGCGCCAATAACCAGAAAGAAGTTGTCGAATTATTTCTTTCTAACGGTGTGGATGTAAATTATGCCAAACCACTTTCGGGGAACGACGATTCGATGTATTCGTATCTGGAGTGGGTAGAAACAGCCAATAACATTTCCGTTTCTGCCAGTTTCTCTTTTGATAATAATTATAACTATGGTGGCGAAAGTATGTTACATGTTGCCGCCAAAAGCGGTCATTTAAGTATGCTGAAATTATTATTGGAAAAAGGTGCAAATGTTAATATCCAGGATGAAAGCGGAAACACAGCTTTACATTATGCTGCTGCAAACGGCAAAAAAGATGCGGTTAAATTTTTACTCGAAAAATCTGCCGATCCGTCAATCGTAAACGTAAAAGAACAAAAACCAATCGATTATTCGAATATTAAAGGCTTTAACGAGATTACCGAACTTTTGTTAAAATACGATCCTGCAGCTAATTCTAATGTACAAGGTTCAAATACAATTTCAATAGAAAACACGGCTGAATTGCCAAAAAACGATATGGCAGCAAAAAAACAGGCATTATTAGATTTAAAAGAGTTATTAGATGCCGGAATTTTATCGCAGGAAGAATTTGATGCGGAGAAAGCAAAGATTTTGAAAGGTTGAGTTGAAACGCCAACATAGCTGATTGGCTTTAGGGTATCGTCATTGCGAGAAGGCTTTTTCAGCCGACGAAGCAATCTTATAACGATTGCTACTTGCATGCGCTTTAAGATTGCTTTCGAGAAGTTAAAACAACGTTTTGCCTCTCAATGGCAAACTTTTCTATTAATAAATATTGTCTAATAAATATTTAGTTCTAAATTTATTAGACAACATTAATGCTCATAAAATGAAAAGTATCTCCAAAATCAAACTTCAGTTATTCACTTTCGTTTTTCTTTCCGTCCTTATATATAGCTGTTCTCCCAAACTCTATGTGGATGAGAACAAACGTTATCAGGCAGGTACTTTAACTGATGCACAGATCGATTCGCTGCATACTTTTTTAAAACAAAATGAACGGCTTGCCTTAAAAGACACCATCATTATCAAATATGATTTCAATAAGGATGGTTGCTGGAACGATTTAAACTATCAAAATGCCGAATTTTTAAACAATGTAAGGTGGACTTTCCAAAAAAACATCCTCGAAAAAGCTGCCGCCCGGCCAAAGGTTGCCATTTATCAGTATCGTGAGGTAGGCGAAAGCTTCAGCCAGGTTAAATCAAAAGGCCTGGAAATAGAAACCGATCCTGGATTTTTAAAGAAACTGTTATTTCAAGAGGTAACTACCTGCGGTACCTCTGCCATTGTGCTGCCTAACGGGAAATTCTTACTGGTGAAATCCGATCCGCAATTCTCTGCGCTGTTATTAAATGCTAAAGACATTGAAACCAGGTTACTGGAAAATCTGGTAAAATAAAATCTAAATTGATCCTGAGCAATTAAAAATGATTTAACAATTCTTAACTAAATCTTTGGTTATTATGCTGTAATTTAGTTTAACTAATCGTTACAAATTATAGCTCAACCAAATACCTAAATGCTCAAGCTTCTCACCCTACTCCTGTTTATTTTAACGGGCTTTAACCTGATGGCGCAAAATAAAACCACCGTAAAAGGTATAGTTGCCGATTCATCGTCCAAAGTGCCGGTTGAATTTGCCACAGTTGCCATTGTTAATGCTAAAGATACCAGCCTAATTTCTTACACACTTACCGATAAAAACGGTGTTTTCAAATTATCAGGAATCCCGGTTGAAAGACCAACGAAACTCATTATTTCCTATGTAGGCTATACCACATTCAGGCAAATGCTCGAACTGAAAAAGGATGTAATTAAAGATTTCGGTACGGTTTTACTGGCAGGCCATCACCTCGAAGAAGTGGTGATTAAAGGAGAAAGATCGCCGGTTGTAATTAAAAAGGATACCATTGAATTTAATACTGAAGCTTTTAAAACCCGGCCTAATGCTGTTGTAGAAGAATTGCTGAGGAAATTACCTGGCGTACAGGTAAATGTGGATGGCTCCATCCTCGTAAACGGTAAATCGATCAGTAAACTGTTAATCGATGGAAAAGAATTTTTCGGCAACGATCCCAAAGTAGCGACTAAAAACCTTGATGCGGATATGGTCGATAAAATCCAGGTTTACGACGACCGCGAAAACGATCCGGATCATCTGGTGAGCGAAGCACAGGTGGCCAAAATCATCAACCTGAAGATGAAAAGCAAAATCAAGAAAAGTACACTGGGCAAAATTTATGGTGGCGGGGGCAGCAGAGACCGTTATGAAGCAGCTGGTATCCTCAGTAATTTCAGGGATACTTTGCAGGTAAGTTTAATTGGTTTGGCCAATAACCTTAACAAAACAGGCTTTTCTAGTCAGGATTTATATTCTATGGGTGGCTTCGATCGTTCTGGAGGATCGCAGTTTTACGATGGAACATTTGGCGGCAGAGGTTATGGCGGCATGGAAAATGTAGCTGCAGGCGGCTTTAATATCAACAACAATTATGGCAAAAAACTAAAACTCAACCTGGTTTATTTTTATACCCACACCGAAAGGATTTTTAACAGTCAAAATTATAACGAACAGTTTCTGCCCGATACCAAACTGGTATCTGTTTCGCAAAACAACAGCAATAATAAAAATGATAAACATGCCATTAGCGGCCTGATTGAATGGGTGCCCGATACCATTAACAGGATCAGGTACGAACCTAAATTTAATTTTGGCAGCGATAACAACCTGAATGACAATTTCGGCAACACCTCCAATACCGCATTTCCAAAACTTAGAGAAACTGCTTTTGACTCAAGATATAATGCAAACAACACCAGTTTTTCGCACAATTTTAATTATTACCGCAGGTTAAAGAAAAAAGGCGAATCATTAAATATTACAAATTTTGTTCAGTTAAATAACAATGGCGGAGATAAATTCTCGCTCTATAACATTGTTTCTTATACTGCGGATGTAGAATCGGAAAGGCAGGACCGTTATGAAGATAGCTGGAGAATATCGGGCTCAGTTGATTTATCCCTGACCTATAATTATCCGCTCATCACCGAAAAACTGATCTTAGAAACAAACATTTATTCTAAATACTCCAGCAATAAAGATCAGCTAAGTATCTTTGAAAGAAATCCACTTACCGCTGGTTACGATATTTTACAGGTAAACCTGAGCAACGATTTACAGCGTAATATTTTTACCCAAAATATCCGTCCTCAGTTATTATATAAAATAAACAAAAACTACAGTATCCGGCTCGGCGTTAAAGCCGAACTAAATGATGTGAAAAATATATTCAATTACGGGTATAACGACGTTAATCAAAAGTTTTATAATTTCTTTCCGGGTATGCGTTTTGATGGGGCAGGTTTTTCGTTCAGTTACGACGAGAGGTTAGACCTGCCTGGCATATCTCAGATGCAACCCATTGTCCGCGAATACAACTCCCTTTATAAAACAACCGGTAATCCCGATCTGGTACCCTCAAGGGTAAGGAATTTAAATTTCAATCTCTATAAATATAACCACAGTAAACAGATCAATTTTAATATTTATTCAGGTTTAAATTTCAGCAACGACGTAGTAATTCAGCAAACGCTGTTAAGTAGTGCAGGCGCAAATACCACTACTTTTGTTAACCGCAACGGAAGTACCAACGGTTACATGGGTGCAAATTTTGGCAAGCAGCTAAAAAAATCTCAGAAATGGCAGGTGGGTTTTAATACCAGTTTAAACCTGAATTTAAACAGAAGGCCTTTTATACTCAATACCGATGAAGGTTTCGAAAACAGTTTTTACACTACTTTGGGAGAAAACATCAGCTTTAATTATAATGAGTTATTAAGCGTTAACGCCAGGTATAATTTCACTAAGCAGATGACCAGGTATAAGGATGTTAATTTCAACAACGTAAATACCTACTCACATACCATCGGATCTGATTTTAGCCTTCGCTGGCCTAAAAAAATCATCCTCGATGCCAACTACTCTTATAATTACAATCCACAGATTGCGGAAGGTTTTCCCAGAAGTTCCCACCTTTTAAACCTGGCTTTGTCGCTCCAAATGCTTAAAAAAGACCGCGGACAATTGAAAATCTCGGTTTACGATCTTTTCGATCAGAACATTTCGGTAAGCAGGTATGCCTATAATAATGCGGTTAACATCTCAGATAGAGAAATATTAAAACGATACTTCCTTGTTACCTATCAGTACAAACTGAATATCTTTAAAGGAAAATAAGGAGCGCTCTCTCCTATGGAAGGTACTTTCGGGTACTTTCCTTTTTTATTTTAAGTGGGGCAATTTCGCCCGATCAAAAACATCTCCACTCATTTCGATGTTTATTTCATGAAAACTAATAAAACCAGTTCAACATGAAAAATAAAATTTTCTACACAGCAATCCTTTCAGCTTCAGTACTTTTCGGATGCCAATCCAATTCTAATAAGCAACCTCAGGGCGAAGATACCACGGTAACCACTAAAACCGGAGCAGTTGATTTACCTGCACCTGATACCAATGCCGCCAAAAGCAAATTTAGCAAGGTAATTGGCTGGCCGAAAGGAAAAACACCAATTGCTCCTGAGGGATTTGTAGTGACCAGGTTTGCATCCAATATTAAAAGCCCGCGGAACACCTATATTGCGCCAAATGGTGATGTACTGGTGGCGCTTTCCAATTCAGAGAGAAGCGCAGCAGAATCTGTAGCCAATACGGTTACCGGAAAAGCCAAATCTGAGGTTCCCGGAAAAAGTGCCAATACCATTTTGCTTTATCGTGATGACAATAAAGACGGCAAACCGGAAACCGTAACCACATTTTTAAACGGCCTTAACCAGCCTTTCGGCATGCTGATTATCGGCAATTCATTTTATGTAGCAAACACCGATGGTTTGTGGCAATATCCTTATAAAACAGGCGATACCAAAATAACTGCAACAGGTAAAAAGATTCTGAGCCTTCCGGCGGGTGGTTATAACAATCACTGGACAAGAAACCTCATCACCAATGCAGATAAAAGCAAGATTTATGTAACCGTTGGATCAGGCAGTAACGTAGGCGAAAACGGAATGGAAAACGAAGTAAGAAGAGCCAATATATTGGAAATTAATCCAGATGGAACCGGAGAAAAAATTTATGCAAGCGGTTTACGCAACCCGGTAGGCGTAGATTGGGCACCAACAACGAATATGTTATGGACAGCGGTTAACGAGCGTGATGGCCTTGGCGATGATCTTGTGCCTGATTACATTACAAGTGTGAAACCCGGTGCTTTTTATGGCTGGCCTTTTTCTTACTATGGTCAAAATGAAGATCCGCGTTTAAAAGGCAAAAATCCTGACATGGTAAAAAAAGCCATAGCGCCCGATGTTGCCGTTGGTGCACATACCGCTTCTTTAGGCCTTGCTTTTTATAAAGCCACAAAATTTCCACAAAAATACCAGGGTGGTGCCTTTATCGGTCAGCACGGTTCGTGGAACAGGTCTGCAATTTCTGGTTATAAGGTAGCTTTCGTACCATTTAAGGATGGTAAACCAACAGGAAAACCTGAAGATTTTTTAACCGGTTTTATTGCAGATGCAGATAAAGCAGAAGTTTATGGCCGTCCGGTTGGCGTTACACTCACACCAGATGGTGCATTACTGGTAGCTGATGATGTTAGCGGCGTAATTTGGAAAGTAGCAGCAAAATAGTTTATCAATTAGCCACAGATTAGCAGAATATACGGTAAATTTAGCTGCCAATCTGTGGTTAAAACATCAATCCTCCTTATCTTGAAATCAAACCTTACGCTACTATTAATTTTATCTGCATTTACGGGTTTAGCACAAACTGTTAAACAAGATTCGACCAAAAAACTTGAAGATATTACGGTAAAAGGTTATTATAACCGCCAGCCTTTGTTAAGATCGGTATCGGCGGTAAGTTTAATTGATAGCAGTTTAATCAGAAACCAGCAAAGCAACTCTTTAGTAAGTACGTTAAATGCCACGCCTGGCGTACGGATGGAAGAACGCTCCCCAGGCAGTTACCGTTTATCTCTTCGTGGCAGTTTATTACGTTCGCCATTTGGCATCAGAAATGTTAAAATTTATGTAGATGATTTCCCCCTAACCGATGCAGGTGGCAATACCTATTTAAATGCCTTGGATGTTGCTGCGGTTGGTACCATGGAAATTTACAAAGGACCAGAAGCCAGCATATTCGGTGCCAATACAGGTGGTGCGCTTTTAATCAACCCGCCAGGTTTAGGCAATAATGAAGTCAGTATTTCTGCTAATGCAGGTTTTTATGGTTTGTTCCATCAAACGGCAGACATCAAACATCAATTTAAAAATTACAGTTTCAGTTTTAGCGAAGGCTATCAGAAAAGTGATGGTTACCGCCAGAACAGTGCGATGGACAGAAAATATTTCCAGACTTTTCAGCAATGGAATTACAGTACTGCCGGCAATTTAAAGGTTTTTGCCTTCTACAGCGATTTAGGCTATAACACACCGGGCGGATTAACAGCCAGCCAGTTAGAGCAGGACCCTAAACTGGCACGTCCGGCTACACCTACCATACCGGGAGCCATTTCGCAGCAGGCGGCTATTTACAACAAAACTATTTTTGGAGGCTTATCCAATTCTTATCAGTTTAATCCTCATTTTAAACATGTTATTGCCTTATTTACCACCTATACCGATTTCAAAAATCCATTTATAACCAATTACGAAAAAAGGTACGAAAGCACCTTAGGTTTAAGGACATTCCTGGACTATGTACAGGTACGAAAAGATTTTAAATTTAACGCACAGATTGGATTAGAAAGTTCGGGAACAAAAAGCCAGATTAAGAATTTCAATAATAACGGCGGTGAGGCTACCGCTATGCAGGCATCTGACCGCTTAAAAGCCAGGCAGGATTTTGCTTATTTGCGGTTAAATTTCGACCTCAGCAATAAATTTCTGATCGAACTTGCTTCAAGTTTAAATTTCTACCGGTATAATTACGAAAGTTATTTCCCTGTGGAAATTGCCTCAAAACACAGGAAATTTGATACCCAGTTTATGCCAAAAGCAGCGGTATCTTACCTCATCACTTCTGATTTTTCGGCCAGGGCTTCGGTGAGCAAAGGTTATTCGCCTCCAACCATTGCAGAAGTAAGGTCATCTGATAACAATATCAATAATGACCTGCAGGCAGAATTAGGCTGGAATTACGAGCTGGGGCTGCGTTATAAAACCAAAAATAACCGCTTTTACGCTAATGGAAATCTATTTAGTTACCATTTGAAGGATGCTATAGTTAGACGGTTAAATCAAAACGATGCCGAGTATTTTATCAATGCCGGAGGAACCAAACAACAAGGCATTGAACTGGAAACTGCCATCTGGATCATCAGAAACGATGCTTCTTTTTTAACCAGCTTACAGCTGAGAAGTAATTATACCTTTAGCCATTTTAGGTTCGAAAATTTTGTAAGTGGTACTACGGCCTTTAGTGGCAATAAACTTACCGGTGTTCCGGAAAGTATTTTAGTAAATAGTTTAGAGTTTAATTTTCCGAAAGCATTTTACCTGTTTGTGCAACACAATTATACGTCTTCCATCCCTTTAAATGATGCCAACACTGTTTTTGCTAAAAGATATCACCTGGTTGAAAGCAAATTAGGCATCAGGAATTTAAAAATAAATAAAACCCGTTTAGATTTATTTGCCGGGGTAAATAACCTGCTCAATGTAAATTACAGTTTAGGTAACGACTTAAATGCGGCAAATGGAAGGTATTTCAACCCTGCGGCAGGAATCAATTTTTATACAGGTCTTTCGGTCAGATTATAAATAAAAAACCGCATCTGTAAAAAACTTTACAGGATGCGGGTGAGCATTATTTAAAAAATTTTTTATTTCTCATTTTCTTTTATTGCCACATCGTTAACAATAATATCAAAGCTATAACGCTTCGTTCCGTCCTTTGCATCATAAGTATTAGTCTGCAGCCTTCCCTCTATCGTTAAGCCTGTACCTTTTTTAATCTGTGCCTCAGCAATATCAGCTTTAGAATTCCAGAAAGTCAGATTAAACCATTGTACCTTTTTAATTTCCTCGCCTGAAGAGTTTTTATATGATTCGTTTACAGCAAGGTTAACCTTCGCTAATTTTTGATTCATAACTGTTTTCACCTCTGCATCTGCACCTGCAAACCCACTTAATACTACTTTGTTAATTGCGCTTTCCATGATTCTAAATTTTAAGTTTCTAAATGTTTAAAGAACAGCTGCCACTTCGGCAACCGACAGGAACAAAATTGCGAACAAGACCAGAATTTAGTCGGATTGTAAATATTTATAGTCGTTTATAAACGTTTATAAACGAATAAAGCCTCTTTACTGCCTTAAATGAGGGTTTATATTTTTTTTCTTTCGATCATTTTATTTTATAAATTTGATCATCATCCCATAATAAAAAAAGGTATTATTATGGAACGCTTATGTTTAGATTGCGGAACGCCGATAAAAGGGAGAGCCGATAAAAAATTCTGCGACGATTCTTGTCGCAATAATTACAATAACCGCTTAAAAACCGAGGATCATCTCGTACTTAGGCGCATTAACAGTATTTTAAAAAAGAACCGTACCATTCTTGCACAATTTAACCCGAATGGCAAGGCGAAAATTAGCCGTAAAAAATTAATTTCGGCAGGTTTTAATTTTGACTACCATACTTATAGCTATGAAACACAAAATGGAAATTGCTATATCTTTTGCTATGAATACGGCTATCTGCTTTTAAATAATGAAAAAGTATTATTAGTTAAAAGAGAAGAAAGCCTTTGGCTGGCTTAATTAGCTTTATTTTTTTATTCCTGATGAGATGTTTAGATTTATCGCCCGATGATAAATTACAATAACAAGCACTTCAGGCCAGTAAGTAATACCGAAAATGGGGAAACTTCGGCAGAAACAATCTTTAAATATCAACAAACAGGAAATATCTTAACTTCAGCGTATGCAGGAGGAAGGATTATTTATGGACATTTAATTGGCCTGGGAGATGAAAATGGTCAGATCGAGATGCGTTACCACCAGGTAAACGATAAAGGCAAACTTATGACCGGAATTTGCAATTTAAGGCCTGAACAACTGGCAATGGTAAAATCAGACTTTATAAAACATGGAAATGGACTTCGGGAGATCAATCGGAATGACAATCGATTATTGAAGAAATAGATTTTGGACAGGTTGATCGCTCAGAAATTTCTTAATGATAACAGACCCTAATTAACAACTAACCTCCTGAGCACAGCCAATTTAAGATCAACAGATAACCTTTACCTGAATGCTGTAGCTAAATTAAACTGAGCAAGTTTCGGGTAGCTTACCCTTTCTTTCCACACTACTTTTGGATATAAATTATTCAATACCATGAAAGCACAAGAAGAAATCAATTTCAACAGGATCGCTGAGGCAATTAGTTATATCAAAGCTAATTTTAAAACACAGCCTGGTTTGGAAGAAATTGCAGAAAAAGTAAATTTAAGTCCCTTCCATTTTCAAAGGTTATTTAGCGAATGGGCAGGTACCACACCAAAACGTTTTTTGCAGTACATCAGCATCGGCTATGCCAAAGAAATGCTGAAAGACAATCATACTTTATTTGATACAGCCTTAGAAACCGGTTTATCAGGTACCAGCAGGTTACACGATCTTTTTGTAAACATTGAAGGGATGACACCCGGAGAATATAAAAACGGCGGCGAAAACCTCCATATTAATTATAGTTTTGCAGAGAGCCCGTTCGGGAATATTATTGTAGCCAGTACACCGAAAGGGATCTGCCATATAGCTTTTTATGATGATGAAACACTTGCTCTTAACAATCTTCAACGTCAGTTTCCGGCAGCTAAATATCAGCTGATATTAGACAAGGAGCAACAGAATGCATTATACATTTTTAACCACGACTGGAGTAAACTGCACCAGATTAAACTCCATTTAAAAGGTACAGATTTCCAGTTAAAAGTATGGGAAGCCCTGCTAAAAATCCCGATGGGTAAATTAAGCACTTATGGAACCATTGCCAGGCAACTTCAAAACCCTAATGCATCAAGAGCAGTTGGTACAGCCATAGGCGATAACCCCGTAGCCTTTTTAATCCCCTGCCATCGTGTAATTCAAACCAGCGGTGCTTTGGGTGGATACCATTGGGGGGTGGATAGAAAAACAGCGATAATTGGTTGGGAAGCCGCACAAATTAATCAGGGATAACAATGGGTAAAAACAACATACAAACATTGGATTTATTCGGCACAGCCATAAATACTGACCAAAACCTTCTTCCGTATGATGGAACGGTAAATTATTTCGGGAAATTATTTTCACAACAGGAGGCAGATTACTATTTCGACGTATTGATGAATACCATTGAATGGAAAAATGACGAAGCCTTTATTATGGGCAAACACATCATTACCAAAAGAAAAGTGGCCTGGTATGGAGATGAAGCCTATTCATATACCTATTCTAATAAATCGAAACTGGCTTTACCGTGGACAAAAGAACTGCTTGAACTTAAAAAAATTTCGGAAGCACAAACGGGCGTAATTTATAACTCCTGCCTGCTTAATTTATACCACAATGGTGATGAAGGCATGGCCTATCACAGCGATGATGAAAAAGCCCTGGCGAAAGATTCTGCCATCGCATCTTTAAGTTTTGGTGCGGAAAGAAGATTCCTTTTTAAACATAAACAGAGTAAAGAAACCATCACACTTTTTTTGGAACACGGGAGCTTGCTGGTGATGAAAGATGAAACCCAAACAAACTGGCTACACCGCCTGCCCCCTACTAAAAAAGTAAATCAGCCAAGAGTAAACCTCACCTTTAGAACAATGGTGGTTTAATCCTGACTGATTTAATTAAATGATGAGGAATGGTTCGTAAAGGCAGTAGCATCTTACAAAACGCTTTGGTTCGTGTCTTTACGAACCAAAGCGTTTTATTAAGCTTAAATATTTTGTTTAGTGCTTAAACTCTTTAATATCAACAATGCGATCATCATCTGCATTTTTCTTTAAGAAAGATGTTCCATGTGCATTGGCCACCCAGGTATAATCTCGTTGGATATTTCCTACCAATGTTTCAGGCTGGCTGGTTAATGATGCAGGTAAAGGCAGGTTAAAGGTTTCTACGGTTTTGGTATTTACCTGATATAACGAATTAGCAGTTAAAAATGCCAATGTTGTTTTATCGCTTGAGTACATAAAGAATTTTCCCTGAATACGCTCATCCTCTTTTTGACGTTTGACTGGATAAACCCTGGAGTTGATTGTGGTAATAAAAAAATCGTTGTTCACCAGCAGATTACTTCTGGTTAATTCTTCTAAACCATTGGTATATTTCTGATCCTCAGCTCCTTTTGATGGTTTGTTCAAACTTACCACTTCTGTTTTTCCTCCGTTAACATAAATGATATAAAAAGGACTCATTTTATCCTTTCCATTGTCACTTTGAACTAAAACAGCTGTTTTTTGAGTATTGATAAAAGAAGCGACCTTAAATTTCTTGGTTGCAGCATTTGGTACATCATCAATGGTGATGGTGGTATCTCTGGTATTAATGGCGAAACGATCAGCAGCAGCTAATTTGCCCGAATCGGTTTTTACAATGGTTAAAATGTCTTTGGTTCCTTTTGGAAATACATTAAAATCGTCACTCGCCGAAAATGCGCGTGCTTTAAAAGTTTTTTCAGAATTGCCTCCGCAGCCAAATAAAACAACGGAAAGAAAGAGTGCATAAAGCGTAATTTTCATGGGTTTAGTTTTTTATTTTTTTTCGCTAATTTAAAATCTTTATTGCTTTTATGTTATCAAAGTCACCAGAAAATTACGGCTTTTAGTTAAAATCTTGATTGGCAGCATTTTTAACCGCAAAAAGCGCGAAGTGAAGGCCTAAAGAACGTAACGTTAAAACCTGCCATCATTCCTTTTACATTAGCCAAACTAAATTCCTATTTTTGATTAAATCATCATCCAATGCCGGGCTCAGCAAATTTTTTAACCAAAAATAAAAGCATCATCTTATATGGCGTTTTTCTGGCCTTAATGCTATTTTTATTGAAATGGTTAGAGCTCCGTTTTCTGATCATCAGCCACGCTTTCGAGATTTATGCAGGCGCAATAGCCATAATTTTTACTGCACTTGGTATTTGGCTGGCCTTAAAATTAACCAAACCTAAAACGGTACTGATTGAAAAAGAAATTTTCACTCCACGTTCTGAAACTTTTATTCTCAATGAAAAGGAACTGATGAGACTTAACATCAGCAAAAGGGAACTGGAAGTTTTGCAATTGATGTCGGAAGGATTGAGCAATCAGGAAATTGCATCCAGGCTATTTGTTTCATTAAATACGATAAAAACGCATAACGCAAGGCTGTTCGAAAAACTGGAGGCGAAACGCAGAACGCAGGCCATAGAAACTGCAAAAAAACTTAACCTTATTCCTTAATTTAATTAGCACTTTAGTATTAAATAGACCGGTTTTCTAAAAAATCACCCTAAAGTATGAAGGCAAAAAAGATTAATCGAACCAATTTTGTGGCTTAAACCAATAAAAAAATCAAACATGAAAAAGAACGTAATTGTATTTGGATTAATTGCCGGCATCATCGTATCCGTATTAATGGTATTTTCTATAAGCAGGTGTTATAACGATCCGAGCCTGGAGCACAGCATGCTTATCGGTTATGCCTCGATGGTATTAGCCTTTTCTTTTATTTTTGTAGGAATCAAAAATTACCGCGATAAATACAATGATGGATTAATCACTTTTGGCAAAGCACTTAAAATCGGGCTTTTAATCAGCTTAATTGCTTCCACCATCTATGTAATTGTGTGGCTGATTGATTTTTACGTATTTATTCCAGATTTTATGGACAGATACGTTGCTCAGGCCTTAAGGGAAGCTAAAGAAAGCGGTGCATCAGCAACAGAACTTGCCAACAAAGCAAAAGAATTGGCTTCGGGTAAGGAAATGTATAAAAATCCGGTTATGGTTATACTATTTACTTACATGGAAATTTTACCAGTAGGTATTTTGATTTCATTTGTGGCCGCGCTGATTTTAAAAAGAAAACCAGATACACCAATAGTTGCAAAGACAATTTAATTAAATGATCACTACCGAAGAGATTACAAAGAAAAGGCACATCGGGTACAGAGATGCTGTAAATAAAATTCCATCATCCGTTTTACATCTTCCATCCTTTCTATGCCCTAGCTAAACGCCATCACTTCGGACCCCGGACTGCCGACTGCCGACTTCCGACTAAAGACTAGAGACTAAAGACTCAAAACTTCCAGATCTCTTCGCAATTTATTTAAATTTTGATGAACAAAACCACACCAGATATGAAGATTTTTGCAGAAACGGAACGTTTAATATTACGCGAGCTGTTGCCCGAAGATGCAGCAGGTATGTTTGAAATGGATGGCGATCCTGAAGTTCACCTTTTTTTGGGCAATAAACCAGTTCAATCCATCGAACAAAGTAAAGCAGATATTGAGTTTATCAGAAACCAGTATATCGAAAATGGCATTGGCAGATGGGCGGTAATTGAAAAGGCTAGTGGTGATTTTATTGGCTGGGCAGGATTAAAATTAATTAAGGAAACCAATAACAACCACAGTAATTATTACGATTTGGGCTACCGGTTCAGCAAGCGTTTTTGGGGTAAAGGTTACGCTACCGAAGCTGCTGCAGCAACAAGAGATTATGGATTTAATGAACTCAGGCTTAATGAAATTATCGGCATAGCAGATATCAGTAACCTCGGCTCTATCCATGTGCTCGAAAAGACCGGCTTAAAACGGATTTCCATTTTCGATTACCACGGTAAACAGCACCATTGGATGAAGATTGAAAAACAAGCTTAAATTATCCGGTTATAAATCCTAATTTCGCAAAAAATCGAAAAACATGGAAACTAAAGACAGCAACGGCAATATTTTAAATGAAGGCGATTCGGTTACCGTAATCAAAACGTTAAAAGTTAAAGGGATGGCCAGCGATATTAAACAAGGTACAGCCGTTAAAAACATCCGTTTAACCGACGATCCTAAAGCTATTGAAGGTAAAGTAAACGGAACCGTTCTGGTGTTAAAAACCGAATTTCTGAAAAAGAAAAACTAACAACCAAGTACCCGAAAGGTCTCCATATTTTATTGGTTTAGTTTTTGATGGTAATAAAGGAAATCATTTAACCTTATTATTATGAAACAATTTATCCTCTGTGGAATGCTGCTTTTTTTATTAAGCTCTTGTAGAGAGAAACTGGATCCTGCAAGCTTGAACAATACCAAATGGGAGTTAACAGAATTACCAGGTTTAACTTTGCCGGCATCGGCTAAAGCAACCTTAAACTTTGCCGACAGCTTAAAGGTAAGTGGTAAATCTTTTTGCAACAGTTATGGCGGTCAGGCCGAAATTGCAGACAATAAAATAACGGTTAAAAATGTTTTCGGTACCAGAATGTTCTGTCAGGAAACTGATGCTGCAGAACGTTCTTACCTACATGCTTTAAACCAGGTAAACGGAGCTAAGGTAAAAGAAAACAAACTTTTTTTATTAAACGGTGATAAAACGCTACTGGTTTTCACCAAAACGAACTAAATCTTTACCATCATAAAAAAGGCTGAATAAAGTATTTTTACTATTTTCGGCCTTTTGAGTTTAACGCAGGAATAATGCCATCGATAACAAAAGATCTGAAGTTCTTTTTCTCAACCGTAAAGAATGCATTTAATTTATTTCAACAAAATGATCCTTTACGCCTTGCCGGTGCAACTGCTTTTTTTACCAATTTTGCCCTTCCGCCAATCCTGATTATCCTCATCAGGCTTTTCGGGATGTTTACCGATAGAAGATTATTGGCTACACACCTTTTCGAACGTCTGGCCAGTATTCTCGACAATGCCAGCATCACGCAGATCAGAACAACTTTAAAAAATATCCGCGGTATTGATCAGGCCTGGTATGTTACCCTGTTCAGTTTTATATTTTTTCTTTTTGTAGCTACCACTTTGTTCAACGTAATCAAAAACTCCTTGGAGCAGATCTGGAATATTGGACAGAAAGATAAAAAAGGCATTATCAACACCTTAAAATCCAGGGCCATATCGGTTACCATTATCCTGCTGGCCGGAATATTATTTTTTATCGGATTACTGGCTGATAGCGTTCAGGCATTTATTGGGGCCTATTTAAAAGATGGGGCACCGTCAGTCGGGTTAATTTTAACCTCAGTAATTAACCAGTTCGTGTTTGTACTGATTGTAACAACATGGTTTACCATCTTATTCAGGTATTTAACCAACGGAAGACCGACATGGCGGGCAGCCATTTCGGGTGGATTATTAACCGGATGCCTGTTTACTGCAGGGAAGTATATTTTAAGGATTTTATTACCGCTGAGTAATATCAGTAATATTTATGGATCGGCAGGATCGATTATCGTAATTATGCTTTTCGTATTTTATTCTTCGCTGATATTCTATTTCGGTGCTTCATTTATAAAAGCATTGAGTGTTGGCAGGGCGACACCGATTATACCTAAAAACGGATCATTTGCGTACGAACTAACTGAAGTTGAACTGGAAAAGGAAGACTAAAATATTATTCCTCAACAGGAAGCCATAAAAGCCAATTATACCGCCAGGTTTTTAATCAGTTTATCGAGCAAGGTTTTCAATTGGATCATTTCTTCCAGGTTTATGCCCAGGTGATCGCCAAGCTGAGTCCTTAAAACCGGTGCTTTTTCTTTTAGTGCCAATCCCTTCCCGGTAAGTGATATCACAATACTTCTTTCATCTTTTAAAGACCTGACACGCTCTACAAGTCCGGTTTCCTGCATCCGTTTTAGCAAAGGGGTTAAGGTATTCGATTGCAGCATTAATTTCTCCGAAAGCAGGCTGAGGCTCACCGAATCAGTCTCCCATAATACCATCAAAACCAGATATTGCGGGTAGGTTATGCCCAGCGTATCGAGCACAGGCTGATAACATTTGGTTACCAACCTCGAAGCAGCATAAAGGGGAAAACACAATTGATTTTCCAGTTTAAAAGATTCGTCTATTTCCATCAGAAGGTTTTGTTTAACAATATTAAACCAATAATTATTCAGCTAAGTAAATCATTTTCGCCGGAATTCTTTATCAATAGCATAATCCATATAGATTCGTTATTGGGAGGTACGAAGCAATCTTACAACTATCGCTACCAGCGAACGCATTAAGATTGCTTCATGCAAATGAAAAATTAGATTAGCAATAACGATTTAAAGCCTTTATATTAAATAACTTCCAGTTTAACATCAATGTTTCCACGGGTTGCATTTGAGTATGGGCATATGGTATGCGTTTTCTCTACCAATTGTTGTGCTTGTGTAGTCTCAATCCCCGGGATATGTACCTGTAAAGAAACCCCCAATTTGAAGCCGACATTTCCATCCGGATGCAAAGAAACATTAGCTTTAACCGTAGATGGTGCTTCAGGCTTCACCTTTTCCTGGTGCATAATTAAGTTTAATGCGCTATCAAAGCAAGCCGCATACCCACCAGCAAAAAGCTGTTCAGGATTGGTATATCCATCACCATTGCCACCCAACTCTTTTGGCATTCTCACTTCCAGTTCTAAAACGCCATTCTCACTTGTTATTTTTCCATTACGTCCACCAGTTACAGTAGCACTTGTTTCATACAATGTTTTCATGTTATATATTTTATTTTAAATCGCAAGCGATTATATCGTTTACGACACAAATGTAATCAACTATTTGATAAAAGCAAATTTTATCTTTTATAAATAATATCCTGAAAGTTTAAGGCATAAAAAAAGGTGTCCATTTTACAATGAACACCTTCTCAGTTTTATTAATTTCTATTATAAAATTCTATATCCTAAGCCTATAGTAAATAAGTTTAGCTTGGTACCCGGATAACCCGCTTTATTAATTTTAGATAATCCCAGTTCGTAACGTGCGTCAAAACTTAACTTTTTAATGTCAAGTCCGGCACCGAACTGCCAGGCTAAAGCCTGATTTTTAAAATCGGCGCGGAATACACTTCCAGCCGCCTGACTGAAACTCTGGTTTTCATCTAAAATCAGCGAAAACATTGGTCCGGTGTTTAAACGTACACCAATACCGGCTGCACCGAATTTAGTACCCACCAATAGAGGCACATCTAAACTTGTAAACCTCACTTTATTTACCTCGCCTGTTGCATCGCTTACTAAATTTGCTTTCTTGCCAGAAACATAAAGTTCCGGCTGGAAGTAAACGCCTGCAGCACCTACCCTCGCCCAAAGGCCGCCATAAAAACCTGCGCGGTTTTCACTGCTAAAAGTGTTATCACTGTCAAATTTCGAAAAATTTGCTCCAGCTTTAATGCCCAGCTGGAATGATGGCAATACCTGTGCACTTGCAAAAAGGCCTGCCAGTAAAAATGCAACGGTTAAAGATAAAAATTTCATATACGATTAATTTAGCTGGTGGCGTTGTTAATAGCTTCTTGTTCTTTTAAAGCATCAACATTGTTTTTATCACCAAAGGTTTGTGTTTTTCCTGCAAAGTAATCTAAAATTCCTGAGATAGTATCTAAGTTATCTGCTAAATTTTGATGTATATCCGGTAAATCTTTTTCAAGGCGGCTATCGCCCAGTTCGATATTATCTACTTCAATTTTTCCAATTTTCTGAATAAGTGCTTGCTGAGAGTTTTGTAAATCTTCCAATTCACGCACAATTTTTTCCATTAATTCATACTTCTTTAAAGTGTTCATAGGTTTTATATTTTAGTTCAACTATTCTGTATAAACCGTTTAGCATTTATTTTGTTTGATTTCATCCATCTTTTAACAAACTGATTTGGAAATATCAAAAACAACTAATAAATTAGTTTAAAATTAGCTGATATGAAAAATCTGTTTCTATTGATCACATTATTGGGTTTAAATTTAAGCCTTTATGCACAAAACAATCAGGCGGTAGATAAAGAGAAACTTTTTGATTTTTACCAATCGCAACGTTATGCCGATGCCGCCCAGTACCTGAAAAGCATTTATGGCGAAGAACCGGATGATTTTAAAATATTGAGCCAGATGGGTTATTGTTTTTTAATGGCGGGCAATAATGTTGAAGCCGAAAAATTTTATGGCAGGGCTTACATTTTACAGCCACAAAACTTACCCATTCTTTTCAGTTTGGCCAGCATAAATAATAAAAGGGGCAATACAGAGAAAGCCAGGAAATACTATGGCGAAATAGTGAAAACAGATAGCAATAATTTTAATGTATATAAGCTTCTGGCCAATATGTACAGTAGCCCGAAGGAAGATTCTGTTAAACTGATTTACCTGCTAAAAGCGAATAAGATTAACCCATTGGAAGGCGATGTTGCCGCTGATCTTGCTGAAGTACATTCAAATTATCAGCAGTATGAAAAAGCTTATGATGTGCTTGATATTGCCATTAAAGGCGATAGCGATAACCTGGTGCTGCAAAGGGCTAAACTCCCGATAGCGAATCAGCTTAAAAGATATGCTGAGGTAATTGCATCCGGAGAAAAATTATTAAAGGATGGTGCCGATGCAGGGGTAATAAAAGATGTAGCCAAGGCTTATTATTACACCAAAAAGTACCAGAAAGCCATTGATCTTTTTAAAGTGCTTGAAGTGGCAGCCATGCAAAATGAAGCTACTCTATATTATACTTCACTTAGTTACCGGGCGCTGAAAAATTATCAACAGGCTGCTATATACACTAAAAAAACGATTGATGAAGCCATTTCGCCCAATACGTCCAGCTATTATTCGTTGCTGGGACTGGTTTATGAAGAAAACAATCAATTGAGCCTGGCCAATGGGGCCTATAAAAAAGGACTTCAGTTTAAGGTTGTTCCAACGTTGTACTACCGCATGGCTGTATTTTACGATACTAAACTAAAACAAGAAAAAAATGCACTCAAATATTATAATCTCTATTTAAAAAGCAAACCCAATTTAACGGACGATAAAGAAGAAATTAAATTTACGAAAGACAGAATAGCGCAACTGAACCTGACGGATTAAACCAGGTCTTCGAAAACAGGTTTTACATTGTCCCAAAATTCATCAAGGGCGATGATTCTCGGTTTAAAAAAGGAAATCAGTTCTGGCCAATGCTGCTGGTTAAATATACTTACACCGCTAATGCTGATGGTGATTAAAGAAACCGTTTTCCCAAAATCATCAGTTGCATCCTTAATCCAGTCCCACTCTTCGTTAACAGTATTGGTAAACATGAGCTTAAATTCTTCAAACTGCTCAAATATGAGGTGCCTGATATCGGCATCGGGATGCGAAAGCTGGATACTGATAAAGGCTTTTTTACCGTCAACATCCATTTTAAAAAAGATGTTCTTCACTCCTGTTTTATAGTTAGTCCAGTTTACGGTAGAACCACTGGCCGAAGGCACGGGTTTCATATACTGCCCGAAACTGATCCAAAACTGCTGCCGTAACCTTACTGATTCTTCTTTACTATACATTTATTTTTTTAAGCATTGGCTAAGAATAGAAGGATCGTCATCTCGACTGGAGCAACGCGAAATGGAGAGATCTATGAAAACAGATTTCTCAACTCCGTTGCACTTCGCTCGAAATGACGCCGCTTTCGTACCTTTTTACAACGCTGCAATATTAGCGATTAATATTTATATTCAAAATGATAGCTGCCGGAGCCTATTTCTTCCTTTTTATTGCCTTTTGGCAAAATTACGGTGGCAGTGGCATTAGCCGGAACAGTTACATCAAGCTTAAATATACCGCCGGCAATCGTCCATGATGATTTAACAGTGCCGTAAACGGTTTCCAGTTCTGCCGAGGCACTGGTTAGTTTTCCGCCAGGCCTAGGTGCAATTAAAATGGCTTTATAACCCGGTTGTGCTGCCACGGGATTAATGCCGGCAATGTTTTTATACATCCAATCGCCGATAGCTCCATAAGCATAATGGTTAAAAGAGTTCATATCGGCTGTTTGGAAAGATCCATCCTGTTTAATGCCATCCCAACGCTCCCAAATAGTGGTTGCTCCCATTTTTACCGGGTAAAGCCATGAAGGGTAACTCTCCTGCATCAACAGATCGTAAGCTACATCTTCATGCCCGAAACGGCTTAATACATGGCAAAGGTATGGGGTACCTAAAAAGCCTGTAGTCAGGTGGTTTCCATAATCGCGGACATTATCGACCAATCTTTGTGCAGCCTGTGCACGTAAATTTTCGGGTAACATATCAAATTGTAAAGCCAGCACATAAGCGGTTTGTGTGTTTGAAATTAGTTTACCACTTGGTGTCATGTTTTCTTTAATATATGCTTCTTTTATTTTTTCCAAAAGATCGCTGTACTTGGCCACATCTTCAGTTTTGCCCAATACTTTTGCCGCATTTAAAAGCAATTGAGTAGAGTGCGCATAAAATGTTTGTGCAATCATGTATTTATCAGTCACAGCGGCACGGCCATCATTATCATCATTCGGACGGTAAAATAACCAGTCGCCAAAATGGAAACCGGTATTCCAGAGGTTGTCTTTAGCTCTTGAAGAAATATAATCAACCCATTTTTTCATACTGCCATACTGCGTTTCCAGCAGGCCTTTATCCGCATATATCACGTACATATCCCATGGAATAATGGTGGCTACATCGGCCCAACCAGCCGAACCTGCATCATTTTGGTTGAGCACATTGGGTACAACAAAAGGCACACTACCACTGGGAAGCTGATCGGCTGAAACATCTTTTAACCATTTGGTAAAAAAGCCTGCAACATCCATATTATAAGCAGCTGTTGAGGCAAATGCCTGTGCATCACCTGTCCAGCCTAAGCGTTCATCCCGCTGCGGGCAATCTGTAGGTACATCAACAAAATTCCCTTTTTGTCCCCATGAAATATTGTGTTGCAATTGGTTTAATAAAGGATTCGAAGTGCTGAATTTCCCGTTTGTTTTCATATCGGAATAAACAGCCACAGCGGTCAGGTTTTCCAGTTTAAGTTCGCCAGGATAACCCTCTATTTTAACATACCGGAAACCCTGAAAAGAAAAATGTGGTTCGAATAGCTGCTCTGTTTCGCCTTTTAATATATAATTGTTCTGTTGTTTGGCCGTACGGAGGTTGGTGGTGTAAAAATTTCCTTCTTTAGTCAATACTTCAGCATGGCTGATGGTAATTTTTGTTCCAGCCGGACCTTTTGCCTTCAACATCACCCAGCCTACCAGGTTCTGGCCGAAATCGACTACGGTTTCACCCAGCGGTGTTTTAAATATTTTTAAGGCTTTAAATTCTTCGTGTTTTGTTACTTGTGGCCCGCTCATTCCTACCAGTTTTTCTGGCCCGCTGGCCAGTTCCTGTACAGGTTTCCAGCTGGTATTTTCTTTAAAGTTAATGTTGTTCCAACCGTTTTGTTCTAGCCTGGCATCATACGTATCGCCATCGTAGATATTAGATGATCTTATCGCGCCGTAACTGGTTTTCCAGCTGTTATCAGATACGATAATTTCTTTACTCCCGTCGGTATATTCTATTTCAAGTTGCAGCAATAAAGCCCTGGTATTGCCATAAAATTCTTTTTGTGAGCCGAAACCGATCCGTCCTTTATACCAGCCATCGCCCAGTGAAACACCAATTGCATTGGCACCTTTTTTCAAGGTATTTTTCAGTTCGTAAACCTGATATTGGATGTGATTTTTATAGCTCGTCCAGCCTGGTGCGAAATAAGCATTGCCCACACGTCCGCCATTAATGCTGGCTTCGTATAAACCTTTTGCGGTAATATAGACCATTGCCGAGCGGACGTTTTTCTTCAGATTAAACTCTTTTCTAAACAACGGACTGGCAAGCGAAGTATCTTTACCTTCTACAGCAATCCATTTTGCTTTCCAGTCTTCAGGTTTTAAACCCGTTTGGAAATATTGCACCGGCGACCAAGCAGAAGTATTGCCATGGTTATCTGTTACCCTAACCTGCCAGTAATATTTCGTTTTTGATGATAATGGGGGTCCATCGTAAGTGACTAAAACCGACTGATCATTATTTACCGCAGTTTTCCACAACACCTTATCAATTATCGGCGAGGTACCGAGCCTGATCTCATAATTGTTCTGCTTGGTGTTTTTTGCTGTTGAAATGATTTTCCAGCTAAACCTTGGTTTAGGGTTATCAATACTAAAAGGATTTACTAAATGCTCAACAGTTAAATCTTTTAAGGAGATTTTCTGAGCTGAAACATTTGTGGTAAATAAAAATAGCAAGGCAATGGTAAACATTGCGCTTAACATGCGGGATATTCTGTTCATATATGGTTAGCGTTAAATTTTTTAGTCTTAACACTACTATATTCAGCAATATAATTTAACCAACCATCCTGCACTGTCATGAAAAATTAAGCGTTACACAAACGATAATTAATACACAACAAGCTGTAAATAAGCCTTTTAAAATTAAAAGTACGAGAGAAAATAAAATTATCTATTCATTAACCGGGCTACGTATTTGCCAATAATATCGAATTCTAAATTCACGGTATCGCCAACTTCAACCTCCTGAAGATTGGTGTGCTCAAAGGTATATGGGATGATGAATACCGAAAATTCGTCTGCCTCAGAATTTACAACCGTTAAGCTGATGCCATTTACACAGGCCGAGCCTTTTTCAACCGTTACATTTCCGGCAGAAGCATCGTACTTAAAGCGGTATTCCCAGCTGCCATCCAGTTCTTCACGTTTTACACAAACCGCAGTCTGGTCTACGTGGCCTTGCACAATATGACCGTCTAAATGGGCGTTCATCTGCATGCAGCGTTCCAGGTTAATTTTACTGCCTACTTTTAAACCTCCCAGATTGGTTTTGTTAAGGGTTTCATCAATTGCAGTAACCGTATGTGTTCCATCGTTTAAAGCCACCACAGTTAAGCAAACCCCGTTATGGGCCACGCTTTGGTCTATTTTTAACTCATGGCTAATGGCCGATGAAATGGTAAAATGGATATTGGTATGATCGTTTTTGATGGCGGTAACTTCGCCAAGTGTTTCTATTATTCCTGTGAACATTTTATTTTGTATTTGTAGGTTGTCATTCTCATGCATGTCGTCATCTCGATTGGAGCGAAGCGGAACGGAGATCCTTCGACTACGCTCAGAATGACAATTCAGTAAAGCGAGCCGTCATTGCGAGGAAGTACGACGAAGCAATCTTTCCTGCTAGCGATTCTTGCAAGAAAGATTGCTTCGTCGGCTGAAAAGCCTTCTCGCAATGACGACAAATTTATTTTAGTATTTCTAATATTTCAACCTATTCTTTCTCCAATCCGAAGTACTTTTAACCTCAGCATCCCCTGATTCAACCTGTTCATTCTTTTGAAAAAGTTTAGCGGCAATTACGGCGGCAATCAATGCTTCTGTTTCGTCCTGTACTTTTAAACTTTCGGGTTTAAAATATTTTCCTACAAAATGGGTATCAAAACTGCCGCTTTTAAAGGCTTCGTGCTGCATGACAAATTTACCAAATGCCAATGTAGTTTCTATCCCCGTAATATCATATTCTTCAATTGCCCTTATCATCCGTTCAATGGCTTCTTCCCTGTCTTTACCATAAGTAATCAGTTTAGCAATCATCGGATCATAATAAATCGGGATTTCCATGCCTTGCTCAAAACCATCATCAACCCTTACGCCATTCCCTTTTGGGGTACTGTAAGTTTGCAAAGTACCAATATCAGGCAGGAAGTTATTGGCCGGATCTTCGGCATACACCCTGAGCTCGATGGCATGTCCGCTGATTTTTAAATCTTCCTGACTAAAGCTCAACTTTTCGCCGGAAGCAATTTTAATCTGTTCTTTAACCAGGTCGATACCAGTAATCAGTTCACTCACCGGGTGTTCTACCTGCAAGCGGGTATTCATTTCGAGGAAAAAGAAATCGAGGTTTTCATCGAGAATAAACTCTACGGTACCTGCTCCGGTATAATTCACCGAACGGGCTACATCTACGGCACATTTACCCATCTGCTGCCTGATTTCTTCTGTTAAAACTGAAGAAGGCGCTTCTTCCACTACTTTTTGGTGACGGCGCTGCACAGAACATTCGCGTTCAAAAAGGTGAACGATGTTTCCATGGGTATCGCCTAAAACCTGTATTTCGATGTGCCTTGGTGAGGTAACATAACGTTCAATAAAAACAGCACCATCGCCAAATGCCGAGGTGGCCTCGCTTACGGCAAGCTGCATCTGCTCTTCAAAATCATCTGCCTTTTCAACTATCCGCATCCCCTTGCCACCACCACCTGCAGCGGCTTTGATTAAAATCGGGAAACCAACTTCAATGGCACGCTGTTTGGCTTCATTTACATCCTGTATGGCTTCTTCCGTTCCCGGCACCATCGGGATATTGTATTTTAATGCTGCTGCCTTAGCCGATAGTTTGTTCCCCATCGTTTCCATCGCCTGCGGAGAAGGTCCCACTAAAATCAAACCCTCATCAGCAACCAGCTGTGCAAAACCTGCATTTTCAGACAAGAAACCATAACCGGGGTGAATGGCTTCGGCTCCTGTTAATTTGCAGGCTTCAATAATTTTCTCTCCTACCAGGTAACTCTGATTGGAAGGCGCCGGACCGATAAAAACGGCTTCATCGGCATAACGCACATGCAAGGCATTGCGATCGGCTTCAGAAAAAACGGCTACGGTTTTGATTCCCATTTCCTTTGCAGAACGCATGATACGTAAAGCAATTTCGCCGCGGTTAGCGATTAGGAGTTTGGAGATTGGGGTTATGGCTTTGGAGTTTTCGGGCATTTTGGTTAGAATTTTATCAGATATATCAACTCAGGACTAAAGACTCACGACTTAGGGCTCTGTCTAAGACAAATGTAATATTATTTCAATTGCCTCATCGATCATTTCAGGGCTTAAATCCAGATGTGTAACCAAACGGATGGTGCTCGCACTGGTGGTATTGCAATGTAACCCTTTTTCTTTTAGTTGGTTTACAATTTTCTCTGCTGATCCCTTTTCTACTTCGAAAATAACAATATTGGTTTCAACCGGCATAACCGATTTTACATAATTTGCAGTAGCTAAAGCATTGGCCAATACCTGTGCATGCGCATGGTCTTCCTTTAAGCGATCTACATGGTTGTCGAGCGCGTAAATACCTGCAGCAGCTAAAAACCCGGCCTGGCGCATGCCACCACCAAAAGCTTTCCTGATTTTACGTGCCTTGTGGATCATCTGTTTCGTACCTAAAAGCACTGAGCCAACGGGTGCGCCCAAACCTTTGGATAAGCATACCGAAATCCCATCGAAATATTTGCCATACTCGCTGGCCTGATCGCCGGTTGCGGTAAGTGCATTAAAAATACGCGCACCATCTAAATGCAGTTTTAATCCTTTTATATTACACAGGTGATGGATGGGCGCAATTTGCGATAAAGTGTAACAGCTTCCGCCGCCTTTATTCACAGTATTTTCTAAAACCACCAAACTGGAGTTCGGATAGTGGATATTGTCTTCATTAATTTCTGGTTCGATTAACTCCGGGGTCAGAATACCGCGTTCGCCATGTAACAACCTTACCGATGCTGCCGAGTGGAAGGCAATGCCACCGATTTCGTACCGGTAAACATGCGCAGTCTGATCGCAAATCACCTCGTCCATTGGTTGCGTAAAACATTTGATCGCAATCTGGTTGGTCATCGTTCCCGAGGGACAAAATAATCCGGCTTCCATGTTAAAAGTAGAGGCCAGTTTTGTTTCCAGTGCATGCACCGTTTCATCTTCGCCAAAAACATCATCACCCACTTTTGCAGTCATCATCGCGTCCAGCATTCCGGCTGTTGGTTTGGTTACGGTGTCACTCCTGAAATCTAAAAATCTGTTATTCATTTCGCTATCGGATTGTAAAATATTCTTGATATTAAAAAAAAAGACCAATGCCTTTTCTGGTATAATTTTAAGGTTTTTCGTCGATTAAACGCTCTATATAGTGTATTTTTTACACACTTAATTTTCGACAACAACAAATTGTTAAAAAATTATTAAAAAAAAGGATACAAAATATAAGAGTTTTTATACTTTTATCGTGCTAAAACCAAAAATAAATAAAATGATAGTAATTGCAGACGGCGGATCTACCAAAACAAATTGGTGCTTGATTAACGAGGCCGGCAGAAAAATTTACTTTAACACCGAAGGTTACAATCCATATTTTTCCAAAGGAGAGTACATTGTAAAGTCTTTGAATGAGACTCTTCCAGACCACTTGGAAAGAGAAAAATTAACAGCAGTTTATTACTACGGTGCAGGTTGTTCTACGCCGGCAAATGTAAAAATTGTGGCTGATGCCATGCAACAGATTTTTACCAATGCAACCATTTTTGTAGGTCATGATTTACTTGCCTCTTCGAGGGCACTTCTTGGAAACGAGCCGGGATTTGCTGCTATCTTAGGTACAGGTACAAACTCATGTTTATATGATGGTACTGAAATTACCATGAACATCGATTCTTTAGGTTATTTCCTGGGTGATGAAGGAAGTGGTTCGTACATCGGTAAACGTATTTTGAGCGATTACATGAAAGGTTATATGCCAAAAGGTTTACGTGAAGCTTTTTACGATAACTATGCTTTAACCAACGAAGATATTTTTGATAACATTTACAACAAGCCATTGCCAAACCGTTTCTGCGCAAGCTTTAGTAAATTTTTATACGATTTTAAAGATAACTACGAGGATTACGCTTTTGCAACCATCGATTATGCTTTTACTGCTTTTTTCGAAGCTTTGGTAATCCACTACCCTAACTACAAAGACCACAAATTAAACTGTGTGGGTTCTGTAGGTTATAGTTTCCGCGATATTTTAAGTATTGTAGCCGACCGTTACGAAATGGGCGTGGGTAAAATTATCCGCTCACCTATAGATGATCTGGTGCATTATCACTTAGAGTTAGCGCCTAAAGTTTAGTTTGGAGTTGGGAGTTTTCAGTTTGGAGTTTCCCGTTCTGAATCTTATTCTTTAGTCGTAAGTCTGGAGTCTTAGTCCAAAGTCGAGTAGAACAACATAAAAAAACCGGTTTGAAATTCAAACCGGTTTTTCTTTTTAATAATGTCAGTTAATAGGTATGTTTTCCTTCAAGGAAGACCCTAAAATAAATTCAGGGTGACGGCTGTGGTTCAGAAGTTGAATCCACGCTAAACGCTGTTCGCTTCCCGCCCTCCGCTAAAACGAAATCTCCTTACCAAAAAGTTTCGCGTATTTACGCTTATCGAAACGGTACAAAGTAGCCGCCCGGTACGATACTCCTTTTTGTTTTTCGTCGAGTTCCTTTAACACGCCAAAACTTACAATCTTTTTCCTGAAATTCCTTTTATCTAATTTTTTACCCAAAACCAGTTCATAAACATGCTGCAACTGAGTTAAGGTAAATTTCTCTGGCAGGAGCTCAAAAGCAATCGGCTGGTGTTTAATCCGGCGTTTTATTTTTTCTAAACCTTTGTCGTAAATTTTCTGGTGGTCGAAAGCCAGTTTAGGTAAATCGGTAATCGGCAACCAGTTGGCACGTTTGGCATAAGTACTGATCGGGCGCAGTTCTTTATCACCGCCCAAACGGATCAGCGCATAGTACGCCAGCGTAATTACCCTACCCTGCGGGTGCCTGTGCGGATCGCCGAAAGCATAATACTGCTCCATAAAAATACCGCGCAAACCGGTAAGTTCGTACAAAATCCGTGAGGCTGACTGATCTAAACTTTCATCAGGACCAACAATGTTACCGGGCAATGCCCACCAATCTTTAAACGGTTCTTCATTCCTTTCAATGAGTAAGATTTTGAGTTCCTTACCATCAAATCCAAACAAAACGCAATCTATCGAGAATACAGAATCTAAATGAGGTAAAATTTGTTCCAAAGTAAAATTTAGTTATTTTAAGCAGATAAAGGTATGACTTTCAATATTAAGTAAAAAAAATAAAATAAATTACTTAGTGTAAAAAATACACACTATATTCGTATTATAAAGATGGAGCCAAATATAAAAAATATAGCTGTACTAACTTCTGGAGGCGATGCCCCAGGAATGAATGCTGCAATTAGAGCTGTTGTTCGTACCGGAATTTACCATGGCATTAATATGTTTGGTGTAATGCAAGGTTATCAGGGTTTAATAACCGACAACATAAAACCAATGGACGCCCGTTCGGTAAGTAATATTTTACACCTGGGCGGTACCATATTAAAAACTGCACGCTGTTTAGAATTTAAAACAGACGAAGGTCAGCAGATTGCTTATAATAATTTAAAGAAAAACGATATTGATGGTTTAGTGGTAATTGGTGGCGACGGAACCTTTACCGGTGCCAAACGCTTTTCTGAAACTTTCGGGGTTAAAGTAATCGGCATACCAGGCACAATTGATAACGATTTAGTAGGATCCGATTTCACCCTGGGTTACGATACTGCCATTAATACGGTAATTGAAGCGATTGACAAAATCAGGGATACTGCCGATGCGCACGACCGTTTATTTTTTATTGAAGTAATGGGACGTGATTCCGGATGTATTGCGTTGCGAAGTTCGATTGCCAGTGGTGCTGAAGCGGTGCTTTTACCCGAAAAGGAAACCAGCGTTACCGAACTGATTAATAAACTGGCCTTAGGGGCAGCAACAAAAAAATCATCGAGTATTGTAATTGTAGCCGAAGGACACAAACAAGGTGGTGCTTATGATATTGCCAAAAAGGTAAAAGAAACTTTCGATCATTACGATACCAAAGTAACCATTCTTGGCCACCTGCAACGTGGCGGTAGCCCAAGCAGTTTCGACAGAATTCTGGGTAGTCGTTTAGGTTTTGCGGCAGTAAATGCGTTAATTGCAGGCGAAACAGAACAAATGGTCGGTTTAAAAGGAAACGAAATAAAATTAACCAGCATAAGAGAGGCTTTAACAGCTCACTCCTTTAAACTCGAACCCGATTTAATGGAAATGACGGAGGTACTTTCAATATAATATGATAGCAGTTGTTTATAGCGGATCAAAAACAGCATTCTGGAAAATAACCCAAAATGGACAGGTGGTGGCACATTGCAACACTACCGGCTTAAACCCTTGCTTTGTTGATCCGAAAACGATTTTACAGATTTTAAATAAAAAAGTTGCCCTGGTTAACAATGCCGAAAACATTAAAAAGATTTATTTCTTTGCAGCCGGCGCATCTTCAGCAGACAGAAAAGAGGAACTGGCCAAAACCCTTTCATCATTTTTTAAATACAGCAAAATTGTTGTAGAAAATGATCTTTTCGGGGCAGCCAAAGCTGCTTGTTACAATCAGCCCGGTATTGTAGGCATGTTGGGTAGTGGTGCACATTGCGCCTACTTCGACGGTAAAAAACCGGTTAACAATAACTTTGGATTAGGTTATATCCTGGGAGATGAAGGCTCTTCGAATTACTTTGGAAAAATCCTCCTGAAGGAATTTTTGAGTCATAAAATGCCAAAAGATATCGAAGCCAAATTTATGCTCACACACAATCTGGACCGCCCTCAAATATTAGAACGTATTTACAATAAGCCGCAGGCAAATATATTTTTAACCTCTTTTTTCGATTTTATTACCCAGAACAGCAAGCACCAATATATTTGCAGGCTGATTGACGAGGGTTTTGAAAAGTACTTCGAAACTTATATTTTACCAACGGTTGAAAAACATAAAATGCGTGAAATACATATTGTGGGCAAGGTAGCAGCCGAACTTGAAGACCGGTTAAGGTTTACAGCAGGCAAATACAACCTGGAAATAAAAAGCATTATTAAAGAACCAATACAAAATTTATTAAAACATTACACTAATTAACAAAAACAATGAGCAAAATTGGAATAAACGGCTTTGGCCGTATTGGCAGACTGGTTTTCAGAGCTGCATTAAAAAGAGGATTAGATATCGTTGCGATCAATGATTTGATCGAGCCAGATTATATGGCATACATGTTAAAATATGATACAACTCACGGTAAATTTGATGGCACCATCGAAGTTGTTGACGGTAACTTAGTGGTTAATGGCAAAACAATCCGTGTAACTGCTGAAAGAAACCCGGCTGATTTAAAATGGGATGCTGTAGGTGTTGAAGTGGTAATCGAATCAACAGGTTTATTCTTAACCCGTGCTGATGCTGAAAAACACATTGCTGCCGGTGCTAAAAAAGTAGTTTTCTCTGCTCCTGCAAAAGACAGCGATATCCCTACTTATGTAATGGGCGTTAACCACCATAAATTAACTGCTGATCAAACAATCGTTTCTAATGCATCTTGTACCACAAACTGTTTAGCACCAATTGCTAAAGTTTTAAACGATAACTTCGGTATTGTTGAAGGTTTAATGAGCACAATCCACGCGGTAACTGCAACCCAAAAAACAGTTGATGGTCCTTCGGCTAAAGACTGGAGAGGTGGCCGTGGTGGTTTCTCTAACATCATCCCTTCTTCTACAGGTGCTGCTAAAGCAGTAGGTATGGTTTTACCAGAATTGAAAGGTAAATTAACCGGTATGTCTTTCCGCGTTCCTGTTGCTGACGTATCTGTTGTAGATTTAACTGCACGTTTAGAAAAACCAGCTACTTATGAGCAAATTAAAGCAGCTATGAAAGCAGCTTCAGAAGGTGAATTAAAAGGCGTATTGGCTTATACTGAAGACGAAGTTGTTTCTTCTGATTTTATTGGTGATGACCACGCATCTATCTTTGATGCAAAAGCAGGTATCTCATTGAACGATAATTTCGTTAAAGTGGTATCCTGGTACGATAACGAGTGGGGATATTCTTCTGCATTAGCAAAATTCGTAGAATATTACGCAAGTTTGTAACAAAAAAGTGCATTAAGCACTTTTTAAATCAATATAAAAGGCAACATTATTCATTTAATGTTGCCTTTTTTGTTTTAAACATGTTTTTCACCTATAAATTATATTTTATTTTGACCATAAAAATTAATTTTTATTAAAATATCCGACCATAAAACACCTTTAACAACAAATTATATAGCAAAAACAACTTAAAAATTTGACTAAAATTAGTTCAAAGCCAAAAATTGACAAGATTTAACTATATCGTATCATAAATTGACAATATTTAACAATTTTTTAACATATTTTTGAGTTATCTTTGCAATACAGTCGTTTTAAATACCCAAATCTTCCAGAAAAAGATCAGTAAATAAAAAATGACAAAAAAAATACTTAAATTTTTCTTAGTGTATTTTTTACACTATCAAATTTTTTACTATATTTGTAGAGTAATAAACGGAACGATGTTTATCACCACAAAAAAAGATAAATCATTTTCCTGAAAAACCTTGGTTTAGACGGAAGATTAAAGACAAAGCCTGGCTCATAACAGGTTTATATTTGGTTAGAAAAAAGAGACAAGTCTGGATAGATTGTCTCTTTTCTTATTTTAGGGGAAATTGAATTTTTAGAAAGCATCGTCATCCCGACTGAAGCGCAGCGGAACGGAGAGATCTAAATCAAAAGTATTCTAAAAATAGATTTCTCGACTTCATTGCACTTCGCTCGAAATGACGATATTGCGAGAGTAATTCCACTATAAATCAACAATCAACTCCTTATCGTAACCATTATATTTTTCGCTGATATATCCATGTGGATTACAGAAAATCATTTAGAAAATAAAAAATCCACTACACCACTTCTATACCCAGATGCCTGTAAGGTGCCAAAGCAGCATCATCAGGAGTGGTTTCGGTAATAATTACATCTACATCAGTAACCGGACAAACATAATAAGGCTCTACGGTATTTATTTTTTCGAGTGCTGAAAGTGCAATTGTTTTTTGTGCCTGATTGATCATGGTATTGTTCAGCTGGGCATCTTCATAAATAATAGAGGTGATACCCATGCTGTGGTGCAGGCTACAGATGCCCAGCATACAGATATCTGCCCTCACTTTCTTAAAGGTATCAACAGTTTCCTGCCCCATAGTGGTAAATGCGGTTTTATGCAATCTTCCACCGGCAAATATTACTTCGGCACTCGGGTGATCTTCCAGAATATTAGCTACCGGAAAGCTATTGGTAATAATGGTAATCTTTAAATCTTTCGGTAATACCGCAGCCAGGGCAACTACAGAAGTACCACCATCAAAAAACACTACCTGACCATCTTTTAGAAATTGCAAAGCTTTGTTTGCAATGGCCTGTTTATGTTGCTGATTGTATTTTTCCCTGTCCCGGTAATGTTGTGGTATGGGTGAACGGGAAATAGCACCGCCACGAACCGCACGGAGCAAGCCCTGCGAATCGAGCTCTTTAATGTCGCGGCGCACGGTATCTTCTGATACATTTAGCAATGTACTCAACTCATCCAGCCTTACTTTAGTGTCTTTTTCAAGAGTATCAATAATAATTTGTAGTCGCTCTTCTTTTACCATATTACTGCAATATATTGCAAATATAAGAATTTATTGAGAAATAAATTTGCAGTATATTGCAATATTAAATATTTTTGTTGCAAAATATAGCAAAAATGAAAAAGACAATTGGTATAGATATGGATGGCGTACTTGCCGACATCGAGGATCATATATTACAGACTTATTATGCTGAGACAGGCATTCTGCTTACGCGCAACGATATTAAAGGCAAACAGGAAGAGGAACTTTTCCCCGACAGGGCCATTGTAATGAAAATTTGCAACAGGCAAGGCTTTTTCAGAAACCTGCCCGTAATGGAAGGCGCTGTTGAAACCGTAAAGAAGCTCATGGAAGATTACGAAATTTATATTGTTTCGGCAGCCATGGAATTTCCTTTATCGCTTTTCGAAAAACACGAGTGGCTGGCAGAACATTTCCCTTTCATCAGCTGGAAAAACATTATTTTTTGCGGAGATAAAAGTATTATAGATACCGATTATTTAATTGATGATCATTGCAAAAACCTCGATTTCTGTAAAGGCAAACCTTTAATGTTTACAGCATTCCACAATGTGGAGAAAGATCACCATCAACGCATTAACCACTGGAACGAGGTGCCCGCTTTGCTGAAACAACTGGAAGAGGAAAACCTGGCATTGGCATAATTAAAAAACAGCTTAAATAAAAAAAGGATGTAGCCACTGGCTACACCCTCTATCTAAATTAACGCTCTCAACTATGAAGTTGATATAAGGCTCTCACCCCTTATGCCTACAATATTACGGCAGAAAGATTAAGATTTGATGAAGATTTTTAATTTATGATTGATTTGATAAAGATTTTTTTCTTTTAATCGCCTCCGCAACCTCCACAACTTCCGCAAGAGCTTCCACAGGATGAGCCGCATGAACTTCCTCCGCTTCCGCCATCGCCGCCATTATAAATGCCTCTGCTTCGTTCGTTCAGCAGGGGGATCAGGCTTACGGTTAAAACGGCCGGGCCATACAGAAAATAATCCCAGCGCCACTCCTGGTCATCTTTTATTTTTGGTAAAATGGTTTTCTCATAAAGATGGGGCAAAGTGTGGCTAAAAAAATATTGATTGAGACGATTCAGCTGATTTATTACAAAAACAATAAAGAGTACCAGCAAAATCACCAGCTGAAAAATGGGTTTATCTCTCGAAATACCTGTAGCTAACCGAACCAGAGGAAAAATAAACAATGCTGCGAAAACACCAAAATTTAAATAAAATAGTTTTGCGTATGGTTTGGATTGCCTAAAACATGACTTAAACAAATCTATACTCTTTGTTATGTTGCTAAAAACAGCCTTTGTTTCCAATTGTTGCAGCAACTGAGCATAGAAAATATTCCCTCTATCCTGCAAAACAGTAACTACCTGAAGCTGCTCTGCTGAAAGCCCTTCTGCTTCGCCCGAAATACAAAGCCTGCGATCGGCTCCTATTTTGATTATACCACCATGAATCAGTTCACTTATGGCGCCATTTATCGCATCGGCCAGCCGGTGGCTTTTAAGATAAATGATTTCGAAAGGTTTAAGGTAATATATAAAAGATTCTTTATCAAAACCATTAGCGATCTGTTTAAACCTGCTTTTGGTATATAATCGAAGAATTACATGAGCCGGAAGCAATAAGGCAATAAAGCTTAAAATAAAATAAGGATTATCAATATGGATGTAAACAGGTTTGAGCAGGTAATAAAAAGGTATGCACATGATCAGGACGACCAAAATGCCATATATTGCAAAATGACCAATTTTAAGTTTTGCAGGCTCAAGTTTCAAACTGCTCAACATGGTATCGTATAACCAAAAATTTTCGGGCTGCTGACCAAAGTGATGATTATAAATATTTTTTGTTTGTATTATCGCCTGTTTAAATCGCTCGGCTTGAGCCTTATGGTGGGTAGAAGGAATATGTAAAATGTTTTTACCCAGTAAATCGCAGAAATCAGCATAGGATTGGCTAAAAATAAGGTGCTGGTGCCAAACGATATCAACTATGGCAGAAGGAGAAACCATACTATCGGAAACGGCAGCCAAAAACATGAACTTTTTGTATTCCAGAATCGCTTTTTCGGTAAAATCTTTGGTCCATCTGTTTTCGGCAGCCAACCTGACCGAGAATGAATATTCGCCTGTTGGATCATCGGGATCAAATTGCAAAACCTTATTCCACAGCGTTTCGTTCATATTCAGTTCAGTTATTTTTCAAGCTCCAGCCACTTCACAATCTTTTTCCACGGGTTGGAAAGCAGCACAAGCAATAATTCCAGTATTATTTCCATATCCTAAATATACTAATAATTAAGGCTTTAAGCAATAACGATTATACCAGTTCTTTTACCAGTTTACTGCGGATCCTGCTCAGCGTTTCGAGCCGCATACCTAAATAACTGGCAATGCAGCGCAATGGGACTTTAGACACGTCGAAAGAGTTTAATTCCATAAATTTTTCGTAACGCCTTTCTGCCGAAGGGATACGGGCGAGTATTGATCGCTCTGAAGCGGCATGGTACTGCAGCGCCAGGATTTTTCGCCCAATGATATTGGTTTCCTGATGGCTTGCGTACAACTTGTTTATTAAGGAACGTGGCATAGGTACAAGTTCAGAATTTTCAAGTGCCTGCAAATATTCTATTGAAGGCTGAATGGTTTCATCGGGATGCTGAATTGCACCAATAAATTCGTTTCCTAAACTGATCCAGGTGGTAATTTCTTTACCATCATCTTTTATAAAACCTCTTACTAAACCATTTACCACAAAAAAAACATCGTCGTTATTATCAATTGGTGAGAGAATGTATTTATTCTTTTTAACCTGAATGGGTTGGAGATTTTTTTCAATTTCCTGAATAAAACCCGGCGTTATCGGGCTTAAACTGCTGAAATAATTCAATACAGCATTAACTAAAAATACCTTGCGGGATTCGAGCATACAATATAGGGATAGACTTTAGACCCTTAATAATAGCAAATCCAACTGAAAGATTAAAATAAAGTGAATTATTGAGACGATTGTGCTGCTAAAAACTTATTATACGGTAGCTTTTTTAATATTCTGTACGGCAAGCTGATTAATCCAGGTAAATATTCGCAGCTTTGTTTCGTCGTAACTGGCAAAAGATTGCCATACTTCGCAAAATGTTTGCGTTAAAATTGATTTTGCTTTTTCCTCGTCACTTACCTGCCTGATAATTGACCCGTAAATTGCCGCGGCGTATTTTTGGTAAAGCATTTTAAAAGCGGCCACATCATGAACCCTTAACCGGCCAAAAAGAACCTCCTGCTCGGATAACCAAACCTTTAGGCTGGCATCCTGATCTAATATCCGGTTAACTGACACATTCATGATACATTGCTATTAAACACTTAACATGGATAATATTGATTTGTTTAACCCACACCGACTAAATCAAACAACCAAACAGAGTACACCTGAAAGTGCTAATCAGAAGTAACATTTTGGCCTTCTGCTTTTTTTGGTTACAAGATAATAACCCACCGAAATTTCGTGCGAGCCATAGTCGTAATTACCCAGTTTGTTTAAACTATAATCGTATCCGTAACCAAGACGCAGATTTTCGCGGACAAACAATTCGCTGATAAATCCAATCGCTGCACGATCACGAAGATTGCTTTCTAAATTTTGCTTGGGATATATTTTTACCGAGGTCCGGTAAATTGCCCCTAACCAGAAGCGTTCCTTCACTAATAAAAACGCATTTAAATCCAGTGAAGTTGGCCCATGCAGGTCATCTTTGATTAAAAAAGTTGGTTTAAATACAAATTCATCGTTTAAAGGGAGCGCCAGGCCCGAGCTAAGGTAAAAATGTGGCTGCACTTTAACGTTCAGCAAGTTATAATCACTAAAAACGGATAAGGATTTAGATAGCAGATTATCGGCAGAAAAACCGATAAAAAATTTCTCGTTCGAGTAATGAATACCGGCACGGATATCGGGCGTTACCTGACTAATGCTTCCGGCTGGGATGCGGTTATCGCCCTGTTCAATTGGATCGAGCAGGTTTCCGTTCAATCCCATCTGTATTACACCCACGCCCAAGCCAAAAGCAAGGATATTCGTTTCGGTACGGTCTAACTTAATGCGATAGGCAAAATTGGCCGAAGCACTTAAAGAACTCTGCGCACCGATTTTATCTTTTGTGATAATGGCACCTATTCCCAAACTTTCGTCGTTTATGGCTTCATCGGCAGAAACCGACAAGGTTTGTGGCGCACCTTTAACCCCTGTCCACTGAGCACGTGCAAAAGCCTGCATATACAGCTCTTCTTTATAACCGGTATATGCCGGATTAATATACATCCCGTTAAAAACATACTGACCAAACTGCGCATTCTGCTGAGCATGCAATTCTGCACACAAAAAACAGCTAATAACAAAAATGATCTTTTTTAAACTTATCATATTAGGTTAATTGTATTACCTGATGATGGTGATGTAACCTTTGTATTCCAACCAGTTACCATCACCATTTTTCACTTTTACTATGTAGAAATAAGTCCCGTCACTTAATCCGGGAGCAGTCCAGTCATTTAGGTATTTATTTGATTGATAAACGGTACTCCCCCATCTATTGATTACCGTTACCTCGTTATAATCGAAAGATTGCAGGTTTTCGAGATAAAATGTATCGTTTTTCCCATCCCCGTTGGGTGTAAATACATTGGGTATCCTTAAACCTGAAATTTCTTTTAAATCGGTTGAGGTGTTGTTTGATAATATTGGATCATGTTCGGTAGCCGTTACTGTTGCGGTATTGGTTACCATTCCAGGTTGTTTAGCCCTTACATGCATCACAAGTTCAGCGAACTTTCCATTGCCCAGTAGCGCTATTCCCCATTGGATAGTTCTGGTGGCTGGATCGTAAGTAGCTTCGCCATCAGTGGGTTGTGCTAAACTTTCAAAAATGAGGTTATCAGGCAAAACATCCTTCACTTTTACCAGGGTGGCATCATCAGCACCATTGTTACGCACATCCAGGTAATAATCGAAAACCTGATTGCTGACTACGTTTTTGGTTTCCGACCGTTTGGTGATGGCTACATCGGCTTCTGAAGCATTGATCACCTCCACTTCTATCTCGTCCGAAAGATCGGATGTACATCCAAAATTGTTCACTGCGGCTACTTTATAAATCCCTGCGGTGGCGGTAATGAGGTTTTGCTTGTTCTGACCAGGTACCAATACCCCATCCTTAAACCAGATGTATGTATTTGCCCCTCCCGAATTTGCGCGCAAAGAAACCGACGACCCTTTTTTGATCGTGATTTTCTGCCGCCCATTGGGTACGGTCTGGCTAAATCCTGTTATAAATGAAACTAACAGAAAAGCCATAAACAGGAAGGTTTGGAACCTAGGCCTCATTTATAGATTTACAGATAAAATGATATCAACCTTGATTAAAAAGTAACGGCGTTGGCTGTTCCTGAAATTTGTGCAGGTGTGATGGTTGGTTTTGCTGGTTTTGCCGTTACCGTTACATCATGATCTACCGTTTGTGCACAATATTTATTGCCGTTAATTACATAACCTACCTTTAAGCGGTATTTTGTAGTACCCACAGCAGGTGAAACCGGGGTATAATCTTTTTGGGTTGCATCCGATATTGCGGTTTCAGTTGTACCCACAACGGTGTACCATTGATAAGCTAAAGTATTAATCGCAGATTCCGGATTGGTAACCGTTCCTACCTGGGCAACCGGGGTTTCCACACAAAAATTAGCCTCAGCAAAATCGGGCACTAATGGTTTAAGTACATAAACCGGAATTTCCTGCATATCCGATTCGCAGGACCCTGCGGTGGTAGCTTTTGAGCTTAAATAATAATATCCGCTCTGTAAATCTGCTGCAGCAATTTTATTTCCACCAGCTAAAGTAACTGCAGCAGATGGCGTAGTGGTTGATGTTGCGCTAAACCTTACTATCCAGTTTTCGCCGGCGGGAGGTGCAGGCAAGGTAAGATCTGAGCCTTTACAAAACAGGTTTACACCTGTTGCGGTTGGCGTAATTTGCGCCGAAACGCGTAAAAAGTTACAAATCAGCAGTAATGTGATTACAAATAAGCTTTTTTTAATGGTACTGTTCATGGGATGGGGATTTTTAATTTGCTTAATTAATATTGAGATGTTACGGGCACCAGTACATGCGGCGCAGGTGGTTTAGGGTTTATTTTTATGGTGAAACTGATCTGGCTGCTGCATCCGTCGGCGTTTTTGATAGTAAGATTACCCGAATGTGTACCTGTTGCAGCATCAAAAGGAATGGTAAAAGGGATATTGCCTGATGGTAAAGCCTGGTTATTTATTGGTGTAAATCCTGCCGTATTCCAACTGATGCTGTAAGTTGCCGGACTGTTTACCGGATTGGTATAGTTTAATGATGAACTGGTGAAACCCTGACAAACTTCCGGCGCTGCTCCTAAAGTTAAACTTGGCGGCGCAGCAACGGTTAAATTAAAATCGGCAGAATTTGCGCAGATAGCCGGACCATCAGGGATGGTGTACCTTATTATAGTTGTTCCGGCAGCAATACCTGTTACTTCGCCCGTACCTGAATTTACAGTTGCAATAAGCGGATTAATGCTCGACCACGTACCGCCAGCGTTTAAATTGCTTAACATGGTTACAGAACCAATACAGATTTTATTTACTCCGGTTATAGTACCTGCTACAGCAACAGGTTTTACCTGAATGGCAAGTGCTGCCCGGTTTGCGCTTATACAGCCCGTAAGCTGATTAATCGCTTCAGCATAGTAAGTGGTATTTGTGGTAAGCACAGGTGTGGTATAAGTAATCCCGGTATGCTTTAAATTTCCACCCGTAGCAGCATCATACCAGTTATAGGTGATGCCAGTAAGAGGATTATCTACAGCAAGGTTTACTGCAGAACCGCTACAAGAAACTGCATTGGTAACCGAAACCGCTGGCAATGGATTAACCTTCAGTGTCACTTTTACCCGCTCCGAAATAGAAGAAATACAATTGTTGCGACCAGATTCTACGTAATAAACATAATCGCCAACGGGCAATATGCCTAAACTATAAGTACTGCCGGTAAATAAAGGTGTGCTCGTGGTTTTATCTGCATACCATTTATAAGTAGTGCAATCTTGCAAATTACTGATGGATAAGGTTGTGGCATGACCAAAGCATACATTAGCATTGTAAAGCTGCTGTCCATCAATTAAGGGTATGGGTTTAGGGATAACTTTGGTTACATTATAAATGTGGAGTTCAGTACCAATGGCCAGCAAACCGCCCCAGGAAATTTTCACCCGGTCAAAAATAGTTGAAACCGGGAACGAAGCCTCAAATTTTGTTGTATTCGGGATCTGCTTAATAGTTACATTTCCGTTATTGAAAGCGCCGCCAGCAGCAACATTACCTAAATAAGGCTGAATGGTAAAGCCACTGAGTAAGCTTAATCCTCCACCGCCATCATAAACAACTTTAACCGAATCAAGCGGCTGGCCTTCCTTGGCAAATATGGCAGTCAGGTAAGCTTCGTTAACAGCCTGCAACCCGGTATTAATGGTAGCATAAGTAGCATAGGCAGGATCTGCATCTATTGCTGCATAAGGATTACTAACAGAAGCAGTAGCATTTAAAAGGCCTGCACCATTAACTCCGGTTAATACATCAATACCCTTATCGCATTCGATATTCGACGGGTTTTCTTCTAAAATATAAGCCCCATATATTTCTGCTGATGCCCCAACGGAAATAACAGGCGCCGAAAATTTAACATAAACACCATTATAAGCCTGAGCAGGTGTTAAAGGAATTTCTATAGCACCCGCTCCGTTTAAGAGCCCGATTGTTGAGGCCGAATAAAGCGAACTTCTGGTGGCTACCTTGGTTGTTGTATTTAAACCCACAAACGTACCGATCTCAATAGTTGCTGCTACAGTTAAAAAAGAAGAAGGAATAGATACTTTTATAACCACTGGAGTAGCTGCAGGAAGCAATCTCTTGCCGTTGTCGGTACCATCGGTACTAAACTCCAGGTATTGTGTGATGGAAGAGGCGCCCAGCACGTTAGTGATAGATAAGGTAGATGCTGTTGACGGATCTGTATCAACCGCTTTGGCATTGTTGCTTATAGATACAGATCCAAACCCTGCCGGAGCACTTTGTGAATCCTGAAAACTAGCGTACACGCGGCTTTGGTTCGTACACAATTGTGCATACAAAGGTCCGGAAAGGACCAGTAATGGTCCTAATAATAAGAATAGACAAAAAAACCGCTTCAATTTGTTTGGGAGAGCAAAAATTCAGGGTTATATTTTGGTTACGTAAAAACGAAACAAACGGTTTTTTAAAACGTGAATTTTATTTTTTTAACCGCGACAAAACTAAATAACGCCCGTTTAATCCATGTTAAGAAACCACGGAACCATAAACAAAAAGCAAACAAATCAGGAATATCTATACGATAACCAGAGATCTGATAATTACCGTTCAGCAGCTATAGGGAACGCTGATTGCACGCGACAAATTATTTGGTAAATAATCCTTGCATAAGAAAAGAGTTATTGTATCTTTGCACCCTCTCTGGAAGCTTCCACTCCAGAGTTTAAGAAAGCTTTCCAGCAATGGGAGGCTTTTCTTATTTTATCCAGTTAATATTGGCCTGATTAATTCTTAAACAATACATCCATCGTGATCTCTTTTTGCACTAAACCCGCATAATTAGCTGCATTCTTCAGCCCGTAAGTGGTAAGCATGGTTAAAAACAGTGCCTTTCTGGTTCCGGTTTGTAATTGAAATACCTGTAGTTTATTATTCAGCTCTCTTTGGTACGATTTGCTGATTTCGAAAGGAGCAACCGAAAATTTGATTTCGCAGATATTAATGCAGGAGTCATTACGGTCGATCAAAAGATCGATTTGCGCGCCTTTCTCTTCTTTATTTTTAGGCAGATAACGCCATACTGATATTTCAGCATAAACATTTTCAATACCTATTGCCTTTTTAATCTGGGTAATATGTTTCATACAGATGCTTTCGAAAGCATAGCCGCTCCAGCTTTTCCATGATGTTCCTGAATAGAATTTTAACCAGGTACCCGCCCCCATTGCCTTATTGCCATCAATAAATTTGAGGTAAAAGATCGAATATTCGTCGGTAAGCTTATATAAAGCATCTTTAGTGCTTTTGCCGAAAGGAATATATGGCGTAATAAACCCTGATTCGGCCAGTTCTGCCAGTAATTGTGTGGCATAGCCCCCACTGCTCAGTTTGCAGGCATTAATAATTTCGGTACGCGTTAAACCTTTGCCTTTTTTTGCCAGTGCCTGTACAATATCAATGTGGTTTTCGGCTTTATCGAACAGGGAATAATACAGATTTTTAAATTCTTCAAGCAGCAGGCCGTCTTTTGTAAAAAACAACCTGTCTATAATCTGTGCCACGCTTTCGCCCGGTTCTATCTCCTTAAGGTATTGCGGGATGCCACCCATGGCCATATAAACCTGTAAAAGCTGATATTTATCGAGTTTTATTTTTCTGTGTTTAAGGTATGCCGCCGTTTCGCCAATGGTAAATGGCAAAAGCCTGATCCTTCTGGTCACACGGTTATGCAGGCCGCCGCGGTTATTGATCACTTTATTGATCATCCAGGAAGCAGCTGAACCGCAGATGACTACAATAAGTTTCTTTTCTTTTGAAGCCCAGCTGTTCCAGAAGTTTTCGAAGGCAGGTAAAAAGCCCGATCGGGCAGTATTAATCCACGGAAATTCGTCTATAAATATAATTGTTCTCTCCTTTTTCACCAAAGGTGTAAGGTATTGGGTAAGCATCTGGAAAGCGGCAATCCAGCTTTCAGGTTTGGCCAGTGGAAGTCCGCCGGTTGCCTTGGTAAGCGCCAGACTAAAATTTTCCAACTGCTGGTTGAGTGTTGCGTGGTGGATACCCGAAAATTCGAATGCGATTTCCTTGCTAAAGCCATTTCTGATGAGATAAGTTTTTCCAACCCGCCTACGTCCATACATGGCAATCAGTTCTGATTCACCGGATTTCTCAATCTTGCCTAACAGTAATTTTTCGTCGGTTCTGCCTGTAACCTGCTCCATAAACCATTAATTTATAGCAACAAAGATAATAAACTTATGAGTTTTGGCGTAATATAAAAATCTATATCACGCCAAAACTATATTTTTATAGAAGTTTTGGCGTAGTATAAAAAACTATATCACGCCAAAACTATAGTTTTAAGGATAGTTTTGGCGTGATATAAAAATAGAAAAGCTTATTTGCTCTTGAAAATAGTGACTGCCAGCGGTGGAAGATCGACAATTATCGAATATTCCTGTCCGTTATAACCCTCTAAGTGGGGCGCAATATCCCCGCGGTTATTAATTCCGCCACCGTAATATACAATATCATCTGTATTGAAAATCTCTTTCCATTTGGTTTTAAAAGGCACACCGATTTTATAATTTTCGCGGACTACAGGAGTGAGGTTTATGGCAATGACCAAAGTATCTTTCGCTTTTGGCCCCTTGCGCATATAGGTAAATACCGATTCATTTGCATTATCGGCATCAAGCCATTGAAAACCTTCGTAACTGAAATTAAAATGGTACAATGCAGGCTCTTTCCGGTACAGGAAGTTTAAAGCTTTAACGGTTTCCTGCATGCCCTTATGTGGTGGGTATTGCAGTAAATGCCAATCGAGGGATTGGGTAAAGTTCCACTCGCTGGTTTGGCCAAATTCGTTCCCCATAAATAAAAGCTTTGCTCCAGGATGGGTAAACATATAACCATAAAGCGCTCTGAGGTTGGCAAATTTCTGCCAGTCATCGCCAGGCATTTTATATAACATGGGCGATTTACCGTGTACCACTTCATCATGCGAAAAAGGCAGCATAAAGTTTTCGGTAAAGGCGTAAGTCATGCTAAAACTCAACTGGTTGTGGTGGTGTTTCCGGCCAAGGGTATCTACTTTAAAATATTTCAGCGTATCGTTCATCCAGCCCATCATCCATTTCATTCCAAAGCCTAAACCGCCATTATGCACCGGATGGGTTACCCCGTGATAGGTGCTGCTTTCTTCAGCAATGGTTTGCACGCCTTCAAAATTACCATAAACGGCTACATTCAGGTCTTGCAGAAACTGAATGGCACCAATATTTTCGCTTCCGCCATATTCGTTGGTCGCCGCATCGACATCCTCTCTCGAGAAATTAAAATATAACATAGAGGCCACGGCATCAACCCGCAATCCATCTGCATGGTACTGATCCAGCCAGAATATCGCATTACTGATGAGGAAAGAGCGGACTTCATTCCGGTCATAATTGAAAATGTAAGATTTCCAATCCGGATGAAAGCCTTTTTTCATATCGGCATGTTCATAAAGATGCGTACCGTCAAACTCATATAAACCGTGCCTGTCACCCGGAAAATGAGAAGGAACCCAATCGAGTATCACAGCAATATTAGCCTTGTGCAGTTCGTCGATCAGGTACATTAAATCCTGTGGCGAACCATAACGCGAGCTGGCACCAAAATAACCCGTAATCTGATATCCCCAGCTTGGAAAATAAGGGAATTCCATTACGGGCATCAGTTCTACATGCGTAAAACCCATTTCTTTTACATAGGGTACTAACCTGCCGGCTACTTCCCTGCAGTTTAACACACGTTCCGGGTTATCCGGATCGCGTTCCCAGGAACCCAAATGGATTTCGTAAACGGATATCGGCTGGTCTAACGCATTTAATTTTGCCCTTTTATTAAGCCAGGTTTTATCTTTCCAGGTATAATCGGTATCCCATACAATGCAGGCGGTTTGCGGCGGATGTTCCCAACGGCGGGCATAAGGATCACCTTTTAAATGTTCTGATTCATCAAAACCCTTAACAAAGTATTTATACACCTCGCCTTTTGCAATGCCTGGAATAAAACCTTCCCAAATACCAGATTTATCCCAGCGTTTGTAAAGCGGGTGCGAACCGTTGTTCCAATCGTTAAAATTACCGACTACACTTACATTGATGGCATTTGGTGCCCAAACCGAAAAATAGGTCCCGGCGGTAGCTTCAACGCTGATTAAATGCGAACCCATTTTTTCATACAGCCTAAAATGTTTCCCAACGAGGAAAAGATCAATGTCGTAATCGGTAAATAAACTGTGTACCCAAACGGATTTTTTTTTATCGATTTTTGGTAGTGCTGCTTTTTTTGCAGGAACTTTTTTTGCTGCTGGCATAGGTATTTTTGGCTAGATAAATGAAGCCCCAAACACTAAACAGCATTTGGGGCTAAATGTTACAGACTTAAGATCTGAATTTCCAGGAAATTTTTATTGCACTTGAAATGCAGGATGTTCTGATCGTCAGTATAAAAATCCTGAACCTCTTTATTATCGATAATGATCTTTTTAACCTGGAATTTTACGCCAATGATATTACAAACATAAAACTCATAATTAGGTGTATAAAGGCCTTCGCTGCGTTGGTTTATTTTAACGGTCTGATTATCGCCTTTTACAGTAAATTTCTTTTCCAGGTAAATATCCTGTTCGTAGGCAAAGGTATCGCCATGATCTTCGTACATGTACGAGTTTACTTCGTAATCGCTGTGGTAGATATTCAGGATTACTTCAGTAATCGATTTTTCATCCACATACTGCATTACCGGATACTCGGGTAAAACCGTACCTGCACGTACAAACATCGGCATGCTATCTATCTTGGCATCAACGGTATATTCGTTACCACCATCCAGGATTTCGTTGGTCCAGAAGTTGTACCAGGTACCTTTTGGAAGATATACTTTTCTTGAGATTGCACCTTGTTCTAAAACCGGGCAGATCAACAGTTTATCGCCATAACAGAATTCATCCTGACGGAAACTATTGCTGATATTTTCCTGCTCGAGCATCACCAACGGCCTTAAAATAGGAAAACCATAACGGTGGTGCTCCCAGAACACAGAATATAGGTAAGGCATTAAACGGTACCTTAACTCGATAAATTTACGGTTAATATCTTCGAAAAACTCGCCAAAACTCCAGGGTTCGCGTTCGGCGGTATCACCTGCAGAGTGCGCACGCATGAAAGGCGAAAATGTTCCCAATTGGATCCAGCGGGTAAACAATTCACCATCCGGTTCACCGCTAAATCCACCGATATCAGTTCCGCAGAAAGGCACACCTGAAACAGACAAGCGCTGGCACTGGATATTTCCGATTTTTAAATGTTCCCAGGTAGCAATATTATCACCCGTCCAAACGCTGGCATAACGCTGCATACCCGAATAACCGGCCCTGGTAATGGTAAATGGACGTTTATTGCGCATCAGTTTTTTCAGTCCTTCGTAGGTAGAGCGTACCATCTGCATTCCGTAAACATTGTGTGCTTTACGGTGTGAGCCACGATAGCCATCGTAATTATGGCGTACATCGTTAGGGAAAGTACCCGAACCGAATACTGCAGGCTCGTTCATATCGTTCCAGAAACCTGCTACGCCCATATCTACCAGCTCTTTGTAGAGATTACCCCACCAGCTGCGTACTTTTGGATTCGTAAAATCAGGAAACTGGCAACGGCCCGGCCAAACATGCCCTTCCATATAATAATCGTCGCTGCGGCGACAGAAAAATCTTTTTTCTTTACCTTCTTTAAAAACCCAGTAATCATCGTCTACTTTAATTCCGGGGTCGATCATTACCACGGTTTTGAAACCATCATCAGAAAGTTCCTTGATCATCCTCCGTGGATCTGGAAAGTATTTTTTGTTCCAGGTAAAACAGCGGTAACCATCCATATAATCGATATCCAGGTAAATGGCATCGCAAGGAATTTTACGGTCCCTGAACTGTTTGGCTATTTCTTTAACCTTGGTTTCCGGGTAATAACTCCAGCGACATTGCTGATAACCCAGTGTCCATTTTGGCGGCATCGGGTGCGTTCCGGTTAAGGTGGCATAACGTTTTACCACGTCCATGATATGTGGCCCGTGGATATAATAATATTGCAACTCGCCGCCATCGGCCCAAAAACTGGTTTTATTTACATCTTCGTTCCCAAAATCGAAATATGATTTAAAGGTATTATCGAAAAAGATACCATAGGCAGCCTGGTTGTGCAAACCGATGTAGAAAGGTATAGTTCTGTACAGAGGATCCTGGTTCCAGCCAAAAGAATAGGCATCGGTATTCCAGTTTTCGAAACGGCGGCCACGCAGGTTAAAATTTCCCGATTTATCGCCCAAACCAAAGAAATTTTCTTCAGGATGGCATTTTTTAGTTGCATAAATGTAATAACCACCAAAATCTACATTTTCTTCCCAGTGCATGGAGTTGGCTTCATCAACCATCACCACATTGGTAATATTATCGGAGAAAGAAATATGAAAGTTATCTTTTTCGATTTTACAGGTTACAGAGTGTGTAGAAATGGTATAGTGATCTTCGTGCTCCTGCATTTTAAAAACAGAAACCTTTTGATCTACTTCTGGTACTGCATAAGAAAAATCATCCAGAAAAACACCATGAGGCGCAAGGCGTACCCTGATAATCTCATCACTTACTACCCTTACTTCTACCCTTGCATCGCCATCTGAAAAATAAAAGCGGTTACCTTCTTTCTTTACTTTTTTAACTGACCCGAGGTATTGTTTAACGATTGGTTTTACCGATATATCAACCGGATTGTTTAAATGCTGTATTTCCTTTTCCTTTTCGATCAGGTCATTTGTTTCATTCGGTTTGTCGTTTTGCGCTTCCATCCTTATTTATTCAAATTTTTAAGTTCATAGCTCTTAAACCGGGATGTGCTTAAGAAAGCACTATAATACAAATATTTTATAAAAGGGATGTAGCTTTTTTATAAAAGATGCATTTAATAGTGTAAGTTTTACACTAACCTAGTATGTTTTAGTGTGGCAAAAGTTAAATAACTGATAAATCTTTTGTAGTGAAACTTCTTTAAAGTGTAAATGTACACTATGATAAACGAAAAATAATCGTTTATCATAGTGTAATTTGACAATTCGGGTCAGCGCTCAACAAACGAATATAAACAATAATTTATAAACATTTTTGTTTATATTTGAATATGGAAAAATTGATTAGCAAATTTAAAGGAATTCATCCGGGCATTATTCTGGATAGGGAACTTAAAAAGAAAGGATTAAAAAAAGGTCCGTTTGCGCTGTCATTGAACGAATATCCACAGACTTTAAATGATATTACAAAAGGTAAAAGAGGGATAACGATTGCTCTTTCGATCAAATTAGATCAATTTCTCGGCCTGGAAGAAGGGACGATGTTTTTACTTCAGGCTTATTATGAAATACAAAAAGAAAAAGACAAAATATCTTTGAGCAATAAACCAGATTTATCAATTATTAGACGGATTCTCTTTTGGGATACTGACTTTAATAATATAAACTGGCAAAAACAATATCAAGCCGTTGTTAAAAGGGTAATGGAGCGGGGAAATGATGATGAGAAAAATGAAATAATCAGATTTTATGGAAAACAAAAAGTAAATGAAGTAAAAAATCTGGATAATGCCTTTAAGAGAACCATAACATAAATAATTATGTACTGGAATACTGTTAATCAACTATTAAAAAATACTTTGCTAGAGCTCATGCAGGCTCCCGAATTAGCTGCGTTTAGATTGGTAGGTGGAACTGCACTGAGTCTTTACCTTGGTCATCGCTTATCAGTTGACATTGACCTTTTTACGGATGCAAAATACGGATCAATCGATTTTGACCGAATTGAAAAGTTATTACGAGATAAATTCAGTTATGTTCAAGGCGATTTCGGACAGTTTGCAGGATTAGGAAAATCATACCTGATTGGCACAAAGAAAGAGAATATTGTTAAACTTGATCTCTTTTACAGCATGGATCCATTTTTTGAAAAACCTGTATATCAGGAAAAAATCCGCATGGCATCAATACCAGAAATTATTGCAATGAAGATGGATATTGTTCAGAGAGGCGGCAGAAAAAAAGATTTTTGGGATCTGCACGAACTTTTAGAGAGCTATACCCCAACAGCAATGATCGAACTGCATAAAAAACGTTTTGAATGGACACATGATGAAGTTCAGATCAGAAAAAACTTTACTAATTTTCTTTTAGCAGATAACGACTTTGATCCAATCTGCCTCAAAGGAAAAATCTGGGAATTTATTAAGGAAGATTTAACAGAAGCAGTGAAATGAATAAAATTAGCCGAGTCAACTAAAGAACAGCACTAAAAAAATCAATCCAGATTTTAACATAATATAACATCTCTCGTCGCGCAAAATTTTTCTTTAAAACCTATATTGCATCCCTAATAATGCTCAATAAGAGCTTTACCTATTAGCCCTAACATGAAAAAAATTGCAGTAGCCATAATCTTTATTTCCTTACTCCCAGTCTTTACCAACGGGCAAACAAAAGAATTAAAAAACTTCACCATTGCAGGAGAGGTAAATGTAGATACAGGAACTGTTCAGCTTATTCCTAATGAATCAAACACAGCACTTTATCCACCTGATTTTAAACAGTTAACAGCCAAAATAAATAATGGAAAGTTCAAATTTAGCGGACGGGTAGACGGACCGGTATGGATTTACTTTAAAATTGGAGACAAATATCAGTCCGCAGGCACAGCTATAAGCACAGGAGAGCAACATATTTCTATTGATACTGCATCAAATTACGGAGAGCCCAAAAATGATAACTTAATCATGAAGGATGCTAAAAGTTATGACAAGGCATTCATTAGTGTAGAGGAACAACGCAAGCAATACCGGTTAAATTACGATAGTTTGTTTAATATTTATGGCCGAAAATTCCCGGAAGAACCTGAGCTTAAATCAATGAAAGAGCTAAAAGCAACTTATGTTGTTCATGATGCTACACTTTTCTCTTTTGTTAATAAAAATCCAGATTCTTTTTATGCGCTTTACAAATTGTACGCCCTTCTGAATTTTGGCTATAATACAACTTTGGGAAACACGTTTGAAAATTTTTCACCACTGCTCAGACATTCAAGACTTGGCCAGGCGACTATGCAACGGATTTTATCTTCCAAACAAATAGCTATTGGAGAAACACTCCCAAACTTCAACGTTGCCGACTTAAACGGAAAAAAAATTGCAGAAAACCCATACAATTCCAACAAATTAACACTTGTAGATATGTGGTATAGCCATTGTATGCCCTGTATTGCACAATTTGAAGACCTAAAAGCAATCAGAAATGCATTTCACGATAAAGGCTTCGAAATCATTGGAATATCAACAGATAAAACCAAATACGTAGAAGACTGGAAACTTGCCATCGATAAATATAAACTAACGTGGCCTCAATATTTAGATTTAAACGGCATTGAAACCAGCAAATATGGTGTCCACATTTACCCAACGAGTTTGTTGGTTAACCAGCAAGGTAAAATTGTAGCTACAGGACTTTCTACTGTAGAGTTGAAGGACTTTTTGAAAAATAATCTTTAGCATTAATATCCTCAAATCACTAAACATACATGCACAAAAAAGCCCTTCAAACTTGATGTCCGAAGGGCTTTAAAGCATTATTAGGATTTTTATGGGTTAAAGCTATATGCGATATAATAAATCGCCCCGGCGGATGGGTTTCCGTAAGAAGTAAAATAATATTTGTTCAATACGTTAGAGCCCCCCAGTTTAATTACCGATTGTACCGAAGGAATTCTTAAACTAACCTGCGCATCAAGCGAGCTGTATGCAGGCACCTGTCCTGAGGCAAAAGAAGAATTCCAGTAGAACTGATCCTGCCAGCGGTAAGAAACATTGAAACCAAAGTTTTTGATGATTTCTTTATTGCCAAGGCCCAGGTTGTAACGGATTTTTGGTGTATTGAAATCGTTAATGTAATTTTCAGGAAGATCGCCGATCTGGTTATAAGAAACGTTACCGCTAATGGCATATTTACCCACAAGATAATCCAGACCTAAAGCAGCACCATACGAAGTTACTTTACCAGCTGCATTAACCGGAACGCCGAATTTTACAAAACTTCCGTTTACATTCTGATACACATCAACTGCGGTGATAAAATCTTTATAAATGTTGTAATAACCATAAGCATCAATCAATAAATTAGGAAGGATAAGACCTTTATATCCTAATTCGTAAGACTGAACGCTTTCCGGACGAACACCTTTTGAATCAAATGTATATTGTTGTAAAAGTGCCTGATTAGGTGTTCCCGTTGCTGCCGAAGCTAAAAACGCACGGTAACTCACATCGGTAAATGGTTTGTTGCTATCTAAATGGTATTTACTGAACATAATTTCAGGTAAACCACCGATCAGTCTTTGAGAGCCGCCACCTACTGAAAGGTCGATATACTGGTTTTGCGTAGTTGGGTTACGATAACCGGTTTGATAAGAAACCCGGATATTATTGTTTTTGGCCACAGTAAAAACTCCTGTTACCCTTGGGGTAAACCTGCCTTCAAAATTCTGGCTTTTATCATAACGGCCCGCAAAGGTAAATTTAACTTTATCATTAAAGAGTTTTTTGCCTATCTGTGCAAAAGCACCATATTCTTTAATATCAATAGATTCATTTAAATCATTAAAAATAGTACCTGCTGAATTCAAATCATATAAACGATAAGATGCACCTACCTGAAACTCCACTACTTTATTAAAAAGGTTAGTAAAATTGTACATCCCTTCGTAATGGTACAGGTTCGATTTATCATCGAATTTAGCGCCGTAAACACTTTTAGAAGGATCAACCGAGTTAATATTTGTTGCACTGATGGTGGTATTTAAAATTTTATCTTTTGCCACCTCATACTGTGCACTGCCCGGCACAAAACGCCCCTGATCGGCAACACTTCTGGCAAAAGCCTGTGCCTGTGCATCTGTTTGTCCCGCAGCTCTTGCCCCAACATAATTACCAATATACTGCGGAAACCAGGTAGTTGATGGTTTAGAAACCTCGTTGATGTAACTTCCCAAAATAGAAGAAATATAAGAATCGCCTGAACGTTCCTGGGTAGTATAAGCCTTTAAGAAAAAGTCTTCTCCTTTTAACTCCAGTTTATACTGGCCGATATTAAAATTACGGAGCGAATAACGGTCAGAACCGGTATAAACCGAAGTTCCGGTGCCCCAATTGGCCTGACCAACTACCTGAACCGTATTACTGATGTTGTAATATAAAGCGCCTGATGCTTTTAAAGATTTAGTATCATAATCAACCAGGTTTTCTTCGTTATATCCCGTTCTCGAAATATTTTGATCAGGAATTAAACCGGCTTTTAAACCAACATAAAAAGGCAGATAATTTTGTACAGTAGGACGTAACGCCGCAGGTAAAGTAGCTAAAAAACCTGCCTGCTGTGCAGCATTTGGAATGGCAGCACCAAAAGCACCATCTAATGTTGATTTAATATTAGGGATTAAACCTCCGGTAGCGGCATTTATCCCGGCTATGGTTCCGTTTTGAACGCTTAAAGCCACATTCCTCATATTCTGGCTTACTTCATCACCATACACATTAATACCGTCGTAATTAGGGTCGCTGTTTCTGTCGCCTGATTTTGTCGTTCTCGAAACCCGGTCAAAGTTTGAATAGTTGTTTCCAAACCAATCCTTAGCCTGTAAAAATGAGAATGCCGCCTTTACGCCAAACTTATTGTTCCACGATCTTGCCACACGTACATCTAATTGTTTAAACGGCTGTACCTTACTGTTATCATCGTTAACATGGTTGATACCGGTTTTAAACTGAAAACTATTCCCAGGATATTTAAAAGGATCTTTTGAAGTCATTAACAAAGTACCGTTAATACCACCGGCTCCATAAAGTGCAGAAGATGCACCTGGCAATAACTCTACATTATCTACATCGAGTTCGGTGATGCCCACAATATTACCTACCGAGAAATTCAAACCAGGCGCCTGGTTATCCATTCCGTCAATATATTGATTAAAACGGGTGTTTCCGTTGGAGTTAAATCCACGGGTATTGATTGATTTAAACGTTAAACTCTGCGTACTGCTTTCTACACCTTTCATATTATTTAAGGCATCGTAGAATGATGGAGCAGCTATTTCCCTAATCGAAGCCGCACTCATGCGCTCGATGGAAACCGGCGATTCCAGAATACGTTCTGGCGTACGCGAAGCCGAAACCACTACATCGCCACCTAATACTACAGCTGTTTCCATTTCAAGATTGATGCCCGAAGTACTTCCTGTAACCTGTTGCTCTACCGTACCATAACCCACATATGAGGCTACCAAAATAAATGGCACTTTTGCTGTTGTGGTGAAACTGAAACTGCCATTGCTTGTAGAGGCTGTACCGCCCGATTGGCCCTTGATGGTTAAACTTACGCCTGCCAGGCCTTCTTTCGATTGCTTATCTTTCACGGTTCCGCTCACCGTAATGCTTTGTGCTTGTGCAGCAACATTTATTGTGCACATCAATAATAACACATAGAAGATCTGTGTAAAAATTCTGCTCATAAAAGATTGTTAATTTGGTTATTGGGTGATTAGTTAATTCGGTTGTTTGTATTATTAGTTATATAAACTTAAACTCTTTTTTTGAATTAAACAAATTATGTAAGCATAATAATATCAATACAAATTATAATTTTGATTGATATACAGTTTGTTGTATTTTGCATTCAACATAAACCGTCATTTTGCGCTATCTTAGTAAAAGACTTGTTAGCTAACCATTATGAATAAAATTAAGGCCTTATTCTGCGTCATCATTCCGATAGCACTAGCTTTTTTATTTAACACCAAATTAGGTAGTACGCCTCCTTTGTTAAAATTCCTTAATCCTTTTATGGGTTTCTGGCAAAATGCAGAGAATAATCACTTTATGTTTAACCATAAAGCAAAAATTAAAGGGGCGATAGATAAAATTGAAATCGTTTTTGATGACCGCATGATTCCACATATTTTCGCACAGAACGATCACGATCTTTACCTGGCGCAAGGCTATGTAACCGCCATGCACCGCCTCTGGCAAATGGATTTCCAGACGCGTTTTGCAGCCGGAAGAATTAGCGAAGTGGTAGGCAGTAAAGCCATTGAGGTTGATCGTTACCAACGCCGCATGGGTATGGTTTATGGTGCAGAAAACTCTTTAAAAGGCATGATGGCTGATCCAAAAGCGAAAGAAATGATTTTGGCTTATACCGAAGGGATTAATGCCTATATCAAAACACTTTCGCACGCCAATTATCCGCTGGAATATAAAATACTGGATTTTAAACCGGAAAACTGGACACCTGTAAAATGTGCCTTGCTGCTTAAACAAATGTCGGCCGTATTAGCGATGGGATCAGATGAGTTCTACATGACCAACATCCTGAAAAAATTCGGTCCGGAGGTGACCAAAAATCTTTTCCCTGATTATCCTTTCCGCGAAGATCCGATTATTCCGGTAGGCACCAAATGGAATTTCTCTCCGCTACCAATACCCAAAACACCTGAAAGCTTTACTCAGGCCCTAACCGGCGAAGTAAAAACAAAAGAAAAGGTTGAAGGTATCGGCAGCAATAACTGGGCATTATCTGGTGCTAAAACGGCTTCGGGCTATCCCATTTTGGCAAACGATCCGCATTTAGATTTAACGTTACCGTCTATCTGGTACCAGATTCAATTACATGCACCCGGGGTAAATACGTATGGTGTTTCCCTGCCCGGCGCACCGGGGGTAATTATCGGCTTTAACCAGAAAATTGCCTGGGGCGTAACCAATGTGGCAGCTGATGTACTGGATTTTTATCAGATCAAATTTAAAGATTCATCACATAACGAATATTGGTACAATAATCAGTGGAAGGCGACAAAAAAACGCCTGGAAACGATCAAAATCCGCGGTGGAAAAGATGAAATTGATACCGTTTATTATACCCACCATGGTCCTGTGGTTTATTTTCAGAAACCAAAATATGGCAGGGCCGATAATGTGCCGGTTGGTGATGCTTTAAGGTGGATTGCACATGAAGAATCGAATGAGCTGATGACTTTTTATTACCTCAACCGGGGGAAAAATTATAACGATTACCGCAAAGCCTTAACTTTTTATACCGCACCTGCCCAGAATTTTGTTTTTGCCAGTGTAGATAATGATATCGCCATCACTCCAAATGGGAAATTCCCATTGAAATGGAAAGATCAGGGTAAATTTATCCTTGATGGTACCGATCCGGCTTACGATTGGCAGGGTTGGATCCCAAATGCGCAGAACCCTACGGTAAAAAATCCGCCGCGTGGTTTTGTAAGTTCCGCCAATCAATCTTCAACCGATACCACTTATCCGTATTATATCAACTGGGAATTTTCGCCTTACGAACGTGGTAAGCGTATTAACGACCGTTTATCGGCCATGAACAAGGCCACGATGGATAGTATCCGCTTAATGCAGACTGATAATTACAGTATCCTCGCACAAAACCTGGTTCCGGCATTGTTACCCATGTTAAACAACGAGCAGTTGAACGCCACGCAAAAGGAAGCATTGGCTTATGTGAACAAGTGGAATAAACGTTACGATGCACATGAGATTGCAGCCAGTGTATTCGAAATATGGACTAAACGTTTAACTTACGATATCTGGGCGGATGAATTTGAAGTAAAAGGAATCCCGATGCGTTACCCATCCCGCGACCGTACGGTAGAAATGATTTTGAAAGAGCCGAATGCTACCTGGTACGATAACATCAACACCCCTGAAAAGGAAACACTTGCCGATTTGGTAAATGAATCGTTTAAATATAGCTGCGATAGTTTGGAAAGACGTTTTGGTCCGATCAACAAAGATTGGGATTGGGCAAATGTAAAACAGAGCAATGTACCCCATCTGGCTAAAATACCGGGGTTTGGATCTAAAATTTTACAGATTGGCGGTGCAAAATCGACCATTAATGCACTGGGCGAAAGCAACGGACCATCATGGAGAATGGTGATTGAGCTTGGTAAAACGCCAAAAGGACACGGCGTTTATCCAGGGGGACAATCAGGCAATCCCGGAAGTAAATTCTATGATAATATGATCGATACCTGGGCCAATGGTAAACTTTACGATCTGTTTTATATGCAAAGTCCTGATGATAAATCGGGCACAGTTATCTCTCGTTTAAAAATTTCTAAATAGGTAAAATGGTTTTCATAGTTATCGTAATAATCTGTTTTTTCTTACAAATGATCGCTCCCTGGTGGACCATTATTGTAATTTCTTTCGCTACCTGTGGCATTATTGGCAAAACAGGAAAAATCGCTTTCTGGCAATCATTTCTTGCTATTTTTCTGCTTTGGATCGGTTATGCACTTTTTAAAAGTCTGCCTAATGATAATGTACTGGCCGGCCGCGTAGCGGTAATGACGGGCATAAAACTTTGGTGGGCATTGTTATTGGTTACCGGTATTTTAAGCGGTTTGGTTGCCGGAATCAGCGGTTATTGCGGCTATCAATTCCGCATGGCGATGCTGGCAAAAAAAACTGACGAGAAAATAGCATAATGCTTTGTACTTTTGCAGCGTGAATTTAACAGCTGAGGATATATTTTCTATAAAAAATGCGGAAGAGTTTGATACTCTTGCCCTGAATATTTTTAAGTTACAGGCGCAAAACTGTAATGTGTACCGCGAATATATTTTCCACCTGGGGGTTGATGCTGATGAGATAACCGAAGTTTCGCAAATTCCATTTCTGCCCATCAGCTTTTTTAAAAGCCATTCGGTTTTAAGTAGTACCGATCCGGTTGAAGTTACTTTTAGCAGCTCGGGCACTACCGGTATGGTGCAGAGCAGTCATCATGTAACCGATGTAAAACTGTATGAACAGAGTTATTTGCAGGCCTTTACCGAGTTTTATGGAGAGGTTACAGAATATTGTTTTTTAGCATTGTTACCCTCCTACCAACAGCGCTCCGGTTCATCATTGATTTACATGGTGAACGATCTGATCGAAAAAAGCGCACATCCGCAAAGCGGATATTTTTTATACAACCACGACGAGTTATTGCAAACCCTACTCGATCTGAAATCAAAAAAACAGAAAACCGTCTTAATCGGGGTTACCTATGCCCTGCTCGATTTTATCGAAAATTTCGATATCGATTTCCCTGAGCTGATTGTGATGGAAACCGGCGGAATGAAGGGTAAACGTAAGGAAATGGTCCGAGAAGAACTGCATGAGCAATTAACCAAAGGTTTTGGTGTAAAAGCCATTCACAGTGAATATGGGATGACAGAATTACTTTCTCAGGCCTATTCTTTGGGCGAAGGCATTTTCAATTGTCCTAACTGGATGAAGGTGCTGATCCGCGATACCAATGATCCGTTGAGTTTAATCAAAAATGGCAGAACAGGTGGCATTAATGTAATCGATCTGGCCAATATCAATTCTTGCTCATTTATCGCTACGCAGGATCTGGGCCGGATCAACCCTGATCAGAGTTTTGAAGTTTTGGGCAGGTTCGACAATGCCGATATCAGGGGCTGTAACCTTTTGGTGCAGTAATTAATTTACCTTATCAGCACAATTTGCGCAAACACCGGTAGCAATCAGGTTTAAATGTTCTACTTTAAAACCTGCAGGAACTTTTAACGCCGGGATTTTAACGGCATCTAAACAATAAATTTTATGGCAGTTATCGCAGTTAAAATGCACATGTTCATCATGATGCTCGTGCGCACTGCAACCATCCGAACAAATGGCATAATTTGCTGTTCCCTGCTGATCTAAAACCTTATGAATGATCCCCTTTTCTTCAAAAGCCTGCAACACGCGGTATAAAGTAACGCGATCTGCATCTTTACCCATTACCTGTTCTAAATAAGGTTGCGAAGTTGCAGAATCTCTCCCACTCAAAATTTCCAGCACCTGTAAACGCGGCGCGGTCCTTTTTAAACCGTTTTTAACTAAAAGTTTCTCGAAACGCTCTGTCTTGTTTTCCATAGCAATACAAAAATAAGCAATTAATTAATGAGTTTGGCATTTTTGATCGTGATTGGCGGTGCATAGCTCGCATCTTTCTGCTCCAGTTTCAACATTCCCTTTACGTGGATCGGTTTTTCACTGTAGGCGGTGGCACTTTCCATTTCGATCATAATCATTACGGGAACACCGTTTTGCCCGCAAAAATAACATTGGTTGATGGGTAGCGTGGCCAGCAAAAATTTCTGTTGTTTCTGCCCGCTTTTTATCGGAATCAGGTAACCCGTGAGATCAAATTCGCGGTTATCAAACCGTTTAACCGTTTCAGAAAATAGTGGTAAAAGTTCATTTTTCCCGGTCAGTTCAAATTTTACTGAACCAATAACATCCCAGTTTAGCGAACGTAACTGATCGTTGGGATTATGCTTTTGCTTTTGTGCCAGCGCAACATTTCCCCATAGCAAAAGAAACAGGAGATATATTTTTTTCATTTTTTTACAGCATCTAATAAAAAGAAGGTAGAACGGCTATCTCCCGAATCATTGATTACAAACTTCCCTTTAAGGATAATGGGTTCTTCTGTCCAGGTAACCGGTTTTAACGCTTTAACTTCAATCATCGACGGAATATCTCCTGTACCACAATACGGACAGGAAGCAACAGGAACGATTGAAAACATAAATTCAGTAAAGCTATTGCCAACTTTTGTAGGGATAATAAAACCAGGCAGTTCAATGATCTTATTATTGATTGCTTTTAATGCAGGAGGAAAAACAGCCTGCCAAACCAGCGGCTTTACCTGTTTATCGTACTTCAGGCCTATCAGGTTCCAGGTTGGGGTACGCATGTCGGTATGGACGCTTACCTGTGCAGCCGCTGCAAAAGAGATCAAGATTAATAAAACCGTTATATATTTTTTCATTACAGCTGTTTTGCATTCAAAAGGAAAAATTCACTGCGGTCATCACCCGAATCATTGATGATAAATATCCCTTTAAGTTTGATTGGTTTTTCGGTAATCGGAATAGCGGTTAACATTTTCACCTGGATCATTGCAGGAATATCGCCCGAGCCACAATAAGGACAGGAAGCTATCGGTACGATAGAAAACATAAATTCGCTGAATTTCGAACCTACTTTGGTAGGGATAATGTAGCCAGGCAATTCGATTACTTTATTATTTAAAGCTTTTAAAGCAGGTGGAAAAACACTTCCCCATTTACCTGGTGCAATTTCGGCATCGTACCTTAAACCGATCAAATTCCAGGTGGGCGTGCGCATGTCGGTATGTACCCGAACCTGCGCCGCCAATACCCGGACACCTAAACATAAAAAAACTAACAAACCTAATTTCTTCATCACTTAACGGTCTTTCGTTAAAGTTTGAGCAATATCAACCTTGTATATCTGCATAGCTGGAATAAGCGAGGCTAAAGCTCCGATAAACAGTCCGATCCAGATTAAATAAACTTCCTGAGGTACTGCAGTCAGTCCCGTTAGCTTAGCCTGTGAAGATTCCTGATAGGTTCCGATTACTTCGAGCGCAATATGCCCGATCACCAGACCAAAACAGGCACCAATCAGCGTAACCAAAATCCCTTCAAACATCACCAGAAAAAATAGTTTCGGTTTTGATGCACCCAGGCAACGCATCACCGCCAGGTCGTATTTCCGCTCTTTCATGGCATTGTAAAGGCTGATGAAAATACTGAGTGCTGCAATGGCCATAATCAATATGGCGAACCATTGTAAAGTATCGATTCCAACCCCTATCAATGAGAATAGCCTGGCGCTCTCCATCGCTGGTGAAGCTGCCTGCATATTGGTACTCTGGTTTACCATCCTTGGGAAAAGAATGACTGACATCGGAGATTTATACTGGATCAATAACGCTGTAATCTGTTTATCATTAATTTCTTTGGCTTCTGCTGGGGATGAATGATGGGTTTCCTCGTGCTTTTCTTCGTGCATTTTATACACGCTGCCAATATTGGTGAGGATTAAATTATCGGTGATATTTCCCTGCGGCTTTAAAATTCCTTTTACCACATAAGCATGTTGTTTATGGATATCTCCATTGCCCGTTAGTCCGTGCGCACCGAAAAATGAATCGCCTATTTTTAATTTCGATGCAGAAGCTACCGTGCTGCCGATGGTAACCTCTAAATCTTTCTGCCAGAAATTTCCTTTCTCAACAGACAAACCATAAAGATGGTTAAACGTGCTGTCGGTGCCCACTATACGGTAACCATTGTAATTATCGCCCAGGGCTAATGGAACAGCCCTTTTAACCATCGGGTTATGAGCTAATTGATAAGCATCTCTGGCCGGAATATTGCCTGTTGGATAATCGATGTGGTAAATGCTGCTCAATATCAATTGTAACGGACTTCCCTTGGCACCCACCACAAGATCAATATCTTTTGCGTTTTTTTCGAGCTTATTGCCAATCTGATTCGAAGCAAGAAAAAGAATAGACAGGATGCCCACCCCAAAGGCCACCAGAATAATATTCAGGATGGTTGAAAGTTTATTCCTGACGAGGTTTTTACTGCTGATTTTAAAAATATTCATTAGAGTAGATAGGTTTTGGCAATGTGATCACGAACCCTTTGATCATGCGTCGCGATAATCAGTGCTGCACCATTATCCTTCGCCTGGCTGGTAAGCATCCGGATCACTTGTGCTGCGTTTTCATCATCCAGGCTCGAGGTAGGTTCATCGGCAATCAGCAGATCAGGTTTGTTAACCAATGCACGCGCAACTGAAACACGCTGTAATTGTCCCTGGCTCAGTTCATCAGGATATCTTTTGGCCAGCGCGGCAATATCAAGGTCGTTTAAAAGTAAAAGATTACGTTCCTCATCAATCGGTAAACCAGCCATTACCGCAGCAAGTTCAAGATTATCAAGTACATTAAGCGAGCGAATGAGATGAGACCTTTGAAAAATGATGCCGATATGCCTTCCCCTGAAACGATCCATATTCCTGGCGGTTAAATCATACAGATTGGTATCGTTGATCAAAATCTCACCATACGTTGGCTTTAATAAACCAGAAATAATATTCAGTAAGGTACTCTTGCCACAGCCCGATGCACCAAGCAAAAGCCATTGGTCCATATCTGCAATTTCCCAATCTGGAAATTTTATCCTTCTTCCCTGCTCATAAACATGAGATAATGATTTAATGTTAATCATGCCGCACTGCCTTTTGCATTTTTTTGACCACAATATTTTTAATGGCATAACGCCTGTAAATTTCTATACCATCATTTGTGCCGTGCTTACAGGCCGGATTCAGCATCGTGATAAACAGCAAGGCAGGGATAAACAGGATTTTATAATTCTTAGACATAAGGATATTTTTTTAGTGTTGATGATCTAACGGGCAAGATTTAAGCATCTTCAGGTTGATAAAATGCGCAGCGGCAATGGTAAAGCCGCCTAAAGGGATCAAAACAGGCTCCAGCAGTTCAATCCCCGAAAGATGCCCTGTTGCAATACAGGCGAAACCTGCAATAAGCACTAAAATTGGTGAAATGCGGCGGTGTTGTTTCCGGTAAGCAGAACTTAAGCTCCATATACCAAGGATTAATGAAACTGCGATCATTGCAATTTCAACCGCTTCATTGGCCAGAAAACCCATTCCCCACATTGGCAATACAGTAATTAAAAATGGTAAGGCCGCACAGTGTATGGCACAAAGTGTTGAGGCGGTAATGCCGATCCGGTCGAGGTTAATTTTGTAGCTCCGTAATTTCATTGAATAATTTTTGTCTACAAATATAAAAGCAATACAGTTGCATTTAAAATATTCAACGCTATATTTGCAACATAATTGCATTAACATGATAAAGAAATTACCGGTAACCGTATTAAGCGGCTTCCTGGGCAGTGGCAAAACCACTTTACTAAACGCTGTTTTAAAGAATAAACAGGATTTAAAAGTAGCCGTAATTGTGAACGATATGAGTGAGGTAAACATAGATGCCACCCTGGTTAAAAACCAAAACACCTTATCCAAAACAGAAGAGCGGCTGGTAGAAATGAGTAATGGCTGTATTTGCTGCACTTTACGGGAAGACCTGATGATCGAAGTAGAAAAACTGGCAAAAGAAAACCGTTTTGATTATTTATTGATCGAAAGTACCGGCATATCGGAGCCGATCCCAGTGGCGCAGACGTTTTCGTTTATTGATGAAACATCGGACATTGACCTTAGCCGGTTTAGCCAGCTGGACACCATGGTAACAGTAGTAGATGCCTATAATTTTTACAAAGATTTTGGCTCAGCTGAAAAACTTGCCGACCGTAATATGGCAGATGATGCTGCAGACAGGCGCACGATTGTAAACCTGCTTACCGACCAGATTGAATTTGCCAACGTGATTTTATTAAACAAAACTGATCTGGTAAGCGATAACGATATCAAAGTATTAAAGGCACTGATCGGCAAATTAAATCCCGGCGCTAAAATTTACGAAACACTTTTTGGAGAAATAGATCCTGCACTGATTTTAAATACGGGATTATTTGATTTCGAAACAGCATCAGAAGGTGCAGGCTGGAAAAAGGAACTGGAAGAAATCCATCAGCCCGAAACAGAAGAATATGGTATCAGTTCGACGGTATTTCGCTCTAAAATACCCTTTCACCCAGAAAGGCTGTGGAATTACATTACTAAAGAATTTCCACAGAATATTATCCGTTCGAAAGGCATATTTTATCTTGCTGCAATGCCAGAACAAGCCATTAACTTTTCGCAGGCCGGTGGCTCGTTACGCATTGATCCGGCAGGGGTATGGTGGGCCAGTATGAGTACGCAGGAAAGGGAACTATACAATGATTATGTAGAAAACAGGACTGATATACATACCAGCTGGGACAATGATTTTGGCGACCGTAAGAATGAACTGGTTTTTATCGGTCAGGAAATGGATTGTGAGGAACTCAAAAAATCACTAACTACATGTTTATTAACTACTAACGAAATTACAGATTTTAAAGCAGGAAAAGCCTTTAATAACCCCTTTGAGCATATAATATCATAAAAAAGTCGACGAAACGAACAAAATGGTAGTTTTTTATACTACATTATTTAAGTTTATTTTGTTTAGATTTGATTGTCCCAAACAACTATACTTATTATGATATCCCCAAAGGAATTAACTGTGGTTTCAACCTGTCCTACCTGTCCGAAATGTAAGAATTTTGAGACTTACAGGGTACCGAGAGGTTTTATATTTAAAACACTAATGCCATGGGTATCGATCAAGCGATACAAATGCTATAAATGTTTTAATAAATTTTACGTTTTTAAATAGTTTCCTGTATAGATTAACACCTCATTTAAGCTGCTCAAAAGGTGGCTTTTTTTGGCTCATAAATTCAGCTGAGTAATCTGGTTTGCCACAGATTTACAGATTATCACGGAGAATGATATGCAAAATTCCACCGCTCTGTTATATAGCCATCCTGCCAATGTCACTATTTCGATCGAAGTGCAACGCAGTCGAGAACCACGAAGTATTCAGCGAAGCTAAATCTGCTTAGGTAGATCTCTCCGTTTCAGTCGAGATGACGGGAACTCAAAAAAAATCATCAAAAATGATAACTTTCCGTTCTATTTTAAATTCAAGCCCAATGAAAAAACCTTTTACATTTATTTTCATTGGGCTTGTAAATGTTATTCAGCGATTAAAAGAAAATAGTTCTTCTTTCCTTTTTGTACCACAATGAATTTATCGTTGATCAGGTGATCTGCATTAAAAACCTGGGCCATTTCAGCTACTTTTTCCTTATTTACAGAAACGCCACCACCCTGGATGGTTTTCTTAGCCTCTCCCTTTGAGGGGAAAATAGCAGATTTTTCTGCCAGTAAACTTGCGGCATCAATTCCGGCTCCAAGTTCTTCAATTAAGATCTTATATTGTGGTATCCCGTCAAATATATCTAATACTGCTGCATCAGATAAGCCCCTCAAAAAATCTAAAGATCCGTTTCCGAACAAAAATTCAGATGTTTTTATAGCTGTTTCTAAAGCTTCTACTGAGTGGGTTTTTATGGTAATATCTTCAGCCAAAGCTTTCTGTAAGATACGCAGGTGTGGTGCAGCATCATGCTCTTTTTCTAAAGCTTCAATTTCTTCTTTATTTTTCAGCGTAAAAATGCGGATCCATTTTTTTACATCATCATCTGATGCATTTAACCAAAACTGGTAAAATTTATATGGAGAAGTTTTTTCAGGATCCAACCAAACCGCACCACTTTCTGTTTTACCAAATTTAGTGCCATCCGCTTTTTTAATCAATTGTGTGGTAATGGCATAAGCCGTTCCGGCATCTTTTCTTCTGATCAGCTCCGTACCTGTAACAATGTTTCCCCATTGATCGGACCCGCCCATCTGCACCAAACAGTTTTCATTCTTCCATAAATGGTAAAAATCGTAACCCTGAATCAACTGGTAACAGAATTCGGTAAATGATAAACCAGAATCGCCTTCCAAACGTCTTTTAACGCTGTCTTTCGCCATCATGTAGTTAACGGTAATGTGTTTACCCACGTCTCTGATGAAAGTAAAAAGGTTCATATCTTTAAACCAATCGGCATTATTTACCATTACGGCTCCATTTCCACCCTCTTCAAATTTCAGGAATTTAGCGAGTTGCTTTTTCATTCCTTTAAGGTTATGCTCAATCATTTCGGGCGTTTGAAGGTTACGCTCATCAGATTTCCCTGACGGATCGCCTACCATACCTGTAGCACCACCTACCAAAGCAAATGGTTTGTGCCCGGCATTTTGAAAATGGATCAGTGTCATGATCTGCGTTAAATGCCCAACATGCAACGAATCTGCAGTCGGGTCGAAACCGATATAACCCGAGGTCATACCTTCGTTTAACTTTTCTTCAGTATTCGGCATAATATCATGCAGCATGCCACGCCATCTTAACTCTTCAACAAAATTCGTCATTGTACAAACACTTTAATAATGTGCGTGCAAAGATAAAATTTTAGCTTAGTTTAAAGCAAATTAGTTGGTTTTGTAAAACAGGTTTTAACGGCGTTAATATTTTACCGTACAAACTTTACAACCATAACAGAAAATATTACCTTGCAGCATGAACTTTTTATCACATTATTATTTCGACAGGACAAGTGAAGACGCCAATGTGGTAATGGGAACAGTATTGCCAGATCTGATTAAAAATGCGTCGAAAGAAGCCAATTTATACCCTCAGAAAAACGAGTTCCTGTTTAAGGGAAACCCGGATGAAGAAAGTTTGCTGGCCGGCTGGAAAAGACATCTTGCTGTAGACTTGTTTTTTCATTCTTCTAATTTCTTCCTGGAAAAAACCACCGAACTTAAACAGCTGATTAAACCGATTGTAGAAAACACCCCTGTTAGACCTTCCTTTCTTGCTCATATCGGCTTAGAACTTTTATTGGATCATTTACTGGTTAAGCGTAATTTAATTCAGGTGAACCATTTTTATGATAAACTCGGTGATGTAAACAAAGATTCGTTAAGCGATTTCCTCGAACATTGTAAACTAAAAGAACCGAAAGTGTTTTTTAACTTTCTTGAGAAATTTATCAGCAGCAAATATTTGTTGAGTTATCAAAAACTCGAAAACATCAGCTATGCGCTCAACAGGATTTGTATGCGCTTATGGCCGGAAACATTGAACGAAATACAGCTGCAACAACTCACTTTTGAACTTGGAATTTTTAAAGAAGTTTTACAAAAGGATTTTATGGATATTTTTAAGGAGATTGAAGGGAAGATAAACTTGTAGAATCAGGTTTATATCTTAACATCAGCCAGCATTTTATATATGGCAGGAAGTCCCTTTTTTATCCAGTGTTTTTTTAAAGCTTCAGGAATAACATATTCTATCTGGTTGTCATCAATCACACAAAGCAAGGTTGGAATAATGGTCCCATCGTACAATTCTAATCTGGTAAAGCTATTTAGCTGACTATTTATATGAACCAGATTCATATTATAAACCCCTTTAATTGTATCCGGGGAAACAGCATGACCACCTTCTGAAATTCTTTGCTGCACCCTGGCTTTACATTGTTCGATAGTATCAAGGCATAAATAATTTAACTGAATCTTATAACCTGCGTTATCAAATAAATCTATATACGTCCAATAATATGGATCAGATAGAGGAGTTTCCAGTACAAAATTTTCTTGGTTAGAGATAGCTGTTTTCATCTCATAAACAAGTCGTGCTTCCATCATTACTGTCGCTTTTTTTAATCGATCCGCTTTAGGAACTCCTTCGCTGATGAGCTGATTCTCAAAATCAATGCGAACTTCATCCCTGTTAAAAGACAAAATATCTGCAAATTCTTCAGGAAGCATACTTTGTATATAGGTAGATTTTCCTGCCCCATTAGGACCAGAAATCACCAAAAGTGTTGGCTTAGAGTAGTCCATAGTCAAGACGTAAAAGATCAGCTTCCTTGGCTGGAAGCGTCTTCAAAACCTTAACATTAAAATTCCCACCTGTTGAAGAAACTTCCTGAACCTCTATACGTCCATCAGCATATTCTTTATAAACCTGGCCTTTTGGAAGCCTATTGGAAAGGATAAGAAAAGGAAGATTGCGGTTAAAGTTTTTTGTACGGAGATTACGCAAAACATCAAGATATTTTCCGTGTTTTGTTTCTTTTTCTATGTTAACTACCGACATAATTGAATCCATTTTCTAACGTAAAAATACAAATTTAATGCCATTGAACAAAAGAAAACCATAGAAACCATATAAAATCAAGCAGTTATAAACCCGTATTCATTTTAAGACACCTAACACATTATAGCAATAAATCATTAAGATTTATTTTCGCTACGTATCAAAAACCCTTTCATCCTTTTTTTATATTTGTAGATGCCCCTATCTGCAATACAACAAGAAATGGATGCCCTTGTGGCCGAATTAAACCAGCATAATTACAACTATTATGTGTTGGCTATGCCCACCATTGGCGATTACGAGTTTGACAAAAAACTAAAGCATCTGACCGAACTGGAAAAAGCAAATCCTGATTTCGCCGACCCGAACTCGCCAACACAACGCGTGGGTGGCGATATTACCAAAAATTTTATCACCGTAAACCATAAATACCCCATGCTATCGCTGGGGAATACCTATAACGAGCAGGATCTCCGCGATTTTGACGAAAGGATCCGTAAAGCCATTGGCGATAATTTCCAATACGTTTGTGAATTGAAATTTGATGGTTTATCCATCAGCCTGACTTACGAAAACGGTAAACTTTTACGTGCCGTTACCCGTGGCGATGGTACCAAAGGTGATGATGTAACCAGTAATGTTAAAACCATCCACACCATTCCCCATCAGATTAAATCGACTGTTGCACCTGAGCATTTCGAAATCCGTGGAGAAATTTTTATGCACAAAGCGGCTTTTTTACGCTTAAATGCAGCGCGCGAAGAACTGGGCGAAATTCCATATGCCAATCCGCGTAACTTTGCTTCAGGCACTATTAAAATGCAGGATAGTAAAGAAGTAGCCAAAAGACCTTTAGATGGTTTTATCTACTTTTTATATACCGATAAAAATGAATTTAAAACCCATTGGGATAGCTTAAATGCTGTAAAAGAATGGGGTTTCCATGTTTGTGAGCATACAAAATTGGTTTCGGGCATAGATGCCGTTCTCGAATTTATTCACTATTGGGAAGATGAGCGTTTTAAATTAAGCTACGATATTGATGGAATTGTAATCAAAGTAAACAGTTATGCACAGCAACAGGAGCTTGGTTTTACTTCTAAATCGCCACGCTGGGCAATTTCTTATAAATACAAAGCGGCAGAAGTAGAAACCGTTTTAGAAAAAGTAACTTACCAGGTTGGCAGAACTGGTGCTGTTACCCCTGTTGCCAATTTAAAACCTGTTTTACTGGCCGGAACTACCGTTAAACGTGCTACATTGCATAATGCCAACGAAATTGAGCGTTTAGACCTTCATGAAGGCGATACCGTTTATGTAGAAAAAGGCGGCGAGATCATCCCGAAAATTATTAAGGTAAATCTTGATAAACGTTTAGCCAGGGCTGCAAAAGTACATTACCTGCACAATTGCCCTGAATGTGGCACCGAACTAATCAGGAAAGAAGGTGAAGCGGTACATTACTGCCCTAACGATGAAGGTTGTCCACCACAGATTGTGGGAAAAATACAGCATTTTATTTCCCGTAAGGCAATGAATATTGACGGGCTTGGTGACGAAACCATCGAAACGTTTTATAAACAGGGTTTAGTAAGACACATCAGCGATTTATATACTTTGCACCAAAAATCTGATCAGCTTAAAACTTTAGATCGTTTTGGCGAGCGCTCGATCGAAAATATGCTAACCGGGATTGAAAAATCGAAGGAAATGCCTTTCGAGAAAGTACTTTTCGGCTTGGGTATCCGCTATGTTGGCGAAACCGTTGCTAAAAAAACAGCTGCCGGTGTAAAAAATATCGACAATCTTTCTAAAGCTACCGTAGAAGAATTAATTGCCATTGATGAAATCGGGCAGCGCATTGCAGAGAGCATTGTTGAGTATTTTGGAAAACCGGAGCATTTAAAGCAGGTAGAATTATTAAAATTAGCAGGATTGCAGTTCGAAATTGAAGAAAAAGTAATTACGCTTGACAGTGATAGACTTATTGGAAAAACATTCGTAATTTCGGGCGTTTTTGAGAACTATAGCCGCGATGAACTAAAAGATATGATTGAGGCCAACGGAGGCAAAATGCTAAGTGGTATTTCGGGTAAACTGAACTACCTCGTTGCAGGAGATAACATGGGTCCGTCGAAACTTGAAAAAGCAAACAAGTTAAATGTGCCGATTATCAGGGATGCTGAGTTATTGGAAATGATAAAGTAAAAATGATAGAATGATTGAGTTTGAATGATTAAATGCGGTAAGTACTCATTTAGTGATTTATTCAAAATTCAATTAGAAAATAAAATGAGAGCATGATTGAATGATAAAATGCACCATTCGATATCTCATTCAAAATTCAATAATTATAAGTTAAAAATGAACAAATTTCAGGGTACTGGTGTAGCATTGGTTACGCCTTTCAACACAGATGGATCAGTTGATTATAATGGCTTAAAAAACCTGATTAATCATTTGGTAGACGGAGGGATAGATTACCTCGTTTCTTTAGGTACAACCGGCGAAACCGCTACAATGACCAAGGACGAGAAGAAGAAGGTGTGGGCCTATACTGCTGAAATTAACAACAACAGATTACCATTGGTTGCCGGAATTGGCGGTAATAATACACTTGCTGTTGCTGAAGACATTAAATCATTCGATACTACAGGTTACAGCGCAATTTTATCCGTTAGTCCTTATTACAATAAACCTACACAGGAAGGAATTTACCAGCACTATAAATATTTAGCTGAAATTTCTCCTTTAGATCTGATTTTATACAATGTACCAGGCCGAACCGGTAGCAACATGAGTCCGGAAACAACCTGCAGACTGGCGCATGATTTTAAAAATATCATTGCAACAAAAGAAGCTTCAGGAAGTTTTGATCAGTTTAACCAGATTATGAGGGATAAACCAGCAGAATTTCTTCTAATCTCTGGCGATGACCCGGTTACTTTGCCCATGATCGCTTTAGGCGCTGCCGGCATTATATCGGTAATCGGAAATGCCTTGCCTAAACAGTTTACCGATATGGTAAACCTGTGCCTGGCCGGCGATTATAAAGCAGCTTTACCTGCACACTTAAGCTTAATCGAATTTACCCGTTTAGCATTTGCAGAAGGCAATCCTGCCGGCGTTAAAGCTGCCCTGAAACACCTCGGTATTTGCGGAGATACCGTGCGTTTGCCATTGGTTAAAGCTTCTTCAGCTTTAGAACAATTAATTATAGCAGAGGTAGAAAAATTAAGTGTAGTAGCTTAATTCTTATAAAAATTATATTCTGAAACAGACTGTTTGATTTTGCTAAAAAGCAGAAGAAAGCAGTCTGTTTTTTTTGTGTGTAAATAAAAAATTACCAAAAGAAATTAATTCATAATCAACACATTAGAACTATAAACCAAAATTTTAGTTTGAAGGGGATTTTAGTGAGAATCAGGGCATTATTATTGATTTGCGCTCTATACACACAAATAAACACACACAATGAAAAATTTAATTTTAATTGGCCTGATGGCAATAATGGCCATGGGCTGCAAAAGCAGGGCGTACCAGGAATCTTCAATCGCTATTGGCATGCCAGAAAATGAATTTAAACGGGTTAACCGTTCTGCTGAACTGATGTTGGCTAATGATGATGGTACAAAGATCTACCGCATTATCTCTACAACCTTTATTCCTAAGCCAGAACCATACACCTTCTTTTATTTTTATCAGGGAAAACTGATCCGGTTTATTAAATCAGATCGAATTGATGATTATAAATTTATCAGGTAAAAAAAGGAACCTATTGGAAATAGATTGTCATTCTGAGCTTGCCGAAGGACTTGCTTAATGTGTTTCGACAGGCTCAATATGACAGCTTCTAAAGAAAATCTCGATAATGAAACCTTCTTATTTATCAGATCAGGCAATTAACTTATTTCTTCGTTCCATTAACAGGTTATCCTGCCACACACCTTTGGCTTTACCTATTTTTTCCCTGTACCCTACTACCCTAAAGCCAGCCTTTTCATGGATTTTTAACAAAGCAGAATTCTGAAGAAAAATACCCGCCTGAAGCATCCAGATACCTTTGTTTTCGCTCTCTGCAATCAAAGCATTTAATAAAGAAGAACCGATCCCTTGCCCTTTGTAACCCGGTTTAACGTACACCTCAATTTCTCCAACACCACCAACATCATAATTGGCTACCACAGGCAAAAGCGCACTCCAGCCTATAATTTCTTTATTTTTTAAGGCCACAAACCTGCAGGCTTTAAGGTGTGATAAATCCCAGTCTTTCCATGAAATATCCGGGCTTCTGAAACTTGCAGTACCTGTTTCTATTCCTTCACGATAGATAGCACTGACTTCGTCCCAATCTGATGAGCGCATAATTCTAATCATAGTTTAATCAATTTTAGCAATTTTATTAACCTATAAATTCTATAGTTTATGTTTGATATACTAAAATAATTAAACAAAATGCTTATTACATATAAAGCTGAAACAAGTTTGTCCTGTATTATAATTCAACACAATTATATCAAAAAAAGCACCTCAAAAAAGTGTTTGCGTAACAGAAACGTTAAACTAACGTTTTTCATCAGAGATATTTTTTAAATATGCAACCGGACTCATCCCTACAAGCTTTTTAAAAGCATTATAAAAGGCACTCCGGGAAGAAAAACCAGCACTATAGGCCAATGCCTCCAGGGTAAAGTTTTGCATGATTTGAGGATTTCTGATGCTCTCTTTAATCCAGTTAATTCGGTATTGATTAATGTAATCGATAAAACTCTTATTAAAATAGTTGTTTAGTACCACCGACAACCTGTGACTGCTAATCCCAATTTCAAGAGCAAGAGCATGGATCCTAATATTTTTATTACGGAATGACTGGTGCTGATTAACATACAACTCTAACTTTTGTCCACAATGCTGTAGTTCTTCTTGCTGATCGTGAGGAAGTGAAAAACTTTTTTTTATAGATAAAAGCGTTGATGGTTTAACATTCAGCAGAGAAGCGATAAGTTCTAAAGGCAAGCGGTCTAAATAGCCGGGGTTTGTTTTTGCGTAATACAAATATCTTTCTTTGGCATTTCCAACGCGTATGATATGTGCACGTTGCTGGGCATCTTTATAATATTTTTCCAAAACTACCCTAAAAATATAATTCAGCTCAAAATGATGCGAAAAGAGCCGGTTTAACACATCATTGTGTATGGCCAGCAGTTCGGTGTCTTCTACTGCTACCACATATTCCTTCGAATAATCAGATCCATGAAGGCCTGATATGGAACTGACAAAATCATCCTCTACAGATATATAAGTGGTAATTTTTCGTTTATTATGTGTGGTACAACCCATTAATGCACCTTTAACGATAAAATACACATACTCACAAACCTCATCTTCTCTGAAAAGAATTTGCCCTTTTTTTATTTTTAAACTTAAAAGGTGTTCCTCAAATGCCTGAGTCAATTTAATATCTACGGGATGTACAGCGCGCATCACGTCGAGGATAAGCCCGACATCTTCGTTATTTGCACGATTGTAATGTAAATATTCTGACACTTAAGACCGTTAAAAATGTAAATTATTTATACATGTTTATCTGCATGCCAGATAAACCGGATATCTTTTTGAGAGCGGTATGGTATTCGTATTATCTTTTACATTTAATGGCCAGGCATTAATAATGCTTAAGTAGTGAAATTAGTATTTTGGATGCTTAGGCGGATTAACCTGAAATGAATATACGCTTTGTAAAAGAAGAAAGCTAATAAATTACGCAGACAAGGATAAATTGTCTTATATATTTTACAGTATGAATATGTTTATGCTTTTAAGTTTTTTAAAAATATGTTGAACAAAAAAAGCCTCAGGAAATATCCTAAGGCTCAGATAAAAATATTTTGATTTTTAAGCTTTGTTTTTAGTGTCTTGTACTTCCAAACGGATTGCCTGAGCTAAATTTTTAAGATCCTGCATACCTTTACGTACGCGGGTACCAGCAGCGCTGTTACCTTTGTTATAAAATTTGTCTGCATCAGCTTCCAAAGCTGCCACTAAACTCTTTACTTCTTCGAATTTTTTCATTTTTAATTAATTTATGGTTCTTTTAAGGTTTGATTTTTAATTATGTACTCTAATTTAAAGGGTTTGATGAAATAAAAAAATTTTTAGAAGAATAAAAAACAGGCTTATTTACCGTTTTTTTCCACACTTATCGTGATTATACACATATCGGACTTGAAAAACATAATTAAACGCTTGATAAACAGAATATTACAAAATATTACAAAATAAAAAAGCCCTTTAAACTGGTTTAAAGGGCTTTGTAAAATTTTAATAGATCTTAAACGGTTGCGAAAAGATTCTCTTTATAATATCCGCTTTCTAATTTTTCGGCTACTTCGCTGAAAGCGTCTAAAGTACGCTGTACATCTTCTAATGTATGAACGGCAGTAGGAATTAAACGTAGCTCGATCATTCCTTTCGGAATTACGGGATATACAACAATTGAACAGAAAATGCTGTAGTTTTCGCGTAGATCGTAGGTAATTGCAGTTGCATCAGAAAGTTCTCCTTTTAAGAAAACCGGGGTAACTACCGAATCGGTAACCCCTAAATCAAATCCACGTTCGCGTAAACCTTTTTGTAAAGTCATGGCAATTTCCCACAGTTTATCTTTTAACTCAGGCTGGCTTTTCAGCAATTCTAAGCGCTTTAATAAACCGATTACCATTGGCATTGGCAATGCTTTGGCAAATGTCTGAGAACGCATGTTATACCTTAAAAAATTGGTGATCTGCTCGGTTGATGCCACAAAAGCACCAATACCCGCCATAGATTTGGCAAAAGTACCAAAATAAACATCAATCCCATCGATACAATCCTGCGCTTCGTGCGTACCCGCACCTGTTTTACCCATTGTACCGAAACCGTGCGCATCATCAACCAGGATACGGAAATTGAATTCTTTTTTAAGCTCTACAATTTCTTTTAATTTCCCCTGGGCACCGCTCATTCCAAAAACGCCTTCGGTAATTAAAAGAATACCGCCACCTGTTTCTTCAACAAGTTTTGTAGCACGTTCTAATTGTTTACGTGCACTTTCTATATCATTATGTTTATAAACAAAGCGTTTACCCATGTGCAAGCGTAAACCATCTACAATACAGGCGTGAGATTCTGCATCATATACCACCACATCATTGCGGTCGACCAAGGTATCGATAATGGATACCATGCCCTGATAACCATAGTTTAATAAAAATGCATCAGGCTTACCAACAAATGCTGCAAGTTCTTGCTCTAACTGCTCATGGTAGTTAGAGTTACCGCTCATCATACGGGCACCCATCGGGTAAGCCATACCAAATTTAGCTGCAGCTTCTTCATCTGCCTTTCTAACTTCCGGGTGATTGGCTAAACCTAAGTAGTTGTTTAAGCTCCAAACCAAATGCTCTTTTCCGCGAAACTGCATGTGAGGTGCAATTTCTCCCTCTAATTTTGGAAAAGAGAAATACCCATGAGACCATTTCTGGTGTTGCCCAAGCGGCCCCATGTGTTTTGCTATTTTATCAAATATATCCAATGTATTATCTGTTTTTTTATAATAAGAATTTTGCAAATTTAAGCTTTATTCGTCTTAAAATCAACCTAATGATCTTTTAGATGTCAATTAAGATAGTAACACGCTAATTTTATGCCAAAAAAGCCCCGGTTTTACATCGGGGCTTTAAAATTATATTTGGTTTGATCTAATCAACGTTATCGTGCAAGAAAGAATTGTTCGGTCTGATTTCTGTACCGCCATCCTGATCGTTGCTTAAAGTAAAGCGGCTCACCTGCGATTCAGATGAATGCTGTACCTGTTGCAACTGCATTTGTTTGCGTTTGTAAGCAGGTTCGTTTTCAAGCTCCTGTAAACCGTTGGTGGTACGCAATTTCATGCTTAAATCTTTTAAACGTAAGATACGTTCTTTAGATTTTTTCAACTGCTCTTCCATCGATTCGTCGTTTTTATCGTCGTCTAAACCAACAACCGGCATTTCGATTTCTGGCTCAGGCTCCGGCATTGGCGGCATCTGGGCTACCGGTGTTTCGAACACAAAATTGGTTTCGGCCAGTTTTACCTCAAATTCAAATCCGGTTTCCTGTGCTTCTTCAACATGCGGCTCTTCTTCTATTAAGGTATGGCGAACTACATTATTTTCAGGCTCCTGATTTTTCTGAGCTTCTGATTTATTGAACATTCCACCAAAAAGATCTGCCTGCGATACTTCTTCTTTAGCTTTTAAAACAGGTTCGTATGAGTGAACTTCTTTTGGCTGCATGAAAGAGTTTACGGGCTCAACAGGGCGAACCAACGGTGCTTCTTCCGGGGTTAAAAGTGATATTTTCTTTTTATTTTTTTCTTCTTTTACGCGTTCTTCTGAAGTCTGGAATCCGGTAGCAATAATGGTTACCGAAAGTTTATCGCTCAGAGATTCGTCCGTACAGTTACCCCAGATTAAATCGGCTGATAAGCCTGCTTTTTCCTGGATGTAATCGGTAATGATCGAAACTTCATCCATGGTTACTTCACGTAAACCAGAACTTATGTTTAATAAAATGTAACGGGCACCTTCGATTTCGTTATCTTTTAAAAGCGGAGAAGCCAAAGCACCTTCTACAGCCTGTAGAGCACGGTCTTCACCTTCGGCAGCAAAACTACCCATGATGGCCACACCGCTATCTTTCATTACGGTACGCACATCTTTAAAATCCACGTTGATATAACCCGGAACAGTAATGATTTCTGCGATCCCTTTAGCAGCGGTTGTTAAAATATCATCGGCCTGACCGAAAGCAGAACCTAAGGTTAAGTTTCCGAAGATTTCGCGCAGGCGGTCGTTAGAGATCACCAGGTAAGAATCTACGTATTTCTTTAACTCTTCCATTCCTTCATCAGCCTGCAACCTACGTCTTTTTCCTTCGAAAGAAAACGGGGTTGTGATGATGGCAACAGTTAAAATATCAAGTTCTTTAGCGGCTTTGGCAATAATCGGAGAGGCGCCTGTACCGGTACCACCACCCATTCCTGCTGTAATAAACAGCATTTTTGTGGTATTGCCTAACATTGCCTTAATATCATCTATATTTTCTATCGCCGAGTTTTTACCCACCTCAGGAATAGAACCAGCCCCCATACCTTCGGTTAAACTAGCGCCTAATTGTACCTTGTTAGGTATAGGACTAGATTCCAAAGCCTGGGCATCTGTATTACAAATAATAAAATCCACACCAGTGATACCTGAAAGGTACATATGGTTCACTGCGTTGCCGCCACCGCCTCCAACACCAATTACCTTGATGATTGAAGACTTATCTTTTAACATTTCGAACTGCATATCTTTATGAATCAGTTGTTTAAAAATTTTTAAATCTGTTCATTACTCAATGTAATATTAACACTTTTTCAACAGACGTTTTCCACAAGTGTTAATAATGTGGAAAACTCTTTCTTTGTGGAAAAATAATTAACTTTTTAAGTAATCTTCATCACTTACATTCATATCATCCTGAATGAAAGTTCTTGTTTTTGCAAGTAATTTATCGAACAAACCTGGTCCGCGTTTTTCTTTTTCCTTTGCTGTTTTGGGCTTTTCTACAAAAACACCCGGTTGTTTCATCTCTTCAATCAGTTCTTCTGCCTTTTGGATTCCTTTGATCAGCAAACCAACACTGGTTGCATACATCGGGCTTTTCAAATCATCATAAATGGCTTTAGGCATATCTTCGTATTTAGATAAATGCTCGTTCGGATAACCGATGCGGCAATCTAAACCGGTTACATATTCTACAGCCTGCGATAAGTGTTTCAGCAAAGCACCACCACCGGTTATTACGATACCACCGATTAATTTTTTCTCGTAACCTGAAGATTTGATCTCGTAATATACGTGCTCAATAATTTCTTCCATACGGGCCTGAATAACGTAAGCCAGGTTTTTAACTGAAATTTCTTTTGGTTCGCGGCCACGTAAGCCAGGAACGCAGATGATTTCGTTTTCTTTGTTCTCCTCAGCAAGTGCAGAACCAAAACGTGTTTTTAATAACTCAGCCTGGTTGCGCATTACTGAACAACCTTCTCTGATATCTTCGGTAACACTGTTGCCACCAAAGGGGATCACTGCGGTGTGGCGGATAATACCTTCGTGGAAAATGGCAATATCTGTAGTACCACCACCAATATCAACCAATGCAATACCAGCTTCTTTTTCTTCCTCGCTCAACACCGATTCGGAAGAAGCCAATGGCTCCAGGATTAAATCCTGAGTTTGTAAGCCTGCATTGTTTACACATTTGATAATGTTTTTTACGGCAGTAACCTGACCAGAAATGATATGGAAGTTAGCTTCAAGGCGTACTCCTGCCATACCGATAGGATCTTTGATTCCCGGTTCGTTATCGATGGTAAATTCTTGCGGCAATACATGGATGATCTCCTCACCCGGTGGCATTACCAGTTTAAACATATCATCAATCAGCTTATCGATGTCTCTTTTACCGATTTCGTTGTTTAATTCTCTTCTTGTTAAAATTCCTCTGTGCTGTAAGCTCTTAATGTGCTGACCCGCAATACCCACATTTACCACCTGTATTTCTACATTGGATTGTCCGCTTGCTACTTCAACTGCTTGAGCAATACCCTGTACGGTTTTTTGAATGTTAGAAACCACTCCACGTGTTACCCCCGCTGATTCTGCCTTGCCTATTCCTAAGATTTCTATCTTACCGTGTTGTGTTCTACGACCAACGATAACACAAATTTTTGTAGTACCGATATCCAATCCTACTACAATGGGCGACTGACTGGTAAATTTTGCCTTGTCCATATTCGTTAATTTTGCTGAGTTTTATACTGTTTTTCCAGGGCTTTGATTTCTTTTTCTCTTGCTTCTTTCTCTTTTTTCAATTGCGCCTCAGATTTTGCCGGCTTTGGCTGTGTTGTTCCCGTTTGTTTCGGTTTTTCTTTTTTATCCGCTGGTTTGGTTTCCTTTGGTTTGGCCAGCACAACTACCGGTTTTTTTGTTTCTGTTTTAACCGGTTCGGCTTTTTTAGGTTCAACCTTCTTTTGCTCTACCTTTTTTATTTCTACCTTTTTTGGCTCGGTTTTTTTAGGTTCGGGCTTTTTAGGTTCTATGGCTTTTGGCTGATCGGCTTCAGGGCGATCGTCCATTACCGAACTAATGGTATTTCTGATCAGTGAATCAGTTACATTCCGCTGTATCCTCAAACTATCAGCTGCCGAAAATGTTTTTGCTTTTTTTCCTAAACCTGTTGAATCTCTTTTTTCGCAAACAATCTGGTTGGTATATTTTATATTGATGGTTTTATACGTATCCCAGCCTACCTGCGGCATTGCTTTTTTATAAAACAATAAAAGGTTTTTCATTTTCTTTTCTAATGAATCTGCATCACCTAAAATGATGCGCTGATTGCCAACTCTCGGAATCAGTTCGATATCATTTTTCTGATCAACCACAATTTGTTCGATTTGTGAATCCCAAAGCGTATCTTTTTTAATGTATTGAGCGGTTTTATACAAATCTCTTGCCAATTGCGTATGCAAAGTATCTACACGACTACCAAAAACCTCGCTAATGTGGCCTGTTGCCACCAATACGTTAGCCGTAAAGTTTGATGAAATAGGCATTTTCAGTCCATCGTTATCAATGTAAAAATCCTGTCCGTTCTCATTCAAAATGCGGAGGATAGGTTGTCTTTGTTTTACTTCGATATGCAATATACCGTCCATATCTACATAAACCTTTGCAAAGCCGATGTAGGGGTTAGACTGCAGTTTTTTCTCTATTTTATGGATATTGATATTTTCGAGGTTGCGACCTAATAATACCCCCTGATCTTCTTTAAGGATGGCATCAATTTCTTCTCGCTCGATAAAATTATCGGCACCCGGGATCAGGATTTTAACATCGGTACATTTAACCGTCTGCTTTTTCACGTTGATGAAACTCAAAAGCACCACCACCCCTGCCAGGCTGATCAGCCAGGCAAAGCCGGTAAAAATTGCGCTCCAGTTTATCCTTTTAAGCATTGTTTAATGTATTTTTAAGGGGCTCTATAATGGTATCGATATCGCCCGCACCTACTGTTAAAATTAATTCAGGTTTTGTATCCTTAATGTGCTGAACCACATAATCTTTTCCACATATTTTTTTATCCGACAACGTGATTTTATCGAGTAAAAACTGTGCATTTATGCCTTCAATGGGCAATTCTCTTGCAGGATAAATTTCCAACAGCAACAGTTCATCGGCCGTGCTTAAAACTTTTGCAAATTCATCTGCAAAATCTCTTGTGCGTGTAAACAGGTGCGGCTGAAAAATCACGGTTAATTTTTTATCCGGATACAATTGACGTACGGCATCAAAACAGGCTTTCAGTTCTTCAGGGTGATGCGCATAGTCATCAATGTAAATCTGGCTGCCATTGTTAACAATATATTCGAAACGGCGTTTCACTCCTTTGAAGTTAGCAACGGCTTGTTTTACTTTTTCTGCATCAATACCCAATTGTAAAGCGATGGCGATGGCAACAGTTGTATTTTCTACGTTGTGTTTTCCCGGAAGCATCAAACTGATATCCTTTATGCTTTGCGTGGCATCGGTATAATCGAATACAAATTTCGATCCTTCTACACGTAAATTTTCAGCCTTTGCTGTTGCTGTAGGGCTTGCCGCGTAACTGATGCTGTTTTCTAAGGGCAATCCTTCGTGTGCATACAATGTACCCTTGGCCTTAAGCTGACCTGCAAACAACCTGAACGATTCTTCAAGATGGCTTTTATCTCCGTAAATATCCAAATGATCGGCATCCATCGAGGTCACCACAGCTACATCGGGGTGCAGGGTAAGGAAAGAGCGATCATATTCATCAGCCTCTACCACCACCACATTATTATCGCCAAAAAGTACATTGCTATTGTAGTTACTGGTTATGCCACCCAAAAAGGCTGTACAATCGTAACCGGTATCTTTTAAAATATGAGCCACAATGGATGACGTAGTGGTTTTACCATGTGTCCCGGCAACGGCGATGCAAAACATGCCTTTACTGATGATACCCAAAACTTCTGAACGTTTTTTAAGCGAAAAACCTTTATCAATAAAATGATTTAAAATTTTCGAATCTTTTGGAATTGCTGGCGTATATACCACCAGGGTATCTTCATGATGATCTAAAAATGCACAGGGCAAGGAAGCATCGTCATCAAGATAGGTAATCAAAATTCCCTCCTGTTCTAATGTTTCGGTGAGCCTGGTGCGGGTTTTATCGTAACCACAAACCACTTGTCCGCGTTTAGCAAAATAACGGGCAAGCGCACTCATGCCGATACCACCGATACCTACAAAGAAAACCCTGTTTATTTTACTTAATTCCATTTTTTTAGATTTGAGATGCCAGATGTGAGATTTGAGACCTGAGAATGCGACATAACGCCTATCTCAAATCTAATTTCTCATATCTCACATCTTTATTTTCATATCTCTTATTTAATCAACTTTAATACTTCGCCCGCAATAATTTCGTCGGCTTCGGGCAGGGCCATTTTACCTATGTTTTCTGCAAGCTTGTCGCTTTGTTCTTTATTGTTTAACAGTGCCAGTGCTTCATTAACCAAGGTATCTTCAGCAGAACGGTCGTTAATTAAAAGTGCCGCTCCGTTTTTTACCAAAGCCATCGCATTTTTGGTTTGATGGTCTTCTGCCACATTAGGCGAAGGCACCAGGATTACCGGTTTCTTAATTAAACAAAGTTCAGCAATGGTTCCTGCCCCGGCACGGCTAATGATTACATCTGCAGCGGCATAAGCCAGATCCATTTTATTTAAAAACTCGAGGATGCGAACGTTAGGATGATATTCAAGTCCTAACCTTTCAATAATCCCCTGGTAATAATATTTTCCTGTTTGCCAGATCACCTGCACATCTTGTGCGAGGATTTCGGGCAAATGTTTTTCAATTGCTTTATTTAGTGTTCCGGCACCTAAACTTCCTCCGGTAACCATAATGGTCTTTTTTAAAGGATCGAGTTTTAACAACTCAGCACCAGCATGGTGCTTACCTTTAATATCAACCACTTCTTTGCGTACAGGATTTCCGGTTTTTAAAATTCGGTCTGCAGGAAAAAACTGATCCATTTCATCAAAAGCCACACATATTTTTGATGCTTTTTTGCCCAGCCATTTATTCGTTACACCTGCATAAGAATTCTGTTCTTGGATGAGGTACGGAATCCCTTTTAAAGAGGCTGCATACAATAAAGGTCCGGAGGCATAACCGCCCACACCCACCACTGCATCGGGTTTAAAATCATTTATGATCTGTATTGCCCGGCGCACACTGCCAATTACCTTAAAGGGAAGCGACAGGTTTTTAACGATGGAGCCGCGCTGCATTCCACTGATATTTAAACCGATTATTTTATATCCGGCAGCAGGAACTTTTTCCATTTCCATACGGCCATTGGCGCCCACAAATAAAATTTCACAAGCGGGCACCAAGCGCTTTAGCGCATTGGCTATGGCTACGGCGGGAAAAATGTGCCCGCCGGTGCCACCACCTGATATGATAATTTTTGGGGAATTATTCATTTTTAATATTTATTTATTTTAACCGCAAAGAGCGCTGAGTTTTCCGCAGAGCGCACTAAGCTTTATTTTTTCACTACAAGGGCACCAAGGCACGAATATTTACTGCCGAGGTATCAAAGATTAAACAACTGTATAAACATTTCTTTGTGTATCTCTGTGTCTTCCTCTATGGCCCCTGTGGTTATTTCTTTAATATTTTCTTTAAATAGATTGCTTCGTCATACTTCCTCGCAATGACGGACTAGCGATCTATGCAATCGCCGGAATCTCTCCAACGATTATTTTATTATTTGTTTTTTCTTCTTTCGTAGTCAGTTTTGCATTTTCTTCTACATCGCGGCTTACGCTCAAAATGATACCGAAGGCCACACTGGTAAAAATCATTGATGTACCGCCCATACTTACCAGCGGAAGCGGCACCCCTGTTACCGGGCCCAAACCTACAGCTACGGCCATGTTTGCAAAGGCTTGTATGGTGAGACTGAAACTCAATCCTGCTGCCAGCAACGCCCCAAAAGCCTTGGGTGCCCGGGTTACGATCTTGATACATCGGTATAAAAGCACCAGGTATAGTATCATGATTACAATTCCTCCCACCGTTCCCCATTCTTCAATAATAATGGCGAAAATAAAATCGGAATACGGATGTGGCAGGAAATTGCGCTGTGTACTATTACCTGGTCCTTTACCAAAAACACCACCAGTAGCTAAGGCAATTTTTGCCTGATCTGCCTGGAAAGTTTTGTCTGAATGCTGCATTTCGGGATGCATAAATGTATTAATACGCGACATGTATGTTTTTCTCCTTGGGCCCAAAAAGAAAACGAACAATAGCAGCACGAAGCCGCCCGCACAAACAATGGCAATCTGTTTAATACTGATCCTGCCGATAATTAACAGCAAAATACTTACACCAAACAGCATTAAGGCGGTAGATAAGTTGGCCAGTGCGATTAAAACAAACACCACACAAACCGACCCCATAATTGGTATAAATGATTCTTTTACGTTTTTAATATTTTCCTGCTTTTTGGTAAGCATGCGCGCCAAAAAGGTAATTAATGCCAGTTTCGCTAAATCGGAAGTTTGAAATGTTAATCCGATTACGGGAATTTTAACCCACCTCGAAGCATCATTTAAATTGGTACCGAATATAAGCGTATAAAAGAGCAAAGGAATGGTTACAATCATTAAAACCTTCGAAATACCGGCATAATAGCGGTAATCGAGCAGGTGGGCAATGTAAATCATCCCGATACCCATCAGCACAAAAATAAGGTGCTTGGTAAGCAGAAGTTTTTCTACGGCTTCTCCTTTTTTATAGGCCAGGGTACCTGTTGCACTATATACAGCCATTACTGATATAAGCGAAAGCAGGATGATGATCAACCAGATCCACCTGTCGCCTTTTGTTTTATTAAGTAACGCCTGAAACATATTTAAGCCTCCTATTATAATTCTCTAACTGCCGCTTTAAACTGGTTACCGCGGTCTTCATAATTTTTAAATAAATCGAAACTTGCACAGGCCGGCGATAATAATACCGCATCGCCACGCTTGGCCAAATGGAAAGCAATCTGTGCGGCTTCATCTGCAGAAAAAGTGTTCACGATTACGTCAACATCATCTTCAAAAGCATCGTGGATCCGTTTGTTATCCTTACCCAAACAGACAATGGCCTTTACCTTACTTTTTACCAGATCTTTAAGCATGTTGTAATCGTTTCCTTTATCAACACCGCCCATAATCAGCACCACGTCGCTGGTCATACTCTCCAAAGCATACCAGGTAGAATTTACGTTGGTTGCTTTACTGTCGTTGATGAAATCAATTCCCGAAATTTTGGCCACATGCTCTAACCTGTGCTCAATATTTTTGAAATTGCCCATGCTTTCGCGGATGGTTTCATTTCTTAATTCTAAAACTTTCGACACGATGCCTGATGCCATAGAATTATAAATGTTGTGCTTGCCCTGTAAGGCTAAATCTGAAATAGACATGGTTAGTTCGTTATTTGGTTCTGTAAGGATATGTATTGTAGTTTCTTCTAAATAAGCACCACTTTCAACTTTTTTTACAATTGAAAATGGATAGGTTTTGGCCTGAGGTTTGGTTAACGCAATGGCTTTCAAACTCTCTTCGTCATCGGCACAGTAAATGAAAACGTCTGCTGCTGTCTGGTTTTGAACAATGCGCATTTTTGATGCAGCATAATTTTCCAGTTTATATTCGTAACGGTCTAAATGATCTGGCGTGATGTTCAGTAAAACCGCGATATCGGCCTTAAACTTGAACATATCATCGAGCATGAAACTCGAGATTTCCAAAACATAGTATTCGTAATCTTCTGTAGCCACCTGCGCGGCAAAGCTCTGACCAATGTTGCCGGCCAAACCCACATTTAAACCTGCATTTTTTAAAATGTGATAGGTTAACAAACTGGTGGTCGATTTTCCGTTTGAACCGGTGATACAAATGGTTTTGGCATCGGTGTATCTTTTGGCGAACTCAATTTCTGAAATCACCGGAATTCCTTTCGATACCAATTTTTTAATAATCGGTGCGGTTGGCGGAATCCCAGGACTTTTAATTACCTCCGTAGCATTCAAAATGAGTTCTTCGGTATGTTGTTCAGATTCATAAGGAACGCCTAGTTTTTCTAAAGCAGATTTATATTTATCGGTAATTACACCATAATCGGATACAAAAACATCAAAACCTTTCGTCTGAGCCAGTTTTGCGGCGCCCACTCCACTTTCGCCTGCACCAAGAATTACCACACGGCCATGCCCTGCCATTGCTGACGTAGTATTGACTGATGTAGTATTATTTGTGCTCATTTTTTTTAGTATTGAGTGGTGAGTATCAAGACAGCAATACCACCACGTTTATTTTTTTATTATTTTCTTTTTAGCTTTAGTTTTTTTCAACATTTAAACCTTCAACTTTTTAACCTTTCAACCTACCTTAACTTCAACGTCACTATTGTCATAATTGCGAGCATGATTCCGATGATCCAGAAACGTGTTACAATTTTGGCTTCGTGATAACCTTTCTTTTGGTAATGGTGGTGCAGGGGCGACATCAGGAAAATCCTTCGTCCTTCGCCGAATTTCTTTTTGGTATATTTAAAATAAGATACCTGCATAATTACCGACACGAGTTCTACGAGGAAGATTCCACATAAAATCGGGATCAACAATTCTTTACGGATCATTAATGCAAAAGCAGCTATGATGCCGCCAATGGCTAAACTTCCGGTATCGCCCATAAAAATCTGAGCGGGGTAAGAGTTGTACCAAAGGAAACCAACACATGCCCCCACAAATGCACCTGCAAAAATCATCAGCTCTGCAGAATTAGGGATATACATAATGTTGAGGTAATCGGCCATTATCGTATTACCCGATACATATGCCAGAATACCAAGTGTTATCCCTATTACGGCCGAGGTTCCGGTGGCGAGGCCATCAATACCATCGGTAATATTTGCCCCGTTGGATACCGCTGTAATAATGAATACAGTAAAAGCCAGAAAAATGATAAAAGCATATTTCTGATAATCGCCACCCAAAAATTTTAATACTTTGGCGTAATCGAACTCATTGTTCTTATAAAAAGGCATATTGGTTTTGGTCGATTTTACGTCCTGGGTATAATAAAAAGTTTCACCTTTCTGGCGCAATACCATTGGCACAGAAGAAGTATTTTTCACATTATCCTGAACAGTTTCCCTCACCACAATATTCGGATGGAAATACATGGTGGTACCAACAATCAATCCTAAGCCAACCTGACCAACCACTTTAAAACGACCTGCTAAACCTTCTTTATTCTTTTTGAACACTTTGATATAATCATCTAAAAAGCCAATTGCCCCCATCCAGATCGTGGTGATGATCATCAAAATCACATAGATATTAGAAATATTGGCAAATAGTAAGGTAGGAATCAAAATGCCCAACAGGATAATAATACCACCCATTGTAGGGGTACCCTGTTTTTGCATCTGGCCTTCAAGGCCCAAATTCCTTACTGTTTCGCCAACCTGTTTTTTATGCAAAAAATCGATTAGTCTGCGACCATAAACCGTGGTAATGATCAGCGATAAAATAATAGAAACGGAAGCACGGAACGTGATGTACTGGAACAACCTCAACCCGGGGATATCGTAATGCTTATGCAGGTATTCGAATAATAAATATAACATTAGCTGATTGGTTTTAATTGTTCAAGTAAAATTTCTTTATCATCAAAATGGTTCCTTAAGCCATTAATTTCCTGGTATTTCTCATGTCCTTTACCTGCTACAAGGATAATATCTCCTGGTTTTGCCAAATGGCATGCAGTTTTTATGGCTTCTTTTCTATCTAAAATGGATAAGGTTTTACGCTTATTGGTTGGTGAAACACCTTCTTCCATTTCGCTGATGATCGTTTGCGGATCTTCGGTACGCGGATTATCAGATGTTAAAATCACTTTATCGCTCCAATCGCAGGCCACCTGTGCCATAATCGGGCGTTTGGTTTTATCCCTGTCTCCACCACAACCAATCACGGTGATTACCTGTTCAGTACCCTTACGGATATTAGCAATAGTGCTCAATACATTCTGAACAGCATCCGGCGTATGGGCATAATCAACAATACCGATAATTTTATCAGCCGAAGTGATGTAATCAAACCTTCCTTCTGCACCAGATAAACGGCTTAACAAGGTTAATACCTTTAATTTATCCTGCTCCAGCAAAACTGCTGTTCCGTAAACTGCCAAAAGGTTGTAGGCATTAAAAGAACCTACCAGTTTGAAATAAACATCTTCGTTATCGATATCTAAATGCAGACCACTGAACTGATTTTCGATAATCTTTGCTTTAAAATCGGCCAGTTGTTTTAGCGCATAAGTTTTTTTATAGGCTTTAGTATTCTGCAGCATCACCATACCGTTTTTATCGTCGATATTGGTTAATGCAAATGCAGCTTTTGGCAAGCCATCAAAAAATGCTTTTTTAGCTTTCAGATAAGCATCAAAGGTTTTATGAAAATCTAAATGATCATGTGTGATATTTGAAAATACCCCTCCGGCAAATGTCAAACCCTCTATTCGGTGTTGCGATACGGCATGAGAACTCACTTCCATGAAACAGTAATCGCAACCTGCATCAACCATTTGTCTTAACAGTTCGTTCAATGCAATCGGATTTGGTGTAGTATGTGTTGCAGTAACTACGGTATCATTGATGTAATTTTCTACCGTTGATAGCAGTCCAGTTTTATAACCTAAATCTTTAAATAATTTAAAAAGAATTGTGGCGATGGTGGTTTTTCCGTTTGTCCCGGTAATGCCGATCAGTTTTAAATCTGCAGATGGATTCCCGAAATAATTGCCGGCTATAATGCCCAGCGCCACCGAAGTATTTTCTACTTTAACGTAGGTTACGGTAAAATCGTCAATCTCCGGCAAATTCTCACAAATAATAACCCCCGCACCCTGTTTTACGGTTTGATCAATAAACTGGTGACCATCTGCAACCGTGCCAACTACAGCGAAGAAAACATCATCTTTTCCTACTTTACGCGAATCGAAATTAAGCGCATTGATTTCCCTATCGGTTTTTCCAACCAATTCTTTAATCGTTACGCCGTAAAGTAAATCCTGTAATTGCATTTTGTTATTTATTGAATGATTGAATTTTGAATGATTGAATGCTTAATTGCTACCATGTCATTCTATAATTCTATCATTTATTCATTTAATCACTTATTTTATTGAATGATTGAATTAGAGAATGATAGAATGTGGCTATAGCCTGTAAAACATTCACTCATTCAAAACTCCCCATTCTATCATTTAATTTAACTCTATTTGTACACCAACTCCTTTACCCACCTTCGTTCCGGCGATAATGGATTGGCTGACTACTTTTCCTGATCCCAGAACCCTGGTTTTTAAACCTGCATTTCCTAAAAGGTATAACGCATCTTTCAAGCCCATACCCGCAACATTTGGCATTACACCTTTACGCTCGTTGTTCTCCTGAAAAATTGTTCCGGCACTGGTATCTATAATATTGTAATATTCCGATTTTGAGGCAAAAAGTGGTTTAAAACCAAATGCTTTATATACTTTCTGAGTCGCTTTGCTCTGTCCTGCCTTTGTTGGCGGATTACCTGTATTCCCCACCAAGCGCTTTGGCACATCGTTGTACATCTGCATATCGCTGGCGTAAATGCGGTCGGCAATTTCCCTGAACACAGGCCCTGACACTGATCCACCGTAATAATCGCCTTTTGGATCATTAACCACCACTATCATAGAATATTTTGGTCTATTAGCAGGAAAATAACCTACAAAAGAAGCCTGATACTGCTTATTTGCCCTATATCCTTTATTTGCATCAGCTACCTGGGCCGTACCTGTTTTACCTGCGATTGGATATAGCGAATTGTAAACGTATCGCTTTCCGCTACCTTCTGTCACCACGCCTTCAAGCATTTTTTTGATCTTACTCAACGTTACATCAGAACAGATTTTATCGTTAATTACCCTAGCCTTAAACTGCTCGATCGGATTGCCCAACCTCCTGATCTCTTTTACAAAAATTGGCGCTACCATTTTGCCGTTATTTGCCACCGCGTTATACATGGTAAGCATCTTTAACGGCGTAAGCTGCATTTCATAACCGTAAGCCATTTGAGGCAGGGTCATATTTTTGTTCCAGCTTTTGTTAGATTTTGGATTCTTTACCGCCGGCATCGCTTCCCCAGGAATCTGCAAACCCATTTTTTCATTCAAATGCCAATCATATAAATGATCAGTAAACTTTATAGGGTTAGCACCATATTTACTGTTGATCAGATATGCAATTGCTGCATTTGAGGATTGTTCAAATGCTTTTTTAACAGTTACCACACCGATGCTTCCGTGAGAATCTTTAATTGTATGACCAGGGATTTTATAAGTACCCGTTCCAACCATAGTATTGGTATCAACCAATTCATCTTCCAGCAAAGCCATATATGAAGCCAGTTTAAAAGTTGAGCCCGGATCCTGGTTACCCGCAATGGCGTAGTTAAACTTTTCCTTATACACTCCCTCTTCTACTTTGGAGAAATTGGCTACTGCACGGATTTCGCCTGTAGCCACTTCCATCACAATCACCGCACCATGGTCGGCCTGCGATTTGATCAGTTGTTTTTCTAAAGCACTTTGTGCCAGATCCTGCATGTTCACATCGATGGTCGAAATAATATCGGCACCATCTTTTGGCGCTACTTCAGCCTCTTCGTTAACCGGGATATAAACCCCACCTGCAATACGCTGCATCAATCTTTTTCCGGTTTCACCGTTGATGTATTCTTTATAAGCACCTTCTAAACCTACGCCATTTTTAACATTTTCATTTTTGTAACCAATGGTACGGGCAGCCAGAGCCTGAAAAGGAAGAATACGCTTGTTTTGCTGAACGGCGATTAAGCCCCCGCTAAATTTACCGATGTTGTATAACGGAAAAGACCTGATGGTTTTAAGATCAGCATAACCCACTTTACGGTGAATCAATAAATAACGGGCACTATCCTGACGGCCCAAACGCAGATATCGGGCATATTCTTTAGGGGTTTTATCTTTAAAAAGTTCTGAGAGTTTAAAACCCAGTGAATCTACTTTCTCGTTAAATACCTTATCATCGGCAATACCACCGGCAAACATATCCATGCGCAGTTCGTATTCAGGTATAGAGGTAGCCAACAAACTGCCATCATTAGAATAGATATTTCCGCGGGTAGCCTCTACATTAACGTATCGTGTAGAAAGACTATCTGCCATAGCTTTCCATTTTTTTCCTTGTACAAACTGCACCTGACCGAGGCGTAAAAACACCGCGAAAGCAAAAAGCACAATTAAGCCAAATGCCAGATATACACGAAGCAAGATGTTTGCTCTAATATTCATCGCTTTTAACAATTATTTTTTTTGGTGGTTCAATCAGTTCTTTTATCCCAAGGGTATCAACCTTTTTAGCAACCTCTGTTAATTTGCTTTTAAACATCAGGTCGGCCTTTAGCGATTTATACTCCCATCGTAATTCTTTTACTTCTTTATTTAATTTATCAATACGGCGAACATTGTTTACCGCGAAATGGCTGTTGGCAATGTACACCATTCCCAAAAGGGCCAAAAAACACAAATAAGGCAGCGCATCAGTTGCCGCCTCTTTACTTACTAATCCATCATTAAAAAGCTTGCTGATAAATGAATTACTGTCCATTTTTTCTTCAGCAGTTTTTGGCCGTTTGGGCGCAGCTTTCAGCTCTGGTTCGGGCCCAATCTCTTCTTCCTCTATCTCTTCCCTAAACCTGTTCATATCTTTTCTGCAATTCTAAGTTTCGCACTGCGGGCCCTGTTATTCTGAGCAATCTCCTCATCCGTGGCCACAATCGCCTTACGTGTAATCACATTAAATGGCTTTTGCTGGTTTCCGAAGAAATCTTTTTCCACCTCGCCCTGAAATTTACCTTTAGCCATAAAGTTTTTTACCGGCCTGTCTTCCAATGAATGGTACGACATCACCACCAAATGACCGCCGGGCTTTAACACCTCAGCCGCTTGTTGTAAAAAATCCTCAAGCACCTGTATTTCAGCATTCACCTCAATACGCAGCGCCTGAAAAACCTGCGCCAAATATTTATTTTCTTTTCCTTTCGGGATATAAGATGCAATAGCCGATTTTAAACTGTCGATATCAGTAAAAGGTTGCTCCAAACGCGAAGTAACAATGGCACGAGCTAATGATTTTGCATTTTTCACCTCACCATAAATCCCGAAAATTTTATGCAGTTTATCTTCCGTATAGGTATTTAGTATTTCTGCAGCAGTTAAATCGCGGTGCTGATCCATACGCATATCGAGATCAGCGTTATGACGGATAGAAAAACCACGTTGCGGCACATCAAACTGATGCGAGGAAACACCAAGATCGGCCAGGATACCATCTACCTGCCTGAAACCTTTTAAACGGAGGTTATTTTTTAAGAAACCAAAATTCTGATCGATAAAAATAAAACGGTCATCAGCCGGGATATTAGCCTGCGCATCAGGATCCTGATCAAAAGCAATCAGTTTACCTTTAGGGCCAAGATGTTTTAAAATTTCTTTCGAATGACCGCCGCCACCGAAGGTAACATCCACATACACCCCATCAGGTTTGATATTTAAACCATCAATACAAGGCTGCAACATTACAGGAACATGGTAATTATTCGCCATCAGCGCCTCCTTTCTTATCGCCCATTACTTTTTGAGCAAGGCTTGCAAAATTGGCCGGAACATCATCAAAAATATCTTCGTATGATTTTTTGTCCCACACCTCGATACGATCCAACTGACAAGCCAATACCAGATCGCTACCGATACCTGCATACTCTACCAGCGATTTAGGCAAAAGCACACGGCCGGCAGCATCAAGCGAAAGCTCGGTTGCTCCACGGGTAAAAGCCCTCACAAAGGCACGGTTTTCCTGATCGTAAATATTAAGCTTGGCCAGATCGGCCACAACAGCATCCCAAACTTGCTTGGGGTAGATCACCAGATTTTTCTCAAAACCACGGTTAATAATGAGCCCATCATTCTCGGCATTAGGCAATTGTTTCTTAAGCGCAGCAGGTACCATAAGGCGGCCCTTTGCGTCAAGTTTACAATCGAATTCTCCTAAAAGTTGGGTCATAGTGGTATCTACACTTTTTATCTAGTGTAAAAGTAAAGAGTTCTACCACTTTTTACCACTTTTTACCACAAAAAAGTTTTCCACATCCTTTTTGTTACATTAAGGGCGTCACAATATACTCAGAATAAACCAATCAGCACACCTTAAAACCCATTAAACACTGATAATTAGCCGATTAAAAAATTTTATTATAAAGTGTCATGCCTGCCCATTTTCACCCATATTTTTCGGATTCTGATCGAAATCCGCTCATTTATAGCATTTAAAAGGTGGGGGATCTGCCCATTTTTCGTTCAAATATGATCTCTTTTTAAAAAAAGCAGTATGCTTTAATCATCGTGTAAATTCAGAACGATTACGCAAACGTTTGACCGGTATTTTGTCTTTTTTTATTAATTGTTTATCTCTAATTTGGATAAATAACCAATACAAAATCTCACAAATGATAACCAAAATTCTAAAAATCTCACTCCTATTAAGTATCAGTTTTTCAGTCTGCTTCTCGCAGGAAGCGGAGCCAGGCAACCTTTCTTTAAACCACATTATCCCAAAACCACTATCGGTAATAGCAGCTCAGGGCAAATTTGAGCTCAAACCCGGTACCACATTTTATTATAGTAAGGATGCATTAGCACCTACAGGTATATTTACCGCATTATTAAAAAAGAGCACCGGATTAAATTTTAAAACAGCAGCCTTAATAGAGGAAAAACAGGGTGTATTTTTTATCACGTCAGACACTCTAAAGAGTTTGGGAGAAGAAGGTTATCGGTTAAAAATTAGTCCGCAATCTATTAAGGTTTATGCCAAAACAGGCGCCGGTATTTTTAATGCGACGCAAACTTTAAGGCAGTTATTGCCTGTAGCTATTGAAGGCAAAAAGACCAATAAAGCAAACTGGACTATCCCCTGTGGTGAGATTACTGATAAACCACGCTACAGCTGGCGCGGATACATGCAGGATGTGAGCCGCACTTTTTATGGCGTGGATGTAATGAAAAAATACATGGATGTGATGGCGCTTTACAAATTAAATGTGCTCCATTTGCATTTAACCGACGATCAGGGCTGGAGGATCGAAATCAAAAAATATCCTAAGCTTACTTCAGCAAAAACGACGGTTTTCGATGCAAGCTCAAATCAACCTGCAGAAAGAAGTGGTTTTTACACCCAGGATCAGATCCGCGAACTGGTTAAGTATGCCGCAGCTCGAAACATCAGGATCATTCCGGAAATTGATGTTCCGGGACATTCGTGGCCAACGGTGCTCGCCTACCCTGAATTGGGCGTAAACCAAAACCACAAGCCGGATTATATCTTTCCGTTTTTAGATTCCTGGTCGCACTGGGGCAATCAATTCACGCCAAATACTCTGGATCCGACCAATGAAAAGGTTTACGAATTTTTAGATGGAGTTTTTACTGAACTTGCTCAATTATTTCCTGCAGAATACATTCACTTTGGTGGCGATGAGGTGCGCCATGTGCTTTGGGAAAAGGAACCACATGTGCAGGCTTTTATGAAAGAGAAGTCGTTAAAAAACACCAATGAGCTTCAAAGTTATTTTGCAAGCCGTGTTTCGGCCATTATCAAAGCAAAGGGTAAAAAACCGATTGGCTGGAACGACATTTTAAGCGATAAGAAAAACCTGACGAAGGAAACCGCAATCATGTCGTGGCTGGGTGATGAGGCGATTGCCGATGCAGCTAAAAATGGTTTTTATGCGGTGGCTACGCCTACTGATCCGTTTTATTTTGATATTACCCAGGCCGACCGCAATGACGGTACCATGACTGATCTGGCTTATGGCAATATCAATTCGTTAGAAAAAGTATATAATTACGAACCAGAAACGGGATTAAACGATGAAGAATCAAAATTTGTTCTGGGTGTACAGGCCAACCAATGGACAGCGATAACCCAGGAGCTGAAAGATATGAATGTACAAAATTTCCCTAGGCTTTTGGCGCTGGCTGAAATTGGCTGGATCCCTAAGGGAAATCGTGACCTGAACCTATTTAAAGATCGTCTTAATTTAAACCTCAGTCGTTTAGATGCGCTAAAAATTGACTATTATAAACCTGGCGGATATATTACGGGCAAATGGAAACCTGAGGAGCTGACCAATGATTACCAGAACATAGAATGGGATGTAACTAAAAAAACATATGCCAACGGGCGGATTATTGCAGGCTTTTATCATACCAGTGGGGCTAATTTTATGGAAATTAAAAAAGTGGAGTTGCTGGAAAACGGAAAGGTTGTGGTTCAGGATGAACATATAGGAATTGCTGATAAATTTAGGGGAACACATAAAACAAAGAGCTTTTTGTACCATTTACAACTGAATAACTATAACCCTAAAGCAAAATACACGTTACGGGCAAGTGTAAAAGGCATTAACGGCACAGATAGCAAAGGAAACTTCACTTATAATTTAAGCCCGTTTGATCGGTTGAATGTGATAGAGCCGAGATAGAATTCACCTCATTAAGGGCGAAATGCAACGTAGTAGAGAAATATCTCGAGGTAGATCTCTCCGTTGCGCTACGCTTCAGTCGAGATGACGACCCTTTGGGACATTATCACTTCAGAGCGATCCATAAACTTAACCCAAATAAACATCAACTTATTTAGACTGATTAAATATAATTTGCATCAATGCATATAAAACGATTTCTTTGTAATGTAATACCTTACAAATTAATACAGCGGTTAACTGCGCTCTAAAATGAAATCGGAAACTAATTCTAAAAGTTTAAACTGGGCAAAACATCAGAAAAGATGGTTTGGCAAATGGCATTTATATATTGGCATTATTGCCGGGGCAATTGTAGCTTTTATTGGTCTTACGGGTAGTATTCTTGTTTTTCAGGATGAAATTGACCGGCCCCTGAATCCGGAACTTTTCGAAGTAGTGGCCCAGAAACAAAAAATACCTGTTGAGGAAATCGTGCCCTTAATCAAAAAGAATAACCCGACATTAAAAATAGATTACCTGTTCCTTGGCGAGGTGAAAAATCCCAACGAGGCTTATAGCATTACCAACTTAAAAACAAATGAACAAACCTTTATCAATCCATACAATGGAAAAATAAGTGGGAAAAGAATCTATACCAGTTCTTTTATCCGCATAGTGACCGAACTACACAGAACGCTCCTTATTCCTGTTGCAGGCCGGTATATCTGCGGTTTGGCATCACTTTGCCTGTTAATTTTAACCATTTCGGGCCTGCGTTTATGGATCCCCAGGAAATGGAAACAACTAAAAGCAGTACTTACCGTAAGGTTTAGTGGTTCGTTTAAAAGACAGAATTACGATTGGCATAACTCATTGGGTTTTTATTCCTCTCCTATTGTAGCCATATTAAGTTTAACCGGGTTTTCCATTACTTTTTCTACATTGGTTATCCCGTTATTGTTCTTATTGAGTGGTAAATCGCCGCAGGGTGTTGCCAAATTGTTGGGCGCAAAATCGGCATGGCATGCACAGGCGGTTCCGCTTCCGCTTAAAGATATTGTTGCCGCAGCAAAAGAAAAAATGCCAAACGGCTACATAGGCGGTATGGCTTTCCCGGCAGATAAAACGGGTACCTATCGCATCGATGTAGTAAGCGGCAATTTGCCCAGGGTTGGAAAAAGGGAAATGTTAATTGTTGATCAATATACCGGAAAAACTTTATTGAATAGCCGCAAGGATTTTCCAAATGTGGGTAATGCCTATCTGAGTTGGTTAACCCCGATCCATTACGGTAGCTTTGGAGGAAGGCCAACGCAGATAATCGCTATTGTTGCGGGTTTAATGCCGCTTGCACTTTTTATAACGGGATTTATTATCTGGTGGCCGCGTTATAAAAAACAAAAGAAGGGAAAGAAAAAGCAATTGGTACTGGATGGGCAACCGGAAACTCCTGTAGCTGAAAAAGAACTAAAACCCGCGAAAATTAGATTACCATTGCCCAAACTGGGAAGGTATTTTATTATCCAGTTTAAATCGGGTTTTAAGTATGCCGGGATAATTCTTGCAGTCAGTTTTATAATGGGTGCATTATACGGACTTCCTTCGGGTATTATTATACAGCCGGCCATTTTTGTGGTGGCATTTAGTTGCGTAATGGTCTGCCTGAATTTTATATGTGCCTTATTATCTGAAATATTTAATATACTATTTTTACTTCCTTTTAAAAAAGGAAGCCATAAAGTAACCAAGTATTTTGCATTATCAACCGCTTTTTTGATTTGCTATTTAGCTGTTTATATGCTGCTGCTGAATACAGGTTTTGAAGTTTTTTAGTGTAGTTCAGGTGTCAGATGGTAATATCTGACACCATGATTCAATTCGATTATTTCGCGGGAGTAATCACAATTTTTCTAAATTCGACAGGCGCATGATCCCCCTGAAGATAAATTGGGCCGGGTTCGCCCTCATTACTATCCAATGCCCCTCCGGTAATTCCGGGAATTTCCTGGTTACTGATAATGGTTTTGCCATTGGCTACTACCGTTACCAAGCGGCCAACAAGGGTGATATCGTATGTTTGCCATTCATCCGGACCTAAAGTTACCATTTCGTTTGGAGCCAGAAACCCATAAACGCCACCGAATAATACGCTGTTGGGGTGTGCATCTTTTGGGCTGTCTTCAATCTGCACTTCATAACGGCCTCTTAAATAGATCCCGCTGTTTCCTCCTTTTGCATATTTAAATTCAACATGAAGTTTAAAATCACTAAACTTTTGTTCTGTAATCAGGTTAGATCCGGGTTTTGGGCTAGTTAAAATACCATTCTTTACAACCCATTGGTTTTGTCCGCTGGCTTTCCATCCAGAAAGATCTTTGCCATTAAAAAGATTGACCGGCTTGCCCCATGTTGCAGTTGTTCTTTTTAGATAAGGTGCCTTAACACCTTTCCAGCTGTATTGTTTACCATTGCATTCGGTCATGGTGCCCTTAATACCATCATCTGTTAAACTTCCCTCCATAATTAGGTTGGCTGTACCGCTTTCCCATTGAGGCGGAATTTCGAATTTAAACTTATCGCCGGTAAATTTTACTTCAGCAACCGGACGTGCACTTCCTGCAGTAGATACAAAATAGCCCACCAACGTTTTTACGCCAGAAAGTTTAACCTCCAGCCAGGCGGGTGCTGGTTTTCCATTTATATCGATGGTGATGTCCCATCGGCCAATCAGTTCCTTTGGCTCAGCAAGCATCTGGATGTGAGCAGGTTTCACTCTTTTTCCTGCAAATGTTTTTTCAGTTATGCCGGCCATCAGCAAACAGCTCAGGCATAACAAAAAGGCTTTCTTTCTCATAGGTTTAATATTTATTGGGTAGTTTATTATTTCTTAAGCCATCTCATTATTAATTTGATGCCTGGTAATGTTAAGAAAGGTAAAACTTATTTTGATCAGGTGCAAGTATCTGGTAAAATGGGTGAACTGAAATTTAACCAACAAAAAAGCCCTTACAGAATTTTATCTGCAAGGGCTCTTTATATCAGGATTGCCGTTTAGCCGTTAATGGCTTTAACACCAGGTAATTCTTTACCTTCCATATATTCAAGCAAAGCGCCACCACCTGTAGAAACGTAGCTTACTTCATCCTCTAAACCGAATTTAGCAATCGCAGCGGCCGAATCGCCACCACCGATTAATGAAAATGCACCGTTATCTTTAGTAGCTGCCACAACTGCATCAGCAACTGCTTTGGTACCTACCTGAAAGCTTTCCATTTCGAAAACACCCATCGGACCGTTCCACAATAAAGTTTTAGAGTTTTTAATTACATCCTGGAACAATTCAACTGATTTAGGGCCGATATCCAGTCCCATCCAATCTGCCGGAATCTGGCCTGATGTTACATCTTTTTTATCTGCATCATTTGCAAAACGATCTGCAATTACGGTATCAACAGGCAAAATCAGGTTTACCCCTTTGGCTTTTGCTTTTTCGATCAGTTCTAAAGAAAGTTCCTGTTTATCAGCTTCTAATAATGAAGTACCGATTTCGCCACCCTGTGCTTTGGCAAAAGTATAAGCCATGCCACCACCAATAATCAGGTTATCTACTTTATCCAATAATTTTTCGATCAGAAGAATTTTATCTGATACTTTGGCACCACCCATAATGGCAGTAAAAGGTCTTTCAGCATGGTTCAGGATTTTTTCTGCATTTTCTACTTCCGAAGCCATTAAATAACCGAAGTATTTTGCATCAGGGAAAAACTGCGCAATAATTGAGGTTGAAGCATGTGCACGGTGTGCTGTACCGAATGCATCGTTTACATAAACATCACCTAATTTTGATAATTTCTCTGCAAAAGCAACATCACCTTTTTCTTCTTCTTTGTAAAAACGCAGGTTTTCTAATAATAAAACTTCACCTGGTTTTAAATCAGCAGCTTGTTTTACGGCACTTTCGCCAATACAATCATCCGCAAATTTAACTTCAACACCGGTTAAAGCAGATAAATCAGTTAGGATGTGCTTTAAAGAATATTTATCGGTTGGTCCATCTTTCGGACGGCCTAAGTGCGACATTAAGATCACTGAACCACCATCTTTTAAAATTTTAGAAATGGTTGGCAAAGCAGCCCTGATTCTTTTATCATCGGTGATTTTAAATTCATCATCCAAAGGCACATTAAAATCTACCCTGATTAAGGCTTTTTTGTCTTTAAAGTCGAACTGGTCAATTGTATTCATGTTAATTATTTTGATTTTAAGTTTAATTTCATTTCGTAATGGAAACCGATACCCGGGATATCAAATTCTGGCGATTCGGTAGTAAAACCGATCTTTTTATAAAAGGCGGCCGCAGTTGAACGGGCATTGCACCATAAATAATCGGTATTGTATTCTTTCAGGTATTCGATGGCAAAAGTAACCAAGGCAGCGCCATAGCCTTTCCCCCCAGCATCGGGATGCGTTGCCATGCCACGAAGCTGGTAGCCTTCGCCCTCTTCCGGAAAAAAATCATTCCGCATAAAAGTAGCGATCGATTTGATCTCTCCGTCTTTTAAAAAACCAAGGTGAAAGGTATCGTAGGCGGTATCGCCATCAAAAACACACTGTTCTAATGGTTTACCATTGCGTAAAACCAGGCTTCTTAAAGGTAGAACTTCTTCGGGAAGAATAAATTTAACCATATTTTCTTTATCAATCAGCTTATACCTGAACTCAGGATAATGCTATAGAGTGCGCCGCAAACGTTTGCAAAGTTAATAAAGCAATTGAAACCCAATAATAATAATGGACAGAAAGTGTTAACATTTTGGATAGATAAGCCATCTGACAAACATGTAATGGTAGCAGAAATAACTAAAATTAAGATGATGGCAAACAGACCTCCAGTGTGCTTTGTTGATAACTACAGTGTATGTAATGTATTATCTAAACAGGATTAAAGTGAAAGAAGAAAACATCAAAACAACAGCCAGAATACTACTTGGGGCAGGTTTAATTGCCGCCGGAATTGGTCATTTAACTTTTGCCCGTAAACCTTTCCGGGCACAGGTACCAGATTGGGTACCGCTAAAAAAGGACGATACGGTAGTTTATTCAGGTTTAGTCGAAATTGCATTAGGCACCGCCTTAGTAATTACTCCTAAAAAATATGAAGATACGGCAGGCAAAATTGCTGCTGGCTTATTTGTTGGTGTGTTTCCAGGGAATATTTCTCAATACACCCATAAACGCAGTGCTTTTGGGCTCAATACTGACGGTAAACGTTTTTTACGCTTGTTTTTTCAGCCGGTATTGGTTTATTGGGCATTAAAATCTACAGAGAAATCTAAAATCAGGCTTTAGAAAGCAAATCAATTTTTTTCACTACATCGATTAAACGGCTGCTGTAACCATACTCATTATCATACCAGCCAACCACCTTAACCAGATCGCCAACAATAGAGGTTAACAGGGAATCGAATATGCACGAATGCGGGTTATCGATAATATCGACAGATACAATTGGATCTTCGGTGTATTCGAGCAGGTTTTTCAGTTCATTATCTGCAGCTGATTTAAAGGCCGCATTAATTTCTCCGATGGTTGTTTTCTTTTTTAAAAGACAGGTAAAATCGGTTAAAGATCCGTTTAAAACCGGAACCCTGATGCCTGCACCGCCTAATCGGCCGTCAAGCTCCGGAAAAATGTGCGTAATGGCTTTTGCGGCTCCCGTTGTAGTTGGAATAATGGAAGAAGATGCTGCCCTTGCCCTGCGGAGGTCTTTATGGTTGGCATCGTGCAGGTTCTGATCGCCCGTCATCGAGTGAATGGTAGTGATATAGCCTTCTTCTACCCCCCAGTTATCGTTCAGGATTTTGATCATTGGTGCAATGTTATTGGTTGTACAACTTGCATTGGATAATATAGGGCTTTTCAGATCGATCTGATCATCGTTAACCCCCAACACCACCATCGGGATATCATCTGCAGCCGGTGCTGAAATGAGAACCTGCTTAGCTCCTGCTGTAATGTGCTTTTCGGCCGCCTGTCTGGTTAAATTTTTACCGGTACAATCGATCACCACATCCACCCTCAATGCCGACCAGGGTAATTCATCGGCCTCTTTTATGGCAAATACGGGGATAGAAAGCTCACCAATCACCAGTGCATCCGGCTTAGCCGAAACTTTATCAGCAAATACGCCATGAACCGAATCGTACTTAAATAAATGGGCCATTGTTTTTGCATCTGCCAGATCGTTAATTGCCACCACTTCGAATCCCTCAGCCAATGCCAAACGTAAAAATGTTCTTCCTATTCTACCAAAACCATTTATTGCCAGCCTCATTTATCTTAAAAATTAGAGCGCAAAATTAGTATTTATTTATGAAAGCAAAGCCCTTATAATGTAAGATGGAAAAGACATGATAAAAGGGTTTAAAAGGTGGCAAATTTGAGGTAACGGCTGAATTATTTCTTTGCCTTTTGTAATAAACTTAGTGTGAGCACGCTATTAAAAACCATACAAATACCGATAATCATCAGGATTAAAACAAAGTTTCCCAAATCCTGTAGTGCAATGGTTGCAGCAAGAATAATAATGTTAAACCCTACAGTGGAAACAACAATCAAACTTGGCTTTAAGCCCAGTTTTTCTAAACGGTGGTGAATATGATTACGGTCGCCTCTGAATGGCGATTTACCTTTTAATATCCTGATGGTAAAAACCCTTAACGAATCGAATATAGGTACAATTAGTATCGATACTGCAATTGCAGGTGCAGAATAAAAGGCCGGGTGATTTTTGCCTGTAAACTTATTAAGTTCTATAAATTTAATGGCCAATGCGGCAGAAATAAGACCAATAATAAGTGCTCCGGTATCTCCCATAAAAATCTTCGCCGGGAACCAGTTGTATTTTAAGAAACCACCGATGGCCCCTGCCAGTGCAAATGCAATGAATGCGTAAGGAATCTGTCCCATTAGCATAAACAGCACCCCAAAGGTTAAACTGGTAAAAATGCCTATTCCACTTGCCAGGCCGTCTATACCATCAATCAGGTTAAATGCATTGTTCAGAAAAATAATCAAAGCTATGGAAAACACGCCTCCCCAGATGGGTGCCATATCTCCAATACCTAATACACCGTACAGGCTGGTTAAACGAAACGCGCCAAAAAACACAAGTATAAAGGCCACCACAATTTGCAGAACAAATTTAGTACTGGTATTGGTTCCGTAAACATCATCTTTTAACCCGAGGGCGGAGAGAATAATGCTGGATGCAATTAAAAAGTTAGCTTCTTTAAAGTTAATGATGGAGGAAAAAAGAAGAATACTGATGGTAAAACTTCCTACAATGGCCAAACCACCCAAACGGGAAATATTACGCTTATGGGTTTTTCGGTGAAGATCATTTTTATCGAAAAGCCCATATTTTAACGAGGTATAAATTACACTCGGAATACTTAAAATTACAATGGAAAAAGCCAGTATAAAAATGGCAAGATAGAAATAACTGGGATGGGTATTTAGTACACGCTCTAACAAAACTTGTGGGACTTAAAGCAAATATAACTATAGTAGTGTTAACTAAATGAAAGCAATAAAGGTTTTACATGATAAATATCAAATTTCAGAACGCCCTATACTACTAAAACTGGCTGATTTTACTTAGTTTCTTTTTAAGCAAAACTAAGAGTGCATTTGATAAGTTATTCCTCCTTAGTGCCTTGTAATCATTTATAAACGCATAAAATCTGCTTTTTAAAGATTGATTACTTACCCCTCCCATCCGCATATTAACCATTAATACCGGCATATGTACCGCTTTAATTCTATGGGTATAAAAATAACGTAATATAAGTTCGTAATCTGCTGCTGTGCCTAAATCGAGGGCGTAATCTCCATACTTTTCAAATAAAGTTCTTTTTAAATACAAAGTGGGGTGAGCGGGCATCCATCCTTTTTTAATTTCTTCAGCTGTTGTTTGTCCTGATCGCCATTTCCTTACTATTTTGTTTGTTATAGGGTGAATGTAATCCAGATCGCCATATACTCCATCTATCGCCGGATTAGTTATAAATGTTTCTGCTACTGAAGCGAGTATATTGATATCTGCAAACATATCGTCTGCATTTAATATTCCGATAATATCACCAGTAGATTTTCGAATCCCTTTGTTAATCGCATCGTAAAGTCCCTTATCTTGCTCTGAAACAAAATAATCGATATCAGACCGGTTTCGTTGAATGATGCTGAGTGTCTGGTCCGTCGATCCCCCGTCGATGACAATATATTCTATATCAGAATACGTTTGTGCAATCACTGACTTAAAACATTCTTCTAAAAATGTTTCACCATTATAAACTACAGTGATCAGGGATATTTTCATGTTACCAAATGGGATTCTTTGGCTTTCTTGTTGGGATGAAGGCAAAAAATTGAGGTAAATATAAGAAAATACAATATCAACCCGAATGTTAAAGCCGATCTGAAATCACTAAAATTTATTTCTTCTTCTGATTACGAATATACCGAATATGCTTGCAGCGGCGCCAAAGGTCCAGGAGTAATCGTCGAGGTTGCATTCGACCATGGTAAATGTTCCTTCTGAACCGTACCGAAAACTTCCCAACAAACATATCTTGATGCCAAGCAAGTCAACACCTAGTGTACCATCACAGATTACGCACGATGCTGCAGTACTACTTGGGGTCCAGCTACAGTAATTAGCAGATAAGGGTGTTGATGGAGATTTGTTATATAACTGGGATGTACCAAGTATTTCAAGTGCATTAGATGTATAAACACTATTATAATAAGGAATTAAACACCCTGTTGCTGATCCTTGAGCTAAAATGTTTTTAACGCTAAATAGAAATAAGATAGCAAAAACTAATCTCTTCATCACCTATCAATTATTGATTTGTGATAAAATTAGCCAGCTGAACTGATGAATTAGTTGTTCGTTTTATTCAACTACAAAGTGAACATTAATTAAGAAATGTACTATGTAACCTAACACTATCATTCTTTTTAAGAATAATTTTAATATTGAATCCACCCAATATCAGTTACACCACTGCACTTCCCTTAGAGGGAAGATCAAAAAAACCAACCCCATATTTCCTGATATAGAAGAAGCCTCCAATTCCTATTAATACAAAAACAATAACTGCATGGTTGTCGATAGGCAACGAATTGGTGCCGCAGTATGTAGAATTGTTCACACTATACGTTGCCAAGTCACCCTGTGTATAGCCGCCTCCATTAGATACAAAACAAACTTCTCCAACCTGGGTATATTCTCCATATTTACTATTGATTACACCACAATGATATCCATCACCCTGGGTATCGTTATATATATCATAATTACTGGAATTGTTATTGTAAATGTGATATAGCCCGTTACTCGTTCTTGGGTTTGCTCCCCAATTAAATGGGTTACCATCAGTGCTATAAGAAAAATACAATCTGGCTGGTGAACCTTGGATTACACAACCATAGTTTGGACCTGGATCTGATGCAAAACTTTTTAAAGAAATAATAACAAAAAGTAAGAACGGGATATAAAAACTATGTTTCAATTTATAAGGGATTAACAAAAATTCGATTGGCGACTACGCGTTCAGTAAATAACAAAAAACAAACAAATCGTATTACTACAACTACAAAAATAGACCTAATTTACACTTGAACAAAATGAACAATAAACGAAATCAGATTGATATGACAATTGCATCTACACAGATTAAACAGAAAAATCCAAAAAGATAGCCCTATTGGATAAATACGCATGAAATGGTTTTAGAGGAAGATTTTTAGCAAAATTAAGGCTTGATTTTTATCAATAACAAAATGCTGATTTACAGATTTTGATTTTATAAATCGAATAAATCATGTCACAAAATCAAAAGATTGGAAAGTATTAATTTAGAAATTATAATAATAACTAATCTTCAGTATAAATGCTTTTTTTGAGAAGGATGAGGCTGAAATATCAACAATTTAAGATGCTGCTAATGAAGGAAAACCACATCTTTTCTTAGCATGTAGATACCACCAATTGCTGAAAAAAATAAAAGAACTATACTATAGCTATCAAGGGGAAGTCCGCAGGGAGCCGTAAATGTATCAGAAATTGCATAGATCTGTCCTGTTTTGGTAGATCCGTTTAAGGTACAGGGACCTAAAGATGGACCAGAAGTTGCGAGATAAGTGTGTGGTCCGCATACGCCCTCCCACCAAACAAAGTTATTTCCATTTCCAGTGTAAAATTGAGTAGAAGTTTCATGGTTATTAAAAACCTTACTATAAGTATCAAAATTTAGCACTAAACATCCTGTTTGGGCCACAGCGCCGAAAGAAGTAGTAAGCAAAATTAAAAGTAGGGATAGAATCTTCACCATTGCCAGTACAATTTTACACAAATGTCCTAAAAAGCATTTTAAAAATACCAAAATGTAAATAAAATCATACGAAAAATATTTTTTCGATCATTATTTATGAGTATCCGATATTTAATATTTTCTTAATATTATGGTTTAAAGATTATAACAAAATCTAAACAGGCTGCGCAAAGGATAAAAACCTGTTAACTGTAGTTTTCGTTTAAAATCTTATATTTGCAAGCATAGTCGTTTATTTCCAGAAGATGAATAAATTTATCGGTATAGCCGTTACAATAATTTGTACGGGTTTGTTGTGGAGTTTAAGCTGTTCAGCATCAATCCCTATCAGTTCAGTCCCTCCTCCACCTAATGGTTGCCTTGTTGGTGGCAGAATGTACACCCGATATATCAAGACAGTATATGAATATGATCCAAATGATGCATCAAGAGTTAATGAGTATCGCTATATATTTAGTGATGATACTTCTGCCCCTGAAAGCTGTGTAAATGGCGGAAGTGATTTTTATGGCCCAAGTCCTGGTGGTTCCGGTACAGTTGCAATTGGTTGTGACATTAATAAGCTCGATTACGCATCAACGGTACATAATCCATCAAAATCCGGCTTTACAATTGTATGCCCATTGGATACAAATATTTATCTATTACTATTATCTTCCTCAGTGCTTGTTTTTTTTCATTTCAAAAGAAATAATATGAAAAACGTTAGCTTGGGATAAAATTTTTAAAATATTAATAAACTTTTAGTGAACTAAGCTGCCCAATCTTATACGGCTTTGCGTCTTAAATGATAAAACGAATAAATAACCGGGAACAATCCAAATAAAAAAATGTAATCATCAAGTGGTAATAGTAAATAGCTGAACGTTCGTTTTCCTCCAATTCCTCCATCACCATTATCAATATAATAATGTGAATTATCGGCACATACAAGTAAGGTTAACCCTAAATCCTTATATATACATCCATTACTGATGTAGCAGGGCGAAGCGCCGAGTACATTATTATCAGGACATGTATAGGTTTGCCCCAAAGCTAAGTTCGAAAACCATAAAAAGAATAAAATGAATAATGTATAAGCCCGCATAATGTATAATGTCTTCATCAAATACAACCGTAAGTTGTAAACATGCTAACTCAATTTTTCTGATTAGATCAAAAGAACCGTTGTAATCATGTATTCCTACATTATAAGCGGGATAGTACATCAATATAAGCATTAAATATTTAAATTAATCAGCCCGATGGAGGGACATAATATCGGATAAGCCCGAAATCATTTTCCCATTAATTTTTTTTTGAGCATCTTTAACCCATATTTTGCGTGTATTGCCATGGGCAGTTACTATATAACATCCCGATTCTTGAATATGATCCCAACAAAAGCAATTATCAAATTTCTTTGCATCTTATCTGTTTGCGCAATGTTTGTAAGCTGTGCTTCGAGGAAAGAACATAGTCTGTTTAATGCGCCAAGTGATATTGTTACCGACACTATTAAACAGGTATATGTGGTAAATGATCAGGGCATTAGTGATGCTTACTATAAAATAAAGGTGAATGATCAGTTGGCCATCCGAAATTTACAAAATAAAGAATTTGGTGCCACAGCCTCTACTAACAGCGGTACAAGCGGTAATCAGACAGCGGGTGGAACCATCAATAATACCCTTTCTTATTTAGTTGATATTGATGGCAAAGTAAACCTCCCCGCTATCGGAAAAGTAGAGGTAATAGGCCTGAGCAGAAGGGATGCTGCTATAAAAATACAGGACTTATATTCGAAACAATTGCTACGCGACCCTATTATAGAACTCAGTGTGGTAAATTTAAAGGTTACTTTATTAGGTGAATTTAGCAAGCAGGGAAATTTTTTACTAGAAAGGGAAAACACCACCCTTATTGACATTATTGGTGAAGCAGGTGGGATAAATAAAACAGCCGATCCTAAAACGCTTAAAATTATTCGTGGTGATAGAAGTCATCCGGAAATTATTTATGTCAACCTGAACGACATTAACAGTTTGGCAAGCAAAAAGCTTGTGCTTCAAAATAACGACATCATTGTACTTCAACAGACCAAAAGTGCTGCGCTTAGCGAGAAACTAACCAGTGTAAACAATATTGTACAACCCTTTCTTGTAGTAGTCAATTTAGCAGTATTAATCTTTACCCTTACCCGCTAATGGATAATACAACAACAACCGAAAACAGGAAACTAGCCAGCCAAACCATTAATTATTGGAAAATTACCTTAATTTTCCTGAGCAGATGGTATTGGGTTGCCGGAACGGTACTGATCAGTTTTATCCTGGCCTGGCTGTACGTGCGTAGCATTACCCCTATTTACATTACTTCTGCTTCGCTAAAATTAGATGGCGATCAGCAGCAACAAATGGCTTCACTTCCAGGTTCACCTGTAAACTATCGTCCTTTTAATCAAAATCAGATACAGACTGAAGGGATTATTATGCGCTCGGAAGATGTGATTTTAAATGCCTTAAAAAACCTCGATTATAAAATCAGTTATTATCTTGAAGGACGTGTACGGGTGACAGAACTTTATCCTAAGCAGCCTTTTCAGGTTGATATTTTAACTCAGGATTCTGTTAATTTCAGCAGGGCTACCTATTCTGTTAAACCCGTTGACAGCAAAACTTTTGAGTTATCGAGCAGCGATGACAATAATAAGGTTTTCAAAAAATATCATTACGGTCAGGCCATCAATGCCGGAAATATGGTGTTTACTGTTAAAAGCGAAATTCCATCTGCCGGGAATTATAGTTTCAAATTCAATGGACTTAGAGATTTATATGGCAGAGCTGCAGGAGGATTAAACGTATTTGAACAGGAGAAAAATACGAATATTATGGGCGTTACCCACACAGATAGTAACCCGGTTTTCTCTGCGAATGTACTTAATGAAATTATAAAACAATATGTAAAAAATGATGCGACACTTAAGAAAAGGTCGGCCAAACAAACCATTGATTATTTAGACAGCCAGATTGCCTTTTTAGATGCACAAGTAAATAAATCGGGGAATAAACTTTCTAGCTTTCAAAGCAATAACAAACTCATAGATCCAAATAGCGACAAGCAAATTAGCAGTTCTAAACTTGGTAATTTACAAAACCAGATTGCTGAGCTACAGCTGCAGGAACTTGGCATTCAACAACTAGAAACTCAGGTAAAAAATAATAAAGATCGGATTCAACTCAACCTTAATTTAGAAGGCACCAACAGCACGCTGTTAACAGGCCTGATAACCCAACTTAACGGGCTTATTATAAACCGGGAAAACAAGTTACAAAACTTTAATGCCGATGCTCAGCCCATCCAGGATATTAACAGGCAGATTAATGAAGTAAAGCAGGCCATTGTAACCAATATCCGGTTGTTGCATGAGCGCAACCAAAAAACCATCAGTTATATTAACGGACAGATTGGCCAGGCCAATCAGGCACTTAGCAGCATACCAGCCAAACAAAATGATTTCGCCAAGTTACAGAGCAACTTTGATATCAATCAGAGGATGTTCTCCATGTTGTTTGAAAGAAAACTTTCAGCACAGATCAGCTCTGCGGCAGTAATATCCGGCGCAACCATTATCAGCGTGGCACAGCCTTCTTTTTATCCTATTTCCCCAGTCCCTAAAAAAATCTATTCTTCTTACCTCTTTATGGGTTTATTTTCGGGCCTTGGCTTAATTTTACTGGTCAGGATTTTAAATCCTTACCTCTACGATATAGAAACCATTGAAGGCTTAACTACAACACCGATTATCGGGGTAATTTTAAAATATCCCAAAAAAGTTCAGCCGGGCGAAAGTGTTTTGTCAATAGAGCGGCCAAAGTCAATATTTGCTGAATCGGTTAGGTCTGTGAGAACTAACCTAAGCTTTATGGCAAGCGACAAAGATACCAAGGTAATCGCTATTACTTCTGAAGTTTCGGGTGAAGGGAAATCATTTGTAAGTTTAAATCTTGCCGGAACACTTTCCATTATTGAGAAAAAAGTAATCATCATAGCTGCCGATTTACGTAAATCAAAACTTCATCATGCTTTTGGTTCCGATAACAGGATTGGCCTGAGCAGTTATTTGTCTAAACAGGCCGGTTTGTCCGATATTATCTTTACCGACGAAAGGCACAACATTGATTACATTACCTCCGGGCCTGTACCGCCAAACCCTTCGGAGCTTTTGCACCACAAAGCAATGGAAACATTACTCGAAAAACTTAGGGAAACTTATGAGTATATCATTATAGATACAGCACCTGTTGGTTTGGTATCAGATTCAATCCCATTGATTAGAAAAGCAGATGTTAATCTCTTTATTATCCGTTCGGGTGTTTCTAAATTCAGGGCGGCAACCATCCCTGATCGTTTATCAAAAGAATACGGGCTTAACAACATTGCCATTATATTAAATTCTTTTGGTGATGAGAAATTACATGCCAATATCTATACCACTAACTACGCCCATAGCAATACCGGAACATATTATTATTCGAATTATACCGGTTATGGAAAAAGTGGCTATTACGATGATGAGAAGAGCTGGTGGGAGTTTTGGAAAAAGAAATAAGATTGAAAAGGTAAGAAGGATGATGGGAGATCGAAATAAGATTAAGTTTAATGATTGATCAAAATTACAGGTGGTATCCGGTTTATACGCGGTCGAGAGCAGAAAAAAAGGCTCATGAAGAATTAAACAGAAAAGGGATTTTAAGTTACTTACCTCTAAAAAAGACAGTTAAACAATGGAGCGATCGTAAAAAAATCGTAGAGGAGCCCTTGATTAAATCGTATCTGTTTGCGTATATTTCGGCTAAAGAATATGCAGAAGTTTTGATGACCAATGGTGTAGCCAGGTTTATTTATTTCTCCAGCCAAATCGCCCCTATCCCTGACCAACAAATTAATGATCTTAAACTCTTACTTGCTACAGATACCGATCTTGAGCTGATCGATTATGATATAAAACCAGGAGAAAGGGTTTTGATTAAAGCCGGGCCTTTTAAAGGAATAATTGCCGAATTGGTATCTATACAAAATAAACAGCGTATTATTTTACGTTTACAAAATATGGGCTATTCAATTAACATCAACACATCCGTAGCTTTTGTAGAACCGCTATAGAAATGTAAAAGATTGGATAGTGATGTGGAGATAGGCTGAGGAGGAGTTAATTTAGCAAATACTGATGCTTTAGCATCAACATTATTCATAAAATTAATCGGTTCATTTTTAAAAATAAAATGTGACTGAAAGGGCGAAGCTGTATCCAGCGCGATCTGATCGTATCAAAATTCGTCGGGATTAAAATACAATGTGCCGTATAGCAGGTATTATAAATAGCAAGAATTCGTTAGAAAAAGTTAACTACCAGGTAAAAACCATGTGTGATAGTATGCACCACGGTGGACCAGATGACCATGGCATTTATATGGCTGAAGATGCATCTGTTTGTTTGGGAAACAGAAGACTGGCAATCCTCGATCTTACCACCAATGGTCATCAACCCATGGTAAGCCATAAAGAAGATACTGCCATTACCTACAATGGCGAAATTTACAATTATCAAAAAATCAGGACTGTATTAATTAATCTGGGTTACATATTCAAAACCCAAACTGATACAGAAGTAATACTTTATGCCTACCAGCACTGGGGAGAAAATGCTTTCGAAAAACTGGATGGTATTTTTGCGTTCAGCATTTATGATAAAAGGCATCAATGTGTGTACCTGGTACGCGATCAGAATGGCATAAAGCCCTTATATTACCATTTTAATAATGAAACCTTAACTTTTGCTTCTGAAGTAAAGGCATTTAAACATGCCGGAATTTCACAGGAAAATGAAAACTGGCGGATTTATTATCTTGCGTTCGGACATATACCTGAGCCTTATACTACACTAAAAAATGTGTGCAGCCTGGGGAAGGGCTGCTTTTTAAAATATCATGTTAGAAGTGCAGAATACGATGTGCAATCCTATCATGAATTTGAAAACACTTCTTATATCAGAAACGAGAGTTACGCCATTGAGCTAATTCGCGAACAATTGAGGGACTCCATTAAACAGCAGATGATATCAGACGTTGATGTTGGCGTACTGTTTAGTGGCGGCCTTGATTCGAGTATTCTCACCATTTTGGCCAATCAACATAACGGAAGGAAACTATCATGCATTTCTGCCAACTTTAATGAAATAGATTTTTCTGAAAAAAAACAACGCAATAGCCTGCTTCAAAAAATTGAAGTACAAAAGATAGAAAAACTTATTACCTATCGTGATTTTGTACAGAATTTTGAAACTGTATTAAGCAACATGGATCAACCTACAAATGATGGAATTAATACCTGGTTTGTATGTAAAACAGCAAAAGAGCAAGGAATAAAAGTGGTACTATCTGGCCTGGGGGCTGACGAACTTTTTGGCGGTTACCCTTCTTTTGACAGGATCCATAAAATACAAAACTTAAACTGGTTAAGTAAAAGCGTATTACGAAGCATGCGTTTCTCCAACAATACCAAATTTAAAAGGTTATATTATCTCAGTTTAAATTCTCCCATTGGCGAGTATTTATGTTTGAGGGGGGTGTATTCTCCCGATGTTATAGCAGAATTACTGGATCTCGATATGAGAACGGTGATCGATTGCCTGGAAGAAATTCCGTTGCAGCCCGGCATCAAAAAAACCAGTAACGAAACCCGGGCAAGCTGGTTCGAGTTTAACATGTACATGCAAAACCAGCTGTTAAAAGATACTGATTTTATGAGCATGAGCCATGGTGTTGAGGTTAGGGTGCCCTTTCTCGACCGTAACTTTGTTGACCTAGTGCTTTCTATTTCAACAGAGATCAAATTCAGCTACGAACAAAAAAAGAAACTTCTGGTAGAAGCATATAAGGAGGATTTGCCGGTAGAAACATGGAAAAGATCAAAAATGGGCTTCACCTTTCCTTTTCAGGAGTGGATGAGGAAAAACAGCGATATTGCCGATCCCTCACGTTACCACAATAAACGCGCAAAATCGCTCATCAAAAGCTTCGGAGAAAACAAATTACATTGGAGCTCGGCCTTGGCTTTATATAGAACTTACCATGCCAGTTAAAGTATTATTTTTAACGCTTAAAACTTTTAGTTTAACCGGCGGTATTGAAAAAGTGTGCAGAAGTATATCACGTGTTCTATACGATCTGAGCGAAGAAGAAATTGTTCAATCTACCGTGTATTCGATGTATGATAAAAATACAGACCGCGATTCTAGGTATTTGAGTAAACAACAATTTAAAGGCTTTGGAGGAAAAAAAGAGCAGTTCGTTGTTCAATCTTTTTTAAGTGGGTTAAAGGCAGATGTTATTTTATTGAGCCATATTCATTTAATCAATATTGTTTATTTCATCAAGAAAGTTTATCCCCATAAAAAGATTTACCTGATGGCGCATGGAATTGAAATCTGGAAAAAGTTATCAGATTCCAAACTCAAGATTTTAAACCAGTTAGATAAAATCATCTGTGTCAGTCATTTTACAGCTCAAAAGATTATGGATATGCACCATATACCGGCTGAAAAAATCGAAATATTAAATAATTGCCTCGACCCATTTTACCACCTCTCTACGCAGTTTGAAAAACCAAAGGATTTATTGAATAGGTACCGTTTAAATGATGAAAATATAATTTTGTTCTCACTATCGCGTTTATCCTCTTCTGAAAAATATAAAGGATACGACCATACCATTGAACTTTTACCAAAACTACTGGAGAAATACCCAACGCTAACTTATTTATTAGGCGGCAAATGGGATGCGATAGAAAAGAAAAGATTAGATGAGTTAATTATAAAAAACAATCTTCAGAATCACATTAGAATGATTGGTTTTATTGATGAGACGGAAATTACCGAACATTTTTTATTATCCGACATCTTTATTTTGCCAAGTAAAAAAGAAGGATTTGGCATTGTATTTATCGAAGCATTAGCCAGCGGTTTAAGGGTAATTGCAGGCAATAAAGACGGAAGTGTAGATGCACTTCAGGGAGGAACCCTGGGGGTACTTGTTGATCCTGATGATCAGGAAGGCATTTTAATTAGTATTTGTAATTTATTGGAGCACAAACAAAACGAAAGCGATAAAAAAAATCTTCAGGAAAAATGTATGGAGGCATTTGGATATGCACCTTATCTTCAATCCGTAAAAAGCTTGCTTTTAAACGGGATGATTAATCACACCGAAAAAATGGATCAAATACAATATTCAGGATTGGTTAACCCCAAAATTTATGGTTAAAGAGGAACAACTATGGACCATCGAGGCAAAATCATCCTTACTCGATTTAAAGCTGAATGAGGTTTGGGCATACCGGGATCTGTTGGTATTATTAGTGAGAAGAGATTTCGTTTCTTTTTATAAACAGACCATTTTAGGCCCGCTCTGGTTTTTTATTCAACCCCTGTTTACCACCATCATTTTTACCTTTATTTTTGGCAACCTCGCAGGCATCTCAACTGATAGCCTGCCGAAGCCCTTATTTTACATGGCCGGCATTACGGCCTGGAATTACTTTGCTGATTGTTTAACCAAAACATCATCTGTTTTTAGGGATAATGCTAGTATTTTCGGCAAAGTATATTTCCCAAGGTTAATTATGCCATTAAGTATTGTGGTAAGTAATCTGGTGCGATTTGGCGTACAGATGTTGTTATTTCTCATATTAATGGCCTATTATTATTTTTCAGGCGCAAATTTCAACATCAGCTGGGCAATTTGTCTGTTCCCGGTAATTGTAATATTAATGGCTTTATTGGGTTTGGGTGCAGGGATGATTATCTCAGCCATGACTACGAAATATAGGGATCTGGCTTTTCTCATCGGTTTTGGTGTGCAGTTATTAATGTACGCTACTACTGTAATCTACCCCCTATCTGAGGCTATTAAGAAATATCCGGCATATGCCTGGATTATTGAGTATAATCCGATGACGCCAATTATTGAAACTTTTAGATATGGATTTTTAGGACAAGGGAGCTTTAGCTGGTTTAGTTTAGGTTGTGCTACAATTGTTACTATAGTTTTACTATTGGTTGGTACTGTGGTTTTTAATAAGGTAGAACGGAATTTTGTTGACACCGTATAAATGGGAAATGGAAGATGGATAACGGAAAGCACAACTTTAAGCATATTTTAAATGTCTAACATTGCAATAAAAGTAGAAAACCTAAGTAAGGCTTATCAATTGGGCCAAATTGGTACAGGAACGATCAGCCGCGATTTAGAACGTTGGTATGCGCGCATTCGGGGTAAAGAAGATCCATTTTTGCGGATCGGGGAAAGTAATGACCAAAATACCAAAAGTGAAAGCGATGTAGTATGGAGCTTAAAAGATATTAATTTCGAAATTGAGCAAGGAGATGCAGTAGGCATTATAGGCAGAAACGGAGCAGGAAAAAGTACTTTACTCAAAATATTAAGCAAAGTTACAGCCCCTACTACCGGTAAAATCTCAGGCAAGGGCCGAATTGCAAGTTTATTGGAAGTAGGTACCGGTTTCCATCCAGAGCTTAGCGGTAGGGAAAATATTTTTTTAAATGGTGCTATTTTAGGTATGCGTAAAAAAGAAATCCAACGCAAACTGGATGAAATTGTAGATTTTGCAGGAATTGAACGTTATTTGGATACACCAGTAAAAAGATATAGTTCAGGCATGTATGTGCGTCTGGCCTTTGCCGTTGCTGCGCATTTAGAAAGCGAAATATTAATTGTAGATGAAGTACTTGCTGTAGGTGACGCAGAATTTCAGAAAAAGTGTTTGGGCAAGATGGGCGAAGTAAGTAAGGGCGAAGGAAGGACTGTACTTTTTGTGAGCCATAATATGGATGCGGTATCTTCTCTTTGCAAAAATGGTATAGTATTAGAAAATGGTAAAGTAAAAATCGCTTCAAACGTTGAGGAAGCGATTAGAATATATCAACAGTTTAATCAGAATGAAATATTGAGATGGGACAACCTTCATAATAACTATTTTCCGAGGTTCGATTTCGTTACCATTAACATCACTGGGAGCCAACCTAATCTATTATTAAATATTAAAGCCCAACTGGTTTCTGATTCTAAAAATGCTCCAGCATTCATTACTTTTGATATAAAAGATGATCAAGGCAAACCTATAATCCAATCAATGCCCTCAGCAACTCCATTTATTATTATTCAAAAAGGTATAATTGATATTGATTTAGTTATTGCACTTACTGGTCTGGTTCCTGGTTTTTATTCCATAAGTCCATGGATCGGTCCACAAAATACAATTACTTACGATCGCCATGAAGACGTGTTAGTATTCGAAATTACACAAAGTCCCACCAAAGATCGTGTATTTCCATATTATAAAAGCGATGGATTTATCTCAGCACCGACTACAGCTGAAATCAAATATTTTAATCAAGAGTAATTTTGACTATTTCGATTATCATTCCAACGCTTAATCGAGCTACGCTCCTAAAAGCAACATTAGAAAGTATTGCTAGGCAAAATTTAGACAATAACATCGAGGTTATCATTATTGATAATGGATCAATAGATAACACAAAAGAGATTGTTGAATGTTTTATAACAAAAATACCGACTATTCTTTACGAATTCAATGAAATACCTGGCTTACTCACTGGTAGGCACCGTGGTGCCGAAATGGCATCCGGAGAGGTGCTATGTTTCTTAGATGATGATGTAGAATTAAATTCCAATTACGTCAAGAACTTGTATGATTCTTTTCTAATGAATAATGACTTGCATTTAGCAACTGGTCCTTGCTTACCCGATTATGAAACTGCTCCACCAGTTTGGTTGCGATATTTTTGGGAAAAAGCCTATGAAGGCAATTACTGTTCTTGGTTAAGTCTCTTAGATTTTGGGAATAATGAAGTCGACATTGACCCAAATTTTGTATGGGGTCTCAATTTCTGTATCCGAAAAAGCACTTTAATTTCTCTTGGTGGCTTTCATCCGGATTGCATACCGGAGCACTTACAGAAATTTCAAGGAGATGGTGAAACGGGACTTACGTTACGGGCGATAAAAAATAATTTGTCAGCAAAATACATTCCAGGCTTAATGTTAAAACATTATGTACCGAAGAGTAGATTAACTTTTGAATATTTTAAAAAAAGAGCTTTTTATCAAGGTGTATGCAACTCTTATACAAATTTAAGAATTGCTAACCAGCCTCAAGAAGAGACTAATAAAGGCAAAGAAGAGGTAAAACCACTGAAGAAAAAACTGAGGGATAGGCTGCATCCTTATTATAGATGGGTAAAAATCTTTGTTTCGAAAAGCAAAAAACCGCTTCCCAAGGAGATAAAAGCACTATTCAATAGTCTAGCGCAAACGGAAACAGACGGTTACAATTTTCATCAAAGCCATTTTAATAACGACAGAATTGTAAAGGAGTGGGTATTGAAAGAAAACTATTGGGATTATAACCTTCCAAATTCATGATCGAAAAAATAATTTACCAAGAAAATCAATTGGCCATTATCATTAGAGCCAATTACAAAAAGCAAGGGATATCTTTCTTTACTCCAGGAGACTTTTCTCAACAATTGGGCTATATGAACAGGCCGAAAGGATATATCATCGAACCGCATGTACATAATCTGGTTGAGCGAAAAGTAACTTTAACGCAAGAAGTTTTATATGTTAAAAATGGAAAAGTAAGAGTTGATTTTTATAATGATGACCAAGACTATTTAGAAAGCAGAATTTTGGAAACTGGCGATGTAATTTTATTAGCTGCAGGTGGACATGGATTTGAAATCTTAGAAAATGCCGAAATGATCGAAATTAAACAAGGTCCTTATTGTGGTGATGAAGACAAAGTTAAATTTGACCACAAGCCAGAAAACATTAATATAATAACCAAAGGTGATGAGCCAGAACTTTAAGCTTTACAGCCAATATTACGATTTGCTTTATAGAGACAAAGATTATGCGGCAGAAACCGACTATCTAATTAGTTTACTTGATAAATACCATTCTAAAGGCAATAAAATTATAGAGTTAGGCTCGGGAACTGGCAAACATGCAAATTTGTTAGCAGAGAAAGGATATCAAATTCTCGGTATTGAGCAGAGTCCAGAAATGGTCGAAATTGCAAACCAAAATAAAAAAGAAGGAGTGATTTTTCAGGTTGCAGATATTACTGACTTTAGATCAAACACCTCTTTTGATATCGCTCTATCTCTTTTTCATGTGATCAGCTACCTAACTAACAATGATAATTTGATCAAAACATTCAAGAATGTTCATCAGAGCTTAAACATAGATGGTCTATTCATTTTCGATGTTTGGCACAGTGCTGCTGTAAATTTCCAAATACCGGAAAAACGAACTAAAATACTTCGAAATCAAAATATTGAGGTCACTAGAATTGCAAATCCTGTAATCTATGCCGAATTAAATGTTGTTGAAGTTAATTATGATATTACTGTAAACGAACTTAAAGACGGTACAATTCATTCCTTTAAGGAGCAACATCCCATGCGACATTTCAGCAGACCAGAAATTGAGATTTTAGCCTATGCAACTGGTTTTGAGTTCGTGCATACCGAAGCATTTCTTACTAAAGAAAGTCCTTCAATACACACTTGGGGAGTTTCTTATATTTTAAAGAAAATTTAAAAATGCATCAACCTATTCCTGTTAATACCCCACTTCTAAATGGCAATGAGTTAAAATATGTAACTGAATGTATTGAAACTGGCTGGATCAGTAGTGAAGGGCCTTTTATTAACAAATTTGAAGAACAATTTAGTAAATATATTGGTAGTTTGCATGGAATTGCGGTTAGTAATGGTTCCGCAGCCTTAGATATTGCAATTAAAGCTTTAAATATTGGCCCTGGAGACGAAGTGATTATGCCTACCTTCACGATTATCTCTCCAGCGCAATCTGTTGTTACTGCCGGTGCGTTGCCAGTTTTAGTAGATAGTGATCCACTCACTTGGAATATGGATGTAATGCAAATCGAAGCGAAGATTACCGCCCGAACTAAGGCCATTTTAGTAGTTCATGTCTATGGATTACCAGTGGATATGGAGCCGGTGTTGACGCTAGCAAAAAAATACAAGCTCAAGATAATCGAAGATGCAGCCGAAATGCACGGGCAAACCTATGACAGTAAAATCTGTGGTAGTTTCGGCGATATTAGCATTTTTAGTTTTTATCCAAATAAACACATTACTACCGGTGAAGGTGGCATGCTTCTCACTAACAGCAGAAAGCTGGCAGATAGATGTAAAAAACTCCGGAACCTCTGCTTTGAGCCTAATGGTCCCCGCTTTGTCCACCACGAAATAGGCTGGAACTACCGGATGACAAACCTACAGGCAGCACTAGGTGTAGCACAATTGGAACAACTTGAAGGTTTTATAATTAAGAAAAGAGAAATAGGTGCAAATTACCAACAAAGGCTTTCTTTCTTACAAGAAAAAGGGTACCAACTGCCTCTTGCAAAAACAGATTTTAGCAAGAATATTTATTGGATATTCGGTTTGATTGCACCAACCTTAGCCGAAAAAGAAAACATAATAGCTCATCTCACCAAAAACAAAATCGGTACCCGGCCTTTCTTTTGGTGCATGCATGAACAACCTGTATTTCAAAAGATGGGGTTGTTTAAAAACGAAAATTACCCCGTTGCAGAAAGATTAGCTAGAAATGGCTTTTACTTGCCGAGCGGATTGGGTTTGAAAGAAACAGATATTGATATTGTAGTTAAAACAATATATGAAAGCTTTTAAAATTGCAGTTTGGGTTGACCTGAATTACGCTCCTGAAGCTGGTGGTGGATATGGTTTTTTTTCACAAATCATTTCTGGGCTCGATAATCGAAATTTTGAAAATGGGATCGAAATTTATTTTGCTGGGTTTAACCTAAATATCACCTTAAATAAACCAGTAATTAATATTCCATTCACAGAAAGCTATTTGGAGAAAAAAAGGACAAATTTTTATCACAAGTTTTTTAGATCTCATGTACCCAGACAAGACATTCAAAGGAATTTTACGAACGCGGTAAAAATTTTAAAGGAAAATAAAATTGACCTTATTTTCTATGCTACGCCAGATAAAATCATTAACAACTTCCCTTTCATCATAGTACATTGGGATTTAGGGCATAAAACCACCTATCCTTTTCCTGAAATGGCAATGGATGGAAATTGGGATTATAGAGAAGAAACAATTGCCAAAAATTTGAGCAAGGCATTACTTGTTGGCGTAGAATCGGAACAGGGAAAGAAAGAAATTTTAGAAAATTACCATGTTTTTGAGGAAAAGTTAAAAATTTTACCCCTATTTCCAAGCAAGATTATTTCTGACACCATTATTCCAGGTCAACCAAATTGGCTTAATGAAAATGAACGTTTTTTTGTGTATCCCGCTCAATTCTGGCCACACAAAAACCACTATAATTTAATTTTAGCATTTCATCTTTTTTTGCAGCAACATCCTGATTTCAGATTGGTATTAACCGGAGCTGATCACGTCAATCAAAAATATATCAAAGAAATTGTCAACGAATTAAATATCAATGCCAATGTGGTAATTCCTGGATTTGTGAGCAACGAAGAATTAAAATGGATGTATAAAAAGGCTGTTGGCACAGTTTTCCCATCATTTTTGGGTCCAACCAATATGCCATTATTAGAAGCAAATTATTTCAACTGCAACCTTGCATGCTCAAATCTTAAAGGACATCAAGAAATGATGGGGGACAATGCCATTTATTTTGATCCCAAAGATAAACATTCTATTCTCAACTCATTAATCGAGCTGGAAACATTCGATAAACAGAATATTAAAACGAAAAATCAAAATTTAACGGATCATTTTAATATCGAAAATTCTTTGAAAATTATAGAAAACATGTTTTTGGAAAGTATGACGATCAGGAGAACATGGGGAAGTTAAAAGATTTACTTTTTGTTGTTCCATATAGAAAATGATTGGAGTTGTCTTGCAGGGAAGATTAGGAAATCAATTATTTCAGTATGCATTTGCTTACGCAGCTTCCAAGTCTTTAAACACGAAATTTTACATTGATCAGCGAAGCGAGTTATTTGTCCTTCCAAAATATTTCTCTTTGGTAAAAGAATTTAATTTTGAAGTCGAATCGTTGTTTAGGATTAAAGGTTTTAGAAATATATTTTCACACCGGCTAAAAATGGCTTTTTATAGCTTTCTGCCTAAATTTTTCAAATTAAAACCAATAGAATTTTCCAATGGAAGCAGTCCTGAGATGAATTTGCTAAAATTAAAAGACCAAATACTTTATACTGGATTTTTTCAATCAGAAATCTATTTTGCAAATGTTAAAGAAGAAATTGGTTCTTTATTTAACCTGAAGGAAGAATTTAAAGACAACTATCAAAAAGTGGTTAAAAATTTTCCTGCTGATAAAAAAGTAATTGCCGTTCATATCAGAAAGGGCGATTATATTAATTTAGGCTGGGCGTTATCAACTGATTATTACCATAAAATCTTACAGCAATTTGAAAAGGAAAGTTCTTTTTTCGTTTTTTTATCTGATGAACCTGCCACAATTGCTGAAGAATTTAGTGATGTACCTCACAAATACATTTCTAACCACGAAGAAATAATCGATTTTCAGTTTCTTTTAAATGCAGATGTTTGCATATTGGCAAATAGTAGTTTCTCTTGGTGGGGCGCATTTCTGAACAAAAAACAACCTCAAATATATGCGCCGAAATTTTGGCTTGGACAGAACGAGGAATTACCAAATAGTATTATACCCAAAAATTGGATTAAGTGTTAGATACCCCGGTTCTATTTTTAATTTTTAACCGGCCAGAAACAACAATTGCTGTTTTTGAGGAAATTAAAAAAGCCAAACCGAAGCAGCTTTTTGTAGCTGCAGACGGTCCACGAAAAGGTAATGAGAATGATTTGGTGAAATGTGCCGTAACCAGAAATCTTATTTTAAATGGAATAGATTGGCCGTGCGAACTAAAAACTTTATTTAGGGAAGAAAATTGTGGTTGCGGAGAAGCAGTCAGCGGTGGAATTAACTGGTTTTTTGAACATGTAGAACAAGGCATTATCTTGGAGGATGACTGTTTACCAAATCATTCCTTTTTTGTTTTTTGCGCTGAATTACTAAAATATCATCAAAACAATAATCGGATAATGGAGATAACCGGCACAAATGTGCTAGCCAAAAAATTAAACTTAGATAAAGATTCCTATTATTATTCTTCCTACGGATCTATTTGGGGTTGGGCTACATGGAAGCGTGCTTGGGAAAAATATGATTTTAACATAAGCGGTTTTTCATTACAAAAAGAAGAATTAATTCAACAACATGGGCATCAGTCCGATTTTAATGATTGGATGAATAGCTTTTCTGACGTTTATGAAAAAAAAATTGACACCTGGGATTACCAATGGGTTTACACCTTATGGATGAACCAAGGTTTGTGCATTGTTCCTGTAGAAAATATGATTACCAATATCGGATTTGGCGCAGCTGCAACACATACAACAGGTGAAAATCAATTTAGCAATCTTCAAAGAGCAAATATTTCGGCTATAATTAAACATCCGAAAATTATTGCTGTAAATAAAAAATCGGATCAAATGATGAGTAAAATATTCACCTCAAAACAGAAATATCAACTTTTAAGTAAACTTTACGCCAAGATTAAAAAGTTTTTATGAAATCTTTTATTAAAAACCTGATCTACAAGCTTATCAAAACTTACAAAATTGATTTGATGATACAGAGCGTGAGTGATCAAAGAAAAATTGAAAACGTAAACAATCAAATCACAAATAACAATGCCCTAATTTTTGCTGAGGCTAATGTAACGAACCTACAAAACGATCAAAAAGCAATAACAATTAATAAAGGAAGTTGCCTTAAAGGAAATCTTTTAACTTATAAGTTTGGAGGAAAAATCGAAATTGGAGAAAATACGTATATCGGACTAAACACACGGATTTGGTCTGCGGAAAGTATTCGAATTGGAAAAAATGTACTGATTTCTCACGACGTAAATATAATTGATACCAATTCTCACGAAGTTGACCATTTAGAAAGAGCAGAAAGGTTCAGATACATTGTTGAAGTTGGTCATTGGGACGAAAAACAAAACATAGTTACTGCCCCTATCCACATTAAAGATGATGTATGGATTAACTTTAACGTAACGATCTTGAAGGGAGTGACCATTGGTCGTGGAGCAATTGTCGGAGCTGGCTCGGTGGTAATGAAAGATATTCCAGATTTTACTTTGGTAGCAGGAAATCCTGCGAAAGTAATTAAAAAATTAGATGCGTAATTTCATTTATAGAATATTAGTTAAGTTATCACTGATTGTAAAATCAAAACCTGATTTCACAAAGTATGTGGTTATAGAGCCATCTTCATATCTTCTAAACGGACTCAATATCAGGTTCGATACTGAAATTGAGGAAAGAAAATATGTGGTTATCGGACGTGAAGGCATTATTAATGCTGATTTTATATTTGAAACCCAGTACGGCAACATCCAGATTGGAAATAATGTCCATATTGGTGGTGCAACTCTAATTTCCAGGAATAACATCACCATTGGCAATGATGTAACGATGGCTTGGGGTATCACCCTATACGACCATGATTCTCATAGCATTTACTGGGAATATAGAAAAAACGACAACCATCAATGTTATTCTGATTATCATAAATTTGATGGAAATAGTATCAAAAATAAAAACTGGGAAGGGGTTAATAGCGCTCCAATAACAATTGGTGATAAAGTTTGGATTGGCTTTGATGTTTGTATATTAAAAGGTGTTACCATTGGCGAAGGAGCGGTAGTTGCTGCAAAAAGTGTAGTCACAAAAGATGTTCCTGCATGGACAGTTGCCGGGGGAAATCCAGCAAGAGTTTTAAAACAGATTCCTCATGATTAAGTTATTGATTATCGGTGCCAAAGGATTTATAGGCTCGCATGCCTATCAACATTTTAAAAATACGGAAGAATACATTACCTATGCCAGCGATATTGTAAATGATTATAACGATCCGAACTATTTTCAGATTAGCTCTAGTGATGCCGATTTTACGCAGCTTGTTAGAAAGTTAAAACCAGATTGGTGTATCAACTGTGCTGGCGCAGCTTCCGTTCAGGATTCTTTTATTAAACCTTTAAGAGATTTTTCGTTGAATGTAAATAATGTGCAGAAAATATTATTTGCCATTAAAGAAGAACATCCTTCATGTAAATTTATTCAGGTTTCCAGCGCAGCCGTTTATGGCAATGCAACCAAACTGCCAATTGAAGAATCTGCTACTCTGAACCCACTTTCTCCTTACGGAATCCATAAGAAACAAGCTGAAGAATTGTGTGAAACCTATCATAAATATTTTGGCGTCAACACCTATATTCTCCGAATTTTTTCTGCATACGGCGACGGATTAACCAAACAGTTATTTTGGGATCTCTATCAAAAATTTAACTTCGAAAACAATACGGTTACGCTGTTTGGCACGGGAAATGAAACCCGAGATTTCATTCACGCGAATGATATTGTTCAATGTTTTGAAATGATCATTAAAAATGCTGAAGTGGGCTTTGACATCTATAATATTGCAAATGGCAAGCAACTGAAGATAAAAGACCTGGTTGCAGTTTTTAAAACCCTTGGAAATTTTGACAAAAAAACAGTTGAATTTTTAGGCGACAATAGAACCGGCGATCCTTTATATTGGGAAGCAGACATCAGTAAAATTGTTAAACTGGGATATCAAAGCCGCATTTCGTTAAACGATGGTTTAAAAGATTATATTTCATGGTTAAGAGGCTAAAAATTGGCATTAGCTATAATTATGATGAAGGTTGGATTGGCGGAACATATTATATTGATAATTTGGTTCGCGCTTTAGATACCTTAATGGATGTTGAAAAGCCCAATATTGTTGTAATAACAGCTAAAAAGACATATTTCGATATTTTAAAACAGGCTACAGCTTACCCATATCTTACTTATCAAATTAACACAGGAGAAAGTAATCTTTTAAAGAAAGTAATAAATACAATCTTATTTCGTACCATCGGAAAGAGAATTTTTAGTAGAGCGATTGAAAATCTGGATGGAGTTTTTCCATATTATAAATGCGAACAACAAGATCAAGCCAAAATTAGGGCATATTGGATTGCCGATTTTCAAGAACATTATCTTCCTCATTTTTTTTCCGAAAGCGATATTTTTCAAAGAAAATCTTCTCAAGAAGCAATTGCAATAAGTAACGATGTTTTGGTATTAAGCAGTCAAAACGCGCGCAATCATTTTGAAGAAATTTATCCGGCAAACCGCGCAAAAATCTATGTTCTTCCTTTTGCGGTTTCTAAGCATGGAGACCTTAAGCCATTAAATCAACTACTTAAAAAGTATAATTTGCCGGAACGGTTTTTCATTTGTTGCAACCAATTTTGGCAGCATAAGAACCACATGGTTATCTTAAAGGCCTTAAATTATTTAAACACAAGCGGTCAATGGAACATACCGATTGTGTTTACAGGAAATACTGCCGATTATCGCAACCCAGCATACTATCTACATTTCTTAAAGTTTATTGAAGAGAATGGGCTAAGTCACCTAACTTTTTCTCTAGGTTTTGTAGATAGAACCGACCAATTAACATTAATGAAACACGCCATTGCCGTAATTCAGCCTTCGCTTTTTGAAGGTTGGAGTACTGTTATCGAAGATGCAAAATCATTTAACAAAATAGTAATTGCATCGAACATTGACGTACATAAAGAACAGTTACAGCATACTAACGCATTATTTTTTGAGGTTAATGATATGGTAAAATTGGCAGATAACATTCAAAAAACCTCAAATCAATTTCAACCACGGTTGTTTGATCAAAATAATTATGCAAATAATGTGAAACAATTTGCCAAATCTTTCATACAAATTTTTAAATAATGTCCATAAGATGAGCGAACCAGTTTTATCCTATTTAATTTCAACAAAAAATAGACTTCCTTTTTTAAAGATTTCTCTAGAAAAGCTAATGTCAAATATCTTACCAGATGAAGAAATAATAATAGTTGATTCAGACAGCAAAGATGGGACTAAAGAATACTTAACTGATTTATTTAATCAAGGTAAAATCCATCAATTCATATCAGAACCAGATAAAAACCAAGCTCATGGCTGGAATAAAGCCATGATGATGGCAAAAGGAATTTTACTCAAAAAAATTATTGATGATGATGTTTTTTGTTTTGAAGCGATTAGAAAATGTAAAAATAAATTGCTAATTCATTCCGAAATTGACTTCTGTATTTCAAATTCGCTTTCTGTTAATTTATCAAATCCCGAGTTAATTGGTCATAGCTCCAGGTTTGAATCATTTATGGCTTGGAAAAGGGGATCTGCAAAATCTTTCAGCTTTAGTGATGTATATTTGATGATTAGAAAATCTGCTTTAGCTTACACAGGTTTATACAATACAAAATTTGTAATGCTCGATTGGGAATTTGCACTGCGGATAAGTTATTTAAAATGTAACATTATTTATTACACAGGGTATATGGCAATGGGTGTAGGTACTCCTTCAAACATCACGTCGCTTACTTCTAAAGAAACTTTAAAAAAGGAAGGAAGGATTGGAGCATTTTTATACGAATATGAAGGCGATAGTAAAGATATCAGCCAATGGAGCAAAATGAAAATATTTGCAGGCAAAATTTTGAAAAAAGGGAATAAAAACACTGAGTTAACAGTTGAAACCTTGAGCCTCGATTTACCAGCGATTTACAACTGTTTTTATCAGGAAATTAACCAAAGAGAAATTTCCGCTAATGGGACTTTTCACTAATGTACAATACAACTGACTATCAAGAGAAGGAAGATAGCTACTTTCTACACATAAGGAAAGAAATGTTACAGTTTATACCCAAAAATGCTGCGAATATTCTGGAAATTGGCTGTGGGGATGGCTCTTTTGGAGCTTATGTCAAAAAAAACATTTCTTGCATCTATTACGGTATTGAGCCTGATAGAAGATTTAATAAATCTGCAATTGAAAAGCTTGACCATTTCGATAACACGTTATTTACTTCTGAAAGTAAACTACCGCATAATCACTTCGACTGTATTGTATTTAATGATGTGCTAGAGCATTTGGCCGAACCTCAAATTGCATTAAGGAATTGTAAAGCTTTTCTAAAAAAAGATGGCGTGATTGTTAGTTCAATTCCAAATATCAGGCATGCCCCTTATCTTTACCGGCTATTTTACCTTGGCGAATTTACCTACGAAGATTCGGGAATAATGGACAAAACACACCTGAGGTTTTTCACAAAAAAAAGCATTAAAAGAATGTATGAAACTTTAGGTTTTGAAGTAATCCAACATATAGGTATTAATGAATCTTTAGCTCCAAGATTTAAATTTATTGTTCAACTGTTGAATTTAATCACAAACAATAAATTTGAAGACACGAAGTTTCAACAATATGCAACAGTAGCTAAAAAAGTTAATGACCAATATTGATATTATTATTTTAAGTTACGCCAAAAACGAAGCACTAAAAAACATCACGCTACAAACAATCAGCACTTTGTTGGCAAGTGAAGATTCTCGTTTGATTAAATTCAATGTAATTGTCATCGAATCAAACAAGGTACTTTCACCTTTTCAATACCCAAATAGCAGAACCATTTATCCTAAGCAAGAATTTGGTTTTCATAAATTCTTAAACATAGGCATTTCATTAACTCAAAACGAGTTAATTTGTTTTTGTAATAATGACCTTATCTTTAACAAGGGCTGGGCGACAGCTATCTTAGAAAGCAGTAAAATAGATCCCGCCATAAAAAGTTTCAACCCATTTTGTCCAAAATTTCATCATGGAAAAATTGAAGTAGAAAAAGAGCCTATAAATTACGGCTACACCAATGCGTTATTTTTTACTGGCTGGTGTTTTCTTGTAAAAAGGGAAATTTTTAATTCAATTGGCTTATTTGATGAACGATTCAAATTTTGGTTCTGCGATGATGATTTCAGGCTCACTCTCGAGAAGTATCGAATCAAAAATGCGCTTATTCGAGATTCCCTAGTAACGCACCTAGCAAGTAAAACCCTGAGTAATGAAAGTGATTACAAAAAAAGCTATTTCCAATACATTAGTTTCGCTTTGTATAAATATAAGTGGCAGCATCACAATTTTATGGTTTATCTCTTTGAACTTATAAAATACAGATTGAAAATTCTATATGCAAAATTCGGATAGTCCAGAGATAAAAAAAGCTATCAAAGTAAAGATGCAAAATGGTTTAGACTTTGAAATCTTCAAACGAGAAGTTTTCGATGTGAATGGAGTTAGTGATTTTGTAGCGTTCGAGAATTCTTCTGATCCGGATTTTATCATTTTTGGCCCATATGGAAACGATGTTCCCAAACCCGGAAATTATCAGCGGATCGGTTATTTCTGCGAAAATATTACCCCCGATCTTTCTATTTGCGATTGGGCATTTGGTGTTCCGAGAGAAGAAGAAATTAGAAGTTCAAAATATAAAAGGATCCAATGGCATGGATTTGAGCCAAAATTATTAATCAAAAATTTATCGGATAACGATATTGACAGGATTTTGAGCGAAAAGACAAAATTCTGCAACTTCATTTATTCAAACCCTGTACCTTACCGTGAAGAGTTTTTTAAACAGCTATCTAAATATAAAAAAGTAGATGCTCCAAGTAAGTCGATGAACAATATGAAGAGTATCGATTCTCAATTTAGCGGCGATTTTTGGGATCAAAAACGGCAGTTTTTAAATCAGTACAAATTTACCATCGCTTTTGAAAATTATGCTTATCCGGGATACCAGACGGAAAAATTGTACGATGCGATGCTAATAAACAGTTTACCAATTTACTGTGGTGATGATTTTGTTGATGAAATTTTTAACAAGAACAGCTTTGTTAATTTTGCCAATTATGTAGATGACAAAAAAGGAAAGTTTTTGAAAAAGATAGAACAGCTTTCTCAACAAACTTTTGTAGATATCCGGCCGCAGCATTTTCGGAAGCCGCAAAATCATCTCAGCAGAAAACTTAAGTTGTATGGCCGAAGGTTTAAGATGAAATACCAGTTCAACCTCAATTTTTCGCCATTAATAGATCGGATCAAAGAGATCGATAACAATCCGGATTTATATATTTCTTATCTCAAACAACCTTGGCTGATCAACAATCAAGTTCCCGAACATACGCTTTCTAAAAATAGGTGGCTAGAAATTTTTGGTGTCACGCCTGAAAAGTGAGCTTACTACAATGAACCCATTAGTTAGTGTAATCATTCCAGTTTTTAACGCTGAAAAGTATCTTCCAGAAACGATCCAATCTGTTTTAGCACAGAGCGGTGTAAATATTGAGCTTATTTTGGTTGATGACGGATCGACTGATCACTCTTATGCACTAGCAAAATCATTTGAAGGTGCAAACATTACTGTGCTGCAGCAATTTAATAAAGGTGCCAGCGCAGCCAGAAATTTGGGAATCACTATCGCCAAAGGAAAATATCTGCAGTTTCTTGATGCCGATGACCTTTTGGGCGAAAATAAGATCAAATTTCAGCTTGATCAGTTATTGGAAAGGAAAAATTATATCGCAAATTGCAGAACGAAACATTTCAATGATGGCGACCAGCCCGAAAACATTGTACCGAGTGCTTACGAAGACGCTTTTTACGAAACTACTGATAAGACCGATGAGTTTTTGATCAAACTTTGGGGCGGCTACTCGAAAAGCGGGTCCATGGTTACTACGCATGCTTGGCTAATTCCAAAAACGTTAATTGACATAGCCGGAAACTGGAACGAAAATATTACAACTGATGACGACGGAGAATTTTTTGCCAGAATGATATTAAACGCTAGCGGCATTGTGTACACACCCGATGTTTTTGTGTTTTATAGAAAAAATCAATCCTCTTCCCTATCAAATATCAATTCAGAGAAAAAACTGAAAAGTTCTTTGGCGGCTGCAAAAATCAAAACCCATCTTTTACTCCAACAAAATTCCAGCGAAGCCGCAAAATTAGCAAGCTATAAATTATTGCTGGACATCGCCGTGCGAAGTTTCCCAAAATATTACAAAATATATCAACAGGCGATGAAGATAATGCCAAAAATTGAAAAAGAGGGGTATTTGCCACAACTTGGCGGACCGAAAATTCAGCGATTGGCAAAATATTTCGGCTGGAAAACAGCGCGGTTACTACAATTTGTATTGAAATCATAATTTGAAGATCTTTCTTTCGTTTTTACAGTCTAAAATTCAACATCCGATTGCAGCCTATAGCTTTTGGGAATATTACATTAAAAATGGAATTGAAGAAACTGAACATACCTGGCTAGAAGTTGATGAAGTAGATTGGGCCGCTGGATTAGTACAGAAAACTGAGGAAGAGCATGAAAAGTGGAAAACCTTAACTTGGGAAAAAACAGTATCAGCGATTAAAAAAAATCATCCTGATATATTTCTCAGCTATTTGTATCCTCAGCAAATCGATATTCAAGCGATTTATGAAATCAGAAGAATGGGTGTCTATTGCGTAAATTTTTTCTGTGATCATTTACGCTTTTTCAAAAAACTGCCAGCTGAGTTTAAAGTATTCGATTTAAACTGGGTACCGGAATATAAAGCCATACAACTCTACCAAAAAGCAAAACAACATTACTTGCATTTGCCCATGCCGATGTGGGTAGATCCAAAATATCGCAATATGCCAGATCACGAAAATGAGCGCATATCGTTTATCGGATCGAAAGATATTCAGCGGCATTTATTCTTCGAAAAGCTGATAAATATTTCGCCGTCGATAGACTTGGATATTTATGGTAGCGGCTGGAATGATGAGGCAAGAATGCCTAATTTTAAACGGCAGTCGGTCGTTGAAAAAATTAAAAACCAATTTCAATTTTTAAGGAGAAATGGCTTAAATCCTTATCTCAACAAACTGAAACAAAGTAAACTACACCCACAGACCTCAAAAGAATTACAGCAATTAATTCAAGGAAAACCAGATTTTGAAAACTACGTAAAAATAACAAGAGAAAGTAAAGTTACATTGGGGATCAATCGTTACCCCAGCTTTAACTTTCCACTTCATCAACCGGATACCTACTCGAGGTTGCGCGATATTGAAGCGCCAATGCTTGGAGCTTGTTACTTAACGGAATGGACCGAAGGACTTGATAAACTTTACGATTTAAAAGATGACATTTCAACTTATCGCACTGCGGAAGAATTAATTGAACAAATTAACGAATTAAGCAAATCATCTTCAAGGAGAGCTTTATTGAGGAAAAATGCCCAACATCAGGCGCTAAGTCAACATAGCATTGCAGCAACCATCAAAAAAATCACTTCACAATTTTAACTCAAATCTATGCCCGCTCAAATCAACCAAACAAAAATTGAAAACATTGAAGTGACCAGAGGCTTGGCAAGTTTAGGGGTTTGTGTAGTACATATGGGTATGCTGGCAGAATATAACAGTTATCCGGTAGTAAATTATATCGTAAACAGCGGGCAATTAGGTGTTTTAATGTTTTTCATCATTTCAGGGTTTATAATGCCTTATTCCTTATACAAAAACAATTACAAGATAAACGACTTTTTCCATTTTATTACAAAAAGAGCAATCAGAATTGATCCGCCTTATTATATCGTATTGGCATTAACGCTTTTATTCTTAATTAAATCAGAGCAAATCAATTTAAAAAACATCATATATAACATTTTTTATCTCGTTCCCTTTGTTAAACCGTCATATTGGTACGACACCATTTTTTGGACCCTGGGAATTGAAATCCAGTTTTATATTATTCTTGGGCTCTGTTACCCATTATTAATGAAACTCAAAATGCCCTATCTGATTATTATTTTATTACTGTGTTTTCATTCAGTAAAATTTGCAGGTTGGGCCGATCGCAGATTTATCCTTGCTTATGGACATTTTTTCGCACTGGGTTTTTTAGCTTTTTTGGTTAAAGTAAAAAAAATACCCGCCAATTTTGGCATTCGGTTGCTGATCTTTCTATGTTTGGAAATGGCCTTTTTAATTGCGATCAGATATATGGTAATTTGTTTGTTTACTATTTTATTGATCATGGTAGTTCCACCAATAAAAAACAGAATACTGATTTTTTTAGGGAAAATTTCGTATTCGCTTTATCTTGTTCACATGCTGGTCGCATCACTTCTACTACCTTGGATACTTCCTATAACTATTAATCCATTGTCAACTTTTATAGTTTTAATCATGACATCTATTTGCGGTGCTGGAATTTATTATTTTCTGGTCGAACAACATTTTGTAGCGCTGTCAAGACGCTTAAAATACAAAAGAGGTGAACAGTAGAATTATCATATATTTTAGAAAAAAACCGTTGGAAGATAGATGGTTTTATGGTGATAGGTTCTTGCGAATGCTGTTCAAAAGTCTCTTTAAAAAAGAAAAAATTGGCGGCGTTGAGAAAGTTTTTTTGAACCTCCGCCGTTCTTTTGATCAATTAAAAGTTAACTATCAGATAAACATTCCATTTAAACAAATCAAACCTAAAGATCAATTGATTGTACTTGGTGCAGGAAGATATGCGTTAAAAGGTTATCAGAAAACGAATAAAATCGTAGCTGGGATTGCATTAATGACACATCCTTCCGAGTGGCCTACTCTATGCGATGATTACCCAATCGCCAAATACCTTCAGCATTCAAACTGGGCGAAAAACGTATATGTGCCTTATTATGGTAATCATATTTGCGATACTTGGTTTGTAGGAATTGATACAGACGCATGGCTTCCGTCTCTAAAACCAAAAAGTTACGATATTTTAATTTATAATAAGATAAGGTGGGAACATGATCACTATAACGAAGTTTTGAGAAATCCGATTATTAATTTTTTAAATGAAAAAAATATAAGTTACAAGGAAATCGTTTATGGCGATTATCAGGAACAGGATTACAAGGCATTATTGGAAGAATGTAAGTGTATGGTATTTTTATGTGAACATGAAAGCCAGGGTTTTGCCTGTTGCGAAGCGATGTCTATGGATGTTCCGATATATGCCTGGGACCAAGGTTTTTGTTTAGATCCAAACCGATTTTCTTGGAATGATCCGCTAATCCCAGCCACCTCTGCTCCATTTTTTAGCGAAGAATGTGGATCAACATTTGAAAATTTCGAAAGTTTTACCGGGAAGTTCGATCTGTTTTTTCAAGGAGTAGTTCAACAGAAATTTCAGCCAAGAAAATACATTGTCAATAATCTTTCACTGGAAAAAAGTGGAATCCGAATGCTAGAAATTTTAGAAGAAGTATATAAATGAAAATCCTCTTAATCATGGATCCAGGAATTTCGGTTCCACCGCCAAAATATGGTGGTCATGAGCGGTTAGTTTATATGTTTGCCGAAGAATATACTGCTTTGGGGCATGAAGTTGAACTTTTGGCTGGTCCAAATTCAAAGATTTCTGGCAAAAATTACAGTTTTGGGATCAACGATCTAAAGCGGGGAAAATGGCAGCGGTTAAAAGAAACGCTCTTTGCCTGGAAATTTCTGTTGCAGAAAAGCAAACAATATAACCTCATCCACAATTTTGGAAGGTTAGCCTACCTTTTACCGATATTAAATCAACCAGTAAACAAAATCATGACTTACGGTAGGCAAGTCGATGCAAAAAATATCTATTGGACTAATCGATTTCCTCACCAGAATTTAAAATTTACTGCTCCAAGTTACGATTGTATCAGCACCGCACAGCATATTGGAGATTGGACAAGGGTTTACAACGCTATCGATTTTTCAAAATACGATTTAACGACCAATCTGCCTAATGATGCACCACTTATTTTTCTATCGAGATTAGACAAAGTAAAGGGTTGCCATATCGCAATTGATGTTGCCCTAGCTACCAATCAGAAGCTGATTATTGCAGGCAACATTTCAAATATTGAACACGAACAAGCCTATTTTGAAAAGATGTTAAAGCCAAAAATTGATGGTAAACAGATTAAATATGTCGGCGAAGTTAATGATGAACAGAAAAACCATTACCTCGGTATGGCAAAAGCTATGCTTTTCCCTATTGATGTGAGGGAGGCTTTTGGAATGGTCATGACGGAGAGCATGGCATGTGGAACGCCGGTAATTGCATTTCCAATGGGAGCTGTACCAGAAGTTGTTGATGAAGGAGTTACTGGTTTTGTGGTAAAAAACAGAGAAGAAATGATAGATGCGGTGGATAAAATTGCTAAAATTGACAGAACGCTTTGCAGAGCGCAGGCAAAAGAACGTTTTGATACACCGATCGTTGCAGCTGATTATTTAGGTCTTTACAGATAATGGATAAAGTTTTATCATTTTTAACTGCGCCGACAAAAATACCTGATCAGCTAAACAATAAGTATTATCATTCTTTAAATGGGTTTAGAGGGCTTGCAATTACCATGGTTGTTTTGTCTCATCTCAAGTTATCAGATTTAGAAATCTACTATATCATTTTCAGCGGAAAACTTGGTGTGCTTATTTTTTTTGTATTGAGTGGTTTTTTAATCACAACGCTAATGCTCAAAGAAAAAATATCGACAAACAGAATTTCTTTGAAGAATTTCCTCATCCGTAGAATTTTGAGGATTTTTCCTGTTGCCTATCTTTTTTTAGGCAGTTTGTTAATCTTAAATTACTATTATGAATTGGGGATCAGCAAATTGAATTTTATCGGCGCGGCACTTTACATTACCAACCTAACCTCTATATTTAGAGTGCATGGCCTTTCATGGTTCGTTGGACATTTTTGGTCACTTTCTGTAGAAGAGCAATTTTATCTGTTGTTTCCGGCCCTGCTTAAATTCAAATTCCGATTTTTCTTCTTAACAATACTCACGGTAGTATTTTTGCTGCCGATTTTTATTGGCTTGCAAGAGACTATACCTCTTTTAAGCTCACCAATATTTTATAGTCTGACACATTACTCCATCAAATTCCAACCGATTGCCGTGGGCTGTTTGTTTGCAATCTTATGGTTCAAATACCCTAGCTTTAAATTTCCGGGAATGGGCAATAAAGATCTTATTAACCTTGTTGGTTTTGCTTTTATTGTTCTTATCAGATATGACAACTTTTTCAGTTTGAAGAATATTCTTGTCGGATTGATTACATCTTTCGTCATCGGCTTGCTGATTGTAATTAATATAACTAAAAGCAATGGCATCACCTTTAAATTTTTAAACAACAAAGTAATCACAACTATCGGGATTTATTCCTATAGCATTTATATATGGCAACAACCGTTTACAGCAAAAGATTATAAACTACCGGTTATTTTTACAGCTCCACATTTGACAATCATCGGTATCGCTGCTATTAGCTACCTTTCCTATAATTATTATGAAAAATATTTCATTAAGTTAAAGTCGAAGTTTAGTCCAAAAACGACAATGCATCCGAGTACGGTTAAATGAAATCCTCATACCACATCGTATTAATTTCTTCAGGTCAACCCTCGCTCAACCCCCGATTGGTAAAAGAAGCGGATAGTTTAAAAGAAGCCGGATATACTGTTACTGTAATTTACCAGTATTGGAACGAGTGGGGAACTGCATTGGACATGCAATTATTGCAAACAAAAAAATGGAAATCAATTAGAGTTGGCGGCGACCCGAGTGCAGCAAAATTTGTTTATTTGAAATCGCGCATTCGTCAAAAATTAGCCATGAAGTTGTCCAATATTCTCGGTTTTGGGTTTGGTTTCGCAGAAACCGCTATAACCAGATGCCTGGCTGAACAAACAAACTTTGCGCAATCAATCAAAGCAGATTTATATATTGCACATAATTTAGGCGCATTGCCAGCAGCTGTTTCGGCATCGAAAAAGAACAAGGCGAAATGCGGATTCGATGCCGAAGACTTTCACAGATATGAAGTAACAAATAACAAAACATCACTTGATTATAAAATCAAAAAGTATATTGAAGACAAGTATCTTGCTCAGGTTGATTATCTAACAACGTCAAGTCCACTTATAAGTGCTGCTTATCAGGAGTGTTATCCGCAACTAAAGCCAATCACACTATTAAATGTTTTTCCACAACAACATATTCCAACGGTTGATCAGACGGATAAGCCATTACAGCTATTTTGGTTTTCGCAAACTATTGGCCTGGCAAGGGGATTGGAAACTGTAATTGACGTGATAAACCACCTGGACGAATTGGCGTTTGAGCTACATTTGCTAGGTAACCATGATGTGGAAATTATAGAAAATTTTAACAGTAGGTTAAAATCTGCCAAAAAAAGTAAAATCTTTTATCATCGTCCAATTCCAGCGGATGAGATTTTTAAATTTGCCTCACAATTTGACATCGGCTTAGCAACTGAGCTTAGTTATCCCGAAAATAGGGATATTTGCCTTACTAATAAAATTTTCACCTACGTGCAAGCAGGTTTGGCAATTATCGCAACTGATACGAGCGCTCAAAGCCAATTACTTGAAAACTACCCACATATGGGAGATACTTACGAAAATGGTAATATTGAAGCGCTTAAAAAATTACTCACTTTGTACGCAAATCATCGGAAAAAACTAGCAGCCAGAAAAAAACACGCGTTAACCTATGGAAACGAAAAGTTGAATTGGAACCTGGAACAGCAGACATTTTTAGAACTTGTAGCCAATACTTTAGCCAATTGAAACGGGTTTTAATCATATCGCCACACTTTCCGCCCATTAACGCTGCCGACATGCAACGGGTGCGAATGAGCTTGCCTTATTTCGAAAGTTTTGGATGGACTGCAGAAGTAGCAGTTGTAAATCAAAAATACTCAGATTTGGCAAAGGACGAGCTCTTGTTACAAACGGTACCAGCAAACACAGTCATCCACAAGGTGAAAGCGTTGGCTAAACAATGGACCAGTAAAATTGGGATGGGCGGTTTAGCCTTGCGCTCAATTTATCATTATAGAGAACAAATTAGTCGATTGCTAGCATCGCAAAAATTCGATTTAATTTATTTCTCTACAACACAGTTTCCGGTATGTATTTTGGGTAGTTATTGGAAGAAAAAATTTGGTATTCCGTACGTCATTGATATGCAAGATCCTTGGCATTCTACCTATTATCTAGATAAACCGAAATCGCAACGACCTCCAAAGTATTGGTTTTCTTATCGGTTAAATAAATATTTGGAACCAATCGCGATGAAAAATGTTGATGGCATCGTCAGCGTATCTGGCGCATATATCGAAACTTTGGAAAGTAGATACGCTTGGTTAAAAAATAAACCTTCCAGGATAATTACATTTGGCGCTTTGGAACAGGATTTTGTGATTGCTGAGAAAAACAAATCGAAACTTAAATTGGTGTATCAGACAGATCCGAATCAAATTAACCTGATTTATATTGGCAGAGGAGGGTATGATATTCACCCTGCAATTAAATTATTATTTGAAGAAATCTTAGCTTATAAAGAAACCAATCCGGCTATCTTTTCTCGACTACATTTACATTTTATTGGTACGAGTTATTCTGCAAATGGGACCGGCGTTCCAACAGTAGCTCCTACCGCAAAAGAAATGGGTTTAAGCAAGAAAGTAACAGAATATACAGATCGCATAGGTTTTTACCAAAGCATTCGAAATTTGCAAGAAGCAGATGGTTTGCTCATTGTCGGCTCAAATGATGCATCATATACGGCATCCAAACTTTATCCTTACATCATGGCGAAAAAACCATTACTCGCGTTATTTCATCAACAAAGTGAAGCAGCAACTGTAATTAAAGATTGTAATGCCGGAAATTTAATCACACTTGATCATTCTTATCTGGCAGTAAAGCGTATTTTTGAAGCATATTTGGAACAGGTAATCGAGAAAAAATCACCCAACACAAATTGGAAAGAATTTGAAAAATATACCGCAAAATCTTTAACCAAAAAACAGGTAGATCTGTTTGATGAAGTACTGGATTTGAAACACAGCAAACACCTAAAAAGTAAATTTTAAATATGCCGTTATACGTACAATATGGCTGCGGTTTTAGCGCTCCAAATACCTGGAAAAATTATGATGCCTCTCCTACTTTAAGATTTGAGAGAACTTGGCTAATTGGCAAATTTTACAAAAAAAACATTCAACCCTTTCCTGAAAATGTGCTGTACGGAGATATTGTAAAAGGTTTGCCCGAGCAAGAAAATACCTGCGACGGGATTTACTGTTCGCATGTTCTTGAACATTTGTCTTACCAAGACTTTCAGTCGGCATTGAAAAATACCTATCACATTTTAAAACCAGGTAGAATTTTTAGGTGCGTGGTGCCAGATTTGAAATTTGCCATAGCAAAGTATTTAGAAGATTATGATTCGGTAGAAAATCCAGCATCTGAGTTTATGCGGAGAACCTTACTAGGCAAAGAAAAAAGAAGCAAAGGTTTAACAGGTGTAATTAAAGATTATGCGGGCAACTCCAAACATTTATGGATGTGGGACGAAAAATCGCTGGTGTCCGAACTGGAAAAAAGTGGGTTTAAAAGCTGTAGAATCTGCTTTTTTAACGATAGCAAAGATGAACATTTTAAATTTGTTGAAGAAGCCAACCGCTTTAATGAGGCCGTAGCAATAGAATGCACAAAATAGAAAAGCTAGCAATTATAATCAGTCATCCGATACAGTATTACACCCCAGTATTTCAATTACTGGCTAAACAGTTAGCACTAAAAGTATTTTATACCTGGGGTGAACAATCAATAGCTAAATATGACCAAGGTTTTGGCCGACAAATTGAATGGGACATCCCCTTATTAGAGGGCTATGATTATATATATTTAGAAAATATTTCAAAAGATCCTGGCACCCACCATCTAAATGGTATAATTAATCCCAGATTGATTGAAGAAGTAGAGGGATTTGAACCAGATGCAATTTTGATTTATGGCTGGGCATCGAAAAGTCATTTAAAGATATTGCGATTTTTTAAAGGAAAGGTACCAACTTACTTCAGGGGCGATTCCACCTTATTAGATCAACAAAAAAGCTTTAAGAGCGTATTAAGAAAATACTTTCTTAAATGGGTTTATAGCCATATTGATAAAGCATTTTATGTCGGAGAGGCAAATAAAAATTACTTCGAGAAATATGGATTAAAAGATCAGCAATTGCATTTTGCTTGTCATGCTGTTGATAATGAAAGATTTTCACAGGGGAGAAAAGTAGAGGCGGATCGTTTAAGACAAAAATTTGGCGTTGCTGATCAAGAAATATTAATTTTATTCGCCGGTAAATTTGAAGTAAAAAAAAATCCATCGTTACTATTGGAAGCTTTTAATGCATTGAATTTGGCCAATGCCCATTTACTATTTGTCGGCAATGGAGTGTTAGAGGGGAGTTTGAAAAGGAAAGTTGACGGATTAGGAGCGAAGAAATCCTTCGAATACACCCAGGATGACAGTATAAAAAAGAGAATTCATTTTATGGATTTTCAGAATCAAAGAGAAATGCCTGTTGTGTATCAGGCCTGCGATCTCTTTTGTTTACCATCAAAGGGGCCAGGAGAAACATGGGGCTTAGCTGTCAATGAAGCTATGGCAGCAGGTAAAGCGGTTTTGGTTTCCACAAAAGTTGGCTGTGCCGTAGATCTTGTTAAGCCAGGAATTAATGGAGAAGTATTTAAATCGAATGACTTAGATGATCTTGTGAAAAAACTAGGAGAACTAACAGATAGAAAAGAAAAATTAACAAAAATGGGCATCCAATCCCAACAGATCATTCAAAACTGGTCATTCGAAAAACAAGTGAAAGCAATTGTAGATACTATTTACAGCGATGCAAAATAATAATCCTACAAGACTTATTTTAACTTTGTACTTTCCTGTTCTGGTTTGTTATTTACTAATCAATAGCCCGATCATATCTTATTTTGTGGCTTGGTTTGGCTCGCTATTTATTTTTTATACTACCATACTATCACCAGCAGCAATTATTAAGCAGGATTTACCTATCCATAAGCAAATTATGCGACCCATATTTCTTACGCAGCTCATTTTTGCAGGATTTATGTGTACCACTTCCATTTTTTACTTTATGGATCATTTGGGCTACCGGTATTTAACAGAAGTTAATTATGGCGCACAGTTTAAAGAAAGTGAACAAACTGCACTGATTGCCAGTTGCCAACGAATGAGTTTATTGGCTCATGCAGCCTTAGTTACAGGCATGCTTATAGTTCAAAAGAATCGTATTACCATTAAAAGTGTAAAAACCTTTGAAGGTGATGATTTTTTAATCTGGCTGGGCATTATTGTCTTCGGGATTGGTTCATTAGCACAACGTTTTTCTGGGCTTAGCCAAGTTGCCCTTCCACTTACCTTAGTCGGAATCTCTTGTGCAGCCGTATTATTTGTTAAAGGTTTCAACACAAAAAATATCAGATATCTTGGTATAGGCGCTACAATTTTCATTCTTAATTTTATACATGCCTCGCTATCTGGATACAAAGAACCGATCATTATCAATGTGATCGTTATAGCTTGTGTATTTTTTCCCTATTATAAAAAGGCCATACTTTATTTGAGCATTCCTGTCGCTTACATATTACTCTATTTCCTACCAACGTATAATAACACTGTAAGACAAAGCTGGAGCGGTGAAGTAAGTGCAGAAGAAGCACAAAACCAGGCGTTTGAGAATTTGGGTTCAAAAAACGAAGAACAAATTGAAGATACCAACTGGGGGTTTCTTACCAGAAGACTAAGCGAAATAGAAATGTTCACCCAATTTGTAGACTATGTACCCAGTCATCATCCTTATTATGATTGGGAAATTGTAGAAAATTCTTTAGAAGGACTCGTTCCCAGAATTTTCTGGTCAGGAAAACCCAACATGGAAACTGTATCCATGCAGCGGGTTTATGATGCAGGTGTAGCACATCAAATGTCTACAGTATCTGCAAAAACACGCCCCGTTGTAGATGCCTATCTAAGCTGGGGTGTTGCTGGTGTATTTTTCTTTATGCTTTTATATGGCATGCTGGTCCAACATTTTTCTGATCTGGCAGAAAGTTTATTCGGCGGCTACGAACTCGGCTGTGTAATTATGTTCAATAGTATTTTTCAGGGACTCTGGAGAGGGAATAACTTTGAATTTATGTTCAATAATATTTTTTGGGGTTATGTAATTATGTGGTTTCTGTTTTACCTGCTTAGAACCATAAAAGTATTAAAACCGACATTTGACTAATACGATAAAAATTGAAGATTATCCACATCACTGCTTCTTATAAACCCGCATATATTTACGGTGGACCAATTCAGAGTGTAGCAAGTTTATGCGAAGCATTACTAAAGGTTGGTGATGGTGAGGAAATACAGGTATTAACAACCACTGCAAATGGCACCGAAGAATTAGAGGTACAACCGGGTAAAGTTAATTTAATTGATGGCGTTCCAGTTACCTATTTTAAACGCCTTACAAAGGATCACAGTCATTTTTCTCCTAAACTATTGATTGAGTTGAGGAGAGCGATACGCCAAACTCCAGACTCGAAACTCATTATCCACATACATGCCTGGTGGAATTTAGTTTCGGTACTAAGCTGCTTAATTGCTAAATGGTACGAAATACCTGTAATGTTATCGCCACGTGGCATGCTTACCTCCTATTCTTTCAACAACCGAAAATCAGTTTCAAAAAATTTAATCCATAAACTTCTGGGCAAAAAACTATTAAAATATTGCCATATCCATGCTACCAGCGAACAGGAGAAGCAAGATATTCTGAAAATTATTGAACCAAAAAGTATTACGGTCATCCCAAATTTAGTCAGTTTTCCGTTAACGGCTTCTGGTTTGCAGGCATTAACTGATGATCCATTTCGTTTACTTTTCCTCTCCCGTATAGAAGAAAAAAAAGGCCTGGAATTACTTTTTGAAGCCCTGGCAAGTATAAAAATTCCCTGGCGTTTAACCATAGGTGGCTCAGGAAATGCAAAATATATAGAAAGTTTGAAACTTAAAGCTGAAAACCTGAAACTTAGCGACCGGATTAACTGGCTTGGGCTGGTGAATAAAGAAGATAAATTTAATTTAATGGCTGATCATGATTTAACTGTACTCACTTCATACAATGAAAATTTTGCCAATGTGGTGATAGAAAGTTTAAGTGTAGGCACACCTGTTCTGATAAGCGGGCACGTTGGTTTGGCCGATTATGTAGCAGATAAAGAATTGGGCTGGATTACAAGTCTTAATATTAATGAAATTAAAACAGAATTGGTTTCTTCTTACCGTGATACTGTTAAAAGAAAAAAGATAAGAATTGTAGCTCCGCGAATAATTAAAGACGATTTTAACGATATTACTTTAGCAAACAAATACATTGAACTTTATTATAGAATCTGATATAAGCTGGTATGAATAAAAATTTCAGTTTCATCATATTAACCTTCAATGAAGAAATTCATTTGCCAAGGTTATTAAATTCTATCAAAAACCTGAATGCTAAAACATTCATTCTAGATAGCGGAAGTACCGATGAAACCTTGAAAATCGCTGAGCAATATGGCGCTGAGGTAAAACAAAATCCTTTTATAAACCACCCAAAACAATGGGATTTCGCCTTAAAGAATTTCAAAGTAGAAACCCCATGGACCATTGGACTCGATGCCGATCACACCGTTACACCTGAATTGTTCGAAATGCTTGCCAACTTTAAAGAGGATGATAATAAAGATATCAATGGCATTTACTTTAACCGTAAAAATTTCTTTCAGGGCCGTTGGATCAGGTTTGGTACATTTTACCCCTTTTACCTTTTAAAAATGTTTAGGACAGGGTTAGGCTTCTCTGATCTGAATGAAAACATGGACCACCGGTTTATTGCGCCAGGTAAAGCTAAAATCTGGAAGAAAGGCTGGATACTGGAAGAAAACCTGAAAGAAAATGATATTGCTTTCTGGAAAGCCAAACACGAACGTTATAGTGATCTGGTAGCACAGGAAGAAATAGAACGGATACTAAAATTAAGAAACCAGAGCTTAAAGCCTAATTTACTGGGCAGTCCTGACGAAAAACGTGCTTGGCTAAAACGCTTGTGGTGGAAGCTTCCACTGGGTTTAAGACCCTATCTTTATTTTAGTTACCGGATGTTTTTTAAACTCGGTATATTTGAAGGCCGCACCGGTATTAAATTTCATTATCTCCAGGGCTTTTGGTTTAGACGACTGGTGGATAGAAAAATTAAGGCCCTACAGAAAACATACCGTTAAATTTATAAGTGCCGATAATATATGACCCCAGAAGAAGCAAAAAAACAGGCCAATAAAAAAGCAATCAAATTTGTGGTTGCCCTTTTTATACTTTATATTCTGTTTAGCCAGGGCAACCTGTTTATGAACAGCGTGATGACACCAGGCTCCAGATTCTACAATCCGTTTATTTCTGAGCATTTAAACTATATTCAGGGCTTAAAGTCCGCTTTGATTGTGCCTGCAGTATGGATTATAAAGGCATTTGGGTTTTATGCCATTTACAATGAAATGGATGTGATGGTTGTATCAGGCCCATACCTTCGTGTTAATTATTCTTGCCTGGGATTAGGCGTGATGAGCTTTTTGGCTGCTTTTGTATTAGCATTTCCCGCATCAAGGAAATCAACTCTTAAAATGCTGGTAATCGGTTTAATAACCGTTTATGTGTTAAATGTGCTCCGTATTGCGGGCCTGGGCGTTTTACTCGGATTCTTCAAATCGCAACGCAATAATTTTACTTATCACCACGAGGTATTCAATATTATTGTATATATATGCGTTTTTACGATGTTATACTTCTGGATCAAAAAAAGCAATAAATTAGTGAAGGTTTAAGCCATTACCACCTACAGAATAATAAATTTGTTAAAAACACAGTTAAATAAAAATTTTGACACGGGGGATTTTAAGATAGGTGCTTCTGTAATTAAACAGTTTCTGTGGTATTTTACAGATGTATTCTTTTTTAAAAGCAGGATGATGCCTGTTAGCGCTGTACTTGTTTTTTTCCTGGAATTATTTGGAGCTAAGATAGGAAAAGAGGTACGTATAAAACCAGGCATCCATATTAAATATCCCTGGAAATTGGAGGTGGGTGATTATAGCTGGCTGGCCGATTGTTATATAGACAATCTTGATCATGTTAAAATCGGCAAAAACTGTTGTATCTCTCAACAGGCCATTTTAATTACGGGCAACCACAACTATAAAAGTACGGGGTTTGATCTGATAACCTCCTCCATCATTCTGGAAGATGGTGCGTGGATCGGAGCCGCAGCCAAAGTTGGCCCCGGTGTAATACTTCAAAGTCACTCGGTACTTACATTGGGTAGCGTTACAACAAAAAATTTGATGCCATATTCTATTTATCAGGGCAATCCGGCTGTAAAAATCAAAGAAAGGTCAATAAAGGAATAATTTTAAATTCAATATAATATACCTAAAAGCCGCTTAACAGCGGCTTTTGTTTTTAACTTCTTATTTGATAAAAAACACAATGACAATTATCAAAGCTTTACAGTTCTTTTACCATGTAAGTTATCTGATGTTAAAAATTATTTTGACCTTTGTACTGTCTATCGTCCTAAAAGTATAAGTTGGTGAATTTTAAACTAGTGCAGAACAAGTATTCCTTGTCCTCAAAACTTATTTTAATTACTTTTTTAATCGGAATCGTAAATCTTTTCTTATACGATTACGAGAGTACGCAGGAAACTATTATTTTTATATCAATATTAACCCTTCGCTACCTGTTATTTATCCTCATCAAACGCAGATTCGAATGGAGCAAATATCTATTGATATTCATCATTATAAGAAGTATGTACCGCTTATATATTGTAATGGGCGATATGGATGTGAACCCTGTAACCAAGGTAAACCTTACATTACAACTGATTATATCCATATTGGCATTTGTAATTTTGATCGTTTTCCCAAAGCTAAAAGAATGGATCAGCGATAAAAGGAAATATATCACTACACCTAGAATATCCAATCCACAGCATTAATTTCTTGAAATTTCTTGTCAGGTATTTTTTTTACTTTACTTCTTTGTATTAAAGATACCCCAATGTTATTTCGCCAGTTATCTGGGTATGCGCTTAGAAATTTTGAGCAGAATATAGAACAGAACTGTTGAGCTTGACTTAATGATTCTAGCATAATTTCCTGTCAAATTAAATTTATAACGCATCTTTGGGAATCCAAAATGCTATCCGTTTTTTAACTTTGTAGCAAAAGAACTTTACTAAAATGAATGTTATACTGGCCTCTACTTCTACCCTCTTCGGTGGAAATTACCTGGAATATTTAACAAATGAACTTATTACCCTTTTTAAAGGAACAGATGAAATCATTTTTATACCCTTTGCCAGGCCAGGTGGCATTTCGCATGAAGAATATACCAAAAAAGCCAGCGATTTTTTCGAAACATTAAACATTAAGGTAAAAGGTTTGCATGAATTTCAAAACCCTGTTGAGGCCATAAATCATGCAAAGGGTTATTTTACCGGTGGAGGGAATACTTTCCTTTTGGTAAAAACATTGCACGAACTTGGGCTGATGGAGGTACTGAGTAATAACATTAAACAGGGAAAAGCTTATTTAGGCTGTAGCGCAGGCAGTAATATTGGCGGCATTAACATGAAAACCACTAATGATATGCCGATTGTTTATCCTTCTTCTTTCGATTGTATGGGATTGGTACCCTTTAACCTTAATCCACATTATCTCGACCCAAATCCTGATCTAAAACATAACGGGGAAACAAGGGAAACCAGAATCAATGAATTTTTAACCCAGAACAACATCAAAGTGGTTGGCTTACGTGAAGGAAACTGGATCAGAATATCGGGTAATAACATCACTACAGAAGGAAGTGAAGAAACCAGAATTTTCGAACCCGGCAAAGCCCCTTACGAACTCCAACCGGGTGCATCATTGGTATAATCTTTATTGATGCAATCCTTTATCCTTCAGGTAAATCAACAGGTCAGCCGGACGATCAGTTTGCAGGATTGCAGGGTGATAAGCAATCAGCCAGCCCCAGCTTTCTTCTTTTTCTCCTCTTTCAACGGCGCGGTCATCATCATGGCCTCCGTTCAATGAGGGCCACAAACTGTTCAGCCAGATTAATGGTTTACCGTTCAGTTTCTTTACCGTTTTTAGATTGCTTAAAGTATCGGTATCGAAAACGGGCTGAATAATCGTTTTTTGGTTAGGCAGGTAAGACTTGATGACATCCTGCATTTCCTTCTTTTTCGCATTAACCACCACCATTAAATAAGCATCTTCCGGGATAACGTTTTTGGTTTTCAGTTCTCCATAAGGTACATCATCACCCACATTCACAATGGCCTGATCAATGGTGGAAGTTTCGCGCAGCACCTTAAATACCAGATCAAGATGATCATTTCCTTTGTCTACATTAATGATGATTTTACCTTTTGCCGCCAGCATCATTTCGCGCATGGTTGGGATCTGGTTTTCCGTAACACGGCCCAGGCCATTTTTTAGCCTGAACTTTTTAAGTTCCTCAAGGGTAAAATCACCTACTTTTCCTTTCGCATTGGTGGTGCGGTCGATGGTATTATCATGCATCACCACCATCTGGCTATCCTTGCTCATCTTCACATCAAGCTCCATGATGTCGAATCCTTTTTTGATACTGTTGTAAAGTGCATTCAAAGAGTTTTCAGGTGCATTTCTCCAGTCGCCACGGTGTGCTGCCACTAAAATATGCTTGTTATTAGCCCTAAAAACCGTCTTTAATTTTTCAGCAGGACTTTGCGCTTGCGAAGCAATTGCAATACTGGATAATAACAAAATAAGAATACTACAGGAGATTTTCATACGATACTACAAAAGTGATTCATGCGCAAAAATATTAACAGGCCGTTAAGCAGGTGTTTTATGAATGTTAATTCTAACGCATTTAAGCAACAGATCTAAAATTTCTATTAAAAATGAACTGTTTTTCGCCCGATTTTAACCCCCGTTCGTCGAGAATATAGCTGTGTTGGTATAATACGGCTAAACCGGCTGAAACGTTTCCCAATTCCTTGCGTCTCATTATCAAACAATCACAAATTATTAATTAAAAATATAAATAAAAGCATTATGAAAACTTTATTCTCAACCTCAGCAAAATCTTTAATGGCAGCTTTAGTATTAAGCGCTTCAATCTTCAGTACCAGTGTAATGGCTGGCGAAAAACAACCGGTAAAAATGTCGGCACCAAAAAACTTCGATAAAGTAGTGGTAAGCGGAAAAGTAGAAGTTACGCTGATCCAGAATGGTACCGAAGGTGTAAGCTATGCAGACGAAAATACAGGAAATGTAAAAGTGATCCAGGATGGATCGGCACTAAAAATTACTTCGACTGATAACAGTCCGGCAAAAATTACGGTATATGTGAAGAACATTTACAGGGTACAGGCTTCTGATGATGCCAGCGTAAAAACAGAAGGTAAACTTGATGTTAAATATCTTCAGGTATTCTTAACCGGAAATGCTGTTGCCAAAATCAACTCGAAAACAGAAAGTTTATATACTGTAATGGAAGGTTATGCTGATCTAAAATTAAGCGGAGCTACACAAAACCATAACGTAGTAATGGGCAGCACACCAAAATTAAACCTGGATAAATTTGCGGCTTTAAAAACAGAAATGACTTCGCCAGCAACTATCCAAACTGCAGCGCTGTCTAAATAAGCAATACTAAAAAATTAAAAGAGCGATGGACACCCACCGCTCTTTTTTTGCGTTTTAGCCCCGTGGATAAAAGAAAAGGCTGGATTTAAAGGCAAACCTAAAGTTTCTTTGCATGGATGGTATCCCCCTGGATGAAAATAAGTTCTTTAACCACACCGTCCTCATCTTTTACAAATTCCATTGTTGCCTGTATATCCTTAAAAACAAACTTCGAACTGGTTTCTGCGAAAACTTCAATTCGTGATTGTCCGGTGGCCTGGGCATATAGTTTTTTCCCTTCCCTGCTGATGGTTAACACCAGATCGGGTGTAAGCTGGTATTTGCCCGGATAACTGTTTAGATCATGATCTGAAACCGATGCGATAGTAATGGTCCTGGATTTACTCAACCCTTTAAAACTATATACCGTAGAAATGCTGTTGATGAGTTCCTGGATAATTTCTCCATTATCTGAATTGACCATAATTACCAGACCGTTGCCGCCTTCCATACTTCCGTAATAGCCGCACCTGAATCCTTCATTGGCTCCTCCGTGCCCAAAATATTTTATCCCGTTATAATCTTCAATAAAAACACCTAAAGCAGCTCCGTCAACATTCATATAAGGACTGAGACGTAGTTTAGTGTTTTGCTGATCGAGCACTTTTGAAGATCTTCCAGCCAGAGAGAGCTGCGTTTCAATAATATATTTAGAGAGATCTGTCGGATTTGTCCATAACCCGGCGGCGGCCTGTTCTGGATAAATGTGGTATTTTCCAGTAATCGGTTTTCCTTCTGAATTATATCCGGTTGCCAACAAGCCTTTTGCTACATTTACCGCTGGCTGGGCGAAAGTACTCGAGAGCATCCCCAGGGGCCTGAGTACCTGTTCAGCTAAATATTTTTCGTAAGGCTGACCAGAAATATCCGTTAACAGTAATTGGCTGATGGTTATCCCACCGCCAGAGTACTGATCGCGCAGGCCCGGTGCAAATATGGAGCGTATTGGCGCTGAATTTGCAGGTGGGGTTCCGTTTAAAATCTGGATAAGGGAAGGAAGAGGCTTACCCTTTTCGTATCCTGCAAAACCATGCACATTCAGGCCCGCGGTGTGACTGAGCAGATTCGCGGTACTGATTTTCTTTCCCTTAGAAAGCGAATCATAAGGGAACTTCCAGCTTTTAAGATATTGATTGATATCAGCATATAAATCGAGCTTTTTAGATTCGAAAAGTTTTATGATCGCCAGCCCATTCAGCGATTTACTTATGGATGCGGCCTGAAAAAGCGTTTTATCGTTAACTGCTATACCTGACTCAGCATCAGCCATTCCATAAGCTTTTACGAAATCGATCTTATAATTTTTGATTACTGCAATGCTCAATCCGGGCACTTTATAGAATTTCATTCTGTCCTTTATATTCATTGGCTTTGAACCACTGAAGCGGATTCTTTCAGTAAGGCTATTCTCCACCTGGATTATCCGGCTCTGTGAGGAAGATTGTGCAATGGCCTTTTCGAAAATAAAAAAAGGAAAAAAAATCAATAAGATTTGCACCAGATTTATGTGCCAGTGAAACAAATCCGCTCTTTTATGTGAAACTAAAGCATGCATGTCATTAATATTGGTTTTTAAAGGTAACGATTCAAACAGTAACAAGATAAATAACGCCAGATGCAATCTTTTTCGCCCGATTTTAACAGCCGTTCGTCGAGAATATCGCTGTGTTGGTATAATACGGCCAAACGGGCTGAAACGTTTCCCAATTCCTTGCGTCTCATTATCAAACAATCACAAATTATTAATTAAAAATATAAATAAAAGCATTATGAAAACTTTATTCTCAACCTCAGCAAAATCTTTAATGGCAGCTTTAGTATTAAGCGCTTCAATCTTCAGTACCAGTGTAATGGCTGGCGAAAAACAACCCGCAAAAATGTCGGCACCAAAAAACTTCGATAAAGTAGTAGTAAGCGGAAAGGTAGAAGTTACGCTGATCCAGAATGGTACCGAAGGTGTAAGCTATGCCGATGAAAATACCGGAAATGTAAAAGTGATCCAGGATGGATCGGCACTAAAAATTACCTCAACAGATAACAGTCCGGCAAAAATTACGGTATACGTGAAAAACATTTACAGGGTACAGGCCTCTGATGATGCCAGCGTAAAAACAGAGGGTAAACTTGATGTTAAATACCTTCAGGTATTCTTAACCGGAAACGCTGTTGCCAAAATCAACTCGAAAACAGAAAGTTTATATACTGTAATGGAAGGTTATGCTGATCTAAAATTAAGCGGAGCTACTCAAAACCACAACGTAGTAATGGGCAGCACACCAAAATTAAACCTGGATAAATTTGCGGCTTCAAATACAGAAATGACTTCGCCAGCAACTATCCAAACTGCTTCATTAAGCAAATAATTAACTACAAATAATCATACAAAGCGACAATTGATTTGTCGCTTTTTTTTTGCTCAAATTTTTCAGCTACAAAACATATATTTACGGCTCATCCTATAAAAAATAATGCTACTCAACAAATGAAGGTTCAACTGAGCAACGTATGGAAGATTTTAGTGATCTGCACCTTAATTTCCTGTCATGCAGATTCAGAGAAAAAGAATAAGCTTACGGTTGCCGACACAAACAAAAAAACAATCGAAGTAAAAAAGACAGTTGAAAATAATCCTCATAAAACGGATACCATGGAATTTGTGGGCTATAATGATGACGGAGATTATTTTTTACTTATAGCCCGCAGAAAGGATAAAAAATTTTCATTTGTTAATGATGGTAACGACGACAGAAGCTTGTTAAGAGGTGATACTATAGCTGTTACATGGACTACCGACACCATTTATATTGCAGGCGATGGCGATACGCCACAACAGGCAGATAAGCTTGTTTCTGTAGCAAAGCTGAAAGACGGAAACGCTTCAAAATTCAGAAAAGCATACCGCAAACCACTAAAATACCATTGGCCACAAGAAGAAAATTATTCAAAACCATACCTGGATCAACTTTATACAATGGTTGAATATTACGTAGCCAATTCGAAAAATGAACTTTTACAACAACTGGTAAAAAATAAGGAAGAAATAAATTATTCCATTGAAAAACAAACCCGTAACAATAAGGAATATGTGCTGATTGGTATTGCTGCAAGTGCAGAACATCGCATAAATACTATACAATGGCTATATTTCGACAATGAGGCAGATAAACTGTATGAATATGACTTACCAAACGACAAGCTAATAACATTTGACCGTTAAAAACGCAACATTATGACTATTTTTTTCCTTTTTTGCATTTTCGCCATACTGCTGCTTGCAAACCTTTTATTTTTTAGAAAAAAGTCTTTAAAAGTTAAAATTATTGGCACCGTCGGGCTGTTGGCAGGCATAATTGTTCTCCTTGTTGCCATAGCTGCCATCCTTTTTCTTACTTCAACCGATCCCCGGGAAAGAAATGCTGAGGAAGCGGCACGGCATAAATGGTTAGATATGAAAAACCGCTCCCAATCCAGTCGCAGCATAATTATTTCTTATGCATATAAAAAGGAAAATAAAATTAAAAAAGTAAGTGATACCTTAAATTTAACTACAGGAACATACCATTCCTCGCAACACATGCTACCTGTAGAGGTGGGCGACAGCACCTATTTCCCAAATGACTTTAAAATCCAGGTTAAAGATTCGCTGAATAAATTGGTAGCAGCATATGATAAAGAGGAGTTCCTGAAGAAAGTCAAATCGGACGATTCTACCTACAGGCCAAAAAATAAAATGACGATGAATTTTTACGTGCTGGAAATCAATCGTTAATAATCTTCCCCCGGGCATCATTCTAATGCTTACTGTAGTTCAGGCATTCAGCCAATAATTACAATCTCCGAAAAAATAATTTCATCTTTTCACCTGTTGATATCGGGCGTTCGTCGACGAATACGCTGTGTTGGTATAATACCCTGTTTTCTGGTGCAACGTTTTGCCCTTAACGGCATCTTATCTACAAAAACAGAAACAAAATATTATTTAAAAATATAAAAAACAGCATTATGAAAACCTCAATCAAAACCTTAACAAAATCGCTTTTAGCAGCAATCGTTTTAACATCATCTATTTTTACCACCAGCGTAATGGCTGATGAAAAACAACCAGTCAAAGTTTCGGCTCCACACAACTTCAGTAAAGTTGTTGTAAGCGGAAATGTAGAAGTTACACTGGTGCAGTGCCAAAAAGAAGGCGTAAGTTATAATGACGACAATGCCGGAAGTGTTAAAGTGATTCAGGATGGAGATGCGCTAAAAATTACTTCTGCAAGTACAGATGTTGCGAAAATTACAGTTTATGTAAAAAACATTTACAGGGTACAGGCTTCTGAAAATGCAGTGGTAAAAACAGAAGGTAAATTAGACACCAAATATCTTCAGTTATTCTTAAAAGAAAACGCTGTTGCCGAAATCAACTCAAAAACAGAGAGTTTATATACTGTGATTGAAGGTAAAGCCGATTTAAAACTGAAAGGCGCTACTCAAAACCACATTCTGGTAATGGGAAAAACACAAAAGTTAAATTTAGATCGCTTTGCAGCTTTAAAAACCGAAATGAACAATCAGCAAACACTTCAAATTGCATCACTGGCTAAATAAGTCATCAGCATATATAAAAGGGCGGCAAAATATAATTTTGCCGCCCTTTTTTGTTAATTCAATCCATTTAATTAAAAATTTGCCCTTCCCGGTAATCGTGGTCCATCCGCTCTAACCTGCCTGCGCTAAAATGTAATTTTACAGTTGATGATCCGATAACGTTCGAACTTATAAAATCAGAAAATACAAACTGCCAGTCGGTATAATTATTCAGATCAGGATCATACGCTTTGTTTAAAGGTTTATCAGAAAGCACAAATCCATAAGCAGCATAGGCCGGCAGCTGATGAATTTTCAGCAGTTTTGCCCCCATTTCACTAACAGGATCATCTATTTTAATTGCCGTATCATCAGCAGCTCCATCTGGCCATTTCGTAACATCAGAGGTAAGTCCGCCACCTGTTGCAATTTGTTGCACTTTATCCCCGCTAAATAAAAATACAGCGCGATCTAAAGTTCCGGTATTATTATACACCGTTAGTGCATAGTAAAATGGAAGAATCCCGGCAAGTTTTTCCGGAGAACTATAGGGCTTACGGCCGTAAATTGCTACATTCTGAAAATCAAGTGTTTTGCCGGCCTGCTGCAACTGGGCAAATACCTCAGCTGGTGTACTGCCAATCTGAATGCCCCATTTTTCGCCTTTGGTAATTGTTTCAGAATAATCTCCCTGTTTCTCTTTTTTACATGCTGAAATCACGATCAGCAATAACATCATCGGTAATAATCTTTTCATTATTTTGGTTAGGTGTTTGATTTTACAGTTATAAACGGATAATAAACCCCTGCCGCTACAATTAAAAAAATTGATTCTCAATATATTTACTCTGAGAAAACACTTACCGGATCAACTTCTTTAAAGAGATATGGCTTATGCGGAGGCAGTTTTCCGTAACTGAGCTTTGCGGGCATGTCTTCTTTCATGGTATTAATATCTTCAACTGTTATTTTTCGGGCCAGTACATCATATTTCGCAATGGTTTGCTGGCCTGCCCCGGCATTATATGTTTCCATGTAAGTAAGAACAAGTTCACCGTTCTTAAAACTATATCTGGTTTCGCGGTTACCAACCGGACCACTACCGTAAGTTGATATGATTAAGGTTTTATTTTTATCTATTGTAATATCCTCACTATCATACTGTTGATAATCGCCGTTAATATATGCTGCACCAATAGCCTGCCAGGAGGTTGCGTACAAACGATAGCCACCCGTAGCCTGTTTTAACAACACCAAAACCGGCCTGAGATCGGTGCTGTCTGTTTTGTTCTGAAGTACCAGAACCACATCTTCCAGATCGTCGTCATCTAACAAACCTTTAGCATCCATCGCGATAATATAGGGGCTGGTTACAAAGTCATCAATGGTATTACCGCTCTCCGGAAATTCGGCACCGCCTATTTCTTTTTGTTCTTCTGTTTTTTTTGAGATAGTTACCAACGTTTCTTTCGCAGCAACGTGTACAATGGCATTGGCCACGCTATCTGTTGTTTGCTGAGGTGATTTATCAGCATTAAGCCAATGATATTTATAACCCAATACAATGGCCAACAAAAGTACAAATGCTAAAAGGGCGATAATTTTGCTTTGTTTTTTCATAAGGTTGCCGGAATAATTCAGATGTTAAAACCTTTGCAGTATTGGTATAAAGGTAATTCAATTTTCTTTACAGGATAAATTTCTCATTTCATCAGGACAAGAAAATTTGAAAAAAACATATAATATCTTCAAATACGATCAGGCCATTCAATCTTAAACTGAACGCGGTTTTTCTCATTATAACATTACTATCACCTCATAATGTATTATAAATCAACAGTCAGAATAATAGTTTCGTGTAAAAAAAAGTAATAAAATACCTACACAGTAAAATATTAAGGCCTTTTACTCAGGATTCGTGTAAAATTCTGATAAAGGATTTTGAGGCAGTTAATATGTTCCTAGCTTTGAGTATTATTCCTAAAATAAATTTCATCACATCCTTTTTTGTTAAAACACCTGGGTAACTATCTGCCTGTAGTCGCGATCTGCAAGCGGAGAACTAACTATTTTTTAACCACTTATTTTAACTAAAAATGAAAAACTTTAAAAAAACAAAGCAGCTGGGTTTGATGATATGCTCATTTGCTGTATTTCTGATTATGGCCCTGCCATCTTGTAAAAAAAATGGAGGTGATGAATTATCTGATACAAAAGCGCCAAACCAATCGAAGTTAACGGAGGCAGAAGAAATCCTTATCATGAAAGCTGGATTTTCTACTACCGACGCAGAAAAAATAGGAGATTCTTATCTTGTTGAGGGAGATATTTTAATGTCTGCAAAAGATCTTACCCACCAAAAAGAGCTAAGGGAGCAACTAACGGCAAAAACCGGCCCCAGCACCGAGCAGTATAAATCGGGTTATACTTTAGCTGCTAAATATATTAACAACGGACAAATAAAAATTAAGGTTGATGGTGGTAATCTACAAAAACTTGTAACGGATGCCACTACGATAGCCATTAAGAGATATAATGACCTAAAACTGAAAACGACTTTTGTTTTGGAGACAAGTTCGACCGGAACATCAGATATTGTAGTTACCATGAAAGATCTTGGTGGCAGAGATGCTAACGGCCAGATTATTTTAGGACAGGCAGGCGGATTTCCAACTGCAGATGGTAAGCCTGGTCCGGGATTTGCGCTAAATAATCAATATTACAATGCAACAGATTTTACTGCTACTGAGCTTGCAGCGGTGGTTGCCCATGAACTCGGACATTGCGTTGGATTCAGACATACAGATTATGTGGACAGAAGATCTTGCGGTATCGGATCAACAGGTGAACCAACGATTGTTTATCTGACCAATCCGGAAGGAACCAAATATTTGCTTGATGCGAATGGCAAAAAAATTCCTGATTTAACATTAACTGCCAGTTTAATCCCTGGAACGCCAAAAACTGATGCTAATTCATGGATGCGTTCATGCAATGCGCCAGGCGCTTTTACCGCTAACGATAAAGTAGCAATTTATTACCTTTTAGGAAAGCAATAATTAGTTAACATGATCAATCCGGATCTGGTTTCTTAACCGGATTAAAATTAAAGAACCGGGGAATAAATTCCCTGGTTCCTTATTCTTTCAGATTTCGAATACTATTTATTTTTTTGCCTGGTACTGATTATAAAGGGCCACACATTTTTCCTCATAATCGAAGTTAATATCATCACTAAAATTTTCAAGGTAGGTTTTAGGAAAAATCATTATACGATTGATTACAGGTAATTCGACAATCTTTTTATTGCGTAAAACCCTAAAATGAGCAGTATATTTATTGGTCAGCAAATCTACAACTGAGGTCCCGCCGTTTTCTCCTGAATAGGTACCGCTTATTTCATAATCTGTCTGCTTCATCTTCACCAGCTGCATTTTTTTCTCTTTTTTATTATAGGCAAATGTGCTTATAAAGCCCGACCTGCCGTAATCGTTCCAAAATTCGAAACCATCCTTAAGGGCAACGAGCGTATTCCCAAAATTGAGTTTCCAGATCTTCTGACTCTCTATTTTCTTAAATTTCTGACCAGACAGTTTACATACTAGTGTTTTGGTATCACTATTAATGTACACGGTATCTTTTTTAAGGTCGTGGTCGAAATCTTTTACCAATCGCCGTGTACTCTGACCAAGTGCGGTGGTTGAAAAGATAGTTAAGAATAATATTGTGGTATAATAAATGCCGGCTTTACTCATCGGTTGGTTCGTTAATTAATTATCGCCCGGGTTATCCTGTTGTTTAAACTGCAAATACAGGTAAATGTTAGTATAAATCGGTTAATCTCTGTCAAGAAAGGCATTAATTTTGATTCATTTAAGCTTAATGGTCTACAATTGCCGTAATCGACTTGTAAACCATGCATAAAACCAATTCTAATCCCTATTTTTGAACAATAAGTTTCTATTGAGGTACTTAATCCATACTTTTCAAATCAATGATTATCAGAAAACCATTTCCTATAACCATCATTTATATTTCTCTAATTTTCTTTACCTTCTTTTTTTCAACAAATACATTTGCTCAGAAAAAGAACCAGGGAGATAAAGGTCAGGATGTATCGATTCTTGCCGACTCTGCTACCTTAACAAAGGGCGATTATCTTGCACATCTGGAAAAAGTATTTGAAACGGTGAACAAAGTGCCGGTTACCGTAGCTTCTTTTAAGAAACTAAAGCCCATTGGGGCACATTTAACACAAGATGAAGCTGCATTGGCCCTTTTAAAAAGCAGGTTAACGCAGAGCGATCGTACCTTGAACCTGCAGAACCTGCAGATGGACCAGACTTTACTGGAAGAGCTTCGGAGCAATAATAAAGATTGTTTAGCTGATCTTGATGAATATGAAAAAGAACTGCGGGCACTGAAAACGGAAATCCTGAACCTGCGGAAAGATACAGTGCTGATTAAATTATTTACCTCGCCTACCGTGCGCATTTTGTTTAAGGATCAGTTTAGCGAACTGGGCAAGAAACGGGTGGTGATGGATAGCCTGCTTAAAAATACGACCTTAACGATCAATAATTTTCAGGCTAGAACTTCGGCCAATCTGATCAACATTAAGGAATTGATGTACCTTACTGATAATCAACTTGAAGCAGTAAGCATTAAAGCTTTTGGCAAGGAGCGCCGTTACCTTTGGGAATCGGTAAATAAACCAGCCAATAAAAGTGTAGGGTTCCGCAGGTTCATTCAGGGCGAACAGGAAATATCGGGCTATTATTTTGTTTATACACGGAGCAGCCGGTTGCTTTTACTATTTACCTGCGCTGTATTTTTCTTCTGGGTGTTTTTTAATTTCAGGAGTGTGAAACAACGCGGCCGCTTAGAAACGCTTGATGGTTTTTCACTGATTAGTCCTCAGCCTTACCTGATTACTTTTATCACACTTTTTACCCTGGCCCCAATTTTCGACCTTAGGGCACCGGCACTTTACATAGAAGCTGTACAGGTGATACTCGCCATACTGCTTACGGTATTTTTCCGTAAAAAACTGGGCAAAAAGTTATTTTACTACTGGTGCATTTTTGTGGTACTGCTGCTTGCACCGGTTTTTCTTCGTCTTTTAGGCATGCCACCTAGGTACCAGCGCTGGCTCTTGCTTTTCTTAACAGTGAGTTCGGTAGCTTACGGCATTATGGTTTGGAAAATGCTGGATGAAAAAACAAAAAGATACCGGATGATCCTCTTTACCGGATTTATTTACACGGGATTTGCCATTATAGCCACTTTTTGCAATTTATTTGGCCGTTTTACCCTTACACAGATTTTTTATTCTACAGGGGTAAGTTCGCTGTTAAATGCGATATCGCTCACCATTTTGGCAAAAGTGCTGGTGGAGGCGTTTTTATTGCAGATGAAAAGCAGCAGGATCCGCAAGGGTTTTCCTGAATATTTTGACTGGCAGCCGGTAATTGCAGGACTGAAAAGGCTTACAGGTATAGGTGCCACCATTATCTGGTTTGTGATTTTTACCACCAACCTGAATATTTTTAACGGCCTGTACGAATCGGTAATGGAAATCCTGAATGAAAAAAGAATTATCGGCAGTTTCTCTTTTACTTTCGGCGGGGTGGTGCTCTTTCTGGGCATTATCTGGATTGCCAATTTCTTACAAAAATACATTGCTTATTTCTTTGGCGATACAGGCGACGACAGCTTTGATGATAATAAGGGCGAACGATCGAAATTACTGGTTACCCGCTTGGTTTTACTAATCGGAGGCTTTTTAATTGCTGTTGCGGCCTCAGGTTTGCCTATTGATAAAATCACGGTGATATTGGGTGCTTTAGGTGTGGGTATCGGACTTGGTTTACAGAATATTGTAAGCAATTTTGTTTCGGGTATCATCCTTATTTTTGATAAAACAATCCGTATCGGCGACATTGTAGAACTGAGCGATAAAAAAGGCCGTGTAAAAGAAATCGGCGTTCGGGCCAGTACGCTGCTTAGCGATGAAGGTGCCGAAATCATCATTCCAAATGGCGCTATTCTGTCCAACAATATCATCAACTGGACGCTGAGCAACAACCAGATGCGGGTAAATATTACTTTATCCGTTGCCAAGCCATTTAATACGACAGATGTGGTAAACCTGATCAGGGAAATTATTACCGAAAACAACAATGTTTTTATCAGCAAAGAACCGGTAATTATGATCAGTCCGGTGAGTAAACTGAACAGTAAGATCAATATTTATTTCTGGTGTAAGGATATTTCGAAGGCCGATCTGACTAAAAGCATGATTAATGCACAGATTTTTGAAGCATTTGAACAGAAAGGGATCGAAATACTTTAAATGATGGATGACATGGACAGTTTTTTCCTCTCTGAGCTCCACATTTATCCCATCAAATCATTGGGAGGGATCAGTTTGGAAAAGGCCAGGCTGGAAGAAAAAGGCCTCCAATACGACAGGAGATGGATGCTTGTTGATGAAGAAGGAACATTTATTACCCAAAGAAAATATTTCGAACTGGCTTTACTTGCGGTATCAATCAGTGATAACCGGTTAATTATTTCGCATAAAATCCAAGCCAACCAAAGTATTTCTTTTGATCTGGAGGAAGATAATGGAACGCAGATTCCCGTTGTAATCTGGAATGATACCACTGCCGGCGTTGAAGTAAATACAGAGGTAAGCAACTGGTTTTCTGATTTCCTGCAATTTAAAGTAAAACTGGTAAAAATGCCTGTGGCAGAGAAACGGATGGTTGACCCGAGGTATGCTTTAAATGATGAAGTGGTGAGTTTTGCCGATGGTTATCCCTGTTTGCTTATTGGCCAGTCTTCTTTGAACGGACTGAATGAAAAACTTCAAAAGCCAATCAGGATGGACCGTTTCAGGCCTAATTTTGTGTTTACGGGTGGAACACCACATATTGAAGACCGATTTGATACTTTTTCCATCGGCGGAACTTTATTTTCTGCCGTAAAACCCTGCGCCAGATGCGTACTGATTACCATCGATCAGCAAACGGGCGAAAAAGGACAGGAACCGCTGAGAACATTAGCCAGCTACCGCACCATCAACAAAAAAATCCTGTTCGGGCAAAATTTACTGCACCAGCACCCGGGAATCATTAGTATAGGCGATGAACTGAAAGTAATCAAATGGAAGGTGGAAAACGGATAACAGAATTGATTTTGCGAGAAAAAATTAACAATAAACAATTTATTATAAGCAACTTAGCCAACTGAGATCAGCTAAGTTTGTGGCACGATGCAAAATCAAAATATCAACACAAAATGTTTAAAAACTGCCTTACATCATAGAAACAGGCAACTATAATAATTAAATATTCATTGAATGAAAGAAGCCATAATTGAACAGGCGGGCAAAAAGGAGTACGAAAAACTGATTACCGTGTGGGAAAGTTCGGTTAGGGCAACACACCATTTCCTTTCTGAAAGTGATATTATTACGTACCGTTCGTTAATTTTAACTGAATATTTTGATCAGGTAAAATTGTATAGCATCGGGGTTGAAGGGAATATTATGGGCTTTATTGGCATTACTGGTGAATCGATCCAGATGCTTTTTATTCATCCGGAAACACGTGGAAAAGGATTGGGAAGAAAGTTGATCGATTTTGCAAAAAAAGAACATGGTGCAACTTTGGTTGATGTAAATGAGCAGAACCATCAGGCGGTAGGTTTTTACGAAAAACTAGGTTTTGTAACCATCGAACGGAGTGAGTACGATGCTGCCGGCAAGCCCTTCCCTATATTATCGATGGAATTAAAATCCTGATTTTTTTGATGATGATCTCTAAAAAATTATTAAGCTAAATTATGCCCGGAAGTATCACCGAAAAATTATTCATGGCCATTGCAATAGGTGCTGCATTCGGGTTATTTTACACGCTGCTGCTTAATATGCATGGCTTAACCAAAATAAAGTATAAACATGTTGCTCCTACTATTGGTGCCATCATATTTTTGCTGGGCCTGTTTAGTTTCGAAGCGGCAGGTATAGCCAGTTTAATTTTAGGTATCGGGATTTTTGTGCTGGCCATCGCATTAATGGCAAGGGGCACAGCAGATTCTCTTAAAGCGCTTTCCGCAAAATTTTCATCCGGTAACAAGCAACAAAATGATGAAGGTGAGCAATTAAGTACACCAGGTTTTAGCAGTTATACCGGCGTTATCTTTCACTTTGTGGTTATTGTGCTGATTTCGTTATCAATATTTACCTATTCAAATGATGCGATACTGAATCAGGAAAAGATGGACCGCCTGATGAGTGATGCTGTTTTTCAGTTTAGCAGCACCATTATGCTTATACTATTGGGCATGTTTAACCCTTTCTTACCCCCATCGTTAAAGTTAATGAGAATTGCTGAGCAAATTGACAGGCTTAAATACCCAAAATTGTACGTCCTGCTTTCAGGTAAAAAATTCTGGATGATTGTTAAAATCATCATTTGCCTCGGCATTGTTGCTTATTTTGTTTCTAAAGGATATTTTAACCTGCTATCGTGGGATAATGCAACGCCTTACATGAACATTTACGTGCTGCTCATCGGATTTTTCATCATGGTGAATCTGGTGCAGATGATCCGGAGTCCGGAATATTTCTTTAAGGCAAACCTGTTCAGGATTACCATGTTATTGCGTTCGGCCTTTATCAGCATCTTTTTAAGTGCGATTCTGGTTTTCGCTACTTTATTTATTTCCTCAGTTTTGGGGGTTGACATCAATAAACTGAAAGTAAGTTCAGAGACCATCATTTTCCTCGGGTTTAATGTAATTATGTGTTACAATGAGTTTAGACTAGCGAGGGCTTAGTGGTAGAATTAATTGATTTCATAAATACCCGATTATTCTGGAATTTTGTCGCGTTGAGCTTGTCGAAACGCCTTTTACGGTTTTAAGGCAGATCCTTCAACAAGCTCAGCATAGCAATCCTGTTTATGATGCAACCTCCAACAAATCAATACTTTAATTCAAAAGCAGAAAAATCAGCACCCTGATTAACACTGCCTTTAAAGAGAAGACCAATACGAGGGCTCCTGTCCCATTGTGGTAAGAAATTAACGGTAATTTTTTCATTAACCGGAACATTTTGCCACCCCTGATTTTCCTGCTTAAAAAAAGCCATAACACTCAAATCATCCTCAATTTTCATTTTAAGTTCTACCGGACTATTGAAGGGTATTTTTATTTTAGAAAGCACGGTTCTGATCTTATTTTCTACTTTCCAAAATTCTATTTCGTTTCCAATTACCCCTATTCCTAAAGCGGCACCAGCATCGCCATAATACACTAAACCTTTTAAGGCATTATTGGTATTGGTTACCGTTGTAGTTGCTTCAAAAACTGCTGATACAGGCCTCAGAGTTAATGCGATCCCACTAAGGTTATCTTTATTTATACTTCCGGATAAATGAAGCTGCCCGTTTTGCTGTTTAATTGCCGGCATTGAGTTTCTGAAATCCCATTGCCATCTTTTATCAAATTCAGGGCTGGTAAATGTTATTTTTAAATCCTGATTAAGCGTTGGGCCTGATTGTTCTTTAAGCACGGGCCATCCATTTTTTTCAGGCCAGCTTAATTGCGCAAGCATCCCCTGCCTGCCCGAAAAAACATTGGTCTTTTTGTTATAGGCGTGGTAGAGGTAATAATCTTTTCCATTTGCTGCCTTTACAAAAGTGCCGTGGCCAGAACATTTCCAGTATTCGTTTTCCATTAATAACGGATTGGCAACATAAAGCTCGTATGGCCCCGCAAATGATTTCGATCGCGCCACCCTTACGTTATAATCGCATTGTGCCCCACAGCAGTTTCCGGCCGAATAAAAAAGATAGAAATATCCATCTTTCTTCATAATACTCTGCCCTTCTAAACCTATCCGCTGATCGTCTTTAAGCAATGAAAAAGGCTCACCTGTTGTTTTAAGTCCATTTTTAGCGAGTTTATACGCTAAAATCTCAATCGGGCGCTTATCCAAACCATAAGCTTTAAAGGTAATGTAGCGCGTATCGCCATCAAGGTAAACAAATGCATCAATGGCTTCCTTCCCATAGTCAATAATAACGCCCTGATCAACAAAGCCCCTGTCGGGATATCTTGAGGTAGCCACGCCAATGCACGAAACATTATCTTTTTTCCGCCTTGCGGTATAATAAATGAAATAGGTTTTGTCGTGATAATCATATTCAGGCGCCCAAAACGATCCCGAAGTCCACTCTGGTGCACGCTCAAAAACATAACCTGATTGTTTCCAGTTTAACAAATCCTTAGAGGTATAAACCGGGAAATGTGGCGCCCACTCGGAAGAAGTACCAACGGCATAATACTGATTATTAGCGCGGATAACTGATGGATCGGCAAAATCGCCGGCAATTACTGGTTCTATAACAGTTTGTGCATATAAAATATTCGCTATGAGGAGCAGATTAATAGTTATTGCCATTACGTAGCGCAAAAGAAGACGGTTATTTGTTTTTATCATCATGCTATAGCCTTTAAGCTGGTGTTTAATTTGGTTAAATCGTTGCAGACTGCATGCCATTACAGGAAAATGCAAACTTTATTTTCCTGCAGTAATAACATAGGTAAGCATACCGGGAACGCCTTCATGTGTAGTTGAAAAATGATCTTGAGACAGTTCAAATCCCATTTTTTCGAGCAGTTTTACTGAGGGCAGGTTATCGCCGGACGGGCATGCAATTATTTTTTCAACTCCCATTTCGATAAATGCATATTCAAGAACCGAAACCATGGCCTCTGCCATAATTCCTTTGCCTCGAAACGCCTCAAGCAATTCATACCCGAGTTCTACAGTTGCATTTGGTATATCGAAATTCCACAGGCAGATGGTTCCAATCATTGCTGGAGTGTTTTGATAAGAAATTGCCCAGAATATGGATTCATTTTTATTGATTACGCCATCAATCATATTGATATAGGAAACAGCCTGATCAATAGTTGTAAAAGGGGCTTTTCCTATTAGTTCAGCAACTGTAGCATCTGAGCGCGATTGGTAAATTTCGTTGGCATCAGTTAAAGCCAGCCTGCGAAGTACTAACCGCTCTGTATTTAAAACCGGGAATTTTGAAAAATTTTGTTGCTGCATGGGTTGTCTGATAAATCTTTCATAAAGTTATTTAATTAAACCTGAACAAAAAATAAGGCCGGACCATTATTAAATGATCCAGCTTTATTAAAATTTTGCAGTGATAAAATTCGGTTTATTTCTGCACCGGTACGTTTATCTGGTATAATTTATCGTGCAGCCCTTTCATTTGTGTTTCTGAAAATTTGATGTCTTTTCTGTCGTAAGTCATCAAACCGTTCGTTTCTACTTCTACATCAGTGGTTTGGGTGTACACACCTGCCGAAAGCCCAAGCGGAATCAATTGTTCCAGGCGTTTAGTAAACTCGGCATATTTGTTAAATAAATCGGTTTTGTTTTTAAAGCTCTGGTAACCCCAGTTATTTTTCTGTTGCCACACATGGCCATCAATCGGGAGGCCAAGACCACCAAACTCACCCAGTACCAGGGCATAATCTTTGCCAAAATAATCAGGGCTTGGCATTGCCGGATGTGGATAATTATGAAGGTCGATGATATCGCCAACCGGATGGAAGTTACCTCCACTTGCGGTATTTACCAATCTCGAAGGATCTTTCTCTTTGGTCCATTTGGCAATTTCTACGGTTTTAAATTGTCCCCAGGCTTCGTTAAAAGGTGTCCAAACTACGATAGATGGTACATTGTAAAGTGCATCGATAATGGCATTCCATTCTTTTTTGTAATAACCTTCTGATTCTGCAGTTCTGTTTTGATCTGAGCCATGGTCTAAAATACCCGGACGGTTTTCCCAGCCGTTACCCAAATCGCCGCTTGGCATATCCTGCCAAACCAGCATTCCGGCTTTATCGCAATAGTAATACCAACGGGCTGGTTCTACTTTAATGTGTTTTCTGATCATATTAAAACCCATTTCTTTGGTTTTATCTACATCGAATTTCAAAGCAGCATCGGTTGGCGCGGTGTATAAACCATCCGGCCACCATCCCTGATCAAGCGGACCATACTGAAAAACAAATTCGTTGTTCAACAACATGCGCTGAATGCCATTCTCATCTTTTCCGACCGAACTTTTGCGCATGGCGAAATAACTTTTCACCTCGTCTACTTTCTTATTTTTGGCAAGCAATTCTACTTTTAAATCATATAAAAACGGACTTTTTGGGCTCCAAAGTTTTGGATTGGCAATTTTTAGGGTAATCGCATTGCTGCCATCGCCTGTTTGTTCTGCTACTTTTGTTGTACCATCCCAAGCCGAAACTTTTACCTGATTGCCTGAAGCAGCGCCGGTTAAAAATGGGGTAACCGCTAACGATTGCTGATCGATATCAGGCGTTATCTTAATGTGATCGATGTGTGTTTTATTTACGGCTTCAATCCACACCGTTTGCCAGATTCCGGTTACCGGAGTGTACCAGATTCCCTCTGGCTTTTTTACCTGTTTTCCCCTTGGCTGAGGGCCGTCATCTGTCGGATCCCAAACTTCTACAGTTAACGTCTGATTGCCACTTTTATTTAAAAATGGGGTGATATTAAAACTAAAAGGATCGAAACCGCCTTCGTGTTTACCCACTTCCTTACCATTAAGGCTTACTGTTGTCCTCCAGTCTACCGCACCAAAATGAAGCAGAATTTCTTTACCCTTCATATTCGATGGCACCGTAAATACAGTTTTGTACCAAAGCAGGCTATCTTTGCCAACTGTTTTACCAACACCCGAAAGTGCAGACTCTACAGCAAAAGGAACTAAAATTTTACCCTGGTTAATGGCCGGACGTTGTGATTTACCGGAAATGGCATAATCCCAAAGGCCGTTCAGGTTTTTCCAGTTGCCTGTCCGTTCAAGTTGTGGGCGGGGATACTCCGGCAATACGTTTTTAGGGTTTACATCCAGTGCCCATGGTGAGGTAATTTTTCCCTTTACCATGCTCCAAGATTTGTCTTGCTGCTGTGCGGACAGGGAAAGTGAGAGCCCCAGCAGTGATAAGAAAACAGATACTTTTTTATTCATTGGTTTAAAATTTGTGTGTTTAGGTTAGGTTTGGCAATATTATTAGATCAGCATTCATTCGACAGGCTACCATTGACATACTGTCGTCATCTCGACTGAAACGCAGTGGAATGCCCGCCTGCTTCGGGCAGGGAGAGATCTATCCGGGCAGATCTCTCCACTACGCGATGCTCCGGTCGAGATGACAATATCTTTATAATCTGACAATAATGTTTTATTTATTATTGAGTTTTTTAATCAGGTTAACTTCATCCTGGCGGTATGGTGTTCCGTCGGGCTGAAAAATTTCGTGGAACCATTCAATCGGCTCCGATCCATCGGCTAATGGGGTATCCCAGGCGTATTTTGTATTGGTTTTGCCTGCAGCAAAGCCCCAGTTAATGGCGCCAACGTTTTCATTTTTAAGCATAGGCAGAATATTAGAAAAACGGCTGTTGCGAGATCGTGCCATGTATTCGGTACAAATCAATGGCCTGCCGCTGGCTTTTAACAGATCGATGGTTCTTTGGTGCCAATCTGGTGCCTCATAGTTATGATAAGTTACAATATCTGAATTGGCCAGCTGAATGGCATTCAGTTTTTCGAAACCCCAGCTCCACAAACCGATAGAAATCGGCTGATCGGGATTAACGGCACGCGCCCAACTGATGGTTTTGTTTAACAAAGGAATAGTTGCTTCCAGTTTGCCACTGTTTCCGGGTTCATTATATAAATCCCAAAGCAAAATTCTTTTATCGTGTGCAAAATGGGTAAGCACATCTTTTACATATTTTTCCAGTTCAGGGAAATTGGCTTCTTCTTTAAAAGCCGGATCGCCCGGATCCTGTAACCAGCCAGAATTATGGATGCCTGTTTTGGGTTCTGGTTGTTTGCCAATGGCAGAAGTTTTGTTCCAGCAATCATCAAAAAATACAAACATGGGTTTTATGCCATGTTTTTGCGTAATGGTTAAAAACTGGTCCATTCGTTTTTTAAAACCTGCAGGATCCTGGCTCCAGGCTTTGCTGTACAGGAAAACACGCAGGGTATTAAAGCCGATGCCTTCGGCCCAGCCGAGTTCTTTATCAATCAGATCGGGCGAAAAAGTATCAGCCTGCCACATTTCCAATTGGTTAATGGCGTTAGATGGAATATAATTTGCGCCGGTGAGCCATTTATGCTCGCTATACCAGGCATTGGCTTTCTCTACCGACCAAACCTTTGCGGGTTCGGGGTTTTTCTTTGTTTTTTGTGCAAACCCTGTGCTGATGCTAAGGCTCATTGCAGCAAGGAAAACATAGTTTTTTAGGTTCATATCTGTTATATCTGATTTATTTTTTATTGCGGTTTGAGGGGATGGCTAAACTTTCGCCAGGCTTTATGGGGATCCCAAAGTTTGGCGTACCATCGGCATTCCAGTCAAATCGTTGTGCCCTTGGCGAGCGGAAACCACCACAACCCTGCCCTGGTTTATCGTTGGCGTGATAAAGAATCCAGTCTTCTTTTCCATCGGGCGATTTGAAAAACGAATTATGACCAGGGGCATAAACGCCATCTTTTGACGACTGCTGAAAAACAGGCTGACCAGCTTTTGTCCATGATTTAGGATCGAGCAGATTACTTTTTGCTGAGGCAGAAAGCATACCCAGTGCGTAAAAATCTGTCCAGCAGCCACTAGCCGAGTAAATGATGAAAATTTTATCGTCATGAACCAAAAATTGCGGTCCTTCATTTACATCAACATGTGCACCACCGCCCAAATCACCTATTTTTTCCCAATCGAATTTTGGGGTAGAAATTTTAACACGGTTTCCATCTACCGTCCATGGGTTTTTAAGTTTGGCGATAAAAATTTCCTGCTTACCGTTCCGGTCTCCTTCCCAACCGGACCAGATCATGTATAACTGGCCTTTAAAATCAATTACATCGCCATCAATGGCCCATTTATCAGTGGGGTCGGTAATTTTACCTTTAAATATCCACTCTCCTTTCATCGGATCGGCCGATGCGTTTTCCAGTACATACATCCGGTGGTGATCATTGTTGCCATCATCGGCAGCAAAATAAGCGTACCATTTCCCCCTTAAAAACATCACTTCGGGTGCCCAGATTTCTTTACTGTACATTGTTCCGGCGGGTGCTTTCCAGATGGTTTTCCGTTCTGCATTCTTAAGATCAGCCAAACTTTTGGTTTTCCATAAATCGACCCTGTTGCCTAAAGAATTTGTATAGTAATAATAACCATCTTTATAAAAGCTGTAAGGATCGGCACCAGAGGGCAATAGCGGGTTGGTAAATGTTTGTGCGTTTAATCTTCCCGTCATCAACAGGCATAAAGCAAAAAGCAATTTTATCTTCCAGTTATTCATTATTAAGCCTTACTTTCTATTGGTCTGTTTGATGTGTTTCTTAAAATTTTAAAAAAAGCAATTTCTTTTCTTAAATCTGCTTCTATTTGTTTCAATATTTCTACAAAAGCAATCAATTTACACCTTGCCTTAAAAACCGGAAACTTTCGGGATCAATCTGCATCTGATTTATGCCGTTTTTATCTTTCACAAAAGTTGCTTTAATAACTGAAGTTGCCCTTGGCGATACTTTTTGGTTACTGTGGTGGGTGTGAAATACATACTGCAAATGGCCATCTTTATCGGTAAAAAAGTCTCCATGACCGGTACCATTAAATTTTAAAATTTTTCTGCTAATGATCGGGTTTCCCGCATGTTTCGTCCACGGCCCCGTTGCTGAGCCCGAAGTGGCATAACCCACCGCGTAATCAGGATTTCGAAAATCGTTTGCAGAATAAAAAAGGTAATAAAGTTTATCTTTTTTCAAAACAGTTGGACCTTCAGTTACTGGCCAATCGGTTTTAGCCGTATTTTCCCACAATTCAGTTCCGGATAAACATTCTTTTGCAGTATTAGGGATTACATCGGAAAAATCAGCCTTCAGTTCGGATACATAAATGCGGTTGCCTCTGTCAAGTTTAACATGGTAGAGGTAATTTTTCCCATCGCTATCAGTAAATACAAAAGGGTCGATCTGTTTTCCTGCCCCTGATATTGCTTTCAGTGTTTCCTGTTTAAATGGCCCCAGCGGACTTTCGCTCCGGGCAATGGCAATTTGCTCATCGGCAGTATAAGCCATAAAATAAGTATGGCCTCTCTTGAATACCTGAGGTGCCCAAAAGCCTTTCGTGCCAAAAGCATCGCCCTTTTTTAAGGCAAAACCATTATTTTCAGGCTTTTTGCTCCAGTTTTTAAGGTCTTTAGAAATATATACTAAAAAACCCTCATCGCTACTGGTTCCATATAAATAATAAGTGCCATTATCTACAAAAATGGTTGGATCAGCAAGGTAAAGGGTATCATTCAGCTGTTTAGAAAGAACTTTTTTGCTAATGAAACATAAGGAAAAGCATAAAAAAAGGGTAAAAAGATATTTCATTTAATCATGATTAAATAAAGGTAAGATACTGATAATCAATAATATTTAGATTAATCGTCATTCCCAACCTGCATGGGAATGACGAAACTTTAAGTATAAATATATCATCTTAAGAGATCGTCATTTCGAGCGGAGTGCAACGTAGCCGAGAAATCTATTAGATCTCTCCCTGCCCGAAGCAGGCGGGCATTTCGCTGCGCTACAGTCGAGATGACGATTTTTTTCTTGGATAACTGTCATTAACTAAAAGTTTATTTTAGTAACAGGCGTAAAAATAAGGTCGTCTACTCCCGCAATTTTAACACCAATCCTTGCGAAAACATAATTTTGGGTGGGCGTTATGACCGGGATCGTTACACTCATGTTCAGGTTATTTAGATCGGCGATGGCTGCACCACTAATCTGCTGGGTGGCAATGTTATTGCCACCATCTACAAACTGCGTTTTGTTGATGTACAGGGATACATTTTCGACATCCTTGCCATCGGCATTGGTAATGATTTTTTCGAGTTTGCAAAAAGCATTTACTTTACCTGCTGCAGCGGTAAGTGTTGCCCCGCGAATCATATAGTAAGGCATTACCTCTATATCCAGGGTTTTATTTCCATTAATGTTTACAGCAATGGTATCCTGCCTGCCAGCAGCATTCTTTTTCCATAAAAACGGTCCCTGGTTTGGCGAAAAAACCAATTTATAATCTCCGTTAAACAATTTAGCAGAATAGGTTCCATCCTGGCTTACATTGACATTAAGCGCAGAGTAATTGCCAAAACCTGATTGCCAGAGTTCGAAATTAACTTGTCCGTATTGAACACTGATGGGTTCTCCTTTATAAACGATCCTTCCGGTAAAGTCGGCTTCGGGTGCATCGTAGTTATCTTTTTTACATGAAGCAAAAAGTACGGCAATAAGTGCCCCAATCATGAAATAAAATTTAATTTTCATATCTATATCTGCTTATTGGTTAGGGTTTCTTACAATTTTAGGGTTTCCGTTAAGCACATCCTGCCCGATTGAAGAGTAGTAATTACCGATGCGGAAACGGTGCGCAGCGGTTACGCGGCTTGGTTTAATCACTTTAAAAATATATTTCAAATGGTTGGCGTTGCCGGGATTATAATATTTGTACGGCCACAAACCAAATACCTGTGTACTGGTACGTGTAGCGCTGCCAATGTTGGTGGCATTGATAAAATCTGCCGCCGACATGTTATTGCCGTTCCACACTTTATCGGCCAGTCTCCAGCGTTTCATATCCCAAAGTTCATGTCCTTCAAAAGCAAATTCTACTTTACGTTCGTGTACAATGCGATCGAAAGTGATTTGCGCAGGAGTTAATGCGGTAGTTAATCCTGCACGATCTCTTACCGGTTTGATGTAATTAGCGGCAGTAGCCGGATCACCCAGTTCGAAAGCGGCTTCGGCCGCATTTAATAATACTTCGGCATAGCGGTAGCGGATCCACCAAACATCGCTCCGGGTACCAATCTGACCGGAGCCGGTTGCAGGATCTAAATACTTGCGGACATAAAAACCTGATTGTGCACTAAATTCGAGTCCGTCAACAGGGCCATCTTTACCCACTACCTGTACGGCAGCCTGGTTATCCGGCAAAACTTTGTCCTTTATCTGTCCAAAATTATCGCCTGTAATAATTGAACCGTTTGCCAGCTGAATACCCGCCCAGATATCAACGGTTTTACCTTTAAACTGTGTTCCGGGTAGGATTACGGTGCCGGCTAAACGTGCATCGCGATCTGCAAAAATATCGGTAATGTTAGCATAATAAACCGGATTGCCATTTACATCAACTGAAGCAAGGGAAGCATAAGTATTATCCAGCTTTTCGAACGATTGAACCAGGTTAAGGGATGGATTTAAACGCCCGCCCTGTGCTTCTTCGGCAGAAGAACGTGGCTGGTTATCGATGGTAAAACCATGTACTTTATTGGTTTTTAATTTAAAATCCTTTGCAAAAATCACCTCAGGATTATTGCCTTTATCGGTAAATAATGCAGAAAAATTTTCAGATAAATTTGGGTTCTTTTTATACAATGAATATTTACCACCATCAATAATCTCTTTGGCTGCAGCTAAGGCTTTGGTGAAATAGCCATTGGCCAGGGCCGATGGAATACCTACTTCGCCACCCGGCAAGGTTAACTGCGAGTTGCTGTATTTGGCAATCGATCCGGCATATAGTGCTGCCCTGGCTTCCATGGCAAGTGCCGCAGCTTTTGTAGCCCTGCTTTGAATGCCTGCATTATCGGGTAATATGGTTTTTACCGCTTCGAGCTCAGAAATTACGAAATCATAAATTTCGGTTTCTTTTGCCCTTGGAAACTGAAGGTAGCTTGGATCGCCACTATAATCGTAATCTAAAACGGTGGTGACCAACGGCACTCCGCCCATTCTTTTTACCATTTCGAAATAAACTCCTGCCCTGATAAAGCGCGCTTCGGCCAGGAAACGATCGCGGTCTTCTGCTTTTAAAGCGGTAGATTCCTGTCCGCGTTTAATAAACATATTCAGGTCGCGGATATAACCATAAACACCCATGTCCCAGTATCTCCAGGCATCATAACCATACTCTAAATTCTGGTGACGGAAATAATCGCCGCCGGCAGAGGCAAAGCCTTCGTCGAAATCGGTAAAGGCCCACCATGCCTCTATGGTTTGGTAATCGGGAAAACGGTCGTAAAGATCGCCAACAACGGTAAGTACCAGGTTCGGATCTTTCCATACCGCCTCAATTGGCAGGGTGCTGGTGGGTTGTTTATCTAAAAATTCTGAATCTTTTTTACACGACTGCGCAAAACTCAACACGGAGATGGCAGCAAATGCATATATAATTTTTTTCATCTGATTAGTCTTTTTCATGTTACAGCGTTAATTTAATACCGATATTAAAAAACTTGTTCTGTGGATATTGCAACCCGTTATCGTCTGCAATTTCAGGATCTACACCATAATCGCTCAGGTTATCGAAAGAGAAGAGGTTATAACCGTTTACATATACCCTTGCATTCTGGATCTTGATTTTTTCGGCCCATCTTTTTGGTATGGTATAACCAATTTCAAGCGTACGGGCACGCAGGTACCTTACATTGTGCAGCCAGAAAGTAGAATTTTTGTTATAGTTGCTGTGGCCGCTATCATTAAAGCGGAGTGCAGGGTATTTACCGGGTATCCAGGTACTATTTAAGTCGTAAGGATCGGTACGGTGCCAGCTATCATCAGCAAAATTCTGAAGCAGGGCGCCTCCGTTCTGGAATGCCCAGCGCTGCTCCCAGTTCTGGTTCCAGGAGTACAACGCACCGCCTGAAAAATCGGCAGTAAAATCGAAGTTCTTGTAAGAACCACCAATGGTGAACCCGAAACCAACATTTGGCTGCCCGGTTGTGGTGTATCCGATGGGTCTTTGATCCAATCCATCAATGATCCCGTCACCATTCTGATCTTTATAAATTAAATCGCCGGGCAATAAAGAACGGTTTCCCTGACCATCAATGTTCACCTTGTAATTGTTGATTTCATCAATGCTCTGGAATTGTCCGGTTACTTCATACCCCCAGAAAATATCAGTGTAACGCTGGTTTCTGCTGTTTCTGTAATTGTCCCACGAGTTGCCGTAACGTGGTTTATACTCATCCAGAAGTTTTTTCCTGCTAATGGAAATGTTTCCGCCAACGTTATAATTAAACTCACCTATTTTATCGTGGTAGTTCAGGGCAAATTCTCCACCATACTGGGCATCACTTTCCAGGTTCTCTTCTGTTAAAGAGTAACCCAGTTCTATCGGAACCACCACATCTTTTTTAACTGCAGGTAAACCGCTACGTTTTCTATAGAAATAATCTGCTGTTCCGCTAAGTTTATTGTTGAACATGGTGAAATCCAAGCCGATATCTGTAATCTTACTTTTTAACCAGGTTAAATTGTTAATAATCGGCCCTTTATCTCTTGAGGTGGTAATGGTTTTTCCATCCAGAATTACTGTACCCTGATTGTAACGGTACCCGGGAATATAAGCAAACGGATCGAGGGGAACGCTACCGCCTAATATGCGAAGATCATCATCACCCAATACCCCATAAGAAGCACGCAATTTCAAATCGTTTAAGATGGTGCTTTCTCCAAGAAGAGACTTCATAAATTTTTCCTGGGTAATTCTCCATCCTATTGAAGCTGAAGGGAAGTAACCTACGCGTCTGTCGGGTGCAAATTTCCATGAGGCATCTCTACGACCGGAAAGTTCCAGGTAATATTTGTTATCGTAGTTATAGTTTAACCTGGCTACATAACCAACGCGGGCCTCCTCTTCCTGAATATCGGCAAAATCCTGCCCGTCCATATCAGCGAACTGCAATACAGGCAGAATATTGGTTTGTGGTACCGCATGCTGGAAAGTGTAAGTTCTAAAACGGTCTAAACGCTCCGCTACCAAAACGCCACCAACGGTATGTTTACCAAAAGTACGGTTGTAGTTGGCCTGTAACTGATAGGTATTGGTATAAATTTGTTCGTTTCTACGCTCCCTGTAGGGATTAGAGCTTCCTATTTTTTCTTCATAAATACCAGTTTCAGGGTGGTAGGTATATACATTGTAAGTGTACTCATGCCCATTAATTACATTATCAGCAATATAATAAGAGTACAAACCTTTTATCTCCAAACCTTTTATAGGCGTATCGTAACTTGCAGATAAATTGGTTTGCAAAACCCTCCAGTCTGATTTCCAGTAACCGGTTAAGGCTTTACTCTGTACGGCAAACTGTTCGGTATTGTGGCCGATATCATTCGGATAATTTGGATTTCCATTGGCATAAGCCTGTTCAGTGGGACGGTTACGCAACAGGGCAAAACGGGCTGCAAAATAATCGTCGCCACCCGGTACACCCGGCTGATCGCGGCTTTCGATACGGCCGTTAATCAACATACCAACTTTAAAACGGTCGGTTATTTTGGCTTCGATATTACTCTGGATATTGGTCCGGTTAAAATCGAACTCACGTGCTGTTCCGTAAACACCTTTCTGATCTAAGCGGGTAGCTGAAAAATAGTAGTTCACTTTATCGGTACCACCAGAGGCACTTAAATTTACCGAGCTCTGTGGTGCATTTGGCGCGATGATGATATCCTTCCAGTTCTGGCTTTGATAGCCATATTCTGTTCCGGCCTTCCATTTATCGAGTTCTGCCTGTGTAACATTGGTAGTCCCGTTCTGATTCATTTCGGCAGTAGCTTGCCCAAGTTTCCACTGGTAAGCATCGGTAGTTTCGGGGAAACGTACCCAGTTTTGCCAACCGGTGTAGGCATCAACACTGAACGTATTGCGTGTACTGTTTTTCCCCCTTTTGGTGGTTACCAAAATTACGCCGTTAGCGGCCCTGCTGCCATAAATTGCAGCCGAAGCATCTTTAAGTACGGTAATGGTTTCGATATCGTTGGGCGAAATGTTATTAAACTGCCCTGCATCCTGCTGGATCCCGTCGATAACATATAATGGATTACCCATATTACGGATCTGGATGTTGGCGCTCGAACCCGGCCTGCCGTCAGGCATCCTGAACGATACACCCGGCAGTTTCCCTGCAAGGCCGGTACTAACGGTAGAACCGCCATGTACTTTTTCGAGGTCTTTACTGCTGATGGAAGAGATGGCTCCGGTAATGGCTTCCTTTTTCTGGGTGTTATAACCCACCACCACAACTTCGCTCAGGTCGTTATCGGAAGGTTTAAGTTTAACGTTAACCTGTGTACGACCGGCAAGTGCAACTTCCTGATTGACATAGCCTACGTAAATAAAAATCAGCGTTGCATTTTTATCGGCCACCTGAATTTTAAATTTTCCATCGGCATCAGTGGTAGCTCCGGTGCTGGTACCTTTTACTTTAATGCTCGCACCCACAACAGTTTCGCCCTTTTCGTCGGTAACGGTTCCGGTAACGGTATTTTGTTCCTGCGCGCTGAGTTGAAATGAAAGTAAGAGTAAGGTAATTGAAGTAAGAATAACGGAAAGGATTTTGCGTTTCAAAAACACTTTTTGAAGCAGGTACCAATCCATGCGTACAAAGCCGCCATAGGAGAATAAACTTCTTTTCATATTAGGTTAGGGATTTGGTTAGTTACTAGAAGTAAATGGTTTTAGTTCGATTTATTTCTTTCCAAAGATTCGCTTTTTAGCATTAGAGCGGGATACGCATTTGTATCAATATTTCTTCATTTTGTCTCGATTTGTGTGGATGGGTTTTCAAGGGATTCATTGAAAATGACATTTACATCAGGGATTTTTTTGTCATCCTGAGCGCAGCGAAGGATCTTTAAAAAATAATTTCTCATCCTGTTTTGCTTGTCATCCTGAGCGCAGCGAAGGATCTTTAAAATGCGCAAATCGCTCCATTTAACGGATACATTCAAAAGTTTCAATAAAACCTTCCCGCCGTGCGCAGCACCAAATCATTGTGGCAATGAAACCTTCCTGCCATGCGCAGCACCAAATCATTGTGGCAATGAAGCCTCCCGCCGTGCGCAGCGTCAAATCATTGTGGCAATAAAACCTTCCCGCCATGCGCGGCAACAAATCATTGGAAATTAAGGCCCCAGGTAAAAATCGAAAGGTTTATCGCGGTCGCAAACCAGCGTACCGTTTTTAAATTCGAGCTCCGCAACATGGATGGACGTACGTTTATTGGCATAAGAAAAAGTAAAATCCTGATCCAGCGTTCCTTCAAAATGCGTTTTACGACCGGGATGCGTAAAATAAAATATATAAGCTTTACCACCAATTATCTGAACATCGGCATGGGCGCCTGTTGGCGTATCTTCAGGCCTGTGGCCGGGTACATCCAGTACCATTACCTGTTTCTCCCAGCTTTTGCCATCCTTCGATCGGTACACCCTTTGCCCGTGCCATTCGTCGGTAATCATCCAGTACCAGTTATTAAAGAAAAATGCCTTGGCGCCTTCGTGCGGCGCACCACCAATGGCAGGCTCGGTCTGCGCCGTAAAATGCTGTAAATCTTTGCTTTCAGCTGTCATGGTAATGCTGCCTTTCGAGCTGTCTTTATACCACATGTGCCATTTCCCATCAGGCATTTTCAGCAAGGTAGGATCAATTACATGTTCTGAGTTTAAAGAGATAAAGCCTTTATATTTCCATTTCCAGAGGTTTTTGCTGGTATAATGTGCAATTTTAGCAGTGCCGCCCCAATGGTTGCGCACGCCCTGAATGTAAGCCAGGTACATGTGGTAAGTACCGTTTTCGTAAATTACATCAGGCGCCCAAAAAGTATTTACACCGGGTTCAAAATCAAGGTCGAGTGCTCCTTTGTACACAAAAGTCTGTCCGTGATCGGTTGAAGTGGCTACACCGATATTAGTCCCATAACAATAAGCCACATCGTTGGTTTGTGCATTCGCCCTCCGCTGGGTATAAAGCATCCACCAGCTTTTTTCGGCATGGTTATATACCAGTACCGGATCGGCAGCGCCATCATAAACCGGATCGCGATACAAGGGGGAGGGTGCAATGCGCATTTGTTGTGCGGTTACAGCCAGCGACAAAAACAGCAATATCAATAAAAAAGAGGCTTTAAAAATTTTCACTTGTGGGAAGCTTTGGTTAGCAGAGAACAAATAACAGCATTTGCCCCGTAGCACAAAACCTCTCCGTCTCAATCTTTCTACTTATCCTCTCAAATTTTATTTAGGCCAAAAGCCAGACATTTCTTTAATATATTTGAAGCTGCTGACCAAAACATCTTGAAAAAAATTATCATCCTTTTCTATCTGTTGTTCTCTGCCAAACTGCTTTCGGCACAGCCTTACTATTTCAGGCATTACCAGGTAGAAAACGGACTTTCGAACAATACGGCTTTTTGCAGTGTACAGGATGGGAATGGCTTTATGTGGTTTGGCACGAAAGACGGCTTGAACAGGTTTGATGGTTATTCTTTTAAAACCTATCGCCACGACCCTGATAAGGCAGGGAGTTTAGGCAACGACCTCATTTATGCGTTGCATTACGACAAGGAGCAAACCCTGTGGGTAGGTACCAACGAAGGTGTTTATGCTTATAATCCCTCAAAAGAACGCTTTTCCCTCATTAAAGAAACCAAAGGCATGCGCATTATCGATCTGGGTAGCGACCAAAACGGAAACCTGTGGATCTTATCTTCCTTTAAAATATACCTCTATCATAAAAGCACCAGAAAAATAAAGCTTTTTACCAGCAATGCCCCTTTCGATGCCTCTCTGGTTACAATATTAAAAAACGGGAGTGTCTGGATCAGTACCGGCAGGGGAACGCTTGAAAAATACAACGCGAAACAAAATAATTTTGAGAGCTTTAATGTAAATGGTAAAAACCAAAAGCCCGAATATGGCTGGGTATCGCGCATTGCAGAAACCGAAAGTGGTCAGCTGCTGATTGGTACCACCAACCAGGGAGTCAAATTATTTAACCCGACTACCTTACAATCGAAGAATATCATCAGGCTAAACGACGATCAAACCCCGATTTTTGTAAGGGACATTAAAAAAACCGGGCTTCATGAATTCTGGATTGCCACCGAATCGGGCATTTACATCTATAACGACGAGACGGAAAAGATTACACACATCCAAAAACAGTACAATAACGATTATTCTTTGAGTGATAATGCGGTTTATACCATCTGTCAGGACCGTGAAGGAGGCGTTTGGACAGGCACTTATTTTGGCGGGCTAAATTATTATTCGAGCCATACCTCGCTGTTCACCAAATATTTTCCGCAAAAAGGCAGCAACTCCATCAGTGGAAGCGATGTAAGGGAAATTACGAAAGACCAGGCCGGAAATTTCTGGATCGGGACGGAAGATGCCGGACTGAACAAGCTCGACCTTAAAACCGGAACATTTAAACATTTTCTTCCGGATGGAAAACCGGGGAGCATTGCTTATTCCAATATTCACGGCCTGCTGGTAGATGGCGATAAACTCTGGGTAGGTACTTTTGAACACGGGCTGGATGTGATCAGCCTGAAAACCGAAAAGGTAATTAAACATTATCAGGCCGGCATTGGTAATGCTTTACGCACCAATTTTATTGTTACCTTTTGTAAAACACGTGCTGGCGAAATATTAGTAGGCACCATTAATGGCATTTACCGCTATAACCGCAAACGCGACGATTTTGAACCTATTGCGGGCCTTCCATTTCTTTTTTACGATTCGGTAATTGAAGATCATGATGGCAATATCTGGGCAGGCACCTTTAATGATGGCGTTTTTCAGTTTAATTTATCCAAACCCGGGGCCGTAAACTACCGTAATAAAGCGAATGACTTAAAAAGCCTGAGCCACAACACCATTAACAGTGTTTTTGAAGACAGCAAACACAACATCTGGATCACAACAGATGGCGGCGGACTTTCCAGATTTGATAAAAAAACACGCCGGTTTAAACGTTATGGTGTAAAGAACGGCTTCCCCAGTAATTATCTGTTTCGCATTGAAGAAGATAGTTTGCATAAGTTCTGGATCAGCAGCACCAGGGGACTTATTCATTTTGACCCGGCTACGGGCCTGAGCAAAACCTATACAAAATCGAATGGTTTGCTTACCGATCAGTTTAACTACAATTCGGCTTATCAGGACAAGGATGGGAGGATTTACTTTGGAAGCGTAAAGGGATTAATCAGCTTTGATCCTGCCGACCTCAAACCAACGGTTTACCAAACACCAGTGTTTTTAACCGGATTTCAGATCAACAGTACCGGAACAGGTTTAAATGGTGCCGATTCGATATCCAATAAATCGATCGTATATACCGATACCATCGAGCTGAACCACAACCAATCTTCATTCAGCATTGATTTTGCCGCTTTAAGTTACCGCTCGCCCGAAATGACGGAATACGCCTACAAAATGACCGGGCTTTATAAAGACTGGGAATATTTAAAAACCAACCGGAAGGTGTATTTTACCAAACTGGCACCTGGCACTTACGTGTTCGAAGTAAAGGCAATGGTAGAAGGCAGCAATACCTGGAGCAGCAAAAATGTAAAATTGCTCATCAAAATCCTCCCTCCTTTTTACCTTAGTCCGTTGGCTTATTTTATTTATGTAGTGGCTGCCGGAGTCCTTATTTTCTTTTTAGTGCGGCGGTACCATCAAAAAATTGCACTGAAAAACAGCAGGCGCATGGAAGTTTTCGAACATGAAAAGCAAAAGGAAGTGTATCAGGCAAAGATCGAATTCTTCACCAACGTTGCCCACGAAATCAGAACACCATTAACGCTGATTATCGGCCCGATGGAAAAACTGATTAAACAGGCTGATGAGGTACCTGCCATTGAAAAGAATTTGAGGATTATGGGGCGCAATACCGACCGCCTGCTCAAACTCACCAATCAGTTACTCGATTTCAGGAAAACCGAAACCAGCGATTTCTCGCTCAATTTTGTAAAGGCCGATATTAAGGAGATATTAAAGGATGTTTTTCTCCAGTTTCAGCCCGCAGCCGAACAGCACAATATTAATTATACCATCAACCTGCCCGAAAAAGCATTTCAGGCTTATATCGATGTTGAAGCTTTTTATAAAATCATCAGTAACCTGGCCGATAATGCCATTAAATACGGAAAAACGACAGCCGAAATCAGTTTATCGAAATCGGCCGAACAGGATAGATTTAAGGTATGCGTAAAAAGCGATGGTCATAAAATACCTTTCGAAATTAAGGAGAAGATTTTTGAACCCTTTTTCAGGGCCAAAGAAACTCAGATTGCTACCGGAACCGGCATTGGCCTTTCCATTTCCAAATCGCTCGCACAGCTGCATAGCGGCGAATTGTACCTGGATATTAATGACCACGATTTTAATATATTTGTATTAGAACTGCCCATCCATCAACTTATAGAATTTAACCTGAACGGAAAATGGAAGAAATTGTAGGTACGCTCACCATGAAAGATCACCAGGAAGTAGAGAAAAACGTAGTGTTATTGGTCGATGATAATGAAGACATCCTCGATTTTATATCTGATGACCTGGAAGAAAAATACCAGGTATTGCAAGCCCGAAACGGTGTGGAAGCTTTGGAAATTTTAAAGCACGAAATTGTTCAGCTCATTATCAGCGATGTGATGATGCCCGAAATGGATGGCTTTGAATTTTGTGCGAAAGTAAAATCAACCCTGGAGTTTAGCCATATCCCCGTGATCCTGCTGACAGCAAAAAATTCGCTGCAATCGAAAATAGAAGGCCTGGAACTGGGTGCGGATGCTTATGTAGAAAAACCCTTTTCGCCAGAATTTCTCCAGGTACAGATTTCCAGCCTGATTAAAAACAGGAACAAAATAAAAGAATATTTCTCCAGTTCTCCCCTGTTGCATATTAAAAGTATTGCCTATTCTAAAGCAGATGAGATTTTTCTGGAGAAACTGCAGGATACCATTAATAAAAACATCAGCAACCCCGACCTTGATGTAGAACACCTGGCCGAAAAAATGAACATGAGCCGCCCTACCTTGTACCGCAAAATCAAATCTATTTCTAACCTGAGCCCTAATGAGCTGATCAATTTAGCAAGATTGAAAAAAGCTGCTGAGTTTTTGAATGAAGGCATGCTGAAAATATATGAAATATCAGAAATGGTAGGCTACAGCTCACAATCGCACTTTGGCAGAAACTTTGCCAAACAGTTTGGTATGTCGCCCACTGATTATTTAAACAGCAGGCTTGCTGAGAAGAAAAAGGGATAATTTATGGTTATAAAATTAATATGAACAACAGGAGAATTTACTTAAAACAGTACCGTCATTTCGACTGAAGCTCACCGATTTTCATCGGTAGCGTAATGGAGAAATCTTTTAAATCTGATTAAATAATCTGGTAAAATATTTGTCCCCGAATGTATGGGCAGGCACTTAACATCGTTCCTCCCCGCAATAACGAAATTTCTTCTCATCTACCAGTTGCTTCCATTTACATCCTCAAAATCAAACCATTAAGCAGCCATTGTTATTCTCCTTTATTATGCGTAAATTGTATTAACCAAAATATAGAAGTTATGAACATGCTTAAGAAAATCGAAAACTGGGGCGATCATCACCACCCAAAATGGTTAGACTATTTTAGAATCATATTAGGCCTTGTTTTAATCTGGAAGGGCATTGATTTTTACATCAATATGCAAGCCTTTAGCAATTTAATGAGGGGCGCTTTCTTAGGTACGGCAATAAGCATTAGTTTACTGGCACATTTTATTATCGTATTACACATTGTAGGGGGCATAGCCATTACCCTGGGCACCTACACGCGTACATTCTGCCTTATTAATTTACCCATACTTATTGGTGCCGTATTTTTTATCAATAGCTCAGGTGGCATTTTTAAGCCTTATTCAGAATTTTGGTTTTCGGTATCGGTATTAGTTGGTTTAATCTGTTTTGCCATCGAAGGAAATGGAATTTTATCGGTAGAATATCAGAAAATTTATCCGAAACAGGCCGTTTAGTGTAAAATACAAATGCCAAACTATAATATAAACGGCTTAAACGAGCTGTATATCGATGGTTTTTGATTTTTTTATGCCCTCTAACTAAATGATTAGCAAGGCTTAAAACATTAATTAAAATATTTGACTGGAAAAGGTTTGCAGATTTGCTCCAAATTCCTACTTTTGCAGCGGAGAGCTGGCAGAGTGGTCGAATGCGGCAGTCTTGAAAACTGTTGACTGTAACAGGTCCGGGGGTTCGAATCCCTCGCTCTCCGCCCGAAAAAATTAAAGCCTGGAATCAAAAGATTTCAGGCTTTTTTCGTTTGCACTATTTAAAGAATGCGCTCTGCGGAACAGGTTGCCTGTTAAATGAAGCGGCAGACCATTCCAGATTAACAGTTGCTTCCCCTTTTGCAGGTTTTCGATAATAAAGTTTAATGGGATGCAAACCTGCTTTTAACCTGATTGTACTTTGTTTTACACTTTTTGGAGCATAACCAAAATCAGCATCAATCAGCACAGCATCATGGATCCTCAGCAATGCTTTAGCTTCTGCACTCAGGTAAAAGGTATAATCTCCGTCAGCAGGGATTTTGATAAATCCATCCATAGCAACCAGGTTGCCTGCATCGCTGGTTTTAGGACTTAGGCCTGCACTTTTTCCACCGGCAATTGTCGTTAGCCCATTGGTGTTGGGTACCCATTCTACCGCAGTACGGTAAGTTTTCCATAACAATCCATTACTTACTACAGCATTATTTGCAATGGCGGGCACTGCTTCAGTATCGTAAGGTCTTTTAGCTTCTTCATCAACACGGCGCACCTGAAGCACTTTATTTTTCATTTTATCCTGAAGAGCAGTCATATTTTCGCTTCCGGCGAGATTATGCTGCTGATGCGGATCTTTAAGTACATCAAAAATCTGAAATTGATCAGCATGCGATTTTATATCATACCTTAAGCCCACCAAATTACCCATTCTGATCATCTGCATCTGGTTCCTTACCCTCCCACGGTTTACACTTGCATACTCCGGATAAGATGGTGTTTTACCGCCTTCAAAATATTCAGAATAAATCATACTTTCCTTTTGGCTGCCTTTTCCAGTTAGGGATGGTAACAAAGAAACCCCATCCGATACCGCCGGGGCAGGTAAGCTGGCCGCATCTAAAAAAGTTGGCATCCAGTCGTAAGAGATATTGGGTGAATTTACTATAGCGTGGGCTGGGATGTGCCCTGTCCACCTGGCAATAACCGGCATCCGCATGCCACCTTCCAGCACGTCTCTTTTTATTCCGTCAAACGGACCAAAACTATCAAAAAAGTTAGCACTGTATGGCACTTGAGGTTTCGGAAGGTACGATTCTATCGATGGCCCGTTATCGGAACTGAAAACCACCAGCGTATTCGAATCAATTTTGAGGTCTTTAAGCAGCTGTAAAATGTCTCCAACTTCATCATCAATCCTTCTTGTTGAAGTAGCAAACCTTTTATAAGTATCGGGCCATGGTTTTTCAGGAGTGGCCGGGTTATGGTCATCATCGTAGGTGGCATTAATATAATCGGGATGTGTATAGCTATCGGGTGTGCCTGTGGCCGTATTAATCATTTTCCCGGCAGTTCCGAGCCATTGTAAACCACCGTTAAGCCCGCCACCGGCAGGATAGGCGGAAGCAGGAAGCTCTAAAACAGCATGCGGGGTATCGTAGGCTAAAAACATAAAAAACGGCTGACCGGGATGTTGGCTTTTGCTATGGTCTATGATCCATTTTTTGGCTCTTGCCGTCCATAAATCGCCTGTATAACATTTATCCAAACCTTTACTCACTTCGGTTTTATTTTCCCAAACCTCTTTCTTTCCCCTGTATAAACCCTCTTTAGGGTAGTGCTCGTGCCCATCGGAGTGGCGCATGTAACCATAATAATAATCAAAACCCCTGTTTAAGGGATGGGCAGACCATTCTTTGGTGCCCTGTAATCCCCATTTGCCAATGGCTACCGTAGCATAACCTGCTTTTTGCATTACATTACCTAAGGTATAATTATCGGCCAGCGCCTTATCAAACTGGTTATCCCTCACATTGGCATGTCCCTGGCTCTGCCCTAACAAAAGCGATGCCCTTGATGGCGCGCAAACCGGAGCAGCACAATAATGCTGTTGAAGTGTAGCCCCTGATGCGGCCATTTCATCGAGGTGTGGTGTTAGGGTAAATGGCTTGCTCCTATCCTGATCTGCGGCTCTTTTATTTTGGAAGAATACACCAACATCGCCATAACCCAAATCATCGGTGAGTATAAAAATGATATTTGGTGTCTTTTTATTTTTTTCCTGCGCAAGGCTACTGCCGGTAAGGAATATATTGGTTAAAATCAGAAGGTAAAAAACAGGTTTCATCTGGTAAATGTGGTAAATCTTTCGCTATATTTTATACTTAATTTTCGCCGCTTACCGTACCTTGAACAGGTTTATTGGTCGCTGTAATTTTAGTGGGCAGCGGGGCTTTGGTCTTTTCCATCCAGCTTAAAAGATCAGCCAGAAGTTCATCTCTTTTTGCTTCGCTGGTATTGGCCAGGTTCAGATGTTCCCCTTCGTCGGTTTTAATGTTGTATAGTTCTACAGCGTTGTTTTCGTTAATTCTGGTTTTACCGCCATCTAACATCCATTCTTCGAGGTAAAGCAGAAGTTTAAAATCTCCTTTTCTGATTACGGCAACCGGCCTGGTGCGGAATACCCTATCCCTTCCCCTGATTACAGGATTATCGAGGTAACCCGGAAAATACCAGTATATCGATTTCCTGATGGTTTCGGTTTTTTGTCCTGATAAAAGCGGCATCAGGTCTTCACCGTCGCCCCTGAATTTATTATTGCCAGCTAACGACATAAAGGTTGGGTATAAATCGAGGTTAATAATCGGCGCAGCATTTACTGAGCCTGCTTTAATATGACCCGGCCAGTAAGCAATAAACGGCTCCCTGATGCCTCCCTCATAATACGATCCCTTATTTCCCCTGAGCGGTTCCTGCGAAGATTGTTGTGTGGCACCATTATCACTGGTAAAAATTACGAGGGTATTTTTTTCGAGTCCGGATTTTTTTAAAAACTCCATTACCACGCCAACACTGGCATCAAAATCGTAGGTACAGGCTGCATAAACGGCCATTTTATCACTTAATCCCTTTTTCTTAAACTTTGCTATTGTTTCTGTTTTTGCTTCGAGTTTCGAATGGATTGCATTGTGCGCCAGATAAGCGAAAAACGGCTTATCTTTTGTGTTTTGCATAAATTTAATGGCCGCATCGGTTAAATAAGACACGCCTTTTGGATCAGCAGCTTCATTACTCCCTTTAGCCGATTGTTCTTTCGGCCCTTCTGTATATAAATCAAATCCCTGTGCCTGGGGCTGAGTTTCCTTCGAAGCTGCCAAATGCCACTTACCAAAAATAGCAGTAGCGTATCCCTCACCTTTCAATCCTTCGGCAATGGTATTAAAAGATGGACTGAGCGAAACATTGTTGCGCACGGGAGCGAGCCGCATCAGATCAACAGGGCCACGCGTTGTACTCCCTACTGCGTACACACCGGTACGTGGCGAATACTGCCCGCTAATTAACGCTGCCCGGCTGGGTGCACAGTTGCCTGCCCCTGCATAAGCATTGGTAAATACCATACCTTTTTTCGAAAGCGCATCAATGTTAGGGGTTTCCATCATCCTGCTTCCGGTAAAGCCACAATCCATGTAGCCAAGATCATCAGCAAAAATCAGCAGGATATTCGGTTTGGCAGCAAGGTTTTGCTTTTGAGCATGCGCATTAAAGTATAGCGTAAATGCCAGAATAAATGTTAAAAAGGGTTTAAAGAAATGGCTCATAAACAGCAACTAACGGGATAAATGCTACACGGGCATGCAGGCAATTATTGATTTTGAAAACAGGCAAACAAATTTAACAAATGCCAGGCACAATAGTGGTCGGCAATTAACGGATTGGCACCATATATTAACCAGATACTAAACGTAACCACAGGGTGATATCCCATTATGATGACTACCGAATTTTTCTTAGGCAGGTATAAATACGGGGTGCGCGAAAAATACCTGTATGGTACCATTAGGCATATAATGGTACGTGCAAATGGTATAGGATTTGTTTCGGATGGTTATACGCTAAAACAAAAAGTTATGACACAGAAAGAATTCAGTGAGACCATCAGTTTTCACGCGTCGTCACTTAGATCGCACGCGCTTAATTTCACAAGAGATCCCGAAGATGCGAACGACCTGCTGCAGGAAACCTTGCTCAAGGCTACCCGCTTTGTATCTAAATTTGAAGATGGTACGAACATTAAAGGATGGCTCTTTGTGATCATGAAGAATACCTTTATCAACAATTACAAAAAAAACCTTAAAACCCGCGATCGTACTGTACAGGAAGACGATATTACTTCTGCCAATCTTTATCATAGTGCAACCACCAATGGCTCAGTAGGTAGTTTTGCTATGCAGGATATTAATCTGGCGCTGGCCATGTTGCCCGAAAAATATTCAGTTCCTTTTATCCGCTACTTTGAAGGATACAAATACCATGAAATTGCTGATGAACTGCAACTGCCGCTGGGAACGGTTAAAACATACATCCATGAGGCCAGGATCCTGTTAAAAAAATACCTTAAACAATACCGCTAAGAAATTAAAAGAGGAAAGCAATGATTAAATTACTTTCCTCTTTTTTATACATTATGATAAAAACACCATAGGGTGCTTCAGAAGCTTTACTTGTGGAAAATACGTTTTTATCTGCGCAAAATACCTGAAATGCTATTTTTTGAGTTTCGCTTTAAAAGATAAATACCATTTATTTTCACCATGAGACAGGCGTTTTATCAGTTTAGAATTCCTTTGGTGTAGGCGAAACGCATTAATGCAGCTGTGTTTTTGGCACCGGTTTTATCGATCAGGTTTTGGCGGTGGCCCTCAACAGTCCGGCGTGAAATAAATAACTTATCGGCCATTTCTATATTGGTAAGTCCCTGGCCAATGAGCTGAAGAATTTCGATCTCTCTGGAAGAAAGTTCGGCTCCCTGCATAACGCCGCCAGGTAAAATGGTTGAATCAATAACCCGGTCAACTATCTTTACAGAAAGTCCAGAGCAGATATAGCGCTCTCCGTTAACAATTCTTGAAATAGCAAAAAACAATTCGTCTGAATCTACAGATTTAGTAAGAAACCCTTTAGCCCCTGCCCTTATGGCTTGGTAAAGATGGGAATCATCTTCCAGCATGGAAATAATCAGTACCGGAATCTGAATGCCTTGTTCTTTTAATGCGCTAACCATCGTAATTCCATCCATCACAGGCATACCAATGTCTGAAACGATCAGGTCTGCCTGTATTCCCCTACCGATTGCATCGATCACTTCCTGACCATTATTGGCATCATAAACGATTTTATATTCGTTTGTAGATTCGAGGAGCATTTTAAGTCCGTTCCTGATGACCTTATGATCTTCTGCTAAAATGATATTTTTCATTATGGTTAAACCTTGATCAGGACAAGGCTTTCTTGGATTGTCGAAATTGTCAGGCTTTGAAATAACACTCCTCATTCCATAAAGTTTTAAATAATGCTGTTCATTTTAGCAAAGGAGTGAATCTTTAACTCAACAAAAAAAACCGAACGCCTTGATGCGTCCGGTTTTATCGGCCTTCACCGGGATTAAACTTCTTGTTTTCAGCGTTTCTCCAATCCAACATTCCGCAAATTAAATACCTGTTCACGAACGACTTAAATCCTGTTCTTTCCATAACGGTGTTTCATTAAAAATAACTGTACCTGAAAAATTGTTTTGCGTTTTACCAGATAAATCAAAAAAAGGTAACAAACTCGTGATGGGATAAATACGTATAAATCACCGTAAAATTACCTGTTTGTTTATTTCCCTAAACCATTTGTGCTGAGCGCAGTTCTTAAGTCAAACGAAAATTAATAATTAAGGATATGGCAACTACAACAAAAACAGCTACAGCCAAGGCTGCCAGCAAAACAACAACTAAAAAAGCTAGTGGCAATACCGCTGGTAAAATAGAACCTTCTGAATTCCACGAGTTTTTTGTGGATGAGTTAAAAGATATTTATTGGGCAGAAAAGCATCTGGTAAAAGCACTTCCGAAAATGAAAAAAGCTGCAACCAGTACTGAACTTGCTGCAGCTTTTGAGAAACACACACAGGAAACCCAAACCCACATTGATACTTTAGAACAGGTATTTGGTTTACTTGGCGAAAAACCTGCAGCAAAAAAATGTGATGCTATGGCTGGACTACTTGAAGAGGCAACAAGTATTATTGAAGACACGGATGCAGGTACAATGATCCGCGATGCAGGACTTATCCTTGCAGCACAGAAAGTAGAACATTATGAAATTGCTACTTATGGTACACTAAAAGTTTTTGCCGAAAACTTAGACCGCAGTGATGTGGCTGAGCTTTTAGGGCAAACGCTGGAGAACGAAAAAGCAACAGATGTAGCACTTACTGAAATCGCCGTAAGCGCAATAAATGCCGAAGCAGCAGCTGAATAACAAAAGGATTTAAATAACCGGCCGTAGAAAGCCTGTTATTTTGAGAAATGAAGAAATGATCATGTGGGTTAAGTATCCGCATGATCATTTTTATTTAATATAAGTGTTCACCTAACCATTATAGGCCTGTTGCAAAGCGGCAACATCAACTTTTTTCATGGTCATAAATGTTTGCGTAACCCTTGCAACCTGCTCAGGGCTTCCATTTTTAAGTGCTTCAAACATTAAGGTTGAAGCTACCTGCCAGGATACACCGTATTTATCCTTCAACCAGCCGCATTGTCCGGATTCGCCTCCGGCAGTTAATGCCGACCAATAATAATCAACCTCTTCCTGTGTATCGCAAACAACCAGCAGCGACACGGCATCGTTAAAACCGAAGCCATGCGGATGGGCACTATCCATTGCAGCGAGCCAGCTACCGTTGATGTAAAAATCAGCATACATTAATGTTCCGGCCTTGTCGGGGCCAATATCTTCGGTACGGGGTGCGGTGGTGCCACGTTTGCCATCTTTAAAAACCGAACAGTAAAAATCTATTGCTTCACTGGCTTTACCGGCAACATCGCCCGTATATAACAAGGAGGGAACAATTACCGGCCTTTCTTCTCCGGCAGGATTGGTGAGGATTAACTGCCATGAAATGCCATATTTATCACTTAGCCAGCCATAGCGTTCGCTAAAAGGATAGCGGTCTAACGGCATCATCACCTTTCCGCCAGAGAGTAACTTGTTCCAAACTTCATCGATATGTCTGGCAGCATCTGGATCGCGGGAAGGATCAAAATTGATCATGAAAGATATGGCAGGACTAACAGTTAAACCCGGCCCTGCGCTAATGCCCAGAAAAGGCTGTCCTGCAACAGTAAATTCGACAGTTTCGCACTGGCCGCCACCCGGCATGTCGAAATGACTCACATAATTGAGGCTCGAACCGGGCAGTAGTGATGCATAAAATTCGGCGGCTTCTCTGGCTTTATCCTGGGCGAACCAGAGGTGTGGTTTAATAGGAAACATAGCTAAATGATTTAAGGTAAATATTTTAATCAAAAATAACACCTAAATACGGTATAAAGTCAGGCATGTTCCAGACATCTTAAGGGGGTAATTGCGACAACCAGCCCTCAGAACGCTATGAAGCATTAAACAACACCTTTAAATGCTGTCTTTTTGGAGAAATTCATCTCCAAAAAGTTTACAGCCTGTTTATCCGGTTACTGAATCCCCTCTTCAGTTAATTTATTTGCTTTTAATGATGCCGCAGCACTTGCTTTAGGGGTAGGGATGTCATCAGGTTTATAGTAATTATTTAACCTCACCGGGAAATCACCGGCCGCATTCATTTCATTCTGCCTGGCCATAAATACGGGTACGTTGCCTCTGTTGTTTTGAGGGTAAGTCATTGATGAACTATGATTGTAACCCAGCACGTGCCCCATTTCGTGAAAAGGCGTGGTATAACTATTGGTCATAAAATTTAAAGTAACCCAGTCTGGCATACCAAAAGTGCTTCCGCCACCAAGGCCGTTAACTTTACGGGTATCGGTTAAACCGCAATTGATTTTGGTGCGTGTTTGCGCCTTAATCCAGTCTGCTTCCTTTTCGGCAGTGGTTAGTGGGGTTGTGCCATCGTTACCGATCACATATTCGTTAACAATACGGCTTTTCATGGTGGCATCGGTGTACATGTAGGCAAAGTTGATCATGAAGCCGGTAAACATCCTGAATTGTTTTGCTGTTGGTTCATCCAGCCAGTTATTGTCTAAATTCTGAGGATCAAAATCCTCCATTTTAGGCTGCCACTTTATAATGCTCAGCTTTTTAAGCTTCTCTATAAGCGGCGTGGTGCCTGTAAATTCGAAACTGATATCAGCGGGAGCAATCCCTTTGGTTTTATAAGCCGATAGGTCTACAGTTTTCTGATTAACATCCAGGTATTCGGTCTGTCCGGTAATAAACGGATAAGGTATCTGCTTAACGCGATGCCCTTTAATGGTTGCAATATGAAACAGCTGGATTTTTTGGGGCTGACCGGCAATAGTGGTCAGGATGGTGGCATCGGTAATATCTACGGGAGCGAAATTAGCCACCTCGATGGTGGTATTGTTTACGGCTGTTATCCGCAATACATTGCTTACATTAAACCGCCTGTTTTCGCTAATCATGGTCGCCATTGCCTCACCATCTTCAAACATGAGTTCGTCGGCAGTGGTACCTGTAAAAGAATAAGTTGGTGTGGTTGGTCCGGTTTCAACCGGCTTAGGATCCTTTTTACATCCGATGGCTAATAATAATAAACCAAGAACGATAAGGCCGTTTGATAGGGTAGTTTTTGTTTTCATAGGGGTTTTTACAGGTAAATAATAGAATATAGATCTTTGAATAGGTTGAATGTTAACCGCTTTTAAACCATACTGGGGATGTATTTGTGCCAAATGGTATATTAAATTTTGATTTGGGATTTGGTTAGCGGTCATTCTTATATATAGAAATACTTGAAACGAAGATAAAGCTAAGTTTAGTATATCTGTACAAAGTTTATAAAAAATAACTTTTTAAAAGCGTTAAGTTTACTTAAAAAACCAGGTATAAAAAATGGATCTTCCTAAAAAGAAGATCCATTTACAGAAATTGTACAAAGTGGTTTCAGCAAATTCTATTGAAGTGATCCTGAGAAAGTAAAAGTAGGGTTCTGAACACTTTTAAACTGTCCCAAAACTTCGCCTGTTATTGGATGCACAAAGTAATCGATTGTAAAATCGTCAACATTTAAGCGCTGTGCCAGTAATGCAGCCAGATTTGGATAAATATCTGCCCCGTTACCATCAGCTGTTTGATACGTAAATTTAAATACACCTGCATCGCTTTTTGTAAAACCATAAGTGATATTGGCCACGTAAAGTGTACCATTTTGAGGTTGATTTACTTTTAATACCATTGTTTTAGTCACAAAATTAAAAGTGTAATACATCTCAGCAAGGGTAAGTCCAAACTTATTGGTCACCAGCATTTCTCTGGCTGCTGTAGCCCTTCTGGTTACATAATCGGCACCCCAACCCGGATAGGTTGTAGCATTTACCAATGAGAGACTGGTATAAACTTTTCCGAATAGCTGAGACAAGGGGAAAATGGGTATTGTACTATATTTAATGGCATACTCCTTTCCTGTATTATCATAAAGGACAATGGTTGTGGCATCTTTTAAAGCAAACTTAACAAACCTTATCCCCTGATAAACCAAACCATCATTTAAAATATTAATTCCATCAAGGGTTGTGGAATATTTTCCGATAACAGATGTGGAAACACCATCGTCGCTCACATTTAAAAAGGTAACTCTTTTACCCGACAATACAGTATTTGAAGTATTTAAAGATATTGCCACCTTAATATTTTTACCTCCTACGGCAATTTCTATGTATGGATTTTTAGCTACAAAAAAGCTCTTAAAGTTATCTATAGCTGCCTTATAACCACCAGTTTCATAAATTGCTTTTTGTGCCGCTGTTGCCTTCACCATTGATAGTTTTTGCTTATATTTTTTTCCAATCATTACCAAACTATCAGCGGTCATATGATCGAAGGTAAACTCCACATCACTTTTAAAGCCGGTAGCCCTATCGCCGCCAAATGCAGCCGGATTAGGATCCTGAAGCCAGTTAATATAATTGTAGGTATCAAAAATTAATGTAGCGCCCACATCGGCCTTCACCCTGTAGGTTGAGGTACCGATCCTGGTAGCAGTGTTATCATTCAAATCTCCGTACATTTTAACTTCTTGCTTGGTGCCGTCAAAAGTCATATAAAACGCATAACCACCTCCAGCCTGGGTAGCTAAATTAACCACCCAGCCGTTGTCCGCCCCGGTTAAAGCCGTATTTACTTTAACAAGTTCTTCCTGATACCTTGTTTCGGGCGATTGCCCGAAATTAGATTCAAAATCTGATTTTTTACAGCCTGCTAAACTCAACAGGCATATATATAGAAATAATAGTTTTTTCATTTATTTAATTTTTATCGTTGTTGATAAAATGCTGAATGACTTCCTTTATGTTAATAAGCAAACTGGCCGTAAAAATAATTTGCGGGGTTTCCCTTTACATAAAAACCGCCGAAAGTATTGAAATCGGTAAGTGATACATTTTTAGGGATCCAGTCTGCAATAAAAGTTTTGCCCGTGAGGTAAGGTTGTAAGGTGTTGGTAAATGCAGTAAGGAACTGGGTTGCGTTACCAAAGGTTGTACCTGTACCCTGTGCAATTTTAGTAAACACCAGTTCTCCGGTATTAGAGTTGGAAGTAAATGAGAAAGAAAAATCAGCCATATATTGTGTAGGACCAATATTTTGGGTTCCGGTAAAGGCTAATCTCACCACCATAGAGGTTGCACTTTCGAACCTCAGCTGGATGTTATCTACGTGATAAGCATAAAACGCCGGGCTGGCAGCCACCTGTGCTTTAAAATTGTTGTAGGCAGTTGCAAACTCGGTAGAAATACCATACTTAGTATATAATGCATCTTCTAAATTGATGGTGAGGGTCCGTAATACCGTTTTATCTGCGGTAGCGCCTAAATCCTGCCCAACAAAATAACCAAAACTGGTGGGAACATATTTGTATCCATCTCTCACAATTCCCTGAATTTCGCGCTGTAGAGCACGAAAATCAATACCTAAATTAACTGTAAAGTATTGCACCACACTGGCTTCTTTTGCTTTTAAAGCAGCTTTACCAACTGCGCCTGCACCTGCGGCCCTTAAATCGAACCAGGCCTGACCATTTACCAGTAAATACGCTGTTGTTTCTGCGAAATCTTCGAACGGCGATGATGATGCATAACTGGTTACATAACCGTTTGCCCTTGCGGTTGCATCGAGTGTGGTTGTCCAGGTGGCCAGGTAAGTAGATTTTGTAATGGTCTGAAAATCTGCCGGCATCGGCACAATCTGGTTTAAAGTATGTGTAAATTCGTGGTGGATAGTCCTTAGTTTATCAAAATTGACAGCTGCACTGTTTACATCAAAATTGTTCACATTATACATGGTAATGTTCCGGCCTGCAGATGCAGTAGCTGCAATTGCTGATCCATCAGTATTATACGAAGGTGATCCGTAAAGCACAAATTGTTTGGGCACCAGCCTTTTAATAAAAGTTGCTCCTGCAATTTTACGATATGGTAAAATAAAACCCTGTAAAATGTTTTCCATTTGCGGCCTTACCTTATCTACGTTTACCGCAGCAATATCTTTATCGTTACCATGCAAAAACCTGTTGTAACGGTAAACCACATCAATGTTATACTCATCTAAAAAGGTGGTCTTCAACCATTGGTCTAACTCGGTATTCGCAACTGGATTATCCAGGTTTATTGTACTGTTTTCAGCATTTAAAGGCGCTTCCTTTTTACATGAGAACATCATGATGACAAGGAACAGTGCTAAGAAAGTTTTGATTAAATTATTTTTCATGACTTTATTAATTTAATTATCTTGGATTTAATGGCACGCCTGAAAGCTTAGCCTCTTCTGGGATCTGGAAAACCCTGCGGTTATCGCCGGCTTTTAATTCCACAAATGTTTGATCGTTATTGCTATCGTACTTGTTATGCACTACAGTTAGCCCCTTTCTGATGATATCCAGCCACCTGATTCCCTCCTGTAAAAATTCGAATTTCTTGGTTTCTAAAATGGTTTTGATCACGGCCTGTTTTTGATCAGGAAGATTATAAAAAGTTGATAATCTTGCCGCTGTGGCCGCATCAGTTGCGGGGCTGTAAGATAAAATTCTGGTGCTGTAAAAAGTATTGATATCCTTTACCGCATTATCCAATTGTCCTAATTCTGCATAAGCTTCTGCCCTGTTCATTAACGCTTCATCAGCAGTAAAAAGCGGCATCATAATGTATGGTACACCGCTTGGTGCGTTAGGGGTTGTTCTGAAAAACAGCTCTTTATATTTATAGGTGGTATAATTGGGCACCCCATTAAACAGAATTTTATGCCCGGTTGCTTTGCCTGTAAAATTGTAGTTTACCCCAAACATTTTAACAAGATTTTGTCCATAGCCCTGCCTTGGGCTATTTTGTCTTTGAAAAAGAGAATAAGTGGTGGCCAGCAGCAGGTTGTATTTTTGATCGGAACGCGTAAAAGCCAAATTAAACTCAGTTGTGCCATAAGTTCTCAAAGTGGTATTGATGGGCCTGATGTTGCTTAGAAAATCGCCTGCCGGCACTGTAGCAGTAGCAAAATCGACAACTTTCTGCCATTCTCCTTTAAATAAATAGAAACGGGCAGCAAAAGCACTGGCAGCTGCAGGTGTAAAATGATATTTCGGAACATCGTAAGCCGTTCCGTTTAACAAAGCCATCCCTGCTTTTAAATCGTCTTCTATTTTCTGATAGGTGGAAGCTACCGTTCCCCTGTCATAATTCTGGATTACCTTGGTTTCGGGCTGAGTTACATAAGGTACACCGGGCGAATTGTTGGCTCCGTTGATTTCGTACACTTTGGCAAAAAAGTTAACCAGCATAAAGTGTGCGTAAGCCCTGGCAACCAAAGCTTCGCCTTTGTATGGTAAGGCCGCATTTCCGAAATTATTTTTTTCTATTGATTCAAGTGCCTGGTTGGCAGCAGCAATAGCTTCGTAACAGGCATTCCAATAAGCGGTTGGAGAACCGGTATCGTTCCCTATAAAATCCTGCCAGGCATAAGGGGTAGAAATCACATTGGTTAAATCGCCAATACCGTTTCCTTTATCCTCTGAATTATCTGAAGCTGCCTCTGTAAAATACAGGTAATCGCGGTCAGGATAGGCAGTAGTAACCAATTGAGACAATTTGTCAATTGTATTGATCTCAGTTCTGTTATCGGGTTCTGTATCTAAATATTTATTGCACGATTGTGTGGTTAACAATGCTGTTAGTGCAAGAAATAAAGTTTTTGTATGATTCAATTTCATTGTTATGCTGTTTAAAAACCAACTTTGAGTGATAAAGTGTATTGTTTTGGGATAGGCAAGGCTACGCCACCTGAGGCAAAAAACTCCGGATCTTGTCCGTTAAGTCTCTTATCTGAATATAACAGGGCGAGGTTGTTGCCTACAAACGAAATTTGTGCTGAGGCGATTTTCAGTTTACTTAAAAATTCCTTAGGAAGTTCGTAGCCCAGCGAAACTTGTTTAAACCTGATGAAATCGCCACTGGCTACCCGTTCTGAAGAGAAATTATATAAATTGTAAGGATATACTGCGGAAATGGTATTTCCATTAACATCTTTAACCTGTGTACCTGTCTGGTACGAATCTAAAAGGGCCGGTACATTGGTAAACTGTTCGTCGCCAGGTTTGATCCAGCGGTTAAGCAAATCTTTAGACATGGCATAAAAATCAGGATAGGTTGCCGAATAAACATTTCCCAAACGCACCTTATTACCGGTTGCAAAGGTAAACAGTGCAGAAAGTGTAAAGGCTTTATAGCGGAACTGGTTATAAAAACCACCTGTAAAAGTAGGATCAACAGGTCCTTCATATTTAAGGTAAGCGGTTTTTGTACTTTGTAAATCGACATTTGAGTTTCTTTTACCGTTTTGATCGATATAATACGGATAACCATTATTGTGGTCTAAGCCGGCAAATTGAAGGGAGAAAAGTCCTCTTTGTGCATATCCCATAAGCGCACCACCATCTGCATCAATCAAACTGAAAATATTCGGACTTACCTGAAGATTGGTGATTTCGTTTTTATTAAAAGCAAAATTAAATTGCGTACGCCATTTAAAATCAGTTCCGTTAACGGGATTGCCCGCAACGGTAAACTCTAAACCTTTAGCGCTCATATCAGCATAGTTGGCATTTTTTGTAAACTGCCCGCCAATACCTGATGTACGGATGCTGCCGATCAAATCATAAATATTTCTTTTGTATAAATCAACAGTAAGGTTAAGCCTGTCATTAAGCAAGGTTAAATCGGCACCTAAATTAAATTCCTTTAGTTTCTCCCAGGTAAGTTCAGAATTTTCCAGACTGGAAATGTAAGTTGCTGTTTCTTTTTCGTTTTCGTAAGGTCTTCTGGTAATCTGATTATAGAAAAGTGCAGATGAGTTATTGGCATTGCCCAGATTGGCCACTAAACCGTAGGTTGCCCTTACCCTGGCAGAACTAAGAATGTTGTTTTTAGGCCAGAAAGATTCCTGATCTATATTCCATGCACCCGAAACATTCCATGTAGGTAACCACCTTGCCCGCCTGCTACTGCCCAATAAATTGGAACCATCGTAACGCGTGGTAGCATTAAAGCTATATTTATCTTTATAAGAGTAGGCAGCCCTTAGCGAAAATGCAGAAAAGCGATCTCTGTAGGTAGCCATTCCGTAGTAAGGGAAGCCTGATTCCTGTGCAAATTTGAAGTATTTATAACTAGGGTTAACCACACCTCCGTTTTCGTACTGGTAACCTACCCCGTCAAAATTTTCGGCCTGGCGATCGATGTAACGAACTTCCATTGAGCTGAATACGTTAAGCCTGTGATTTGTATTAAATGTTTTATCGAACTCCAGGTTCTGGCGGAAATAAAAGTTTTTAAGGTTATCGGTTTGGGTATTATAAAAACCACCGTCAGGCAATACTACTGTAGGATCTGCATAAGGCTGATCGGGATCGCTGTAGAGATATTTGTTTGATCCGATTGTGGTTGCATCCTGATCTGCGCGATAGGCCAGGGCCAGGTTAGCGCCTTCGAGGATGTAGGTTTGGCGTTCGGTTTTGGCAAAACGGTAAGCGCCGTCAATTGAATATTTTAACGATGGAATGATCTGATACTTAATTCCGCCCTGCATTTTTAAATCGATCTGACCTAATTTTAAATAGTTATTTTCCAGCTCTGTTAAAATATTAAAAGGGGCATAATTCTTTGTAAAATATTCTCTGTTGCCGTTCTGATCAAAAGCGGTTAATGCACGGCTTGTGTTTAAAGAGTAAGAATAAGGGTTGATGTCAAAATCCCTGGAGTAGGTACCATAAACCGGGTCTGAATTCCGGTTTAATGTCCCCGGAGCTTTTTGATCACGGATTGAACCGTTTATCAGCACCTCAGCACTCAGTTTATTGCTCATTTTCACATTGGCCCTAAAATTACCGGTATATCGGTCAACACCATTACCTAATGTTTGCCCACTATCGTGCAGGTAAGATGTTGAAGCGTAAGTCTGAAATTTTTCAGTTCCGCCGTTAATACTTATTGAGTGTTCCTGTAACAAAGAGTTTTTAAACAAGAGATCAAACCAATCGGTATTGGCTTCAGCATATCTTTGTAAAAATGCCTTTCGCGTGGCAATATCATTCTTGGTTTTAAATGTTTGGGTAGCCTCATCATAATCGTATAATGAATTGTAATACTTCGAGAAAATACCCCCATCGGCACCTCTGGATGCTGATGCATGGTTAAAAAAACCTTTATTAACCAGTTCAGTTAATACCCCTACCTGCTCTGCAGAATTCATAATGTCGAAATCCGAATATTGTGGTTTTAAATAGGTGGTATAATTCCCTGTGTACGAAATTTTAGGAGCCCCCTCGCCTGCGCGTCCTTTTTTCGTGGTAATTACAATCACACCATTCATGGCGCGTGCACCGTACTGAGCCGTAGCGGCAGCATCTTTTAAAATGCTGAAACTCTCGATATCATCGGGGTTTAAACCGGCAACAGATGAACCGATCAGAGTATTGGCATCGCCGGTTGAAAGGGCATCGTTAGAAATATTAACCACATCTTCCAGTATAATCCCGTCTACTACCCAAAGCGGCTTGTTATCACCTGAAAGTGATGTTGCACCACGTACACGTATTTTTGGAGCGGCTCCGAATGTACCCGAAACATTCTGTACACTTACCCCTGCAACCTGTCCTTCCAACATCCTGCTTACATCGGGCACACCATTGCGCTGTGCATCTGATGCCTTAACCAATGTTGCCGAACCGGTAAATAATTTACGGTCTAAAACCTGGTAACCGGTCGAAACTACATTTACCTCCTTAAGCTGTGCAGCATCTTCGGTTAAGGAAACATCTATCCGGCTTCTTCCTTCAACAGGTGTTTCCATCATTTTAAAACCTATAAATCTGAATACCAGGGTGCCGTTTTCGGGTGCTGAGATCTGGTACTGTCCGTTTGCATCTGTAGATACTGTGGTTGAAGTTCCTTTAACAGATACACTAACACCGGGCATGGTTGCTCCATTAACTTTTTCTTTTACTGTTCCTTTAACAATAATGATTTTCTGCTGATTTTTCAGCACTGTTGTAGAAAGGGGTAATTTTCCGTCCGCCGCCGAGCTGGCCCGGATGTTGCAAAAGATTATCGAGAGTAAAAGGATTGCAATTCTGCTGACATTCCTCTCTATTCTTCTTTTGTAGAGATTTAACTTCATAATGAATGATTTTTAATTTGTTTGTTGTATAGTGATTTTTTGCTGGTATGGAAACTTTGAGAGTTAGTATCCTTATCGAAGATTTAAATGCTATTCACTGTAATTAATATTTGTTTGTTATTTTGGCAAAACTTAAAGGAAATCAAACAGCGGCTATTCTTTGATCAATAAAATCGAAATACAAATATTTCCTTTAAAAATTCCTACTGTTTAATTGTTGTTAAGCACGAACCAAAGTAAATTATATTTAGTATTTGTAAACACTCGTTTCTTAACCAATGCTAACAAATTATTAACTTCATGATGTAGAAAGCTTTATCGAAGGATATTTACAAACAAATGCCCGGAAACCTGAAAGGTGCATGTAAAGACTGGAGAAGAATCCGCCAGCTTGAGGAGATGTTGATGATCAATTATTATTATAGAACTGAATATAAGCAGCTTAATCCAGATAACGCTATTTTAAAATTTGCCTTATAATCTGTATCATCTATCCGAAATGTCTTTATTATATCATTCCTGCAGATTTAAAATTTTAAAAACAGATGGACTTAGTAAAGTGATTTTAAAGCAGCTGATAATAAACGTCTTTTACACATGTTTATTAAAATGTTAATAATTTTTATAACTATTTTATTCACAGGCATTTCTTTTATAACGAAAAATTGATAATTTGGGATTAACAAACCAAAACAAATATGATCGAAAAATTTAATGTCATTGTGGGTGCCTTTACCATTCTTACGAGCTTCGGGATTTTGATCAAACTTTGTCGTCCTAACCGTAGAGAAAAACTGTAAAAAATGGGTCGGACGTCATGATCTGGCCCATGCAACCTTATTTCAAAAATTTAGTTTTAAACCTGTAAGCGTTTTTAACACTTTATAGCTCTGCGCGCTAATTGTCATCCTGGGGCACGAAGGGTCACTGCATTAATCTTTACGCTATTATAAATTAAAAAACACGTATCCACAGCATGTTTGCGCCTGCAAGGGTATCTAATATTCTTATTATAAATTTGATTACACTACCGGTATATAAGAAAATACCGCTACTCTATTAGCTTAAAATGCAATGGTTTTTCCAGAAAATGAATTTCAAGCCAAACAATCGGAACGGGCAGAAAAAGCAACATTTCTGGCAAAAGCAGTTGGCTACCTGCTTTATGCAATAACCGCTTTAGGTATAATCGCATTAACTGTAACCATTCTTTTCTCTAACAAAACAGATACTAGCTTAAAGATATTACCAGCCATATTTGCAACATGTCTACTGTTTTTTCTGTTCCGAACTTTCTTTAAGCAACTTGCTCAGGCGAAAGAAAATAAAATTACAGCGGTGCTTGTTGATCAGCAGGGTTTTCATCATGTTGAAGATTTTAAAACGGTTAAATCAATTACTTTTGATGCATTACGGCCCAACCCTGGCAAAAAGTACGATATTGATCTATCGGATGGCGATGATGTAAGTATAGAATTGCTTGTTTACCATCGGGATGATGTTGCGAACGAAATTGTATGTAAAGCCATTACTTTTGAAACATCTTTTTCGATTAAGAATGGAGAGGAATTAAAAAAACATTTTATTAGTGGCATTATGTTGTTCCGCCCGGATTTGAAAATAGCTCCGAGGGTTTTGGATTTTTTTGATATGAAGGATCAATGAGTTTAACAAAGCTGATTACTTATGCAAGGCTTATTGATTATGGCGAAAAATGTACACGCGGCACGCGTGTGAAAGCGAGGGACTATAATTGTATTTATAGGACAAAAGCCTGAAAAAATATTTCAGGCTTTTGCCCTTATTTCCTACCCCTCCACCATTTTATGATGGAACGGGCATTTACTAATATCTCCCTCCATTTTATCAACTGCTACCATTTCCGGTTTAGAAACCGGTCTTCTTCTGTGCTGATCCTGCGTAAGCGGGAACACCGAAGTAAAGAAATTAGACCAGCCACCTGTGCGTACACGCAACAGATCGAACTGTTCGGGTGAGCCTACGGCCTGGCCATAAGTATCAGGACTGGCCACGGTTATGGTTAGGATATTCGAAGAATGACCTTCGGCAAATTGCTGCATCACCTTTACAATTTTATCTGCAGGGTAATTTTCGTCGATGTTATAATCAGTTGGCGCACCATCCGTCATCAGGTCGGTACCTTTTCCTTCAAATCCCGCAAGCGAATTTTCAAAACCTGCATATTGGTGGTCGATCGGTAAATCCATCGGGCTTGGGGCCGAACTTAAATCGGAGGCTACTGCAGTGCCCAATCTACGTCCATCGGCACTGGCACCATTCCAGGCACCCATTTCTACATGGTTTTCGAAAGTACCCACACCCGGTTGGATCTGAATTCCGAAAGGGTGTTCTTCGGTACCATAACGTGCCGCCAGGTTTTGCAAAGCACTGTACATCTGCGGCAGTGGCCTGGTAAAGGTTTCAACCGAAATCCTCGCAATGCCTTCTACAATTTTGTTTCCGAAAGTATCAATTTCCTGATATCCTCGGCCATAGCGTGGTAAACTTAATGCAATATCCCTTAAACGTTTAAAACGGTCAGAACGGCTGGTAATGCGAGAATCTCCTGCCAGAGTACTGATGAAAGGCTCCGTCATTTTATAACCCCAATCGCAGCATAAACATTCTAACAGTTCGGGCAGGGTGGTTACGGCATTTTTATCATCGAATACCATTGTTTTAATGGCATATAAAGAATTAATCGTTGAGCTTAACGAAATGTAGCAAGGGCCATAAATGTTGTATTTGGTACCTCCACTGTAAAAGTCTAATCCGCGGGCCAGGCAATCATCCATTAGTACATTGAGTATCGGCGAAGGGCAGAATCTGGTATTGGCGCCAAACCCCATCAACTGTCCGTTAAAGGCTTTACGGTTTAACAGTTCGAAATGCTGAAAATAGATTTTAACGAGCTCATCAAAACTTTTAATCTGATCGGCCGGTTTAGAATTAAGGGATACATTTTGTCCGAAAAGGTACGACTGACCTGCAGAAGAATAAGTTCTGCCCTGGTTCAAGGCACATTCTAAAGGTTGTAAAGTAGAAAATCCACCGAGCGAGAACCAGTTTTCTCCGGGGAACTGAGGTTCGTAACAACCATCGCAGGCGTAATTCTGTGCCGATTGCATGCTTACGGCAGAATTCCAGCTTTTGTTTTCAGTGCCGAGATTTCCCCCCACATCATCGCCACTGTGGTAAAGCCCTTCAATAATTTTTTCATCGTTAAGTAATATCGGATGAGCACCGCCCGAAAGGATGGCGTGTGCAGCCTCTTCAAGAATTTCTTTTGGAATATCTTTGCGGGTGCGCAGGGATAAACAAGGCGCGTTTAAAGGCAACCTGCCCGAAGCGCGGATAAAAAGTTTGGTTACTTCATTATAAGCAGGTTTACTCAAGGCAAAATCTACACCATCCGCAACGGTTCCGCCTACGGTAATCTGCTGGATCCACTGGCCCAAAGAGGCACCTTGCGGGTAAGGACCAGAGGCACCGCCCATGGCCAGGTTGCCAAAAGGCTGGTGATCTTCCATAAAGATCCGGTTCTGCTGCACTTTTTCATCCAGTTTGATGTAAAAAGCATCGATAATTTCCTGTGCATCATCTTCCGATATCTCCCCTTTTTCGTAGAAGGGCTGTAACAGCTGGTCCATTCTGCCAATAGCAGTAGGTTCGCCATTAAGGTGTAGGCAAGAATGCAGGGTAAAGATAAACTGCACGGCTTCTACAAAAGTTTCGGGTTTATCTGCCGAAAGTTTTTTCATCCGTTCAGCAATTGCCAGTAAATTGGCTTTTTCCCAGGCCTGCCCTTCGGCCATTTTACCGGCCGTTTCCCTGGCTAATTTTTCGTAGTTCAGGATGTATTCGGTAATGCCTTCTAAAGATAAATAAGAGGAACGGTAAAAATCTTTCAGTTCGGGTGTGGTGGCTTGTTGTTCGTAAGCCAATACCTCTTCCTTCATCTGTTTTAAGCCTTTTTGTATGGCTTTTTCATAATGCGGGATAACGTGCCCTACGCCGGAAGCCTCACTCAGGTTGCTCAAAAAGCCATCCATGCGTTCGGTTTCTGAAAGGTATTTCATCACATAACGCCCTTCACCTAAAGAGAGGTTCGGCATGGCGCCCACAATAATTTCTTCGGGAGAAATCCGGTAGGTATCCGAGCCATATACACATTCTCCTTTCGATTCGATAAAGGCAGAATAGGCATGTAAACTTCCGTCAGGAAAGCGGATTTTACGCCCGCGGAAACCATATTCGGGCGAGCTAAACAGCTGTAAACTCATGCGTACGGCCCATCCTTTCCTCACCATGATGGATTCTTTCATGATGTTGGCAGGTTTATCGGCGCCCTGGTAAGCATTGATATAATATTGCAGGTCTTCTTTAATTTCTTCCTGCTTGCGGTTAAAATACCAGTTATCCTGCCATAAAGAAAAAATGTTTTCCATTAGGCTCAGGATGCGGTTAGTAGGCACTTTAAAATACTGGTTGTGCCTGTTAATGCCCGTAGCCATGGTAAACAGGTAGTTTTGATGGTTATAATACATCAGCCCGTTTTTGGAAGCATCCTGATAATGGCGGTCTAACCTCGACCAGTCTACCCCCGGAAACCTCGACCAGTCGCCATTTTCCATAAACGAGAAATTATTGCGGTAATCGGGATGTTGATCCAGGCCCAGATCGTTAATGCTTGGGATATAGAAAAACCCGCCGAGATCAGATTTGAGGTGATTGAACAAACGATCGTTCATAAAGCCTTTATCGCCACCAATCTGGTTGCTCATGATATTTTCGAGAATGGATGCTTCTTTGGCAAAACCTGCAAAATAAATGCCTTCTTCATCAGAAACAGTGACCGATTTTGGCGCCCTGAAACCGATAGAAGATTGTTTTGCACGGCCAAAAGGCAAACCTAAACGCAATATCGGTGTGGTATTGCCCTGCTCATCCTGCAACCTTGCCGATTTGATGTGGCTGCGCGAATCGCGGTCCGGGATAATGGTATCGTCGGTTTTACGGCCAATCAGGTCTTCAATCTGATCTTCGGTCATCATATTGATCTGGTTCCAGTTGATCACAAAACGTTGTGCCAGTACAAATGAACCCCCAAAATGGTCCATATCTTCGCCCCCGATCAGGGTATGTTTGGCAATGGTTATCGGATCGGAAGGATTGTTGAGGTTTTCAGAAAAACGGCAGCCCAGCACTTTACCTTTATTGCCGTCTTTACTGTTTGATTTTGAAGCAGCATCCTGTGCAAAATAATGTTTGGTTACCTCTTTCAGGGCTTCTACAATCAGCTCCAACACCACTTCGCAGGCATTTTTACTGTCGCTTTTAATGTGGAACCAGATATCGCCTTCGGTATCATCGAACACACCTTTTGAGGCATCAAAAACATCAGAAGTATAAGGGTCGGTTTCAGATGGGAAATTAAGGCGCATCCCTTTTGGCAATGGCAACTTATCACTATTGCAGATTCCTGCCCAGTTTTTAAAGGAAACGCCCAATATTACCGAGGTGTTTCTATCCTTAAGTTCGGTATTGGTATTGATTTCTTTCCTTACGGAAGCCATCAGATCGGCCAGTTGCGAACGTTGTACGCGTATTTTGGTCCAAAAAGTGGTAAAAATAGCGAAGGGTGAAGGATAAACTAATCCCCGCTGGCAGTGTTTCCATACTTCATCTAATCTTTCTTCCAGTTTGAGTGTTTTCATTTTTGAGCAGTTTATGTTTGTATTTGGTTAATATTACCTTTGGAATGCACAGGCATATACTACCCTAAATAACTACATTTTTACGTATTAAAACACCGTATAATCACCCTATTTATAAAGTGGAATTTGTAAGAGAAGATTACATTAACAAGGGCAGCTGTTTTAACTTATGTGGTAAAACAAATTTTATTTCCTGCTGACAGACAAGTACAAAGACAAAAAATATTCAGTTTCAAAAAAAGAATACTAAATCCATAGTCTTTATAGTTTATATAAAATATATTTTTATATTTGTCAAAATAATGTTGTTAAACCCAACGATAAATAAAAGAACAATGCACCATTTACAATTTGTTACCATGCGAATGTGCCTTTCCTGTTGTTGCTAACCGGCAGCGCTCTTTTTCTCAAATTTTAATAAAAATAATTAATGGCCTAGGTTAACTGGAAGCGTATAACCTGTTAAAACAGCATAAGAAAATGAAATAGCGTCTATAAAAAAACAAAACCGACAGGGAAGCCCTGCCGGAGATTATTTGATAACCAGCGTAACGCCAATCACTTCTGGTTACCAAGTTTTACCAACAATTAAGATTATTAAATAAAACTGTATAAATATATGGAAAAATCTATCCATAGAAAAAAAATAGCCGTTAGGCTGATGGTATTTCTTGCAATTGCCATATTTACAAAAAATGCAAGCGCCCAGGATGAGCGTAACCCGATCATCAATTCTACTTTAATAGGAACGGTAAAAGATTCGGTAAGTAAACAGCCAATCGGTAATGTGGTATTGTCCATTAAAGGAACCACACATGCGGTTACTACTGCTGCCGATGGCAGTTTCTCTTTTCGTACCGGCCAAAAGTTCCCTTATACCCTTATCATCAGCTTTATTGGTTATCAAACCAAACAAATTGTGGTTGATGGAAGTCCGGTTGCCATTTTACTTTCAGAAAAGGCAGGCAACCTGAACGATGTGGTGGTAATGGGTTATGGTACACAGAAAAAAAGTGATGTTACCGGCTCCGTGGCTTCGGTTTCTAAAACCTTACTGGCACAGCCATCGGCAAGTTTCGATAACCTGCTGCAGGGTGGTGTATCCGGCATTGGTGTAACGCAAAACTCAGGTCAGCCGGGTGGTACTGCGACAGTAAGGATCAGGGGCGGTAATTCCATTTCTTTCGGCAATGCCCCGCTTTATGTAATTGATGGCTTTATCGTTTACAATAACAATGATAATGCAAACGTGGGATCGATCGGTACAAGTTCGAATGCGCTCTCTACCATTAACCCGAGCGACATTGAATCGGTAGAAGTATTAAAAGATGCCTCAGCAACAGCGATATATGGTTCAAGAGGGGCCAATGGGGTGATCATCATTACCACAAAAAAAGGGAAAAAAGGAGTTAACAATGTCAATTATAACGCTTATTACGGTACGCAGCGGGTAGCCCGGAAGCTAAATTTACTAAACGGCAGCCAGTGGGCGGCATTGATCAATGATATTAACACGAGCGATGGGGTAGCGAAAACCTATACCGATGCGCAGATTGCGGCCTTCGGAACCGGTTCCGACTGGCAAGGTTCGGCATTAAGCAGTGCACCAATTTTTAACCAGGAGCTTTCGGTATCAGGCGGAGATGAAAAATCAAGGTACTTAATTTCGGGCAATTATTTTAAGCAGGATGGTGTAATTACCAATTCGGGTTATGAAAGGTACTCGGCCAGGATTAATTACGAAAAAGACATTTCTGAGAAATTTAAGGTTACAGCCAACTTTTTCGGAAGCAGGTCGATAGAAAATAAACTGGCGGGCAGCGCTTACAACAGCATCAACTTTAGCAATGCTTATGCAAATTTAATCCTCACGGCTCCTGTTGCCCAGATTAAAAATGCCGATGGCAGCTATAATACCAGCAATCCATTAAATGCCACGCCAACCAATCCGCTACAGGATATTGCAACAACCACCAACCAGAATACCCTGAACAGGATTTTAGGCAATGCGGCTGCAGAATATAAAATTTTAAAAGACCTTACCTTAAAGGTAACTGCCGGGGTAGATATTTTAAATACGAACCAGCAATATTATGCACCGTCTTCTACGGCCTCACCCGCCGGGGGCTCTACAGGCTATGCCACCAAAGGTTATGCTGCACTGGGCTCGGGAAATGCATTGAGCTGGCTTAACGAAAATACCTTAACGTATAACCACACCTTCGCTGAAAAACATTTTTTTAATGCACTTGTAGGTTACAGTACGCAGTACGAAAACGGAAAATCTTTTACCACCTCTGCACAACAGTTCCCAAATGATTTAACCAGCTTTGATAATTTATCGTATGCGGGCATTGCCAACCTGCCCAGCTCGGCGGCACACAGTTCGAGCCTGAATTCTGTTTTGGCGCGTATTAATTATTCATACCTCCACCGTTACAACATTACTTTATCCGAAAGGGCTGATGGCTCATCCAAACTGGGCAAAGAAAACAAATGGGGATTCTTTTCTTCCGTTGGGGTTTCGTGGAATGTAAATGATGAGGAATTTTTTAAGCCGCTGCAAAATGTAGTAAACAGCTTTAAAATCCGTTTAAGTGCGGGGCAAACAGGTAATTCGGAGATCCCGCCTTACAGTTCGCTTTCTGTGTTAGCGCCCAGCAATTATTACCTGGGCAGCAAACTGGTTACGGGAATATCTCCGATCCAGATTGCAAATCCCGACCTGAAATGGGAAACCACCACACAGTATAATGCAGGCGTAGACCTGGGCTTTTTAAACAACCGCATCTCTGTTACTTTTGATGTTTACAGCAAAAAAACCACCGATTTATTACTTAATGTGCCCTTGCCTTTATACACGGGTTATGCCAGTGCCTTAAAAAACATCGGAAGTGTATCCAATCGGGGTATTGAGTTCTCTGTGAATACGGAAAACATTAAAACGCAGGATTTTAACTGGAAAAGCACGATCATTTTTAGCGCAAACCGCAATAAAGTGCTCAATTTGGGCGAAAATGTTAAAAGTTTCTTCCCGGTAGCACCAACAGGGCAGGTATCGCCGGTAATTGTGGAGGTTGGTTTACCAGTTGGTACTTTTTGGGGTTATAACACCAACGGACTTTTAACAAGCGCGGATCTTAGCAATGGCACACCATTATTGGGCGGGGTGCCGCAGCAGGCCGGCGACACGAAATATGTGGATAGCAACCGGGATGGAGTGATTACCACAGCCGATAAACATAGCCTGGGCAGCGCACAGCCAAAATTTACAGGCAGTTTAAACAATACATTTAATTACAAGGGGTTAGATCTATCAGTATTTTTTCAGGGATCTTATGGCAATAAAGTATTCAATTTATTGCAGCAGAGTTTGGAGCGGCCAACGCTTACACAAAATGCTTCTGCCACGCTTTTAGACCGATGGACGCCACAGCACCAAAACACTACGGTTGCCCGGGTAACCAATTCGCCTGTACCGCAGGTAACCGACCGTTTAATTGAGGATGCCTCCTACTTAAAGCTTAAAAATGTATCGTTAGGCTACACCTTTAAAACGGATTGGGCAAATAAGATTAAGCTAAAAAGTTTAAGGTTTTATGTATCTGCCCAAAATTTATTTACGGTTACGCATTACACCGGCTTAGACCCTGAGGTTAATTTTTACGACAACGACAATACTAAGCAGGGCATCGATTTTGGAACCTATCCCGCCACCAGAACCTTTCTGGCTGGCCTATCTATCACTTTATAATATTGATATACAGATGAAAAAAACAATCACCCAACCCATAATCTGGTTATTAATCCTCATCATATTTACGGCCACAGCATGCAAAAAGCTCGAAGAAAATCCGAGTTCGGTTATTGTGGGTTCGCAGTTTTTTAAAACACAGTCTGATGCCATTTCTTCGGTTAATGCAGTTTACAGTTCTTTAAACAGCGATCCGAACGGCGATTTCCCTTTATATGGCCGTCAGCTTAATTTACTGGTCGAAAATGCCAGCGATAACCAGATTTTTAGTCCCAGCAACACCAACCCCGATGTACGGGCACTGGGTGTATCTACTTATATCCCATCAAACAGCAGGATACAGAAGGTTTGGCAACAATTGTACTTCGGCATTAATAAGGCCAATATTGCCATTGATAATATACCCAATGTTTCGGCAGATACCGTATTAAAAAACAGGCTGGTACGCGAAGCGAGATTTATAAGGGGCCTGCTTTATTTTAACCTCGTAAGATTATATGGCGATGTGCCTTTGGTGCTGCACGAGCCTAAAAGCGTAAACATTGAAGATCTATTGGTTAAAAGAAGTGCTACTGCAACGGTTTACCAGCAAATTATTGCCGATTTAACCGAGGCCACCAGTTTACCTAAGAGTTATGGCAGTGCAGATTTGGGCAGGGCAACATCGGGTGCGGCGCATGCACTTTTGGCCAAGGTATATGTTACGCAAAAATTATGGCCAAATGCACTGGTTCACCTTAACACGGTAATTAATGGAGGTTATGGTTATGCCCTGTTTCCAAATTATAGGGATGTTTTTCAAAAAGCGACCAAAAATGGTATCGAACATATTTTTTCGGTACAGTTTGAAAGCAATTTAGGGGCTAAAAATGTGGTACAGAACCTGAGCCAGAGTTTTACCTCTTTTAATACGGGCACTTTCCCTATTGATGTGCCGGCAAACAAAAGTGTTTACGAACTTTTTTCTGCAGCTGATACGAGGCGCGAAACCACCTTTTACGATTCTGTTTATAATGCGGCTACGGGGAAATATGTGGTTTTCAAAAACGCCTATACCCCCTATTTTAACAAATTTGTTGATTATACTTTAACCCCATTAAATACGCAGGCCCAAAGCGGGGTTAATTACCCGGTAATCAGGTATGCAGATATATTATTGCTTTATGCAGAGGTAATTAATAACATTAACGGTCCTGATGCTGAGGCTTATCGTGCGATAAACAGGGTTAGAGCAAGGGCAAAAATTGCCGATTTAACCCCAGGCTTAAGCGCAGATGCTTTTCGGGATTCTGTTTTTTTAGAGCGCAGAAAAGAGTTTATCCAGGAGGGGCACCGATGGTTTGATCTGGTACGGCAGGGCGCAACTGTTTATGTGGATGCCCTGAAAAAAATCCCGGAGAAATCGGCTGTTTCCTCAAAGAATATCCTCTTCCCTATTCCGCAGACTGAGAGAGAACTTAATACGCTGCTTACCCAAAATCCGGGATATAATTAATTATTCATTTATAAAAACGAAAGAAAATATGACAGCATCAGACTTTAGCATTTTAGGTAAAAAGATATTGGTTGGCATCATTGTCACGCTGATCCCCTTTATCATCATTTTTGGTGGTCTTTACCTCACCCAGCGTTTATTGGGCGATAAGCCATCAACCCAGATCATTCACAAAAACTAAATCATGAACCATGAAACTCGAAGAAAAAACCCGACAAAAAATCATTAGAAATGCGGTATTAAGCCTATTCATCTATGTATTGCCGATTGCGTTAATGTTTATAACCTTTTACATTACCGGCGAGCGGCCCTGGCTAAAACAACAGCATAAAGCTGAAAAAAGTAAATCTGTAAACCCTAAAAATTCATCAAACAATGGAACCAGTGATTAATTTTATCAGAAACATCATCGAAAACCTGAATGGTTTCGGTTTTCCTTTTTTAGTATTCTTTCTTGGGGTACTCGAATTCTCTTTTGGACTTTATAAAGGCAAGTGGCCAAAAAACGAGCGTTTTGTTGATATTGCCTGCTTTACGTTACCAAGATTGGTGATCAGGCCAGTTGTGGCTTATTATGGATTAAAATTTTTACCGGCCGTGCTTCCGGGGTTAAAAAACACCTTTGAGTGGGTTCCATTTTTTTGGGGCTGCATTATTATTGCCATTGCAGATGACCTTACACAATACTGGTACCACAGGCTGCACCACGAAATTCCATGGTTATGGCGTTTTCACCGTACGCACCATTCGGCATCCTATATGGGCATGACCATGGCCAGCAGGCAGAACGCCATTTATACGTTATTTTTCTCACAAACTTACCTCACCACGGCACTTGTATATCTGGGATTGGGCATACCTGCAATTGTGGTGCGGGGCATTAAGGGCACCATTACCACATTGGCACATTCGAGCATTCCGTGGGACAAACCTTTTTATAAATATAAAGTGCTGCATCCACTGGCCTGGGTATTGGAAAGAACAATTTCTACGCCTGCTACCCACCATGCACACCATGCCGCCACCACCGATGATGGTGTGGGCTATTATAAAGGTAATTTTGGCAACATGTTTTTTTTATGGGATATAATTTTTGGCACGGCTTTAATTACGAGAAAATATCCGAAAGCATATGGCATTTCTCATTACGAAGGCGACCAATGGTATGCACAGTTATTGTGGCCAATATTTAAATCGAAAGTTGCAGGCAGCGAACTGGCAAAAAATGGCCCTGTGGTAAGGGTAGATGAGCCGGCACCGGTTGTTCCTGCTCAAAAAAACACAGCAGTTATAGCAGAAGACGAAGAGGAATTTTATTACCAGCCACGGCCAACACTGGCTAAAAATTAAATTTAAAAGCCGGGAAGTTAAATTCCCGGCTTTTTTTAAGTGAGGCTAACCCAACTGTTGCAGAAAAAGGTTTAAATCGTCTTCTTTTCCTAGTCCAAGTTTCTGTTTTAAACGATAACGGCTCATGCGCACACTTTTAGGTTCGATGCCCAAACGGATAGAAACTTCTTTATTGGAGAGGCCGAGGAGCATATACGAGCAATATTTTAAATCGAGCCGGGTAAGTGTATAATTTGCCTTTTGCTGCAGGCGTTCGAAAAAGGCAGGATTGGTATCGAAAAAATCGGTTTTATGCTCTTCAAAATCCTTATCCATCTTTTTCTGCTGGTTTACAATTCTCTTAATCTGCGCATCAAGAGAAAGATGGCTTTCGGTGTTTACCTTGCCGGATATAATTTCCAGCAGTTCATTTTTTTCTTCAATCTGTAAATTACCGGCCAGTACTTCTTTCTCTAACCGCTCCTGGCGCTCTTTTAATAAAATCTGCTCGGTTTGGAGCTGCATCGTTTCTGCTTCTTTTAACTGTGCCCTTAACTCTGCCGCACCTTTTTCCTGGTCGATCAGCTCCTGTTTCCTGATGGAAGCTTTAAGTTTATAATTATAAGAGATGAGTAAAAAAAGCAGCGCTGCAATACCTGTTAAGCCCGAAATGATGTAAAAAACATTCAGTTTTTTGGTATATCGCGTCTGCTGTTGCAAATAAGCAATTTCCTGTTCCTTTTTTTCTGATTGGTATTGTGCTTCAATCCTGATGGTGTTATTTATTTTTTCTTCATCAAATGCCTTTTTATAATGGGTAACGTAAGCTTTTAAATACTTCAGTGCGGCTGCTTTATCTCCTTTTTTCTCTGCAATATTGGCAAGGCCCTGGTAAATCCTGGCTTGGGTAAGCGGCATTTTCACTACTCCACCCTCAATTTTGCCCAGTCCGGTAAGCAACAGTTTTTCTGCTGCATCGTAATTGCCATCACGCAGGGCATACTCGCTTCTTAAACCATAACAGTTGAGCAAAACTTCCATTAAATTCGTTTTTTCAGCTATTCCCATTGCAATAGCTACATACTTTTCGGCACTATCGCGGTAACTGGCAGGAAAATACTGAAAATAGGCATTCGCCGTATTTAAAGCTGCGGCAGCAGTATTACTGTATATAAGCATCCGGCCCTCTTGTTTTTTAGAGAGCTGAAGTGATTTTTTATAGGTAAGCAAGGCCGAATCGAGCAGGCTGCGTTTAAGGGTATCGAGTTTAAAACGATCAAAATAGGTTTGACCGATGGTAAAATAGGCGTTATTCAATAAATCAACCTGTTTACTTTTTATAGCCGTTAAATAACACAAACGGGCATATTTCTGCTGTTTTGATGGATTGTTGCCATAGCCATAAAAGCTGGCGAGGTAATGGTATATGGTACTTTCGTAATCACTGGCATTTTGCCCCTTAAAATAATCAAGTGCTTTTAAAAGCTTGGTTGTGGCCTTATCATTTTCATCATTGATGAGATCTAACCAGCCACTTCTAAACCATACAAAACCAAGGGCAACACGATCTTTTGTTTTTTGGGCATAATACAGTGCACTATCAAGGCTTTGGTAGGCATTTTTCAGGTCTTTTTTCCAAACATATAAATGTACCAGGGTAGCAAAAGCCATTGCCTTGCTTTTCCCGTCCTTTAGTTCCGATCCGATTTTTAGCGCCTCATCGGCCTGTTTAAAAGAAAGTGAAAGGTTTTTCTCAAAATTAGCCCTGGCCATTTTGCACAATATAATTACCCGCGTTTCTTTAGTGGTGCCATTTTGCTCCAGTAAATGATTTAAGGAATCGAGATAGATTTTTTGTGCTTCTGCATTTTTCGAAAAAAGGATAATGCAAAATAAAATACTTAATAATGTTTTCAGTGGTAGCTGCATAATCAAAATTAGGAAAGAAATAATTACAGCAACAGAATTACAACAAATAATTGGGATATAGCGGTTTAAAACGGCTTTTGTAGTCTCCTTGTAGACGCTTTTTTCGAAACAGGTAGTTGTAGTGTAGTCTGTGTTTTCTTGGCTGATGGTTACCGTGCAGGTAATTTTGTGTTATTCAATTCATTAAAAAATTAAAGTTATGAAACAGAAAACAATGGCCGTAATTGCCTACATCACCCTGATCGGATGGATCATTTCTTACCTGGAATTTAAAAAATCAACAGAGAAAAGCACTTTGGTCAATTATCATTTAGGGCAATCGCTTGGCCTCATCATTACTTCTATCCTGTTAAGTATAGTAAGTAGCGTTATCCTGGCCATTATCCCCGCTCTTGGAACTATTTTTTACCTTATTTTGTTAATCCCGTTTGTGCTGTTGCTGCTGGGTATTGTAGCAGCCAATAATGAGCTGGAAAAACCTGTTCCCCTAATCGGAAAAATATTTGAAGGGAAATTCAATTTCACTTCTTAACCTCAACTTAAAACCACCTCCTATGAAAACGAAATGGTATAGCCGGACGATAATATTGTTGTTATTGTTTTGCGGATTTAATGCAGTTGCCCAAAGTGAAGCACAGGCAGAAGTAGAATTAAAATTAACAGACAAAACCACCAACACCAGCCACAGCTATAAGCTTTATGGCGCCAGTTACTCTTTAAACAATCCTTTTTACGAACCTAATGAAGGTAAATTAATAAGCGATGGCAGTTGCAGCATTTCGATGGAGCTGGGCCAGGCGCCCGATGAATATTTATTGAAATGGCTGGCTGGCGGACTGAAAAACACCTCTGGCATAATTACGATGGCAAGCATTAACGACATTAAAAAATTGCGAAAGATTGCTTTTACCGATGCACAGGTTGCAGCTTCATCCGAAAGTTTTTACAGCACAAATGGCAGCAATACGTCGCCTCAGATCAGTTTTTATGTTAAAATGCTGGCAATTGACGGAACAACCATATTCTCGCTGCAAAAACAAGCGGCAAGCACCAGTAAAAATATGTTGTAATCGTATTTAAATATTAAAATGGCAAAATCTTTGAACAGCAATTAAAAACACATTTAATCAACCTTATGATGAACCCTGAAACCTATAAACAACAGTTTACCACCGATGATACCCCCGGATGGCAGGCCATAGATGATCAGCTGGAAAAAATTTACGGTACAACTGAAGCACGCCATTATCCACCTTTGTGCGGAATCCATTACATGGCCGGCGGAACGGACCCGATAGATGGTGCGAGTATTTACGACAGCAACCACCAGCACTTTCACCGGCACATCATTAGCTATGGCATGAGTGAACTTTATTACGACGAAGAAAAAGCAGGTGGCGAATTTAGCAAATGGGGCTTTGAATTTACCTTCAGGTTGGCGCCGTTTAAAGATGATGAAAGCGATCCCATCTGGGCCATAGAGGTAATGAACAATTTAGCGAGGTATGTATTTTCGAGTGGTAAATGGTTTGAAGAAAACCACTTCATTCCCGCTAACGGACCAATAAGGTTAAATACCGATACCCAGATAACGGGTTTTGTTTTTGCGTTGGATCCGGAACTGGGAAAAATTGAAACGCCACATGGCGAACTCAGTTTTCTGCAATTAGTGGGTATTACCGATACTGAGGTAGAAGAGCTGAAGAAAAACCCAACCGTTGGGGCAGTTGAAGAACTGATTAAAAACCTGAAAAAGGATAACCCTTTGTTAATTACCGACCTGAACCGTAAATAACCCGGGAAATTTAATCGGGTTTAAATAGCATCTGTAATTTTAGCAAAGCAATAATTGAAACTGTTATGCAACTAAGAAATATCTTTTTCGTGATGCTGATTTTGAGTTTAATCTCCTGTCAGTCGAAAAAAGCTTCCGGTTTAAAAATAACCCTTGAAGAAAAAGGCCGGGCTGTATTTAATATTATGGTGGGCAAAAACGGTCCTAATGAGCGGAAACTAAAATGCCTGATTAATGGCGATTTTCATTGCGCCCAACAGGCCATTAACGAAGAAGAACAGGCTTTTAATAAAATTATTAAAGAAATAAACGCCTTGCAAACAGATCATATTAAGCATGGCGATGAGTTAAAAGCAGCAACAATTAATTATTATGAAGCGGTTAAAGCATTGGAAATTTCTGACCGGCTGGATATTGCGCAACAACAGATAAGTCAGGATAAAGCAAATACAAGGGAAGTACGCGATGCGGCAATACAAAAACATTCACAATTGCTTAAAAGTAGTGTGGAACTGCACAAAGTGATCCGCAAGAAAGAACAGCTATTGGCCGAAGCACAAAAACAGTATAATTTGAACAATCATTTGGATTAGTTACCCGGATTTTTGCACTTAACCCATATCCTGTAAAAATAATTTCAGGTCTTCATCTTTCCCCAGACCCAACTTTTGCTTTATCCGGTAGCGGCTCATGCGTACGCTTTTAGCTTCCACATGCATCAATTGGGCAATTTTTTTGGTATCCAGTTTTAAATGAAGATAAGCGCAGAGTTTTAAATCGAGCGGAGTAAGTTTTTGTTGCGCCCTTTGATTTAATAAAGAAAAAAATTCGGGATGAACCTGCTGGATCTGAAATTTAGCCTCTTCGAAATCATTATCCAGCAACAACTCTTCGTTCCAGATTTTATTGATGTTAAGCGGGTGGTTATCGCTAAGTTTTTCCTTAATCTGAAAAAGCATTTCCTTTTTGTGCTCCAGTTGTAACTGACTGGCCATTACTTCTTTCTGCAATTGTTGCTGCTGGCTTTCCAATAAAAGCTGCTCTGCTTTTAACCTGGCCTGCTCCTCTTTTTCGAGTTTCATTTGCAGTTCGGCATCCTGTTTTTCCAAATGCAACTGTTTCTCACGCTGTAGCGAATACCTTAACCTGAAATGGTAAGAGCGGAACATAAATATAAGGCCTAATATGGAGGCAATGGCAATTCCAATATAAAGGTATTTCTGCTGCCTGGCATATTGTTCGCTCTGTTTTAACAGCTTTACTTCATTGTTTTTTTTTTCGGCCTCGTATTGCACTTCCAGTTTCTGGGCATTTAGTGTGCGCTTTTCATCGAAATACTTGTTATTAAACGCCGTTGCTTTTTTTTGGAAATCGAGTGCTTTTTCGTAGTTGCCGCGCTGCTCATAAAAGTTTGATAGTGCGGTTACCACATTAATTAAAGTATAATAATAAGGTACCTTTTTGTTTATCAATACGCTATAGGCTTCCTGCAAATAAGCATCGGCCATTACAAAGTTTTTGTCCCTTTTAGCATATTCGCTTAAAATGCCCAGGCTACTTGCCCGTACTTCTTCACCATTAATTGCACCCTTCATCACCTCATTCGCCATGCTGGCATAACGGATCGCATTTGCCTTTGCAGTTTGATCGGTATCGGAGAAGTACCTTAAATAATAATCGGCACTATTGATACAGGAAATGGCATAAGTTTTTCGGGCAACATAATTGGGGTATTGCAGGTAAAGATTTTGTGCCTTGTTTAAATAATAGATGATGCTATCGCGTAACGCTTCATTTTTGGTACTGGCATAGTTATAATCGGCCGCAACCGATAAAGCAGTATAACAATTGCTCAACAGGTTATAATCGGTTGTTTTTAAGGCATTTTCAGTAGCTGCAATGGCATATTTATTTACATTTTTAACATCATCCCTCCGCGAGTTTAGCATATATAACTGGTAATATATTTTGGCACTGAGGTACGGATCTGATGTTTCCCCCAACGATTTTAACGCGAGCTGGCAGTATCTGGTAATCTGCTCACTGTTATCAATGGCATTATAGAACAAGGCTTGTGCATAATAAGCATAGGCTAAAGCAATGGGCTTGCGCGACTGTTGGGCAATAGACAAAGTGGTATCACTCGCCTTTTTCGATAGCATAAATTCCTTAGTAGTGGTATATATGGCCACTTTTACGGTATAGGCCTTTGTAGCTTCTGTATAGTTTTTAAACTTTAATGCCAATGCTACACTCTTTCCGGCTTTTGCAATACCCGCTTTATAATCGCCGTTAATCCTGCTCCGCTCCGCCAGCTGTGTAAGCAATGCCGGTTTATCTTTTTCGCTCAGGTTATCGAGCGCAGTACTATCCAGTAAAGTCTGCGCACCGGCTGCAAAACAACCTGAAAATATTCCGGCTAAGAGTAATATCTTTTTAAAAACAAGATGTTTCATATTGTAAAATTAACATAAAGATTGAAACCCCGATATGATTGTAGACGAAAAACAAAAACCGAAACAAATAACAAATCGCTGATTAACAGTAGATTAACAACACCTGTAGATGTATTGTAGACGTTTTTTAAAAAACCTGTAGATGCTCTGTAGGCGCCAAAAGCTTTAAAAACCTGATGATTAGCGCCAACTTTGAATCAAATAATTTTCACACTAAAAATCTAAAATCATGAACAACAAATCTCTTGCAATCATTTCTTACATCACCATTATTGGTTGGTTAATTGCCTATTTCATCGGGAAAGACAAAGCTGACACCTTACTTAAATACCATTTAAGACAATCGTTAGGGCTCGCCATTGTAAGCATTATTTTTAATGTCGCATTTACCATTATCGCCAGTATAGTGCCTGCCTTGTCATTTTTAGGTCTCATTGGTTATGCTTTCATTATCCTGTGGATTTTGGGGATTATTAATGCAGCCAATGGCGCACTGAAACCTGTTCCGCTGATTGGTAAAATGTTCGAAGACAAGTCATCATTTGTGGGTAAATACTAAAAAGATGTTTATGCGCCTCAATTTCAAAAATGTCATGCTAATGGTGATGGTTTTAACCATCACCGCATGCGAATTTTCTTTAAACACACCCGAAGAATATTTTGACCGGGTAGCATTGAACACCAATTCCATATCGCGTTTTGGCGGGCAATATTTCAATACTTATCTAAGGTACATTAAGGGAGGTGCAAACACCCCGGATTTTAATACCTGTGAGAAATACCTTCGAAATAACTCAATCACAACTGTAGAACGCAATGTAAAAAAGATAAAAGACCTGCAGCCTACAAAAAAAACAAAACCGATGATTGATGCGGCGCTGGATCTTTACGCCTTTGTGCTGAAAAGCTATAAAACCGATCACCTGAAGGTTGCAAAAATGATTGATAGCCATGCCCCGGAAAACGATATCAATGTGGCCATAACCGAAATGGATAACAAAAGTTATGATGCATTTGTACAGAAATACAATAAGCTTTGGCAAATTGCCGATGTATATGCGAAAGATAACGGAATCGAAGTAAAAAAGATGCCTTTTTAACAATTGCAATTTCATCCAATCATTCAATAAATCCACATTCAATCATTCCCACATTCAATCATTCATTAATTCCTACATTCAATCATTCATTAATTCTATAATTCACCTACCTATGATAAACATAACAGATTTTAAAGAAAATTTAGGTTTGAGGGAAATCCCTGTTGAACTTGAAAAACTAATTTATTTTCAGAACAATATTTCTGCCTTCGAAAATTACAGCCAGGGTTTTGGTGTGTTGATAGACGATAAATCAGGACTACGTAGCTGGAGCGAAGATGAAGAATTTTTAAACCGGTTAATCCCTTTTGCACAGGCCAATGGTACCGGATCTTTTTACACGATATGGAACGATGGAAGTAACCAACCCTTGAACCAGATGCCTATTGTCGTTTTTGGAGATGAAGGTGGCGTTCATATTGTTGCTGAAAACATTTTGCAGCTTTTGCACCTGCTCACCTATGATGCCGAAATCTGGGTGGATTTTGATCAGGCCTATTTTTACAAGAATAAAAAGAGCTACGAAGAAAGTGAAGACTTTAGCCAGTACTTAAAATGGATGAAAGGCGATTACAACCTCACCCAGATTGAAGAGCCTGACGAATTAATTAAAACCGCACAGGAAAAACACAAAGAAAACTTTGATAAATGGTTTGGACAATATTTTAATGAAGATTAAATATACACGATGATACAGGAAATTAAAAACCTGCATTTTACCCTGCCATTGACCCGAGTTTTGAACGATACAAAACATTAAATTAATAAGCAGTAATGAACCACAACATCAGTAAAGGACTTTCGATATTCTGGAGCATCTATATGTTCTTTTTCGCTATCCCATTCCCCATGTTGTTATATTACAACATCAAAAGCGAAAACATGCCCAACCTGGTAGGCAGCAATGCGTGGTATTCGCTTGCTTTGCTTACCCTATCTATCCTGTTCTGGACCATATTGTTAATTGGTTATTACCGGAAATGGGTAGTCCGTCCCTTTTTGATCAAACGGAACATAGAAAAACTCAAAATAACCGGCGAACCGCGCGAGGCCAAAATATTAAAATCGACAAAAATTTCGAAACCGGGAGCAGCTTACGATAGCTACGAACTTACGCTTCAGTTTAAAAACCTGGTGGGCAGTACCGTTACTCAAATAACCACGTTAAACGATGCTAAACCTTATGAGCGCCGTTACGAAGTTGGCAAAACTGTTGGTATTTTGTTGGATAAAGAAGTAAAAAATGCTCCCTATTTTATTTTTGCGACTACAGAAGCAGGCATCAGAAAAGGGATTATTATGCTTAGCAACCTGGCCTGGCTAAGCTTTGCTGCTATTGTTGTTGCTTATTATGTTTATTCTTATTATTCGGAAAGCGGGGGCATGGGCTGGCGTTTTATGAGTATTGGCCATCCTCTGTTAACCTGTGCATTTATGTTGCTGCTTTACCGTGCTTTTGGAACTTTTATCCTTCGAAAATTTATTGGCAAACCTGATAAATTGTTCCAGATTAAATTTAAAGGTACGCAAACAAACGCCCGATTGTTAAAAGCCAGCCAAACCGGAACTTACATCAATGAGCAACCCATGATTAATTTTGAGCTCGAATTTACAGATCAGTTTTACCATAAGCACAGGGTGAACATCAAAAGGATTGTAAATCTGCTCGATCTGGATATGACCAAACAGGAATATGTTTCTATTTTTTATCTTAAGGAGGATCCGCAGCATGCTGCTTTTGAAAGAGATTTAAATGAAGTTGAAGGAGAATTCTGATGAAAAACCCAAAGCAATTTTATAGCCTGTTTATACTTTTCAGCTTGCTTACACTGAGTTGCAACCATATTACCAAAAGCATAGATGAAACCTTTCATCCAAACGATTCGCTGGTTAAAAAATATAATAAAGAAAATCACTTTGATACAAATGGCGAATATACCGGATCTACTAAAACCAGTACAGCCACTGCTGTACAGCGCCACCAGGAAAGAACAATAGTGATTAATGACGATACTGTTAACACCCCCGAAATGGAACTTAAAGCAAAAGAAATGTTCCACGACATCGAATTGTTAAAGCAAAAGAACGATCCTTTAGCAGCCAAAGAAATTCAGAAAAGGGTAAATAAGTTTTTAAAGGAGATGGAACTCCCGCAAGGCGATCTTAAAAAAACTGATACAGATAAACCGGTAGCTAAGGCTAAAAAAGGAATGTTAAGCGCCTCAGATCTGGAAAAAGCTGAAGATCATTTGAAAAATTTACCACAATACCGTAACAAAGAAATTATGGTGTACCAGTCGGTTCATTTTTACGATAATGGTCCATAAACCTGATGTTGCAGCATCCTGTTAACCCTAAATATGTTGATGCTTATGAATACCGCGATGGTAAATGGTCTGCACCGAAGCCGGTACTGGCCAGTGATATCACTCGCAGAACATTCCCTTTAAGCGGAATGCATTTTAAAGATGCACATAAGGTAATACAGCTTTATAATGCTAAAGCCACCCAGGTTGAAGGGGCAGAGCCAACATCAGCTGCTTACATTACCATTTGGGATAAGGGTATGCGCTGGGCTCCCAGAACAATAAACGGCAGCCGCGAGCGCTACGATATCCAGTTTAACAATGATGGCACGCTTAAAAGTTTCAGGCAGGAGTGAGAAGTTTAATCGCAGTTCTTTACCCTTTTTATAGAAAGATCGTCATTGCGAGGCACGAAGCAATCTTAATACGATCGTTAATTATTGAAATTAAATTCATGCAGAGCCTACCCATAGTTGTAGGATTGCATCGTTCCTCGCAATGACGATTTATCGCATTTTATCCGGCTTTAATGGTACAAATAAAAACAATCATCTTAAGATAATGCAGCCCTAATTCACCCTGGTCAGGTTCCCTCTTTGCTTTCTCTGTGATCTCTGCGGTAAAAACTAAGAAAGCTTACAATAAGCCCTTCAATACCACCCAAACATTCTCGGCTAAAATTTTATCTCCTTCTGCAGTTGGATGGATGCCATCGGCCTGGTTTAATTTTGGCACCCCACCCACTTTATCCAATAAAAACGGAATCAGGGCCATCTGGTTCTTTTTGGCCAGGTCAGGAAAAATATTCTTAAAATCTGCTGCATATTTAGCCCCCATATTCGGCGGAACCTGCATGCCGGCAATCACCATTTTTGCGTCAGGATATTTTGCCTTCACCCTATCTATAATGTCTTGCAGGTTTTTAATGGTTTGTGCCACAGGCAATCCGCGTAAACCATCGTTTGCCCCAAGTTCCAGCACAAAAATATCTACAGGTTGTTTGAGCAGCCAATCGATTCTTCCTTTGCCACCTGCAGAAGTTTCGCCACTTAAGCCACCATTAATTACATTATATGGCATTTTTAAAGAATCAATCCGGTTTTGGATCAGGGCCGGGTAAGCTTCCGTCGGATCGAGCCCGTAACCTGCTGTTAAACTCGTACCAAAAAAGAGGATATTTTTCTTTTTAGCTGACGGAACTGCAGTTTTTTGGTCAGCCGAATCTAAAGTTTTACCAGTATTGCTTTTACTTTGCTGGTTTCCACAGCTTAAGAGCATGAGGCTCAAAACAAATAGGCCCATTAATCGTTTTCGTAACATATTTAATAATACTATATCTAATTATCGTTAAACCATTAATAACAGGCATCGCCCGGTTATGTTTGGCCAAAAATCTATACGCAAACCTTAAAAATATAAGCTATTGGAAAGCATATTGAATATCCGAAATGTAAGCAAAATTTACCAAAGTGCCGGGCGGGAACTCACCGTTTTGGATAACATCAATTTTTCTATCGCAGCTGGGTCAACTGTGGCCATAACCGGTCCATCCGGAAGCGGTAAAACCACCCTGCTCGGTTTATGTGCAGGTTTAGACAGGGCCAGTAACGGAACCGTTGAGCTGAATGGAATTGCGCTGGAAAAACTCAGTGAAGATGAACGCGCGGCGGTGAGGAACCAGTATGTAGGTTTTATTTTTCAGAATTTCCAGCTGTTACCTACTTTAACTGCGCTCGAAAATGTAATGGTTCCTTTAGAATTAAGGGGTGCAAAAAATATAAAAGCTCATGCACTGGAGTTGCTGGATAAAGTTGGCCTTGCCGATCGTTCTCATCATTATCCCATTCAATTATCGGGTGGCGAGCAACAAAGGGTTTCGCTGGCAAGGGCGTTTTCTAACCAGCCGGCTATTCTTTTTGCCGATGAGCCTACCGGAAACCTGGATGCAGAAACAAGTGAGAAAGTAATTAAACTACTTTTCGACTTAAATAAAGATGCCGGAACCACTTTAATCATTGTAACACACGATTTAGAACTTGCAGCCCGAACATCCAGAACGATCAAAATCAAAGGTGGCGTAATCATTTCAGACGAAAATCCTTCTTATGCCTAATAGCCTTCCAACGCAAAGCATTAAATTTTCTTGGCTGTTTAAAATGGCCTGGCGGGATAGCCGGAAAAACCGCGCACGCTTATTTCTTTTTATATCATCCATCGTTTTAGGCATTGCAGCGCTTGTGGCCGTGTATTCTTTTAAAGATAACCTGCAAAAAGACATTGATGCACAGGCTAAAGAACTTACAGGTGCCGACCTGGTGCTGGATAGCCGCAAAGGGGTAAGCAAAGCGATGCAAAAAATACTCGATACGCTGGGCGACGAACGCTCGCAGGAGAAAACATTTGCCTCAATGATTTATTTCCAGAAAGGCGGAGGCAGCCGATTGGTGCAGATGAAAGCCCTGGAAGGAAATTATCCTTATTATGGCACGATAGAAACCATTCCTCTGGAGGCAGCAAAAAACTTTCAATCCGGAAGAACTGCCCTTGTTGATCAAACTTTGATGTTGCAGTTTAATGCCAAAGTGGGTGATTCAGTCAAAATTGGTGATCTGAATTTCAAGATACTCGGCACGCTCACCAAAGCGCCGGGACAAACCGGGATTGGCGCCAGCATTGCTCCAACAGTATATATCCCGCTGAAGCTTCTCGATAAAACCAACCTCATTAAAACAGGAAGCCGCATCAATAATAAATTCTATTTTAGGTATAACGATCCGTCTGGTATTGATGCCTGGGTAAAAAAACAGGATGCCCGGCTGGAAAAAGAGGGTTTTGATGCCGACACGGTTGAATCGCGGAAAGAGCAAACGGGTCGGTCGTTTAGAGATGTTAACCGTTTTCTTGCTTTGTCAGGATTTATTGCCCTTTTACTGGGCTGCGTTGGTGTTGGCAGTGCCATCCATGTTTATATCCAGGAGAAATTAAGCGCCATTGCAACTTTGCGCTGTTTAGGGTTAAAATCGCGTCATGCCTTTTTAATCTACCTCATCCAGGTGTTTATTATCGGGTTAATTGCCTCAGTTTTGGGCGCAATTTTGGGGACCGGGATTCAGTTTTTACTGCCTCTGGTGTTAAAAGATTTTCTTCCGGTCGAAATTACCATGCAGGTTTCGTGGCCGGCCGTTGGTCAGGGGATTTTATTGGGACTGATTATTTCCATCCTGTTTGCACTCCCCTCACTCCTCTCTGTACGGAAAATTTCGCCATTAAACGCCATCCGGATATCTTTCGAAAAAGCTGGCGGCAGAAGAGATCCTTTAACCTGGCTGGTGTATTTGTTAATGGCGGCCTTTATTACCGGTTTTACCCATTTGCAGATGAAAACCTGGGTACAAACATTCGCCTTTACCCTGAGTATAGCCATTGCTTTTGTACTGCTCATTGCCCTGTCTAAATTATTGATGTTCCTGTTGAGAAAACTCTTGCCCAACTCATCAAGCTATTTGTGGCGACAAGGCTTTGTCAATCTTTACCGTCCAAATAATCAAACATTGATGTTAACGGTTTCCATAGGCTTATCTACTGCATTCATTTGTACGCTGTTTTTTGTTCAGGGCATATTAATGAGCCGGGTTACGCTTTCATCAGGAGCCAGCCAGCCCAACATGGTGATGTTTGATATCCAGAATACGCAAAAGGAAGGATTGGACAGTTTAACCAAAGCTTTCAAATTACCATTAATGAACCAGGTACCGGTAATTACCATGCGGATAGAAGAAATTAACGGGAAGAAAGCTAGTGCCGATACGAATAACCGTAGGGCATACCGCAACGAGATCAGGGCCACTTATCAGGATACTTTAACCGCAGCAGAGAAAATTACATCAGGTAAATGGATCGGAAAAATAAAACCAAATGAAACGGTTTATATTTCTTTAGATCAGCGTTATGCCCAATCTATTAATGTTGGCCTCAACGATAAAATCCTTTTCAATGTTCAGGGTATGATGATCCCTACCGTTGTGGGCAGTTTGAGGGAAGTAAACTGGAGCCGGATGCAGACCAATTTCAGGGTAGTTTTTCCTGCCGGAGTACTGGAAGAGGCGCCACAGTTCCATGTATTAATGACCAGGGTGCCATCAGGCGAAGTTTCTGCCCGTTTTCAGGGCGAAGTAGTCCAAAAATTCCCTAATGTTTCGGTGATCGATTTAGACCTGGTATTAAAATTATTGGATGAATTACTGAGTAAAATCGGTTTCGTAATCCAGTTTATGGCGGGCTTTAGTATGGTTACCGGGTGGATTGTGCTTATTTCGTCAGTGTTAACCAGCAAAAACCAGCGGATAAAAGAGAGCATTTTACTGCGCACGATGGGCGCCAGCAGAAAACAGATTTTGGCGATCAATGCCATCGAATATTTCTTTTTAGGTGCGTTTGCAGCCGGCGCAGGGTTAATTTTAGCCATCAGCGGAAGCTGGGCACTGGCCAAATTTACATTTGATGCTGCATTTGTTCCACCCTTTATACCAACTGTGCTGTTATTTGGTTCAATTGTATTACTGGTCGTGATTACAGGTGTATTAAGTACAAGAAGTATATTAAACCAGCCGCCTTTAAAGATACTGAGAACGGAGGGGTAAAACAGGAATTGCCATGCGATTAGCGTGTGGTGTTTTGCGTTAACTTAATCACCGGGAAAGCAGATATAGGCATCGAGGACACAAAGCCGGGAATGGATTAATTTCACTTATTTTTTATGAATAAAAGTTAAGGTATTATATATCAAGCGATTACTATTAATGATTTTAATTCCATCAACCATTTTACATCTTACATTTTAATCTACCTTAAGTTTTACGAATAATCAATACTTTTACTTTTATGATCAGATTAAATAACGATACGCCCAACGATGTTCTTCAGGAAGTAAAAATCGGCGATATGGTAACCGATACCTTTAGCAAAACCGGCCTGGTAGAAAACATAGAGATTAGTGATGATGGCCTGTACCGGATTTACGAATTTAACCTCGTTACCGGAAGAACCATTACTGTAAAAAAGTAAACACGATGCATTAGAAATTAAGATCTGTGTTTATCTGTGTGCATCTGTGGTAAAAAAACATTAACCTAATCCCTAACCAAATGTCATTACTCATCCTACTTTTCGGCATCCTGCTGCTTTTCATTCTGATTTTGAAAAAGATCAACCCGATGATTGCTTTAATTGCAGTAGCAATTATTACAGGCCTTTTATTGGGGATGCCTGCTACAAAGGTAATGACCTCTATTAGCAACGGAATAGGTAGTACGCTTGGCAGTATGGTGATGGTTTTGGCGCTTGGTGCCATGATGGGAAAACTGATTGAAGACAGTGGCTCGGCTAAAAAGATTGTTTTCATCCTGATCAGGGCCTTTGGTAAAAAGAACATCCAGTGGGCGGTCCTGTTAACAGGCTTGCTGGTCGGAATACCCCTGTTTTATAACGCAGGTTTTGTAGTGCTCATTCCGCTGGTATTTGCCATTTCGGCCACCACCGGACTTTCGAAACTTTACATTGGCATTCCGATGGCTACAGCGCTTTCGGTAACACATGGTTTTTTGCCTCCTCATCCTGGTCCGGTGGCTCTAGCAGGAATTTTCCATGCCGATATTGGTAAAACATTGATTTATGGCTTAGGTTTAAGCATCCCGATTGCCATTATTGCTGGGATTTATTTTCCGAGACTGATTATTAAACGCGATCAGGCAGCCAACCTTCAGGATTTCAAAATTGATGAGGAAGAAAACTTACCATCGGCTGCCCGCAGTTTCATTACGGCACTTTTACCGGTATTTCTAATCATCGCCGGAACAATAGGCAGCAGTTTTAAAATGGATTATACCGGCAAACCCTTATTTGTTTTTCTGGCCGATCCTACCGCGGCACTTTTAATTTCGGTTATTATTGCCCTTGCTGTTCAAAAAACGAGTATTTCAAAAGCAATGGAATCATGCGCTGAAGGTGTTAAAAGTATTGCAATGATTATTTTAATTATTGCTGCCGGCGGTGCATTTAAACAGATATTGATCGATAGCGGTATGGGCGAAACGGTAAAACAACTTACCGGAGGTTTAAATTTATCGCCGTTATTATTGGCTTGGTTAATTACGGCATCGCTCCGGGTAACCCTTGGCTCGGCAACGGTAGCGGCACTAACCGCATCCGGAATGGTATTGCCATTAATCGGCCCTGGCGCTCCACCAGAGTTAATGGTTTTATCGGTAGGCGCCGGAAGTTTAATGTTTTCGCACGTAAACGATACGGGTTTCTGGATGTTTAAAGAATATTTTAACCTGAGCCTGAAAGAAACCTTTCGCACCTGGACCATGATGGAAAGTTTGGTTTCTGTTTTAGGATTGGTTGGTGTGCTGGTGCTGAACCAGATTGTTTAACGAGATCGTCATTCCCAGCTCCGAATGGGAATCTTAATGCAATAAGCTTTAAGATTCCCGCCTGCGCGGGAATGACGACCACACTAAAGAAATATATTCTTATTTTTTTGCTGCATCCAGGGTTCGTGTCCCCACGAACCTTGCTTATTTTTGCCACGGAAACTCGGAGAACACGGAAATTGATTGTCTCCGATTTTGTCTCATCCTTTCCAAATTAAACTTAGCTGTTCTCAGGTGGCTTAGGTGGTCAGAACATTAATGAGTTGGCTTAAAAATCTTTGCAGATCTCTCCGTTACGCTGCACTTCAGTCGGGATGACGGCTAGTTAAAAATCACTGGCAAACTAGCTTTCTAATTCTTTACCCTGTTTTTTTCAGCATCCGCTCCTGAAGATTCGTGTTTAGCCGGTGTAGAAAATGCCTTTCCAAAGCGGTAACTGTAACTCACCATAACCGATCTCGAATCCTGCCGGTTTACCCAGTTTGCTTCGGTTGCAGCCAGGTTATTGATTACGCCATTATAAACCCGGGTTCTGAAAATATCATTAGCCGTTAATTTCAACGTACTTTTTGCTGAAAGTTTTTTCTGTACTGCTGCGCCAAACTCATGTACTTCGCTTAATAAAAACTGTACATTCGAAAATTTACTCTGATAACGCATGTTTACTTCAGCATTCCACGTCGGACTGATTTTAAACTGCAGGTTTGGATTAGCCCTTAAATAACTTCCTCGTGTTTCGAGAAAACCGGTATAAAAATCTGTTTTCGAAACCATTCTGGCATACTCAACATAGGCATTCAGTTTTACCCATTTCGTGATATCGATTTCTGCATTTACCGAAACATTTGCCACCGTTGTTTTACCGACATTTGCCGGGCGACTGTAATATGTACCATCTACAATTTCTATGGTCTCGTTCACTTCATCCCTCACCCAGCCATAGCCTAAAGTGGTGGTAAATTTATTTTTATAGGTATGCGACAATTCTATGCTTTGAGTAAACGATGGCTTTAAAAATGGATTCCCCACATAGTAAGTAAATTTGTCTAATGGAGAAAAAAACGGATTAAGATCCTGATAATAAGGGCGGTCGATCCTTCGCCCATAGTTTAAGCCCAACTGGTTATTGCCGGCGGTATCCAGTTTATAAGAGAAATAAACGGTTGGGAACAAACTATTGTAGGTTCTTTTAAAACTCGAATCGGGTTTAATCAGGTTACCCAGCTGATGCCCGTTAGACACTGTATTTTCATACCTCAATCCTACCTGTAACGAAAACCACTTTCCTTCCCTGCTCATGTTCAGGTAAGCCGCATTAATGTTTTCTTCATACAGAAAATGATTGCTCTTTTCGTAATCGGCGCTGGTTTTTCCTCCGGCAGTATTAAAATAACCGGCAATGTTATCTGTTTTGGTATAAGCAGTTTTAACGCCCGCATCCAGTTTCCACTTGTTTTCGAGCGGATGCGAATAATCCATTTTTGCCGTATAAATATCAATATCAGAAGGCAGATTACCCGTTAATATATCCTGATATTTTAATGCTCCGCCGGGCAGGTAACTGAAATTGTAATACGTCTGATCCGTTTGGTCGCGGTAAAGCAAATAATCTGCATCAAAAGTAAGCTCTCTGCCGGCCTGTTTAAACTTATGCCTGTAATTTAAGTTTACGCCTGCATTCTGGTATTTAATCTGGTCGATATTTTCGGCCCTAATTACCGAATCGAGCTGCATCGATGCATTGGATAAGTTACTGGTATTGTTGTTCACCTGTTTCGAAATCCGGTTCATTCCTGTAAGCACTATACCCCAGGTGGTATTATCCGAAACATAATAATCAAGTCCTGTTTTCAGGTTAAGCGTATTGCCATGCCTGCGGAAATAAGAGTTCTGATTAAAGTAGGATTTGGCACTACCATCATCATTCTTATATTTCCGGTTCAGGTCAAGATCAGTAAAACTGTTGTTCAGGTTATAACTTAAATTTCCAAAAACATTGATTTTATCCTTACGGTAATTAAAATTAAAACTATTGTTTGATCGGGTTAATTCACCTTGATTTAAACTCAGATTAATTCCCCCGTTAAACCCTGCAGTTTTACTTTTCTTCGTTTTAATGTTAATCACACCGCCATTTCCTGCAGCATCATATTTGGCTGGCGGGTTTGTCATCAGTTCGATCTGATCAAGCGACGAAGAAGGCAGCGAGCGTAAATAATTATCGAGGTCGGCACCCGACAGGTAAGTTGGCTTATCATCAATAAAAATGGCCACCCCGTTTTTGCCTTTAAGCGAAATAACCCCGTTCTGATCTACATTTACCCCCGGCGATTTGCTTAGCACATCCAAAGCCGTTGTTCCGGCGTTAGAAATCAGTGCATCAACATTTACCACAGTCCGGTCGATCTTCCTCTCCACAAAAGCCTTTTGCCCAGAAACATTCACTTCTTTTAAATTGGTTGCGCCCGTATTAATTTTGATCTCAGATAAGGCCATAACCGGGTGGCTGGTGTCTAAAACCAGGGTATCGGTTTTATAAATCGGAGCACCAACCACCGATATTTTAATCAGGTATTTTCCAAAAGCCAGTTTATCGAAACTGAACAGTCCATCTTTCTCAGTGAAGGTGGTTTTAAACAATACTGAATCTTTAAGCAAGGCTACAGTGGCAAATTCAATATTTTTTCCTTCGGCATCCAATACACGACCATAAATTCGGGATGGAGATTGTTGGGCTTGAGCAAAAGTAAGGGCAATATTCATCCATACGGCTAAAAAAGCCATGATTTTAAATTTCATGATGGTGAGATTGGATTAGCGCTTTTAGATTTTAGTTTTTATTGTTTTCGACCAGGAAATTGTACATCAAAGAGTGGCCATCATTCTTTAAAAACCTCTTTTTATATTTTTGCTGAACATCAGCATTTTGTTTTACACCGTTTACAATCAGCTCGTCTTTATTAAGTTTGTACGAGAGTTTATTGGTGCTGTTAATAATGCCATCTTTCATCAGTTCCTGATTAATTTCGCTGGTATAATCATGTCCGTCGCCATTGGTTACCGTTTTTGAAGTAACTGTTCGCTGCGAACCCGTTTTTGTGCTGGTCTTTCCATTATAAATTGGTGGAGTCGGAGGCGTTGGAGGTGTTGGAGGTATTGGAGGAGTAGGTGGAGTAGGTGGAGTTGCCGGCACGGCAGGTAAAGCTGGCATAGCAGGTACGGCTACAGGCGGTTTTGGTGCTCGAGGCGCTCTTGGTGCACTTGCCGGGCGTGGCGGACGAGGTGGTCTTGGTACCTGATGACTTTTACTGTTTTTATTATCCTGGGCCCATTTCTCATCCTCTTTTGCCCATTTTGCATCTTCCTGAGCCCATTTTGCATCTTCAGAAGCTAATTTAGTATCTTCTTTCGCCAACCTCTCGTCTTCCTTTTTAAGCTTTTCATCTTCAATTCTTGCTTTAGCATCTTCTTCCCTCACCCTTGCATCTTCCCTTGCTTTTTTTGCATCATCCTTTATAGCTTTTTCATCTGCTTGTCTGGCTTTTAAATCTTCCTTTGTTTCCTGTTGCTTTTGTTTTTCATCCAGCTGTTTCAACTGGCGGTCCATTTTTGCGTTGATCTCTTTTTCCAGTTGATCTCCTGATTTTTTTTCGGCAGGTTTATTTTTCCTGGTGGTATCCTGTAAAGCTACAATTGAAGTGCTTATCTCTTTTTTGGTAACTGTTTTTGCACTGCCAATGCTTTTAAAGGCTGCAGTACAAACCACTACCGATACCAGGGCGATGGTTAATATTGTTTTTTCCATTTTGTTTAAAGTTGAATTGGTGTTGAATAACATCCTGCTTGCCCTGTGCAGCAGGCTACCTTTCTTACCGGTTATGGCCATGGCATAAGCAGGTGCACGCTGCTTAAATTCCTGGCACACAATAAGGGCCTGAACGTAGTTTTTGCGATCGTTTACACAGGCGATGGCCAAATCATCGCAGCAATGCTCGCGTTCTGTTTTTATTAATTGCGATACCCAAAGTACTGCCGGGTTAAAGAAAAATACGATTTCGATAAAACTTTGTAACAGGTTTACCAGGTAATCCTTACGTTTAATATGCGCCAGCTCATGAGAAAGAATGGCTTCTACTTCTGCATTCGACAAACCATTTAGCAAGCCCAGAGGGATCAGGATTAAAGGCTTAAAATGGCCGACCACCATAGGTACCTGTGCAATACCCGATTGCATAACCTTTACGTGTTGACTTAAACCCAGTTTTTGGGCCAGTTCATTTAATTTTTCATCCCATTTTTTACCGGCAGCATAGGTTTTATGCTTACGCAGGTGATATACACCGTTTAAACCTACCATTAACTGGATACTTTTTCCACAGATGATCAGGAACCACACCCATACGATCTGATAAGCGTAAGCATTCCATAAGGAAAGGATTCTGTTAAGACCAGAATACATATCATAGCGCACGTTTGTAACTGCCTGCTGATTTGTAATAACATTGGGCAGGTTAATTCCAGTTTGATGAACGGCCTGAGATTGTGCGGCGTAAACCGGTTCCTGGAGTTCCTGATAAAAAGTGAAACCTATTGCGATTACAAACGAACCTAAACATGCCGTGAGCAGGTTATAACGCCATGTAGCGCTTGCCTTACGGGTGGTAAACATCACCAAACCGGCCAGCAAAGCTAAAATTATACCAAGCCACAACGAGTGGAACAAGGTGGCGCCCAGGGCATGAAGCCAGTTTTGAGGCAAAAGGTTAATTAATTTGAATTCCATTATCGTGGTTCTTTAGAATCTGTTGTTATTAATTAGTCCATGCTATCCAATAGCCGCTTAATCTCTTCGATTTCTTTTTTTGATGTTTTTTCATTTCCTAAAAGCTGCATCATTAACTGCGACGCTGAGCCTTTGTACAACGTATTTACGAAACGGTCTAACAACTGAACTTTGGTTTTTTCTTCTGCTTCTACCGGAATATAAATGTGTTTCATTTGGCTCTCATCACGTTTTAAAATTCCTTTTTCAGCTAAGATCTGCATCTGCTTTAAAGTTGAGGTATAATTAACCTCTCTTTGTTCATTCAGCTTATCATTTACAAACCGAACGGTTGACGGACCAAACTCCCATAATACCTGGAGAATTTCCAGTTCAGCTTTGGTAGGTTCGGGCAGGTTATTTTCAGGTTGTAAACTTTTCATATGCTAAAGGTACGATGTTTTTCGTACGATGCAAATATTAGGATACTTATTTTTTAATTAATATTTTAAATAACTGATTTACAGATAAATATAAACAATTCACCATGAACAAATATTGTGCTTTGGAGAAATCCATTCAGAAAAACATTAAGCTGCAAGGGTTTCTTACCAGATCTTTCAGGATCAAAAAATGATTTTGATTACAATCATCAACCGTCTTAATGTTTATCAAAGGAGATGTAACAGCAGCTCAGCAAATTTGGATATAAAATCTATCCCATGTCGCCTGTTTCCGTTTACCCCTACCCTGCACAACCTAATTATAATTATGATGGCAGATAAAACGAACAACATCTCAACCTTATTTATCAGTTACCTGATATTAACAACCGTTTTCCTTGTGCTGTTGACTGGCTTTGGAGAAAATTATTTTTTTGCAAGTTTTAACATCGAAATCCTAAGCCTTTACGATTTTGCCGACCTGGCATCCTCGCAAAGAGGATTAAGCTATCTGGAAAAATCAGCGTTTATCGTCATTTTGCCTTTAATCATCACGATAGCCTTTGTTGTTCACTCCTGGATTTTTGATACAGCTACACAACGGTGTACCAGAAATTCGGCTTTTTTAATCGGCCTGTTGCCCTTCGCATTTTTACCGGCACTAATCAGTTTTCAGGAAATTAAAATCTCACTTCTATTTATCTGTATTTCACTCAGCCTGCTGCTTTGCCTCTGGATTGTTCTTTTTCACATCAGAATGTTCCAGTTTAGCTACCTGTCTTTCCATTTGTTTGCAAGCTGCTGCCTTTTAACCACATTCACTACAATTTTGCGGATAGATGAAGATATTCAGCATTGTTTAAACAGTACAAAAAACACTGATTCTGTTGAAAAACTAAATCCGGTCATGGTAAATAGTCCTGTGGTTTTTGTTGGCAGCACCACCTCCTTTAACCTGTATTATTCCCCCACACAGCATAGAAGCATCATTTTACCTAAAACGAATTAAAAATTGTCATAACCAGCTAACACATCAGATACAGAAGATTTAAAACAATTTGCTTTTTTCATACCGCCCGTTTACTTGTTTAATCAGGCAGTAAAATCAGAACTTATAATGCTAAACACTACATTATACCACATTCAAGAATACTAATTTTTGCCTCTTTGATCACAATCAACAATTAAATTGACAATTATCAATCGATTTATGCATATTTATGCTCATTTTTATTGGATATTTGTCTATTAATCCCTATAAAAACCTAAAAGAAATGCTTTTCTTAGAAACTCATGTTAAAAAAATGTACTGTTTTTTTAACAGGTCAGCTAATATAATTTCCAGTGTAATCAATACGTTCTTCCCTGCCGGTGCTGTTTGGCGTGGTTCTGTTCCGGAAGATGTTTTTATTAAACAACCATAAATGAAAATTCTCTGTTTATTAAACAATGATATACCCGTACTTGTCCATTCCGTTCCGGTTTATCCGGTAAGTGATGAGTTTAACCAAAAAAAGTTGCACTCAGTTTTCAACATAACCCGTACTGCCACCAATTGTCTTTTCTCTTTTTTAGTCATTCATATTTAATATCGGTGAGGAAGCTTTTAATCATGGAAATACAAGGTCCGGAAATAAGGTTTAATACCTTTTTTACTTATCTAAAAGGAACTTATTGCCTTTAGGATTAAATATAAAATTTAAATGGAGGGATCTAAAATCTTGGTTATACTAGAGGATTTTGATTTAAGAATAAAAATCACCGAAATACTTACAATCGGTAAATACAATGTAAAATCGACACACAGTGGCAAGCAGGCAATAGACATCATCAGGAAAAACCCTGTAGATGTGATTATTTCAGGAATAAATGTGTCAGAAATAGATGGATTTGGAGTACTACGCGTGGTTAACAAATTTATGGAAACCGCAGGCATCAGTTTTATTATGTTATTAACCGGTAAAGATTATGATCTTGCCCGCAGGGTAATGGAACTCGGTGCCGATGGTTACCTCATGGATCCTTTTGATGATGGGGAATTACTCAACCAGGTGGAGGTGAGGCTGAGAAAGAAAAGGCTGCAGCACGAATTGTTTTTGAAACAGCATACGCAGCTAAGAAATATACACAACAGCAGAGACGATATGTCGTGGCTGAGATCAAGGTTTGAAGGAAGTTTACCCAGAAAGTTTAAGAAAAACCAGGTGCTTTATTACAGGGGAGAAAGACGTGCATTGGGTCTCCACTATATTTTATCGGGAAAAATTAAAACTTATGTAGCCGATGCCGCAGGCAATGTACTTATTACCGGAGTGTATGGTCCGCACGAATATTTTGGATTACAGGGAACATTATTGGGCACAGAAAACAAAGAAATTGCCGAAGCCATTGACAGTACCGAAATACTAACCATTCCATTTGCAGAGGTGCAGCACCTGATTACCGACTATCCGGAAATATTCAGCGTTTTTGCCAAAGATCTTGCACAAACCTTAAGCGAACGCGACGAGAAGCTGCTGGATATTGCATATTATTCGGTACGTAAGCGGATTGCCAAGGCGATTATAGGACTAACCAAACTTGGCCATGATGCGGAAAATGGCAGATTTATACTCCCAAGATATGACCTGGCCTGCCTGGTAGGCATTGCAACCGAAACTTTAAGCCGGGTATTAGGCGATTTTACAAAAGAAGGACTTATTGAAAAGGACGGCAATAATATTATTGTACTGGACATCAATTCCTTAATGATGATGAAAAATTAATATTGCCTGTTAATAACATCAGTTTTAAATGGCTACAAGCTAAATTCAGGCTACAGATGAGAAAGATCAAGGTACGCATTGATTAAAATCAGATGAAAATTGATCTGAGTTATAGAATTTAGCAATTGCCGGTTTTAACCAGACCGGATAAATATTTAAACAGGAGCCATGTTAAGCTAAAACGTTTTAAATATGAATGCCAGCCCGGAATATGGCGTATGGGATTTAAGAATACCGTATTATCAACACCAAAACAAATGAAATATGTTACTCAACTCAATTAAACAACATGGAACTAGGCTATACTAAATATTTTTTAAAGGTATTTCTTTCATTGTTAGACAGGAAGAAAGACAGAGCGGCCATAAGGTTTTTATACAGGCATACGACCTTCCGAAATATAGATCAGGGAGAAACACTTTTTGAACCCAATAACCAGGCTGCAAATGGCAAAATTATATACGTAGCTGAAGGATTGGTAAACGGATATGTTACTGATGAAAACCAGGAACAGGCTAATATATGGCTGGGAAGCGCAGGCAGCACCTATATCTGTGACGATTTTAGCTATACCGGTCATACTTTTAACGTGCTGGCAATAGAGCGCTCAACCTTATTTATTATAGATCACTGCGAATTTGAGGAAGGCTGTGCATGGTACCCCGTGCTCGATTCTTTATTTCACTTTTATTTTCTGTATCACGCAATCACTGACGTTAACAACAGAAACATTTTATTCAGGTTGCAAAATATCGAAAACAGGACTTGCTTATTCAGGCGTATTTATCCGGACCTGTACAACCGGATCCCTCCGGATCTCTTAATCTCTTACCTTGATCCGGATTCTACTTTAAGATCAGAACAGAATTTGCAGTTAGATAGCTTGTACGGAGAAAGCCTGCTCAATAACCAATCGCCACAAAGATTTACAGAAAGCTATCTCGATTAAAATGAATTTATTATAAAGATTTTATAGTTTATTGATTAGCGAAAGATCGTCGAGAATAATATCTCCCGACCTGCTTTTATTAAAAATAAACTTTATGACTTTAAGGTTGTTCATCTGAAATTCTGTATGGTTACCCATGAGCCTGCCAATATCGAAATAGAAAAAATCAGGCACCGCTTCCGAATTTGGATAATCGTTAAGCAGGGCAAACTTACTCAGGTTTTTAGCGATCTGAGGCTGCAACACGCTACAACTGCTCAAAGGAAAGGATAACTTGTGTTTGTTATTGTCTTCTAGTACGATGGTAAAATCAATCGGTTTGAGAAGGCCGGCAGTATTTTCCTTCCCGCCAACGAGAGAAAAACTCAACATTTTTCCGGATAGAGAAAGCGGGGCAGTAAGGTTAAGTGAGAAAAAACCATTCTGGTGTTTTACACTGTCCCATCCTAAATAAATAGCCTTTGTAATGTGCATTCCCCACAAAAATTTATTCTGTTGTTCCTTCCACTCCCTTAAGCCACTGGTCGTAATCCGTCCGCCATTCACCGTTGCCGAATTCACATCTACATCTTCATCAAAATCAGCCAGTATCGTTTTGCCGGCCGGTTCGAACTGGTTCATGTAAATCTTTTCCGGTAGCCAGTTTCTTCCAAACCTGGCATCCATAAACAAGGGTTTGTAACCCGCTTCACCATTAATTGTCGTTTCCAGAAATGAGCTGATGTACACGCACAATATTTTTTGCTGCTCTTCCTCCTCCATCAGCTGTTTTAAGTTAAACCTGTTGATACCAGGCCCCGTATCATCTCTCCGCCCCCATACCGAATTAAACTGACCATGATTGGCTGCACTTAAGTAAAGACCCGCCTTAAAACCACTAAAACCTGGCGAAAACTGAATCCGTTTCAGTGTAGCCAGTCCTCCATAAGTCTGCATATCCATATCAAGTGCGCCCTGAATCACAAAAAAACTGATATCCTTCGCAACTGTTAAAGTACCTCCGGGCTTATACTGACCATCTACCGGAGCAATGGCTACAACCGCACCGATATTAAAATTAAAATTGAATTTCTCTCTGGCATCATCAGGGTAATGGCTAAGTTTATTAAATACTGCAGCATGGGTTACGGCTTCTCCCCCTCTGGAATGCCCGATGATGGCAATTTTATTCATATCCAACCGCTTATAAAAAGTGTTGCCAGGTGTTTTGTTCCAATTGCGCAAAAGTTCAAGATGTTTTAAAAGTAACCACGCTCTTGCAGCATTTTCGTTTTTTAAACCGCCACCAAATACATCCAGATCGGTTATTGAAAGGTTTAAAAAATTTTCATCTACCGAAACCACCATGTAACCGCGACTGGCCAACAACTCTCCTAAGAAAGTATAACCCGGATCGGAAGCCTGCTGGCCTACATGGTTTCCGTGGATGATCATGACCAAAGGTAAAGGTCCCTTTTTTTCACGGGGATACCATACCAATGCATTCATGGGTAAAGATTTTTGATCGAAACCAAAATACATGGTTCTCAGTTTTCCCGAAACGCCGGTCCAGGAAGTAAGCAACCGCGAACCATTAACGCTGCTTGTTTTTATATTTACACGGTCGCCAAATTCTCTCCGCCATTTATCTTTTCCACTTCCATAAGTGAGAAAAAATGGTTTGTAAGGCCCTTTTATTGACGGATCAGGGAGCGTGAGCACTGCAGGCAGGTTACCCTTCATTTTATAATTAACAACCGCTTGCGGCTTGCTCCCCTGCCCGAATAAAATAACTAGCCCGGCAACGAAAGCCGCAGAAGAAATAACCAGGATAAAGAACCAGAGCATCCGTTTCGGGCTCTTCAAAGGAAATAAACTGCCCTTTTTCCATTGGTAGAGCCCTGTTAGCACCAGTACCGGTAATACAATGATCAGCAGGATTAACAACCAGCCATAGGTGGTGGGAAGATGAAAAAAAGAAAAAGCCGCCAGGTAACTAAATACAATGGCAACCTGATATGTTGAAGGAATGCATTTGAGCAATTTTAGCAGCCAAACGCATAGAATGGATAAAACGATTCCACAGGCAATGTAAAATAACAGATAAGCAATAAGATATAAAGGGGGAATATGGTCGTAAAGGTATAAAACATGCATTACCGACAGGAATACAACCACAAAAGCGATGATTAATTTCCCGGCAGTGCCAGGTAAATGATCTGACGGGGAAAGGAAGTCGGTAATGCGTTTAAAGATGGATCTGATCTTCTTGATTATAGCCATAGTTTAATAGTATGTACATCAGGAACGATGGTACACATCTTTTTGTTAGTAACCAGTTGTTAACCAGTGCCGGATGAAGCACCGAAAAACAAATTAGGTAAAATTAGCAAGTATTCAAAATAGCGTTAGCAAGATGCGGGAAAACAAGACGAAGCCTCTAATTCTATTCGTGATAAAAATGATATAAAAAAGACATTAAACATCTGATGTTTAAATAAAACATCGTATGTTTGTGGTGTTATTTAAGAAAACATGAAACAGAAAAGTAAGCTTTTTGAACAAATAGCGATCAAAATCAGAAATGATATAAAGGAAGGCAAGTTTAAAACAGGGGAAAAAATCCCTTCAGAACCAGCCTTGATGGAATTATATCAGGTTGGCCGTTCCACCATCAGAGAGGCTATAAAATTGTTAACCTTATCCGGAATCCTTACTGTACAGCAAGGTTTTGGGACCAAGGTTAATGCTGTTCCCGCCGAACCTATTGAGCAGCGTTTACGGAGTTCTGATTTTGATGAAATTAATCAGGTAAGGGCTTTGCTCGAACAAGAAATTGTGCGTTTGGCAACTCAAAACCGAAATGATACAGATATTAAAACCATTAGCGAAGCGCTTGAAAAACGAAAACTGGCCATTGAAAATGAATCGAAAACAGCTTGTACCAATGCCGATATTGAGTTTCACCTCGCTATTGCCCGCGCCTCAGGAAACCGTGTATTAAGTGATCTTTATGAAAGTTTTACGGTAATTATCCGCGATTTTTTTGCCAAACGTGCACCTTCAGGTATTGCCCATTTTGCCATGAGCCACCATTTGCACCAGGCATTATTTGATGCCATAAATAACAGGAATACTGATGCTGCCCTCGAAATCATTACTACCATATTGAATAATAACCATTAAATATAAAATCATGTCAATTTTAACTTTTACCCTGATCTTAGTACTCGGGGCATACCTTGCAGGCCTGGTGGGCTCGCTAACCGGACTCGGTGGAGGGGTAGTTGTAATTCCTTTGCTTACACTCGTTTTTCATGTAGATATCCGCTATGCCATTGGTGCTGCCCTGCTGGCGTCTATTGCCAATTCATCAGGTGCGGCAAGTGCTTACATTAAAGAAGGGATTACCAACATCAGGCTGGGGATGTTTTTAGAAATTGCCACTACCGTTGGGGCGGTGATAGGCGCTTTACTTGCGATATATACCCCAACCAATACCATTGCCATTCTTTTTGGCGCAGTGCTTCTCTTTTCTGCCGCCATGACTTTAAGAAAAAAGAACCAGGAGGCTTTAACCGAAGGAAGTACACTTTCTGCCCTGTTGAAACTCAACGGCAGCTATCCCACAGAAACGGGAACCGTTGAATATAAACTTAAAAATGTTGGGGCAGGCTTTTCGATTATGACGGTAGCAGGCGTAATGTCGGGCTTGCTGGGTATAGGCTCAGGGGCACTAAAAGTATTGGCGATGGATACAGCCATGAAAATACCATTTAAAGTAAGTACAACCACCAGTAATTTTATGATCGGGGTTACTGCCGCTGCCAGTGCTGTAGTATATCTGCAACGGGGTTATATGGATCCGGGCATTGCTTTTCCGGTAGTGCTGGGCGTATTGGGCGGCGCTTTTACAGGAGCTAAATTATTAACCAGAATTAATCCTGCAACCCTGAGAATTATCTTTTGCGTTGCCATCACATTCGTTGCCCTGGAAATGATTTACAACGGTTATCATCACAAATTTTAAATTAAATACAAATGAAAAATATCATCTCAACACACTTAATACAAGACCGCGATGTTGAAAAGATTGTAGGCAAACTATTAAGGTTCGGCGTAATCGCTGCAAGTTTGGTGGTTTTATTGGGTGGCATACTTTTTTTGGTGCAAAGTGGCGCACAAGGTCGTCCTGATTATCACATTTTTAAAGGAGAAGAGAGTGACTTTATTACTTTTGATGGCATTTTTATGGGCATTTTCACTTTTAAACCCATGGCCATTATCCAGTTCGGGGTTTTGCTTTTAATTATCACCCCGATTATGCGGATTATATTCTCACTGTTTGCATTTATACTCGAAAAGGATAAACTTTATGTAGTAATTACCTTAATAGTACTGGCTATTATTTTAGGAAGCACATTTGGAGGATTGAAAGTTTAAGAAGTATTGCAATAAAAAAGGAATCGTCATCTCGACCGAAACGCAGTCCCGAATATTCGGGAGAGAGAGATCTATCTCGAGATAGATTTCCACTCCGTTGCGCTCCGCTCGAAATGACGGTATTTTGAAGAGGGAACTTTCTATCCTTTTACCTGTTTAATTACTGCAATTAAATCTTCTTCTCCATACTTTGCAGTTGCTGCTTCAAAAGTATTTAATGCGGTTTTGGCCAAAGGAGAACCAAGGCCAATATTTTTTGCCAGATTTAAATCTTTTACAATATGTTTAAGGGCAAATGCAGGTTTATAATTATCTGCTACAATGGCATCGCCTTTAATTTTGGTAAAAACATTGGCAATAGCCCCATTATTGATCAGATTAAGCAGGGCCTCGGTTTCAATGCCTTGTTGGTTGGCAAATATCACCGTTTCAGCCAGGCCCTGAGTGTACAATGCCAGTAAAGAATTTATTGCCAGTTTTGCCACATTACCAGATCCGGTATCGCCCAAACGTACGGCCATTTTACCCATTTTTTCGAGGATTGGTTTAACCTGTTCAAAAGCAGTTTCATCTCCACCAACCATAATCACCAATTGCCCGGTTTCGGCCTGCTTTACACTTCCTGAAACCGGCGCATCTAAATATTGAGCGCCTTTCTCTTTACTTAACGTAGCCATTTCTTTTGAAATAGCAGGAGAAACGGTACTCATATTGATAATGACTTTACCTGAAACATCGGCGCTGAAAAGTCCGTTTGCTCCGTTAAAAATCTGCTCAATTGCCGCATCATCAGATACCATTAATACCAGTACATCGGTTTGGCTAACCAGATTTTCAGGCGTTTCGGCAACCAGTGCACCAATTTCTTTTAAAGCAGTTTCTTTATCTTTGCTTCTGTTATAAACGGTAACTTCATAACCTGCTTTTATTAATTGCCCGGCCATTGGAATTCCCATGTTGCCCAGGCCAATCCAACCTATTTTTGTTGTGCTCATTTCGTTGTTTTTATGATAAACAAATGTGACAAAGAAAAAGCTGAAATCGCTCAATAATTGGTAAAAATGATGTTGAACAGGGAAAAGAAAACTTAACTTTGAGATCAAGATTTACAGTATATGGCCAGTCCGCTTAAAGATTTATATTCTCCTGCTTTCTATGACCGATTAACCAGTGCCTTAGCGGCTGCCATCCCGGATTTCGGCAAAGAAAAATTTATCAAAAAGATCTTCACTCCGGATTTTGCGTCTAAAGAACTAAAAGAGCGGATGAAACACACCTCAAAAGTTTTGAACGGTTTCTTACCTGAAAACTATCCGCAAACAATAGAGCTGATTAAAAAATCAATCGCACAATTGAGGATTCAGGGCATTGGTGAGGACGGTTTAGCGTATATGTTTCTGCCAGATTATATCGAAACTTATGGGATAAACGATTTTGAAAACTCAGTTGAGGCACTTGAATTTATTACCCAGTTTGTGAGCTGCGAATTTGCGGTGCGTCCTTTTATTTTAAAGTACGAAAATCAAATGATCTCAAGGATGCAGCAATGGTCGCTGCACGAGAGCCATAAAGTGAGGCGATTGGCCAGCGAAGGCAGCAGACCGCGTTTGCCCTGGGCAATGGGCATCCCATTTCTGAAAAAAGATCCAACCTCAATCTTACCCATACTCGAAAACCTAAAAACCGATCCGTCTGAATATGTAAGGCGGAGCGTAGCCAACAGTTTAAACGATATTGCAAAAGATCATCCGCAGGTGGTGCTAAATATTGCCAAAAACTGGTCGGGTTTGGGGAGTGATACCGATGCGATTATTAAACATGGCAGCCGGACATTGCTTAAACAGGGCCATGCCGACATTCTTAAACATTATGGTTTAGATGATAAAGGCATTTTGTTAAGTGATTTTAAAATCCTTACGCCTGAGGTTAAAATCGGCGGAAGTTTAGAGTTTTCTTTTTCCATCACCAATGAAAATCCAACAGAACAAAAAGTACGGTTGGAATATGCCATTTATTATAAAAAGCAAAATGGGCAGAATACTAAAAAAGTGTATAAAATTTCGGAGCGTATTTATCCTGCCAGAGCGAGTGTTAACGTTATTCGCAAACAAAAATTTGTACTGATTACCACAAGAAAATTCCATTTGGGCAGTCATCAGCTTTCGATGATTATCAATGGGGCAGAAAAAGAAATTTCACACTTCGAATTAACTGCCTAATTTCTCAATCACTTCATCGAGCAAGGCAATTTGCCTTTCGTTAATGTGCTTAACCGCTTCGTTGTATGTAAACCATGCGGCTTTATCAACCTCGGCAAAACTTTGTTTTTTACCAGAGCGGGGTGGCCATTCTATTTCGAAGGCATTACTCACAATGCTTTCAGCATCGATATCACCTGCTATCGCCCAGCACAAAACTTTCTTTCCGCCCTTTTGAACAACAGGGCTTAATTCGATAAAATCGCCCGATAAGTTTTTACCCGTTTCTTCAGCAAATTCACGGATAGCCGCAGCTAAAGGCGCTTCATTTTCATTCAGTTCTCCTTTCGGAATAGTCCAGAAACCAAGGTCTTTTTTAGCAAAAAAAGGTCCGCCCGGATGCACGAGAAAAAATTCGATGTGTTGATCTGTTTTTTTGAAGAGAAGGATTCCGGCGCTTTGTTTCATAGGGATTGAAAAAGTCAGGTTTTTAAAATTTGACTTATTAAAAAAAGCAGCTAAAATTATTTTAACTGCTTTGATATACTTTGGTATAATAAGATTTTTTTTGAAGGCGTTTTTACAACAATCCGTACAAACCGTGGGCATAGTTCCTTAATGATGACGATACCGTCTTCATCTTATCAGGTGACGGGCCTTTTACTTTATATGCTTCGGGATGAAGTTCTAAAGGTTGTTCGTTAACTTGTTCTAAGGTGTTTTTGTTGCCTAGTGTTGCATTTTGTTCTTCGCTTAATTTTAAAGGTGCCATGATCTTGAATTTATACTAGAACAACATGTTTTTTAAAAATAAGTTTGCCATTTTAGGATAATTTTTCTAAAATTATTTTTCGAGGCTCGAAATCCAGTTCTCCATATCCGAAATTTTGACCGGAACAGCCGAAGCAACAATCTTGAGTACTCCTCCGCTATTGATCTCCTCTTGGGTAATATAATTCTTCTTAAAAGGCATCCCGTTGAGGAAAACTGCTTTGATATATTTGTTTTTAAGGCTAAAGTTCTCCGTTTCGATGGTAAAAGTTTTACCTTTTGGCAAATTGTAGGTTAACGATGGAAATAAGGGCACATTTAGGTAATATACCGGCCAGCCCACACAGGCGGGCGAAAATCCACTGGCCGCAAATATATACCAGGCACTCATCGCACCGGCATCGTCATCCATAGTCCGCAGATAAGCATGGGGCTGGTTTCTATAGATTTTACCAATATAACTGCCAATTCCGCGACTGTTATCATTAAAATAGTTCTGGATCACCGTATCGGCAGCCAACTGATGCATCCAATACTGCGATTTATAGCCCGATGTGGTTACGTTATACATTAGGGGCACCTGTAAATCGGGTTCATTGGCGTGGTTATACAGATCACGGGCGAAAAACTCATCCAGTTTGGCGAGATACGATTCTTCTCCGCCATCCAGCTCGATCAATCCTTTAAAATCGTAAGGTACAAACCATCGGTATTGCCAGATGGTTCCCTGATATAAACCCCGTGCCTGCATACGGTCTACATCATTTTTGCTCAGGTCTTTAAAATCCTTATTCCAGTATTTTTTGTATTCCAGGGCTTTATTCAGGTAAAAATCTGATTTCTCCTTGTTTTCTAAAATCTTAAAAATTTCAGCCAGGGCCCAATTATCATAGCTTGATTCCAGCGCTTTATCCGGCGATTTATAATCGAGTCCATTCACTTCTTTAACCAATGAATCGGCAATTTTATTAAAATCCACCGGATAACCTTTCCGGTAAGCATCTAACAATACAACTATGGCATGCTCAGAACGGACGGTATTTGAAGGCTCATTTTGCCCGGCGTAATCTTTTTTGCCTGAGTTATAGAGATCAGCGATTGAGGTAATCATGCCAGCATATCGGTCTTGTTCGATCAGCGAAAGCAATGGCAATTGCGTACGGTAATTGTCCCAAATGGCCCAGCCATTGTATCGGATCTCTTTATCTTTTTGAATTTCTCCTTTGGTATTGCGGTATTGTCCATCCGTTTCTGAGATCACATAAGGCGATTGCATGGTACGGTATAAAAGTGAATAAAACAGTTTGGCGCTTTCCATATCGCCATTCACTGCAATTTTAGAAAGATTGGTATTCCAATCGGCTTTGCTCTGCTCTTTTACCGTATTGAAGGAATTTTTATTGATAGCAGCTTTGGCCGCCTCAACACTTACCGAAGATAGCGCGATATTGATTCCTGTTGAAGTTAAATCGCCTTTTAGCGTTGCAATTAATTTATGCTCATCAACCACTTTCCACGATACATTATCGGCAATTTCGAGATAGTAGAATATTTTATATTTACCGGCACCGCAGGTTGTTTTTGAAGTGATCCAGCCACTAACTGTATTTCCATTAACATCATGCGATTCGGCTACAAAAGCACCGTTAAAAGCATATCCTAAATCAAGGTAAAAGCCTTTGTCTCCTTTTGGAAACTGATAGGCATGTTTTCCGGCTTTGCCTAATACGGTAAAACTTGCTTTAATTTTATTTTCGAAACCTACTTCGTAATATCCGGGACTTGCTTTTTCTGAAGCTTTAATCAGTTCTGACTGCGCCGGATCGGCACCTAAAAAAGGTTTGATAAAAATATTTCCGCCCGATCCCTGACAGCCTACGCCTTCGAAACGGTTGTGGGTAAAACCTTCGAATTTCTTCGCCAGGTACTCGTAGCCAGTATGTGTTTTAGGATAAGTTTGCGGACCGATGCTTAACATACTAAATGGTGCCGAAGCGGCCGGCGACATCTGTCCATGATCGGCAGAAGAGCCTAAAAAAACATTTACCTGATCTACAGGTTTTGCAGTTTTTATTGAAAAATTCTGTGTTTTTTCTTGTGCTAAAACGTTTAATGTAAGAAGCGGCAGTAAGGCCAGTAATTTAATGGAAAACTTCATTATGGGGTTTGTTTGTAATTCGGCCTAAAATAATGTTTTAATGTGAAGTAGATATTATGTGTTAGGTTCTTTACAATTCTATTCCATTGCTGGTCCGGATTTGCAATCCGGTCCTTACTAATATTCTGAGTTTATGATCAGGTTTTACCTTTTAGCAGGATTACAAATCCTGAGTTATTTAGACGGGATTCCAAATCCCGACTAACAATCAATAAAAAAAGCCGTCCCGATTTTACATCGCAACGGCTCTAAATAAATTTATTTCTTTATTATTTAATGGTAATCGGAACTGAGATTTTATCCCAATCCAAAGAGAAACCGCTTTTGGTAATTTTATAAACCAAGCGCTCTTGTGTAGCTTTTAATGCTTTGGTTTTCACTTCTACGCGTAAAGCATCTTTTGCTTCTTCGTATTTATAGGCGCCCCATTGCTTAGGTTCTTTGTTAAAAATTGCTGTCCAGGTTCCGCTTTCTTTAGGGATTAAGAAGAAACTGTATTTTCCGGCTGCTAAAGGCTTACCTTCTACCACAATATCTTTATCAGTTTCGAAAGTAGTTGCCTCGTTTGCACCGGCACGCCATACTTTATCGAAAGCTTCCAGGCCGCCCCAGATTTTACGTCCTTTTACTGCAGGACTGCTGTAGTTGATGGTGATGGTTGCGCCTTTCACTTTTCCGGTTGCGGTAGCCGCAGGACTTGGCTTTGGCTGAGCATCTTGAGCCATTGCACTTACAGAAACGGTAATTGCTGTAAATAGCAACGCGATTGATTTAATCATCGTTTTCATAGAATTATATTTATCTGTTTTTGTTGTTTTTGATTTTACGAATTTATGGCTTTAGGTTGAATAAAACTATAATCCCAGTGTCTAAAAACGTTAGAAACGCTTTATTATTTCAAAGTAGATTTTTTATTTTTTCTGACCTACAAACCTGATTACCGAACCTTGCCCGTTATGGAACAAACCTTCATTCAGTTCAATTTTCTTTTCTTCTAAAATAATAATTTCGTAATCAGGGAAATCTGATTTTATTTCCTCAACAGAAAACAGCATGTCGATTTCTTTCGGTCCGCCAACACTTTCGTTCCTGGCGAGGTAATCGAGGTGATTTTTACTAAAGGCTTCGAAAATTACGATGCCGCCCTTCCGTAAATAAGCACTGAGTAATTTATGATAAGCAGATTTAATTGCGGCCGGGAAGTGTGCATAAATCAGGGCGATGGCATCAAATTGTTCTTCTTTATAATTTAAGTCTTGTAATTCGCCAACCTGATAATCGATGCTCACCCGATTATTTTCTGCCAGCCGGAGGGCTTTGTTTTTACCTTCAGTGCTAATATCAAAGGCAGAAACCTCCCAACCCTGTTTGGCTGCAAAAACAGCATTACGACCTTCACCTTCGGCAGGAAAAAGTATTTTACCGGAATTGAGTTTTTTTTAATAGTTCTTTTAAATAATTGTTCGGCTGTTCGCCATAAGCAAACTCATCGGTACTGTAACGGTCGTTCCACCGGTCAACCCAGGCGTTGTTCATATTCGTTAATTTATTTAATTGGTTAAAATAAAGGTATCGAATTTTGTTTATGCAACTAAGTGGCAAATATCTTCCGGAAGTAAAAATTAAAGCGATTTGCTAATTGCGTTTTTAGGCTGATAAAATAACAGGCCCAATACTGAGAATAAAATTACGGCAAAAGCACCGATCACATTTAGCCACAGAAAGGAAACAATATCAAATTCGTAAACCGCGATAACCGCTATTTCTGAGAGGATTGCCGCGATAAATACCAATGCTCCGTTTATTTTTTTAAAATAAAATGCCACCAGGAAAATCCCCAGTATCGGTCCGTAAAAAAGTGAACCCAGAACATTCACCGCTTCAATCAGCGAGCCCATTTGCGTAGCAAACATGGCTACAGCTATAGAAAAAATACCCCAGGCCAGGGTATGCAGTCGGCTATATTTCAATTCGGTTTCGTCGTCTACTTCTTTCTTACCAAAAATAAGGTGTACATCTTTTAAAGAACATGCAGCCAAAGAATTCAGCGCTGCCGAAATTGAACCCCAACTGGCCAAAAAGATCACCGCAAAAAGTAATCCGATCATCCCAACGGGGAGCGTATTTTTTACAAAGTATAAAAAGATATAGTTGGTATCTGTTTTTTCAGCATTGTAATTCGATTTGTTGATGGCTTCCTCTACCCTGCCATGCAATTCTTTTACCTGTTTTTGGGTTAACTTAAAATCTGCTATCAAGTTATTTAAAGATGGAGATTGCTTTTCTTTTTCTTCCAAAATATGTTTGGATTGTGCATTAAATTTCTGCTCCAGGGTATTGTGTTCCTTTTCAAAAGCTGCAGCCTGCTGAGGTTGGGTTTCTTTTAAATATTGGTAAGATCGTTCGTTGAAATATATGGGCGCAGGTTTTAAAGAGAAAAAAGCGAATAATAAGGCTCCAATCAACAGGATGGCAAACTGCATCGGGATTTTAACCAATCCGTTTAGGAGCAGTCCCATTTTTGCATTGGTATTGTCTTTTGCAGTAATATATCTCCCCACCTGGCTCTGATCTGTTCCAAAGTAAGAAAGTGCCAGAAAAAAACCTCCGATTAAACCACTCCAGATGTTGTATTTATCTTTCCAGTCGAATTCGGTGGTAATTACATTTAGCTTCCCCGATTTGCCCGCTAAATAAAGTGCATCTTTAAAACCAATTCCATTGGGCATGTTCTGCACCAGGAGGTATCCGGCAAAAGCCATGGTACCCAAAATAATTAAAAACTGAAGTTTCTGTGTATGCGCAATGGCTTTGGCGCCACCAACATAAGTGTAAATCAACAGTATTCCACCGGTTAGGATGTTGGTTAAATAAATATTCCAGTTTAAAACACTCGAAAGAATAATACTAGGGGCATAAATACTGATCCCCGTTGATAAACCACGGGAAAAAAGAAAAAGCAGTGAGGTTAAAACCCTTGTTTTTTTATCAAACCGGTTCTCCAGATACTCATAAGCAGTATAAACATTCAGGCGCTGAAAAATCGGGATAAACGTAATACAGATTACAATCATGGCCAATGGCAAACCAAAATAGTATTGCACGAAGCGCATGCCATCGGTATAGGCCTGGCCCGGGGCTGATAGGAAAGTAATTGCACTGGCCTGTGTAGCCATAATACCCAGCAACACAATGTACCAGGGCATTTTATTATCGGCCTTTAAGTACGAAGCATTGCTTTTTTGCCCACGACCAATAAAAACGCCATAAGCAACTACAGCGAACAAAGTAAATATCAATACTGCCCAATCGATATTACTCATGCCCAGAATTTAGTAAAGAGGTAATAAAACGCGATCTGGAACAACAGCGCCAGCGCGAGTAATATGTACCAGGTATTCCATTTTTTAAATTGATTTTTCATTTTTAGGAATGATACTTTTATGACCAGGATTGCAAAATGATTATTTCGCTTTAACAGTCTTTTTTTCAAAAAATGACGAAATTGTACAAATATTTGTTTTGCCGATCTTTTTTAAAATTAATAAATCCTGGTCACCAGTTAATAAAAAATCAGCTTTTCCATCAACCGCAAGTGAAAGTAAAAAGTTATCCTTCCCATCTCTGCAAACATTAATCTTAGATTTGACCATAATGAATTCGCCATATTCATCTATAGTTTCCAGTAAATCTTCTATATCTGTTTGAACAAAATAACGTCTAAATTTTGGACGCTTAGCTACCTCAAGAAATTCTTCTATTAATTCCTGACTAAAAATTAAAGTGCTCTTTTTAGAGAATATGATTTCATCAAGCTTTGAAAAGTCCTTTGTGATCAGAAAGCTAATCCAAAGATTCGTATCAAGAATAATTCTACTTTTCCGATTCTGCATAGCGCTTAGATCTAACCAATTCTACTTCGTTAGTTATCTCTTCGAATGTAGGGACGGTTTTAGATTTGGCGCGCAATTTTTTTAATACTTCTGCAAATCCATTTTTGGAAACATCTTGAATAGAAATAAGATTTAAAGCTGCCAGGTCTTTTAACAGTTTAGTAGCTTTTGGATTTAATATGTTAATTCTAATGGTATCCATATATCAAATTTAATAAAAATTAGTTATTTTTTGAGTGATAGTATCACTTGCCGGCCGACAAAAAGTTAAAAAACAACCTGGCTGCACCAACATTACCTGCAGGCAACTGCCTGAAAAAGGCTAAAGGTGTGTAAATAAAATTTCCTTTACCATATTTTGCATAAAGCGTTGATCCCTGAAGTGGTTCTTCATCCGTATCGTGCATTTCGAAAAGCGGTTCGTATTTAGTATCCCATTGATCAGGGAAATAAGCGCCTCGTTCCTGTACCCAGCCTTTAAAATCGTCAGCAGTAATTTTGTTTGGATAATTTAACAATTTATGGTTTGGATTTAAAAATTTAACCTCGGCATTTTCTTCAGTTACCCTTTTGCCTCCGATAGAGAACGGATAAATTCCGAAATCCTGTAAAGCCATATCCTGCGTGGTATTATATTGCATTACTATCGTTCCGCCGTTTTCTACATAAGCACGCAAAGCGGTTTGCCAGTTTTTAATGCGTTTTTCGGTATTAATAACCCTAACTCCGGTTACAACCGCATCATAACTAGCTAATTTTGTGGCATTCAGTATATCAGCTTCGGTTAATACATCTACCTGTAAACCTGCCTGTCTTAAAAATTCGGGAATTAAATCGCCGGCACCTTCAATATACCCGATTTTTTTGGCCAACACTTTTACATCACCTTTAATTAACCAGGTAGCCGCCGGAACAAAATATTGCAAGGTTGGTAAATGCGGATACTGAATCAACACCTGCCCTCTCGAATATTCATTTGCCTCTGACGAGAAAACAGCTTCAAGCTTGTTCTGGCTTGCTTTTATTTTAGCCAGGTCTTCAGCCGGGATCAGGAAATCTTTGGTGGTAATGGTATTTTCGGGTAGATTGATTCCCTGAAAAGTTTTTATTACCTGGTTACCGATCTTGAAACTTACTTTGCCATAATTGATATTTTTATTTGCCTTTAAGCGCAGCGTAACACTTAGTGCTTCTTTTTCCCTGGCGAAATAAACAGGTTCAGCAAAACTTAAATCGAGTGGTGGGATAATGCGCAGGGCTTCTACCACATCGCCTTTAACGGGATCTAGCTTTTTATAGGATAAAGGTAAGCGTACGGCAAATTTTTCACTTTCAATTTTTAATGATAACAACACATTGAGCGGCGACTGCATTTCTGGTAATCCAATTAAAGTATCGTTGGCTACGCTGAAAGTTGCGGCGTCTTTTGCGGGTTTGGCGAGCCAATATGGTTCAGTGGGTGCCGCATCTGCAGGAATCTGGATTTTACGCTCTATGGTAATTAGTGAATCGCTTGATAGATTTCTGTTTAAATTATCGGTTTGATTTAACCAGTTTACACTTTCTACAGTTACCGGAGTAGCCGATCTCGAAATTAAGTTTAAACGAAAATTATATCCGTTGCCTGCGATGGCTTCGGGCTGGTTGGTTACCACTTCGCCCATAAAACCTGCACAACTTAAAATGATGTGATCGATAGCGGCCAGTTTATCTTTTCTTAAAGCAGGATCTTGTAATTCGGCAATTTTCTTTCTTAACATCAGCAGTCCATGCAAACTCTTATCGGGCTGGTTGTAATTGAAAGATAATAATACAATATCAATCAGTTCGTCGATATCTCCAATGCCTTTATCAGACCAATTGAGGCTTAAGCCATCAAATAATGTTCTTTTAGCCGGATCGCCTAAAACAGGTGTAAAATATTCGGAGCGTACACCCGCCACCGATTGCGTTCCTGCACCCTGACTTTTGTGCAAACTCCGGCTTAAGCCAGCCAGTTCGCCATAACCCATGCCCAATTGCGCATCGTACTGACCAACGGTAACTTTCAATTGGTTTTCGGCTGTGGTATTTACTGAGCCAAACCTAAAAGTATTCCACAATAACCTTTTTGGTTGCCAAACCGAAACATATTTAAGTTGGTTAGAGAAAATATTTTTATCGGCAGCAGCTTTAAAAGCTTTTTCTGCCACCACAGCAGAAGCAGCATGCTGTCCATGACCAGCTGCAGCAGTTGGAGGAAAACGGCAGATAATCACATCCGGTCTGAATTTTCTGATCGCCCAAACCACATCCGCCGTAATGCTATCGGCATCCCATTGCTTAAAGGTATCATTGGTATTTTTTGAGAAACCGAAATCGATGGCCCGGGTAAAAAACTGTTGTGCGCCATCTAACCTGCGGGCTTCTAAAAGTTCGTGCGTTCTGATCAAGCCCAAAGCTGCACCTTGTTCGGTACCCAAAAGGTTTTGTCCACCATCACCCCTGGTAAGCGATAAATAAGCCGTTTCTACATTCTGATCGTTGATAAGCCATGATAATAAACCTGTATTTTCATCATCGGGGTGGGCAGCTAAATATAAAACCTTTGGCAGGTGTTTTAAGGTTTTGAGTTCTCTGTAAATCTCCGCAGATTTTGCCGGACGTACCTGTTGGGCAGTGCAAAATATTGCAGGAAAGCATAATATGAATATTGCCGTTAATCTTTTAAACATAGTATTTGTTTTGCACATCAAATATGCTTAAAAAGCTTTTAATTAACGCCACGGAAACGAAAAAGGTACAATTTAGTCCTTAGTCTTGAGTCTATAGTCCTAAGTCCATCGTCCCGTGGTCTGTGTCTCCACAGACCACCCCGCTCTTTTTCTTCCGTTCTGTGAGGACACAGACCGGGGAAATAGAGTCTATAGTCCTAAGACAATAGTTCAACTTAGCTATAAAGACAGTTATTCAACTCAAATAACCAATAATCAAAATTGCAATAATCAAACGTGAATATCGATTGAGCAATAGGCGCAACTAAGCAGCTTTGAGTTTGGTATGCAGCGTTTCGCAATTAACCGATTTAAACAATTAATCAGTTAACCCAATATACAGTTAACTTTCGTCATTTTTATACTTAATATTGCAGCATAATTTTTACCTATGAATGGCATGGTACTCATCATCGATGATGAAAAGAAAATCAGCAGTTTACTTTCCAGGATTATAGAACTTGAAGGTTTTAAAACCTTACAGGCCGGCACTGGAAAAGAAGGACTTAAATTACTTAAAAACAATGATGTTAGCATTGTCATCAGTGATGTAAAGTTGCCTGATGTAAATGGGGTTGCGCTGGTTAAAGAGATTAAAGCCATAAAACCCTATGTAGAAATTATTAACCTTACTGCTTACGGAACCATTGCCGATGGTGTTTTAGCCATTAAAAACGGTGGTTTTGATTACCTCGTTAAAGGTGATGATAACGATAAAATTATTCCGCTTTTATATAAGGCAATGGATAAATCGAACCTGCAGCGCAGGGTTTCTGATCTGGAAAACAAAATCGCCAAAAAGCACAGTTTCGAAACCATTATTGGTCAATCAAAAACCTTAAAAGAAGCCATTGACCTGGCTAAAAAGGTAAGTGCAACCGATACTACCGTGCTTTTATTAGGCGAAACCGGAACGGGGAAAGAGGTTTTTGCTCAATCCATTCATTATGAAAGCCCAAGAGCTGCAAAGCCATTTGTAGCCTTAAACTGCAGTGGTTTTAGTCCTGATTTATTGGAAAGTGAATTATTCGGTTACAAAGCTGGTGCATTTACCGGTGCCAATAAAGATAAAAAAGGCTTATTGGAAGAAGCCAATGGCGGCACCTTACTGCTTGATGAAATCGGCGAAATGAACCTCGATTTGCAGGCAAAATTATTACGCGTACTGGAAAGCCAGACTTTTATAAAAGTGGGCGATACCTTAACCCAACAGGTAAACGTTCGGATTTTAGCCGCCACCAATAAAGATTTAAAAGCAGATGCCGCATCAGGGAAATTCAGGTCTGACCTTTATTACCGGCTTTCGGTTTTTACTATTGTGCTGCCACCGCTCCGCGAGCGTAAAGCCGATATCCCTGCCTTAGCGAAACATTATTTAAAAGAATTTGCAGATAAGGTAAACCGCTCAACACCAAAAATGGATGATAAGATTTTGTCCATTCTAAGCGATCACAGCTGGAAAGGAAATATCCGCGAGCTCAAAAACGTGATCGAGCGATTGGTTATTTTATCAGATGGTGATACATTAAGCGCAACTGCCCTTCCTCCTGAATTTTTCGAATTTGCACCGATAGAAAACGATTATAACCTGCAACAAATTGAAAAACAACACATTCAAAAGGTGCTTATTCATACGAAAGGAAATAAAACTGAAACTTCGAGGTTATTGGGTATTGGCTTAACCACGCTTTACCGGAAAATAGAGGAATACCAGATTAGAGAGGTTTAAAGGTTGAGAAGCGATGTTCAAATGTTTTAAAGTTGGAAACCCACCTGGCGAATTAAAACGAATGTCATTTTTTAACGATAAAATCGTATGGCTATTTATGCACTCGTTTGGAAACGAGCGCAAGCACTAAATATTAAAAAATTCAAATGTTGGAAGGTTGAAATGTTGGAAGGTTGCAGCCCCATCATCCATTTTCCATCTTACCTTTTCCATATTACCTTTTCCATCCTCCATCATCCATCCTACCTATTACATTTTCCATCTTACATCCCCCTTAAACCTCAAACCTGATCCACTTATCGCCTTCATGGCCGAAAATAAATGAACCCGGATGTAACATTTCGGCAATATCTTCTATTAAGGAAACTGCATTTTCGGCCGTTCTTTCGCGTTCTACATCATCGTTTAATAAAATAATGCGGTTATTTTTTACGGCTGGCCAATCGGCATCCAATACAGAAGGTACTTCGCGCATCAAATCGGTAAGGGTTTTGCCTGGCTGATAATAAATAATGAAAACAGCGCTTAAAATATCAGTTTCTAACATGCCGCCTGCCCATGCAATTTCTTCAGACAAAAAATAACCCGGATTATTGCTGGTATCCAGACAGGCCACGGGCATTTTATCCATAAATTTAATTTTGTGCTCCACTAAATCTAAACGTTCCTGTAATTCTTCCTGTTTAGCAGCATCGAGGCCAATAAATAAATCGTTTAAAAAAGACATCTGCATTAAATTTATTAATTTGTGCAAAAATAACATTCCTGATCGCATGCGAGGCTCATTTAAGTATATATTTTGGATTTTTTGTGTCATTTTAGTCTTTTCGTGCAAGGAAAATAATGATCATAAAGACAAAAAAGTATTCAACATCAACCTCGATCAGGGTTTAACCTCTATCGATCCAGCCTTTGCGCGCAACCAGAACGCCATCTGGATGACCAACCAGATTTTTAACGGACTGGTACAGATCGATTCATCCCTTCAAACCATTCCCTGCGTTGCCAAAAGCTGGCAGGTTTCGGATGATGCGCTAACCTATACTTTTAACCTGCGTAATGATGTCTTTTTCCACGACGATCCGATTTTTAAAAACGGAAAGGGACGAAAAGTAATCGCCAGCGATTTTGTGTATAGTTTTTACCGATTGATTGATCCAAAAGTGGCTTCATCGGGCGGATGGATTTTTAGTGATAAGGTGAAAGATAAAAACAATTTTATTGCTATAAACGATTCTACTTTCCAGATTAAACTGGTTCGTCCTTTTCCGCCGTTTATGAGTTTGCTTACCACGCAATATTGTTCGGTAGTACCCAAAGAAGTGGTAGAACATTATGGTAAGGATTTCAGAAGCCATCCGATAGGTACCGGCCCATTCACTTTTAAGTATTGGAAAGAAGGTGAAATATTGGTGCTTTTGAAAAACCCGCATTATTTTGAAAAGGATGGAAAAGGGAAAGCTCTGCCTTACCTTGATGCAGTAAAAGCCACATTTATAACCGATAAGCAAAGTGGCTTTATGAGTTTCCTGAAAAAGGATCTGGATTTTTATTACAATGTGGATGGAAGTTACCGCGATGATATTCTTACTAAAAGCGGCAAGATGACTTCGAAATATAAGGGAAAGTTTACGCTGACGAAAAGTCCTTATTTGTGTACGGAATATGTTGGAATATTGGTGGATACGAACCTTTCTATTGTTAAAAAATCGCCGTTAAGACAGCGAAAAATCAGACAGGCAATTAATTATGCAATTGACCGCGACAGGCTAATCAAATATTTAAGAAACGGCATTGGTGTTGCCGCAACCTCCGGTTTTATCCCTAAGGGAATGCCTGGTTTTGATAGTCTGGCTGTACATGGATATGCCTATAACCCTAAACTTGCCGCGCAATTGCTGGCAGAAGCAGGTTTTCCTGAAGGTAAAGGTATGCCCGAGGTAACCTTAAACACCACAACCACTTATAAAGATCTGATTGAATTTATTCAGGGCGAATTAACGGCTATTGGCATTAAAGTTAAAATAGATGTAAGTCCGAGTGCCAGTTTAAGGGATTTAATGTCGAAAAACAATGTAAACTTTTTCCGTGGCTCATGGCTGGCCGATTATGGTGATGGAGAAAATTTCCTCTCGATGTTTTATTCCAAAAACAAAGTACCTTACGGGCCAAATTATACGGCTTTTTACAACAAGGCATTTGATCAGCTTTTTGAGCAAAGTTATTACGAAACAAATAACGAAAAACGCTTCGAGCTCTACCGTAAAATGGATCAGATGGTGATGGATTACTCGCCAGTTGTACCCTTATTTTATGATCAATCGGTTGTGATGCTGCAGAACAATATTTCGGGCTATTCTTTTAATCCGTTGAGTTTAATGGTTTTAAAAAGGATTAAAAAGAGTTAAGTAGGTTATCGTCTTCGAGGGGTCACTCCTTGCAGTTATCGTCATTTCGGGCAGAGTGCAACGAAGCCGGGAAATCTATTTAGGTAGATCTTTCTACCGAACATTGGGAATTATCTTTTTCCCCATCTTCACGATCTTTTCTCGGCTCGCCGCCGCCGAAGGGCTCCTTCTTTTTGGCGTCAAAAAGAACCAAAACCGAGGCTTGCCGAGCTCATTAATGCAAATAAAAAAGATAAACAGCTTATTAATAAAACGCCGGCTGAAAATTTTTCTTTTGAAGCCGGTAAGTTGGCTTGGTCGGTGGAGCCCGAAAAATTTGTTAGGCCGGATTTAAGTAAAACGGGAACACAATGCAATGGCCTAGCTGGGTGGAAATGCCAGCGACGAATTAATCACTTATTATTAATGGATTAATAAATAGCATGATTGGTAACGAAGTGCAGAGTAGCCAAGAAATTAATCTTGGCAGATCTCTCCGTTTTAGTCGGAGATGACGGGTTATATTTACTTTTTATCCATCAACTTTCTTTTAAGAAAATCAGCAGTTGCTTGGCTTACCTTTAAACCATTAGAAAACTTCATCCAGTGATGGGTATCATCCGGGATGGCCAGAAATTCGAAATCAAATTTTTTATCTTCAAAACGATTAACGAGATCGACACTTTGATTAAAGGCAACGTTACGGTCGTCGTCAGCATGGATAATCAAGGTGGGGGAAGTCCAGGTGTTTACATAACTAACCGGTGATGATTCTTCGGCAATTTTTGCAGCAAGTGCTGCATCTGGTGCAGGTTTTCGTCCTTCCTGATCTAAAGTTGTAAACCGATTGTTAACGCCATGAATATCTACTCCGGCAGCAAACTGTTTAGAATCTTTACCCAGGGCCAATGCAGTTAAATATCCGCCATAAGAACCGCCGTAAATCCCGATTTTATCTTTGTTGATGTTGGGCTGTGCAGCCAGCCACTCGCCGGCAGCTTTAATATCCTGATATTCTGATGCGCCCTGCGCTCCTGCACGCACAGGTTTATGGAAATCATAACCATAGCCAATTCCCAATCGGTAATTTACAGACAGCACAGTAAAACCTAAATTAACCAGAAACTGATTTAAAGCATAATCTATCGAATAATAATCCATCGGGTTCCAGCCTAAAAACATCTGCCGTTGCGGTCCACCGTGCACATAAACAATTGCCGGGTGGTTTCTAAGTGCTTTTTTTGGTGAAAACAACTGACCATAAACGGTATTTCCATCAGCAGCTTTAAAGCTTACATGTTTAGGGACAACCATATCCTTTAACGGAAAATCTTCAGGGATAAGCGATTCGCCGATCAGTTTTAGTTTTTTGTTATTAATTAAAGCTGGTAAAAGTGGCCTTTCGGCAGTAGAACTTAAACAGAAAAAAGTTTGATTATCAGCTGCAATAATGGGGTGAGCTTCTATGCCATCTCCCGAAGTTAAGGACTCCAAATTTGCTTTATCTACCGAAACCTTATAAATATGGCGCCTATCCAGATCATCCTTATCATTTCCTACGTTAGCCGCAAAAACCAGTATCTTTTTATCAGTGCTTAACTTAATATTCTCCACTGCAAAATTGCCAGGTGTAAGCAACAACCGCTTTGATCCGTCCGGATTGATGGCATAAAGATGTGGCCAGCCATCCTCATAAGAAGTAAAAATGATTTTTCCATTGGCCCACAATAAGTTTGCGCCACCATCGATAGAAGGAAACGAACCCCGAAAAGTTTCGGGCGCTTTCCAGATTTGTTTTCCGTTCCCTGTGTTTACATTAACCGTCCATATGGCCCAGGGCTGATGTTTTCTGGTTAAAACCGAATCTGTTTCACCGCCAACCCCGGACGTTCTGATAAATGCAATATCATTTCCATCGGGCGACCATACGGGAGTATTATCTTTAGAAAACGAAGGCGACAACCATTTAACCGGGGTTTGCTGGTCGCTGTAAATCCCTAAAAAAGAATGATCTGTACGGTTAGAAATAAAAGCAATCTTCTTTCCATCCGGCGACCATTTATAAGCACCGTTTATCCCTTTGGCATAAAATAAATTTTTAGCGGCCAATGTTCCGTCAACCGGGCTAATCATTATCTGACCACTTTTAGCAAAAATAACCTGGTCGCTATTAGGCGAAATTACCGGATTATCGCCTTCACCTAAAGCCACTACTTTACCACCTTCAAAAGGAACGCTAAATACCTGCACTTTCGGCGCTATTGGCGATGAGTTTGCATTAACCGGACCACCATCTCGCCCGCCATGATCTCCGCCACGCACAAATACAATCCATTTTCCATCAGCAGAAACAGATAAGCTGGTTAATTCCTGCCCGTCATCTTCGGTATAATCTGTAATTTTTACGGCCTTATAATCTGGCGCCTGAGCGATATAAATATTTCTTTTTCCTTGTTCGTTCGCTGCCCAGGCAATTTTAGAATCAATGGTCGATGCCACTAATTGTGTAGGAAAGGGATAAGATAGAACAGATTTTAAGCTAAAAGACTGGGCGAATATCTTGGAGGCAGAGAATAGAAGCAGCAGGAAAAATAATACTTTTTTCATTTATCATATAGTTTGGCGCTAAGCGTATGGGGGTGAGCGGATAATCTTGGCAAATAACATTTGGCGAAAAGTATATTAAACGCTCTCCGCCAAACGCCATTAGCTTTATCTTACTGATCCCACCACAAACGGGTTGTTCTTGGCACATCAACAGGAACGTTATTGCCGTTTTTACTTCTTTCACCCTGGGTATAATCTAAACGGCGGATAAAATCAGGAAGTGCCTTGTTAACAGGCAGGGTAAAATCCTTGTACTTATAATCGTAACGACGAGCATCATTCCAGGCTTCGGGATTTAAGTAGGTTGCAATATACTTTTCTTTAAAAATGAGATCTTTGGTTAAAGCAGCGGCTCCAACATTAACTACCGGATTTGCCAGGTAAGCGTCACGATTTGCTGCAGTAACCTGAAACTTATCCATATTGGCACTTATACCGGCAAGGTATGCGGCATAAGCCCTGGTTTTGTCGGTATTAAAATAAGCTTCAGCTTCTATAAATTTTAGTTCAGCAAAGGTAACGATGAATATCGGTGAAGTATCGCTGGTCCAGGGGGAGTTTCTCGAAATATAACATTCATCCTTTGTGGTATTTGCTCCTGGCAATCTGTTACCTGCACCGTTTACCGTTCCGATGTAAATGTTATTTACGGTTTTATCGGTGATCTTTTCTATCCGGGGATCAAAAACGTTAAATGTTGTGCCATTTAAAGCGTCGATCAATTGTTCAGAAAGCCAGCCTCCCAACGATTGCTGCGAATTTGATAGCGCAACGTTGGCCCATGGATTACGCTCTTTAAAAGTTGCCATACTGGCATCATCTGCATTTGTGGTGAAAGCATTACTGAGCGCTGCCAATACAGCTGTTGGATTATAAGCACTTGTTTTACTAATCTTATTTAATAACCTGGCTTTTAAAGCATATGCCATTTTTAACCAGTTTGCCCTTTCAGTTGTACTTTTGCCATAAATTAAATCGCTGGTTGGCGCCAGTTTAACGGTTGCATCTGTTTTAGCGAGTTCTGCAATGGCCTCATCTAAAAGTGCTATGGCCTGATTGTAAACATCCTGTTGTTTATCGTACTTCGGCGTCAGGTTATTGATGTTAAAAGCTTCCGAAAATGGAACATCTCCCCACAAATCGTTCACCAGCGTAAGGTTATAGGCAATAAGCACATCGGCTACGCCTTTATATTCGCTTGAGCTTTGTGCCACCGCCAGTTTTTTCATTTCATTGGCATCGGCCATCGCAAAATAAAGTGCATCCCAGGTGGCCGTAAAATCGATGGCCTGATAAGTATCACCAGCTCCATTGGCTGCCGGATTGGCCGTGTACTGCACGTAAGGGGCAATAATGCTGCCGATGAAGTAATTATTATTTGCTGCTTTATAGGTTGAGGTAGCCAGTAAAGTGCTTAATGTAGCTACCGGTACCTGGTTCGGATTATCAGACAGTGAATCAAAATAACTGTCTTTGCAGCTTTGCAAGCCTAGTGTTGCAATTAAAGCTGAGCACAATGTATATTTTATAATTTTTTGCATCGTATTTCTATTTAAAAACCAACATTAAGCGTGAACATGATTGTACGGGCAGATGGATAGGTAAAACCAGCAGAACCATCGTTATTACTGCCCGAATCGTAAGAACTAGATTCAGGATCTACACCATAATATTTCGTCCACAACCATAAATTATTTCCGGTAACCGATAGCGAAGCATTCTTGATTGCTTTGGCAGGCAACCAGTTTGCCGGCAAGTTATAGGTTAAACTGGCCGAACGTAAACGTACCCACGAAGCATCGCTTACAAAAGGCTCAGAAACGTTACGGTAGTAAATGCGGTAATATCCTTCACCGTAATCAACACCATCAGGACCTATCCGCTGCCCCATATAAACCGGTTTTGTGTTTGGCTGACCATTAGCCAATACGCCATCAAATACCTTCACCGTTCTTCTGTCTGCAGTATAATCCGGTAATCCGAAAGCCGAATAAAAATCTTCCAGCCAGTTGTATTTTTCAAATCCTAAACGGGCATCAAACAATACGTTTAAACTGAAATCCTTGTATTTAAAGGTGTTACCAATGCCGATAATATACTTTGGCTGAGAATTACCCAAAAGTTTCTGTTTTCCGCCCGAAATACTCGGGAAACCGTTTGCGCCGATTAACAATGGAAGGTTTTTATCAAGCACAACCGGGTCTTCAGGCGTGCTTCCATAATAACGGTTAAAATAACTGCCGTAAATATTGCCATAAGGCTGTCCTTTAATTAATTTCATGGTTACCCCGGCGTTGCCATAACCTCTTGCAGCGCCATATACAATTTCCGATATCCCGTTTGGCATGCTCAGCACCATATTTCTGTTGGCCGAAAAATTAACGTTTACATCCCATCTGAAATCTTTTGATACAATGGGTTTGCCATTTAATACCAGCTCCACTCCCCTGTTCCTGATATCGCCGGCATTGATCGATTTGGTGACGTAACCCACTGCAGAAGAAACCTGTGTCTGGATAATCTGATCTTTGCTTAATGAGTAATAGTAAGTAAAATCGAAACCTAAGCGGTTTTTAAAGAACGACATTTCCAAACCAGCCTCGTAGGTATTGGTAAATTCTGGACGGAGATCGGGGTTACCAAGATTCGGAGCAATGGTTAAACCTCCTGTTCCGGTTGGCAAAGCGGTATAAGGTGTATAACCTGTAAAAGTAGAATATTCGGATGCATCTTTACCGATCCTGGCATAAGACAAACGTAACTTGGCCTGACTAATGGCAGCAGGCAACTTAAACTGATCGGAGAATACATAACTTAAACTTGCTGAAGGGTAGAAAAATGACCTGCTTGCTTTTGGCAGTGTTGAGGTAATATCGTTTCTTCCGGTAATGGTTAAGAAAAGGTAATTTTTGTAATCAAAAGTCGCTTCTCCGAAATAACCCACCAGTCTTTTTTGTTTAAGCGTTTGCGTTGGGGTTAATACACCGGCATTGGCTAAATTAAAGAAATTATACACGCCAAGAATACTACCCAAAGTACCTACTTCTTTCGATTTTCGGTCGTAGAGTTCTTGTCCGAGCCTTAACGTTCCGGTAATATCGTCAGTTAGTTTTGTATTAAACGTAGCTACGAAAGTGCTGTTAATGGTTCTGAATTTAGTGTTGTACTCGCCATAAAAACCCTGCGCATTGTCGTACATGGCTTCAGTAGCATACATTGGTCCGCGGGCGGTGCGCACACGGTTATCACCATAGGTATCTACCCCTAAACGATAAGAAAAATTAAGCCATTTAGCAGCATCGTAACTCAGGCTGGCCCCACCAATAAACCGGTTAACATCGCCTTTAAACTTGTTGTTGGCCGTACCCCATATCGGGTTGTTTGTTCCTAAATATTTTTGAGATCCATCTGCGTTCTGATAATCGGCAACATCATAACGTGGCGACCAATAGGCCAAACCTTCTCCAAAACGATCAGCACTATACGTATAACCACCCGAATTGGTGAAATTCATATTAACCGATGCTTTAAACTTCGGACTAATGGTGAAATCAGTATTTAACCTTCCGGAAAAATTTTTGTTATCGGTATTGGGCATCATCCCTTTTTGGTAAAGCTGCGAAATGGAAGAGAAAAATTTAATGGCATCACTTCCTCCTGTTACCGACAATGAATTTTTAACCTGCTGGCCGGTACCGAAAGCGCGGTCGTAATTATTGAATAACTGATCAGGGTGTGTTGGATCGATTAATTTTGCTTCGGCAATGGTTGGACCCCAAGCCGGACCTATACCACCTGGCGGATTGGTATAAACACCTAAAACACCCTGGGTATATTCTGTTTGCACATCTGGCGATTTTAGTACCTGATCGAAGCCGTAGCTGCTGTTAAAGTTAACACTAACACCGTTTTGCTTGCCTCTTTTGGTGGTGATGACCACAACGCCATTAGCCCCTCTTAATCCATAAAGTGCGGTAGCGGCACCTCCTTTTAAAATATTGATGGTTTCAATATCCTCGGGATTGATATCTGAAGCCCTGTTGGTTACCCCTCTCGAGCCAAATGCTGTTCCATCAGGATTGGCACCGGCGGTAGAGGTTGAGTTATCAATCTGTACTCCATCAATTACGTATAAAGGATCACCTGAAATGTTAGGATCGATGGAGTTAACGCCCCTGATGCGGATACTTGCCCCCTGCCCCGGACCACCACCAGTACTTGAAATGGTAGCACCTGCAACTTTTCCCTGTAAGGCATTAAGGAGGTTGGGCTGGTGGTTATAGTTTAAATCGCTGCTGCTAACACTTTGCGCGGCATAACCTAGTGATTTAACCTGCCTGGTAATACCTAAAGCAGTAGAAATGGTTACTTCCTGTAATTCCTGCGCATCTGAAGCCAGGGCCGCATTAACTGTCGTTTTACTGCCAATGGTAATTTCCTGTGCTTTATATCCGATAAGGCTGATTACAAGCACTGCGGCAGGCGATGGTGCCTGTATCGTAAAATTACCATTTCCATCTGTAGAGGTACCCGTTGTAGTTCCCTTAATTTTTATACTTACTCCGGGCAACGGACCGCCATCATCAGAAGAAGTTATTTTTCCTGTTATGGTTTTTACCTGGGCCAATGTGGTAAGGCCGGTAAGTAAAATGCACAGAAAAACGAGTGAGGTAAAGATTTTTCTCATATCTGGATTATTTAGGGTAAATGATTTGTTAGTTAATTGCAATATAAGTTTTTAACCACACAAAAACGCATAAAACGCGATTAGCGCAATGAATTTAAAGTATTTTTTACATTACAAATTGCATATCCTGCAAAAACAAGCAAATAACAGCTTCATAAAACCGCATAAAGCCACAAATATTATGAATACCTTAAAAAAAACCGGAATACGACCTTAAAAATTAATAATATGGTATTAAAGGAACAATTTTATCAATTGCTTTATTAACCTGAAGAAAATTATAGATAAACTAAGGTGTGCTCAGGTGGTTTGGGTGATAAAACTTTTGAGGTAAAACCTGAGGCCTGTTAAGTCATTTAAGGCATCATTTACTCAGGTGTTAAACAAAAAAGTCTTTCCGGGTTAGTGGAAAGACTTTTAAAAGATATATATAGATTGGGTTTTTATTGCTGAACGCCGCCCATGCCACCTTGTTGCTGATCTTGTTTGATATCGTCGTTTTTGATTTTTTTCTTCTCGGTAAATTTAAGTTTACCAAAAGAGTAGCTAAAGTTAACACCAAAAGAACGTAACGGATAGTAAATGTTTTGACTCTGAAAAACTGTTCCCGTAGAAGTAATGGAGTTGTTTACGGTTTGGATATGAAGATCTTTTGTAAAAGGGTTCAAGGTATTTATCCCGATAGATCCTTTTTTATTCAGAATATCCTTTTTGAATGATGCACCATAAAAAATCATCGCATCTGTTTTACCCTGATATGTTCTTCTTGGAGAATTTACCACGCCGAATAATTCAAAGTTATATCCTTTACCAAACCCATAAGCAGAACGGGCAAAAATGTTATAGTTAAGGAAAGTACCGGTGCTTACATTGGTTGCGGTATTTGATACCTCATAAGTATTTAAACCGATATTACTCATTAAAGTCCATTTTGGTTTTGGATTATAAGACCCGAAAACGTTTAAGCCATAAGTTTGTGCCGTACCTACGTTTAAATATGAGGTAAGTGTTTTGTTGGTACTTCCATCTCTGGTAGAAGAAATTGAGCTCTCAATAACCCCGCCAGTGCGACGATAGAAAACTGAGGCATTGATTACCGATCCTTTGATAAAGGTAGAATAACCCAATTCAAAATTATCACTTAATTCAGGGTTCAATTGCGGGTTACCCTGCATGATATTAAACTGATCACTCGTATTTCTGAATGGATTTAAATAAGATTGGCTTGGACGTTGAACCCTTCTGTTATAGCTCAATTTCAATGTAGCATTTCCTTTTAAGGTTCTTGAGATAATTGCACTTGGAAAGAGATTCAGGTAATCATTTGTTTCTATTCCATTATCCCTGGTATTGAAGTCGATTTTTGTGTATTCACCCCTTAAACCTCCTTTAAACTTAATTTTTTTAGTCAGGTCGAAACTAATTACCCCGTATGCCGATGCCACGTTCTGGCTATAATCAAAATCCTGTGCTCCACCATTATCATAAGTACTCGAAATATCGCGGAAAATACCTTTCACACCAACCTCTAAAATAGTGCTTTTGGTAAATGGATAGGTGTAATCGGTCTGAGCAGTATATTCTTTGTTCTTACCGGTATTCGAGCTTGATGTTGCCGCTCCGTTAGGGTATAAGTCTGAAAATAAAATATTGCTAAAGTGCAGTGGGGTTTTACCTGTAGAAAGCTGACCTGAAATACTAAATTCTTCTCCTTCTTTTTTAGATGTCTTTTTATAATCAACGTTCCAGTCCAGGTTATCGAAAGTCATATCCATATCACTGATATTGTTGGCAGGTGCGCCATTAATAATATAATTGGCTGCCCCCGGACCTCCGTTCGAGAAACTGTTCATCTTTACGGTTGTACTGATGTTGTTATAGGCATTAAAATCGTAATCTGCGCCAAAACTGCCGTTGTAACCTTTACGACTCCATTTCGAATAACCATCTTGCGATACATTATTAGCCGTAACCGTATTATCTACGGGATCTATCACCGTAGTGTTGTTTACAATAACTACCCTCGAATTTTGTGCATAAGCCAGGTTTGTACCCAGGTTGGCATTTACACTTAAGCGACCTGTTTTTGCCGTGATGTTAAAAGCCCCATTGTTTTGGCGTGTGCCTGCTGAAGCGTTTACCGTACCACTTACCCCTTGTGCATTCGATTTTTTAGTAATAATATTGATGATACCTCCCGAACCTTCAGCATCATATTTAGCTGACGGACTGGTAATTACTTCTACACTTTTAATCTGCTCAGCAGGGATCATTTTTAAGGCGTCAGAAACGCTGCTTGCCATTGTACCAGAAGGTTTACCGTTAATTAACACACGAACCGCACCACCACGCAGTTGCACATTACCATTCATATCAACCGATAACATCGGTACTTTACGCATTACGTCAGTTGCATCGCCACCGGCGTTGGTGCCATCAGCCTCTGCATTGTACACCATTCTGTCGATTTTATTTTCGATAACTGCTTTTGTACCCTGAACCTGAACATCAGCTAAGGTATTTTCTGAACCTGAAATATAAATCGTCCCAATGTTATTATCCGGCTTTGATGGCGTTGTGGTTACCAAAACTGTTTTTGTTTTATAACCCATAAAACCGATCATCAGTTTATAAGAATCGGGAGCAATATTTAGCAGTGATAATTTTCCTTTTTCGTCGGTTACTCCACCATTTACAGATTTATTATCTTTCACGGTAATTAATGAAACCGTTGCGTAATCAATCGGTTTTTTTGTTACTGAATCAAGTATAGTTGCAGTGATACGTCCGGTAACAGTAATTTTTTTGGCCCCACCACCAAAGCCGCCCGGAAATTGGGCCTGTGCAGTAAAAAATATCCCGAGGGTGAAGGTTAAAAGTAAAAGTTTTTTCATGTTAAGAGTTAGTCTTTTGTAATTAGTCTGCGCAAATTGCATTTTGTTACAATTATACGCTATACTTTTTATTCTAACTCTATATTTTATTCGGTGAATGATATGGTTTTATCGGTAAAAGGAGACATGTAAAATGGAAGATGGATAATGGAAAATGGAAATTCCCCATCATCCGTCTTACATAATACATCTTACATCCCTATCGTGAAATATTATTCGGTCTCGAGTAAACCATCTGCATTACGTTAATATTCCGCATGGCAAAGGCTGCTTCACAATAGTTCAGGTAATAATTCCATTTGCGGATAAAGGTTTCATCAAAGCCCAGTGCTTTCACTTTATCGAGGTTTTTATTGAATTCGATGAACCATAAATGAAGGGTGCGGGCATAATCTAAACCCATATCTTTTAAATCGACCAGGGTTAAATCGCCGGTTTCATTTATGGCTTTGTTCATGGCGGCTACCGAAGGCAGTAGCGAACCGGGAAAAATATGTTTCTGGATCCAGTCGACCCCATTACGCAATTTATCGTACCTGCAATCGGGTGAAGTAATGACCTGAAAAGCAAAAATTCCATCTGGTTTTAAAAGCTCCTGGCATTTTTCGAAATAGGTTTCCAAATACTGGTGACCAACTGCCTCGAGCATTTCAATAGAAACGATCTTATCAAAAGTACCCTCAATTTTACGGTAATCCTTGATGATGACCGAAACTTTACCGGCCAGTCCTTCTGCACGAACCCGCTCCATGGCCAGTTTCTGCTGCTCTTTCGAAATGGTAACTGAAGTAACGTTACAGCCATAATTTTTGGCTAAAAAGATGGCATTTCCGCCCCAGCCACTTCCAATCTCCAGCACATGGTCGGTCGCTTTAATTTTTAACTGCCTGGCCAGACGGTCGTATTTTGCATATTGCGATTCTTCTAAACTTAAATCTTCCGGGTTAAAATAACCGCTGGAATACGTCATGGTTTTATCCAAAAAAGTAGCAAAGAACTCGTTGTTCAGGTCGTAATGTTCCGAAATATTTTTCTGCGATCCGGCCAAAGTGTTTGCCCTGCGCACATGATAAATCTTGTTTACCCATTTAAAAATGCCCAACGCAATAGATTTTACCTTGCTACCGGTAACCGAAGGTGCGTTTTCGATATTCAGGATTACCCATTTAATTACATTGGTGATGTTGGTGGTATCCCAAAGGCCCGAAGTATAACCTTCACCAAAGCCGATATCGCCATAAAGGGCAATTGATTTAAAAAAATCAGGGTGGTTAACCTGGATATGCGCTTCAATTTTATGTTCACCGTTTCCAAAAACCAAAGTTTCGCCGTTAGGCAGCGAAAGTTCCAATTTCCCTAAAGTCATTTTGGAAAGTGCGTTAAGCACTACTCTTTCGAAAAAACCCGATGATGTTCTGGTAGCGGTAAGCGTGTTCATAATTTTTGATCTATTTAATTTGTGGTTTATAGGGTTTATATACGTTGCGTTGCAGTTCAGGGTTTTTGGCTTTTGGATGAAATGGTATTTTTTTTAACCAAAGCTTAAAGGCCTGCCAGTGGATCATGCCCATTACCTGCAAGGGAATTAAGGGTATAGAGAAAAAATACCGCAGCAATCCCGAGTTGGTTAAAGGTTTTTTTTCACCCATTAAGGTACTGATAAAAAATAATTTACCGGTCTTATCCAGGTCGTTAATTTTAATATCGAGCGTATCAGCTGGAACTTTTAATTTAAAATCGAATGAATCATCGTGATCGATAAAAGGCGAAACATAAAAATATTTGGTGGTGATTTTTTTAAAGGTATCGCCGTCCAGCTCATCTTTCCCAAAGAAAAAAAGTTTCATTTCGCGGTAAGTATTGCTGATTTCGGCCACACAACAAACCGGATTTTCTTCCTGATCAAAACAATAATAAAAGGAAACGGGATTAAAATTATAACCCAGAACATTGAGATTGGTAAGCAGTTTGATTTTAAGCTGAGTGCCATCAACGCCATTTTCTTTTAAATAATCTTCAACATGTTGCCTTGTGTTTTTGCTCTGGTCCGGATTTTCTTTTGGCAATTGCAGGTGCTCAGCATCGCGGAAGGAAAACAGGTTAAATTTATTCCGGCTAAACCAGCGAAGTTTTTGGGCAAGAAGATCTAACTCATCCAGATCGATGTAAAACATATACACGTTATACCAAAAAGAATGTTTTTTGGGTGCCAGGCGGTGGTGCATGACCTTAGCGGTATATATGTTTGATGTAAAATTCATTATTATTACTTCAATTTACGATTTTTCTTGTGGATTATCTTTCGATTCGTCATCTCGACCGAAACGCAGTGTAGCGGAGAGATCTATCTCTAGACAGATTTAGCTTCGCTGAGCCTTCGGGTTCTCGACTACGTTGCACTCCGCTCGAAATGACGGTAACTTACATTACAGTCCCCTACACAAATCCACCGCGCTCTATTCCATGGCCTGTGTCCTCACAGTCCATTTAATTAATATTCGATCTGTGAGGACACAGACCGAGGAAAATAGTGTAGATGTTTGAGTTAAATTCCATTGTAATTACAATTTACGCTTTTTCTTGTGGATTATCTTTCGATTCATCATCTCGACCGGAACGTCCCGAATATTCGGGAGAGAGATCTATCTCTAGACAGATTTCTCGACTACGTTGCACTTCGCTCGAAATGACGGTAACTTACATTACAGTCCCCTACACAAATCCACCGCGCTCTTATACGCATCTTCATGAAAACCATATTTAAAATAACTGCCGCAATAATAAATCGGGCCGGTTTCATTTAACCTGTGCAATTGTTCCTGCGCCTGCATGGCAGGAACGTCAAACAAAGGATGATGATAATCTATTTCTTTAATAACCTTTTCCGGATTTAACGTTCCGGTAGGGTTAATGGAAACAAAATAATTCTGTTTTTTAGAAACACCCTGCAAACTGTTCATCCAGTAAATGGTGCTTGGCAATAATTTATCGTTCTTTTTCTCTACACGGTAATTCCAGCTGCTCCAGGCCAGTTTTGTTTCCGGCATCTGCTTTTCGTCGGTGTGCACCACAGCTTTGTTTAGCTGGTATTTAAATTTAGAAAGCAGTTCGGCTTCTAAAGCGGTTTTATCTTTTACGATTTCGAAAGTCTGGTCGGCATGACTGGCCATAATTACTTTATCGAATTCGAATTTCTCGCCTTTTTGATTTTCTACTTCAACTTTACCGTTTTCCAAACGCCTTACAGAAACGATTTTATTGTTGATTTTGATCCTGTCGCGGAATGGCGCAATCAGTTTTTCGCGGTAAGCCTGACTTCCATTTTGCAGCGTGTACCATTGATACTGGGTATCCAGACCCAAAAAACCGTGATTTTTAAAAAAGCGGATGAGCGTAATGGCAGGGAAATCCAGAATTTGTTCCATTGGAGCACTCCAAACGGCAGCACTCATTGGAATGAGGTATTGCCAGAGCATATCATCACTGTAACCAAATTCCTTAAAAAATCTGCCAATCGAGTAATCCTGATATTCAGGTTTATCCAAAATCTCTACACTTTGCTTATTGAAGCGGTTAATCTGCATCAACATTTTTAAATAAGAAACATTGAACAAATTTTTTCGCTGTGCAAAAAGGTGGTTTAAGCTTGAGCCACTGTACTCTAATTTTTTAGGCAGAAACTGCACACTGAAAGACATGTCGGTTTTAATTACCGGGGCATTAATTTCAGCAAACATTTCTGTTAAATTTGGATAGGTTTGATAGTTAAAAACCATAAAACCACTATCCAGATAAATGGGTTTGCCATCTTCTTCGAGCGTAATGGTATTGGTATGACCACCGATATAACCGAGCTCTTCGAAAAGGGTAATATCGTATTTATGCTGCAATTTATGGGCACAACCCATGCCTGCTATTCCGGAGCCGATAATGGCGAGTGTCTGCATGATGTAAGATGATAATGTAAAATGGAAAACGTAATATGGATGATGGAAAAGGTAATATAAATGAAGGATGGAAAATGGACGATGTAAGATGAATGACGGGCATATCGCTGCCTCCATTATCCATCTTACATCCTTACCTTTTACATTATTTGTTTTTTTCGAACAAATAATGGCACACCATCCATTCGTTTCCTTTATTGTAATTAAACAGTTCGGCGCATGACATGTAGAACAACCTCCAGTACACCCACCATTTTACAGCCTGATCTTTACCGTAAGTGCGTTCTAAAATGGGCATAATTTCTTTTTTATGTTTGTCCATATTGCTTAACCAGGCTTCGGAAGTTTTGCCATAATTGGTTCCGTTTACCACCCAGTGTTTATCAATTTTCAGGTCATCATTAAAGTAGAAAAACAAGTGGTTTGAAGGCATAATCCCTCCGGTAAAAAAGTATTTACTCATCCAATCGGTTTCATCAATCACCTCAAATTTGTAAGCCAGGGTTTTATGGGTAAATATGTGCACGAAAAGTTTTCCATCAGGTTTCATGAAAGAAGCCACCTTGTTCAACAAAAATTTATAGTTACGCATGTGCTCAAACATTTCTACCGAAACCACACGATCGAAAGTATCAGCGATGGTAAAAGTGTTCATATCGGCAGTTAAAACCGTTAAATTCTGGATTCCGCGTTGTTTTGCCGTTTCATCGATAAAGATTTTTTGCGTGGCCGAATTAGATACCACAGTAAAAGTACTTTCTGGAAATTTAGCCGACATATATAAAGAAAGCGATCCCCAGCCGCAGCCAAGTTCCAAAACATTTTGCCCGTTTTGTAAATCTGCCCTTTTGCAGGTTAAAGAAAGCATATCATCTTCTGAAGTATCAATATCTTTAACGCCCGGTTTCCAATAACCACTGCTATATTTTAAGTTTTTACCCAAACAGTATTGAAAAAATTCGGTAGGCAACTCATAGTGCTGCTCATTGGCATCGGCTGTGTTTACGGCAATTGGCGATTGTTTCAGCTCTGCAACCAGATCCATAAATTTTTCCTGCTGTAATTCTTCATCGCCCAGTGTTTCATCGTCAAGGCGCTGTTTACATAATTTTCTGATGCCGATACGCAAAGCGGTATCCGGAAGTTTATCGTTTTCTAAAAGTTTATCGTACCACATTTTAAGCTTGGAGTTTGATGGTCGGAAGTCCGAAGTCGGATGTCCGGTGTTATTATTTTATACGCAAAACGCCTAATGGCGGATTGGTTGATGTTAATTTTACTTGTTCGAATTTGCCAGCCGCCCTAAACTTCGGTCTTTCGGACCTCCGTCTTCCGACTATTTTTTCTTCCACGGAAAAAAGGCGCTCGTTGTTTCCTGGTATTTCTTGTAAGCTACAGGTTTACTCCGCAGATTTTGCTCTTCATTATTTGGAACGCCGGTAACTTTTGTTAATAAATATAAAATAATGGCTGGACTAATGATGGCCAGAATACCCCATGGAGAAGCCAGCGCGAAAATAAAATAGCCTATCCAGGTTAACCACTCAAAAAAGTAATTGGGGTGGCGGCTGTAGTACCATAATCCGGTATCGCAAACCTTGCCTTTATTGCTCGGATCTTTTTTAAATGCAGCAAGCTGTCTGTCGGCAATCATTTCTCCGAAAAACGCAATTGCCCACACTAAAGCTCCAATAAATTCTAAAACAGAAATTCCCTGCGATTGATTTGCCGTGATGATAAAAAACGGAACGGCAAGGATAACATTGGAAATCGCCTGAAACTGAAAAAACACGAAGAAGTTTCGGTCGGCTTTATCGCCCCATTCTTTACGGAGCTGTTGGTATCTTCCCTCTTCTTCATCCAGATGACCTATTACCCTTTGCCAAAGATGAATACCTAATCGCAATTCGGCCAGTAAAAACATGCCACAGATTAATATTTTTCGGGGATCATAACCGTCAGACATAAAAAAAGTGATCAGAGTAATTACCGGAAAGTTAAGCGCCCAGAAAACATCAACCACGCCAGCGTTTTTTATTTTCTTAGCCCAAAGCCAAACCATGGCCATAATAAAACAGCAGGCAATTAGCGAAATGAGTGCGATGAATAGTAGATGTTTGTAATCCATAAAAGGTTTAAGGTTTAGGGCATAAGGTTTAAGGAAATGCATTCTACTTTAGGTTTTCACCTTCAGCCTTATACCTTTTGCCTTCTACCTTTTTACCAGCAATTCTCTAACACCTTCGCCATCTTTTAGTTTGAATAAATGCACTAAAACATAAGCCAGGGTTGCTATGCTTCCTAAACATACGAACAAAACGGCAATAGAGATTTTAAGAATAATGCTTTTTTCTTTATAGAACATCCAAAGGGTAATAATGAAGATATTAGCATAAAAATCCCATAAGGTGGCACGCATCCATGGGATGCTGCCCAGAAAATCCCATTGTTCGAACAAATTGCTTTCTAATGAGGTACTTATTACTTTATAGCACATAAAAACGAGCAGTGCAGAGAAAACGATTTTGAGGAAATTGATCATCAAATGATTGAATTTTAAAACAGGTTGGAGTATATACGGTAAGATAAGCAAAAAGGATTTGATTAAAAGATCTGAATTATTCTTCAACTCCGCTTCTATGACAAAAGCGGGCTATTTTCCGTGTTTTCTGTACATCCGTGGCATAAAGAAGTAGTGTTTTTTTGAAAAGCAGGTTCCTGTTCGTTTCGGTTACGATAGTCCTGCCATTCGCTTCAATCTTTTTGTGGTGCTGTTGTGCGCTGATTCAGGCGTCCGTTTTATAGGGAACAGATGCTTCGTGCCTCAGCATGACAGCATATTAATGGTAGTGCGATCAAAAAGGATTTTAGCTGCTGTCAGGTTTAGAGAACACAAAATAGTATAAGGAAGGAAAAAGAAACGACCAAATTTTGTTAATGGTCTGTGGGGACACAGACCATGGTACACAAAAAAGTATGAAACAAATTAGATTTCTCCACTGCGGTCGAAATGACGAGCGCGGAGTAAATCTGTGTTTTCAGTGCATTCGTGGCTAATAAGTTCCCCGAACAATTAATCAATTAGGAAAACTTGATGGTCTGTGGGGACACAGACCATGGTACACAAAAAAGTATGAAACAAATTAGATTTCTCCACTGCGGTCGAAACGACGATCGCGGGGCAAATCTGTGTTTTCAGTGTATCCGTGGCTAATAAGTTCCCTAACAATCAATTAGGAGAACTTGATGGTCTGTGGGGACACAGACCATGGTACACAAACCATGGCTTTGGGCTAAGTCTTTAAGCTTAACCCTCCTCTTAAACCTTCCTGATTTTAATAATCCTCATCCAGTGCAAAACTTTCATTACCGGATAGGTTGGATCAAATTCCCACCATTTAGTGGCGAAATTTGGGCTATTGGGTTTTTTGTGGTGGTTGTTCTGAAAAAGTTCTCCCATTAATAAGAAATCCCAGGGTAAGGAATTTTTACTGTGGTCGTCGTTATCATGGTTAGAGTAACCGTATTTATGCCCGCACCAGTTTACAATTGCACCATGCAGTGGTCCCATTAAAAAGTGGATCGGCAATAAGATAAACAGCCACCAGTGGTTGGCAAAAGCAATATAAAAACCGATGTAAAATAAACCACATGCAATTCTCCAGGCCCACGAATTGCCAATTTTATCTACAATCGGCCATTCAGGATAATTTCCCTGAAAAGCAGGCTCAGGCTGTATTTTAAACTGCAGGTAATTCATGTACATGTTCTTCGTAGCAATCATCATCCCGAAAACATCCTTAAAAAAATGTGGAGAATGCGGATCTTTTTCTGTGTCGCTGTATGCATGGTGCATCCGGTGCAAAATGGCGTAAGCCCTTGGATTTAAAAATGATGAACCTTGCGAGATCAGCAATACCAGGTAGAAAAACCGTTCCCAAAAAAGCTCCATTTTAAACATCTTGTGCGATGAGTAACGGTGAAGGAAAAAGGTTTGACTAAACAGGGATAAAAACCAATGACAAAGAAAAAAAATGAAGATGATCATGTATGATGTGTATGCTTTATAAACGTAGTTTGAGGGCGTTTAGTTTTCCAGCGTATAGAAAAACTGCTTTGGTTTAAGCGTTTAGACTAAGAGAATCCTGTTCCAATGTGATAGAACAGGATCTTATGTGTATATTTTATTATCTGCCGAAATCGTCCTGAACGCGAACAATATCGCTTTCATCTGATGGGTTCGAAGCATCGGTATGTTGCCAGATTTCTGCCACAACTCCCCAGTCTTCTAAACCGATTAAACGGTGACGCTCGCCCTGTTGTAATTTGATTTGATCTTTCGGAGCATATTTTTTCACTTCACCTTCTTCGTCAGTCTGGCTGGTTTTAATACCAACAGTACCAGTTACTACTTGCCATATTTCGGCCCTGCGGTGGTGATATTGCCACGAAAGACGTGTGTTTGGAGCAACGATTAAAATTTTCGGACTTAATTTACCACCAATTTTAAGGTCTTCTACATTTAATCCATCAAAATAAGTATCGGCAAATTGTTGTGCCTGCGCTTCATCTATCACAAAGAAACCACCCCATGGACGGGTTTCATCGCGGTTTACTACATTAAAACCTTCAATTTTTAAACGTTGTGCTACGCTTTCGAATATTTCTTTTTTGTCGTTTGTCATTGATAATTATTTGTTTTCTAATGATTGTCGAGGTTTACAGGCATAAAATATGGCCTGTATGGTTCTATAATTGCCGCAAAAATAAGCCTAATAAATTAAAAAAGGCCTCTCGTACCTTTTATTTTTTTGGGCAGGCGCCAACTGCATAGGTAAAAACCATTCATACGCCTATTAAATGCTGTAAAATTGATGATAAAATCGATTTATTAATCATGATATCAGCCTTTGCTTTAGTATGTTTGAAGAAACGTAACACCTGCACTAATGATGATCCGGAAACTCAGTATCTGCATTTTATTATCTTTAATCTTCATGCAAAAAGTCTCTGCCAAAGTGTACTATATTGGCTCAGAACAGGAGTTCAAGACTGTTCAATCTTTATTCGTACCTGGAGATGAGGTAGAGATTAAAAATGGAAATTATACTGATTGGTCTTTAAGTATCCATAACAAGGGAACTTCGGCAAAACCTATCATGATACGGGCAGAAAAACCAGGTATGGTTACTTTTTCAGGTAATGTTACCAAACCAATATTCAGTATTTCAGGAGCATATGTTTTTATTAAAGGAATTAACTTTAAAGATTGTGTGATAACTAAAACTGGTGTACTTATCGAACTTAGTATCAGTAATAATTGCCGAATATCGGACTGCAGTTTTTCTTCAAACCAGGTTAAAACTCAATTTACGCCCCTGGTTATTATTTCAGGGAACGGTAGCAATAACATAGTTGAGGGTTGTAATTTTATTTCGAATATAGATAATCAGGATGTGCAGGTTAAAATAACCAAAGATGCCTGCCCAAAATTTACACTGATTAAAAACAACATTTTCAGGGATAAAAACAAAGTAAGCTGGCCAAATGCGAATGGTGGCGAATGTGTGCAGGTTGGTCAGGATCCGGTATTGCTGGGCAATCAAAAACCAGAAACTACGGTGTGGAAAAACCGGTTTATCCATTGCAATGGCGAAAATGAAGTGATCAGCAATAAAAGCAGTGGCAATAAATACCTGAACAATTATTTCGAAGATAATGATGGCGAACTGGTGATGCGTGGCGGTCACGATTGCGTAATTGCGGATAATACTTTTAAAGGTGGTACAGGCGGTATCCGCATCAATGGAACCGGCCATCAGATCATCAATAATAAAATTGATGGCATTGCAACAGCCATCAGGTTAATGTATGGCATGGCGAAAGGAAAAGATGAAATTGGTTTTTATATTGCTGCAAGTGATTGTATGATAAAAAACAACACAATTTCAAACGCCACAACAGGAATTTTGATCGGCGATAGTAAGGATGCAGACTGGACTGGGAAATTTGATACGAAAAGATATCCTTCGCCGGTAATGCAGAATGTTGCTCCTTTTAATAATACGATTAGGGATAATGGCTTTAAAAACGTTAAGGATGAGGTGGTCGAAAAATAAGTCGTCATTTCTGGTATTTTATTGAAATTAATGTGAATAACAGATGAGTTTACACCCTAAAAAAATAACGTCATTTCGAGCAGAGTGCAATGCAGCCGAGAACCCGAAGGCTCAGCGAAGCTAAATCTATCCCGAGATAGATTTCTCCCCGCCTGTACGGGCAGGCATTCCACTGCGTTCCAGTCGAAATGACGGTTACTCTTTTAAAACAGATCGATTATAATTAGTTGATCTTATTTACCACAAGATCATCAAAATAAATGTAACTGGTTTGACTTGAGCCCCATACGGCAACATCTTTTCCGCCTCTAAAATTATGGAACGATAACCTGTTGATTAAACGTTGTGCATCGTTGGTTGTCCAGCGGATTGATTGATCCAATACCGTTGTACCGTTGATGATTACCTGTACCCAACCGTTTTTGCTCGATCCGGTGTTGCTTTTCACATAAAGGTGAACGGTATAGGTATCGCCCTTAACGAGGCTGCCTGATGAAGGATATGATTTACCAAAGGTATCGCCACAAGGGCCGGCCATATCTCTGTGGTACACATAAGGCTGAAAGAATACGCGGCTACCAGTATTGTACCACATCAGGCGCAAACTTCCGCCATTACCATCGCTGGCAATATCGCATCCGGTATTTCCTTCACCAATGAGGAAGCCGAAACCAACTTTTCCGCCCCTGCTCCAATCAAACTGACTATGGAAACGGACTTTAAAAGTAGCTTCGTAAGCAGAACCGTCCGAAATATCAGCACCTGCAATTAAACCATTCGATACTGAATTGGGCGCTAAAGTAGCCCTGGCCCAGTTGCCCGAAATATAGGCCCTGCTTTCGTTCCAGCCGGTTAAACTGGCACCACCAAAATCGGCACTGGCTTCGCCATAAGTATAAGCACCATCGGCATGGTTAAATCCGGTGTTAATGTTACTTGGATAAACTGCTGCGGCGGCTGCAGCGGGATTGGCAGCGGCCAGCTTCTCCGGAGAATTAATACTGCCCGGGGTTGACTCTTCTGTTTTATCTTTCTCACAGCCATAAAAACTTAGAGAAAGTACAAGCAATAGGGATGCGATAAAATGCATCGGGTTCATTTTTTGACTCATTGTAATTTTTGTTTAGATTTAAATTTGGTTAGTGTTTTTGCGAAGTGTAACTCCTATCCTGGATAGTTTATTACGGGATTGTTAATGATTTTTTTATCTTTTTGGTTAGTGATTTATCTGATACACTAACTTAAATAAAAATGTAAGCCCAAACAGACGAAGCCCATCTTAAAAACAGAAAAACCCCTTCCTGTTGTTGTTACAACGATTGAAATAATGATCGCTTTAAGGCATACGCTACAGCACTAAAACCCTTGTTTAATGGTTGATTATGCTGTTTGGTGGATTTTCAGGTTACAGTTTACAATTACCTTTTTATAATCTTTGGCATCAATATCGCCGTGAATGAGTTTAACCAATAAAGCAACAGCCTGCTCGCCCAGCGATTCGGGATTTTCTTCTATTGAGGCTATTGGAGGCGAACTGAGGTAGGCAATAATCGGATCGTTACCAAAGCCAATACATTCGAGTTTTTTAAGTTCGGGATGTGCTATAGACCTAAGGAATTTTATGGTATCAAAAAGCAGTTTTTCTTTAAAAGCTACCAATGCTGTCGGACCATTTTCGGGATCACTGAACAGGTTTTTAATGGCTGTAAGTGTATTTGCATCGTCGAAATCGGTATAAGCTACATAATCGGCATTAAAAGGTATATCGTTATCCTTTAGGGCATTGATATAACCCGAAAAGCGATCGTGACTAAAATTAACCATTTTTGGTCCGCCAAGGTAGGCCACTTTTTTATGCCCCCTATTGATGAGGTATTCGGTTGCCATATAGCAGCCCTGATGGGTATTCCCTAAAACTTTATGGCAGTTGAGGTTAAAACTAGGATTGCGGGTATAATAAACCACAGGGATCCCGATTTTCTCGAACTGGTCTAAATGTGCAAAATCCGATGTCTGTTTCGAAATGGCCACAATCAGTCCATCTACCCGCGAACCTAAAAGTGTTGCGGCAGCATTTACTTCCATTTCAAAATTATCGTGCGATTGACTGATAATGATATTATAACCATTAGCCGTTGCCAGCTGCTCCATTCCATAAATACTACGGGTAAAAAAATGATCGGAAAGATTGGGCAAAATAATGCCAATAATCCGCGATTTACGATCCCTGAGTCTTAATGCCGAAATATCAGGCGTAAAATTTAACCGTGCAGCCAGCTCTTTTACCCTGAGTTTTGTACTCTCTTTTATCCGCGGGTAATATTTTAATGATTTGGAAACTGTAGAAATGGATAGTTTGAGTTCTTTTGCAATCAGTTTTAATGTAACAGGTTTATTTTCCATAGGTAAGGGATATTTGGCGTTACAAAAGTGTGGGGCGGGTAGTGTTTGAAGTTTGGTATCTTATAACTTACTAAAAGTTAAGAATAAGGGGTTAGCGTTTATAAAAACGCTCCCCCCCTTAACAAGTAATAATTATTGAATTTTATCAAGTGCCGGTACATTATTTTCGTAACCGGTATATCCTTTATTCTGATTGATACGGCCGCCAGTATTAAAACGCTGTGCTGCTGCCGGAACAGGCCAGAGTACATGATAAGGAGAAATTTTAAAGTTTACCCCCATTATGGTTGGCACTTTATTGCGGTAAAAATCGTTCTTTTCAATAATCCTGTCGTAAAAGAAATTATTGTCAGAAAAAGAGGCCAGGTTATAGGTTTTCCCATTGTATGCTGGCTTCCCGGTTATGGCAAAAATATAAGCAATACGGGTAAGCTCGGTTTTACGTGGCTCTTCGTAATAAAGCTCTCTTGCCCTTTCATCTAATATTGTTCCGATGGTAATTGCTGATGCAACGGTTAATAATGCGGCATTTGCCCTCGAACGTACCTGGTTTAAATCGGCCATGGCCAAAGCTAAATTACCTTTCCAATAGTATGCTTCGGCCCTTAGCAGGTAAGTTTCTGCCAAACGGAAGATGTACCAGTCGGTATTGGTGCCTCTTGGTGGCGTCCAGTATTTATCAACGGCCAGCGCATTGGTAGAATTAATAAATGTTTTGTAATGTGGCCAGCCAAAGAAATGACGAATGGTATCCAATCCTTTATTTAAAAACATATTATTTACGTTGGCAGGTGTTACATCAACCAATGGTTTACCATATAATGCCTTTTCTGTTGCATTGGCAGAGGTTTTAAGTGCCGGGTTGTTATAAACCAGATCGGTCATGTTCATCCACATACCAGGCGCATGGCGGTAATCGGTATTATCTGTCCAGATGTTTTTAGTGCTGTAAGCTGTGCCACGATAACGTCCAATTCCCCTGCCATACATTAGAGTTAAGGGAATTTCTACATTTACGCCATCAACAATGGCCTGGGTAGCTCCCGATGGTGTTTTTAAATTGGCAAAGTGCCATGCCGGAACACAATTACGCATTACCTGCGAGCCGAGGTCGGTAGCGCCCTGCAAGGTTTCCCTGTCGATGGTTAAAAACAGGGCTTCGCGGTTAGCTGCAATGGCCTTATTATCCATTCGGTGCAGGTCCCACACCACATTTTTGGTAGCGTCGTTGGCGGTACTGCCAAAACGGTTGCGCATTAAACTATAGGTACCGCTATTGATTACGTTATTGGCAGAGGTAATGGCTGCATCAAAATCGCCTAAAGCCAGGTTAATCTTTGTAAGTAAGTGACTGCAGGCACCTTTGGTTACATCGCCACGGTCTACACCATCTTTTAACCATTTTTCGGCAAACAAAAGATCTTCCTGCATTTTTTTCAATATCACCTCGCGCCTGGTCGAATAGTAATCCAGCTTTGGTGCGGTTATGTCTTTTAAATTTAAGGGCACATCGCCAAACTGATGTACCAAACGGTAATAGTAATAAGCGCGGTAAAAGTAGGCTGCACTAAGGATGGCATTTTTTTCGGCTTCATCTTTATAGGTTACATTATCGATATAGGTAATTACAGTATTGGCCATCCGTACGCCTCTGAAACCTTCGGTCCAGTAAAACCCGATTCTGTTAAAATCCGGGTTATCCAAATTGGCATCCGGCGTTACCCTGGTATCCATATCCTGTGCCTGCGTACTTTTATCGGTTGTTCCATCTACTGCTACTTCCGAAAAGATAGATTCGGTAACAATGGGTGCCATATCGCCGGTAAACTCTTTACGCACATTGGCTCCAATCCCCGCAATGGCCGCTTTCATCGCAGCAACACTCGTTAAAGCGGTTTGAGGCTCCAGCTTTGATAGTAATTCTGAATCGAGATTCGATTTTTTACATCCATTTGCTGATAAAAGCACAGCGAGGGCTACAAATTGAATTATTTTTTTATATGTGATATTCATCTTCATTTTTTTTAAAGGGTAACATTCAGTCCGAAAGTGTAAACTCTTGGGGTTGGCACAGGATTTCCGTTACCGTCTGCAGTTTGCGGATCCCATTGGTTCCAGTTTGGCGCATATACGCCTGCATTACTTACATTGGCATATATTTTTGCGTTCTGGATTTTAAGTTTACCCAAAAAATCTTTTGGCAAACTGTAGGCAAGGGCAATGGTATTTAACCTGATGAATGAACTTTTGCGATAAGCGTTGAAACTTACCCCACTTAAGCCAGAATTTAAACGCGCATAATCGTTAATGGGATTACCTGGAGTCCAGTAAGGTACCACGTACGAACTCGAGCGGCCAAAGCCAACGCTTCCCGGCTGGTTTTTGGTCTGGTTATCGGCCCTGAGCTGGCCCCAGCTTGATATGAACTGGAATGAAAAATCGAAGTTTTTATAAATATTGAAATCGTTGCGGAACGACCAGTTAAACCTCGGACTTCTGTAACCGATAAACTGTTTATCCAGATCGTTATACACATAATTACCATCTACATCCAACAATTTAAAATCGCCCGGTTTAATGCCTTTATTAAATTTATTGGCTTCTGCCACTTCGTTTTCCTGCCAAACGCCTAAAATTTTATACTCCCAGATCACGTCGATATCTTTACCGATAAACCATCCGTTGCCGGGATCGTCATTCGGTGTTGCCAAAGCCACAATTTTATTCCGGTTAAGCGAAAAATTTGCGGTGCTGCTCCAGGTAATGTTACCGCCTGTAAAATTTTTGGTGGTAATGCCCAGCTCTATCCCCTTGTTGTTTACGCGACCCAAATTGGCATTAACATTTACATAGCCCCCTGCAGAAGGTAACGTCTGGCTGATTAAAAGATCGGATGTTTTTTTGTCGTATAACTCAAGCGATCCGCTGATTCTGTTATTCAGAAAGCCAAAATCCAGACCCAGGTTTAAAGATTTGGTTTTTTCCCATTCCAGGTTTGGATTGCCTAAGCGAGAGCTGTTAACAACAGTATTTACTTCAGCCGGTGTTCCGCTGCCATTAACCGATTGGTATTTTCCTCCATCTAAGGTTTGGATGGCCACATAAGGATCGATCACATTATTGTTATCGCGGATCTCCCGGTTTCCGTTGATACCGTATGACAAACGGAGTTTTAAAAAGTCGATCCATTTAGCCGATTTCAAAAAACTTTCTTCGCTTACTGTCCAGGCTACAGCAGCAGCCGGAAAATTAGCACGTTTTTTAGCCGCACCGAATGCAGAGTAACCATCTCTACGGATGGAGCCTGTTAAAGCGTACTTGCCCTTGTACGAATAATTTACCCTGGCCAGTAAGGCATCGCCGGTATATACCTTATCATCACTGCTTACGGTTGGTTTATTGCCACTTTGTATATTGTGGTAACCAAGTACATCTGTTGGGGCAAAACCTTCATTACCTGCAAGGGTGTACCAGGTTGAATATTTTTCGCCATTCACCAGTAAGGTTACATCTACATTATGATCGTTAGCAAAAGTTTTGTTCCATTTTAAGAGGTTATCTAACTGCCAGTTGTACCTGGTTTCCTGTGCCCTTGTTGCAGAACCGCCCGGGGTAGCAACATTAGGGTTTTTAGAAGAAAGGTGGTTAAAAGTGCGGTACTGATCTAAACCCGGACTGAAATTGGCCTGATAGGTAATGCCAAAAGGCAGTTGTACTTTGGCATAAATGCTCCCAAATAAGGTACTTTGCTTTTGTAACCTCGAATTATAAGTAGGATCGAGAAAGGGGTTACGGGCATTAAGGCCGTTATCATCTGTCGGGATTCTTCTTAAAGAACCATCAGCATTATAAAAATCGCCGTAAGGAGATAAATCAGGCAGCTGCGAAAACTGTGCTTCAATTGCCCCTTCATCACGGTCGGCAAATTGAAGGTTCATACCAAGGGTTAAAAATTTGGCGGCTTTACCTTCCAGGTTTAAACGGGTACGGAAAGTACTGAAACCGCCACCCGCAATAATGCTTTCGTTTTTAAGGTACCCTAAGGACATGTAATAGGAAACTTCTTCTTTTTTACCGCTCAAACTCAGGGTATGATCCTGGCGTTGCCCTGTTACAAAAAGCATATCGTACCAGTTGGTTGTTTTTCCGGCAAGATAGTTCGCTTTTTCATTGGCCAATAAGCCCAGCCGGCTTAGCCAAAGGTCAGTTGGATTGGTAGTCGTTTGCCCGTTTAACCACTGGGTAAGGGTTACCCCTTCCGGCAAATTATTCGGATCATTATAAATGTATGGCGGATTAACACCACCACTGCGTTGTACATCGGCACGCCAGTTTAAAAAACCCGGGCCATCGTACACCGGTTGGTCGCCCGCCAGGGTTGCCATGCCAAAGTTTACATTTACATTAATGGTTGGTGCACCGCTTTTACCTTTTTTAGTGGTAATGGCCACTACACCTGTTGCAGCTTTTGCCCCATAAACAGCAAGCGAGCTGGCATCTTTAAGTACATCTACTGATTCGATATCGTTGGGGTTGATATCAGATAACTGACCGATATAGATCACTCCGTCCAACACAATCAGTGGCGTGGTAGTACCGGTAAGGGTAGTTTTTCCACGCACCAGGAGATCTCCGCCACCTTTGGCACTATTGTTAAACCCCACACTTAAACCCGGAATGTTACCGCGGAGAATATCGGTTACACTATTTGGATTTTCGTTTTCGAGCTGGGTAGCTTTAATGCTCGAAACAGCCCCGGTAACATCTTTTTTCTGTGCCGTGCCATAACCGATTACCACTACATCGTTAAGCCCTTGCGAAGCATCCTCTAAAGTAATATTAACTGTAGAACGCCCGTTTAAAGGAACTTCCTGTGTAGTGAAGCCAACAAAGGTAAAAACAAGCGTTGGGTTATTGCTTTCGGTTTTGATGGTGTATTTACCCAGGGCATCTGTAAGTGTAGCTACCTGTGTGTTTTTCACCTTTACATTTACCCCCGGAAGCGTTACACCTTTATTATCTTTAACGGTACCCACAACAGTGGTTTGTGCAAGAGCATTGAAACCTGCAAAGAGCGCGAGGAGCATCATGATTATTTTTTTTGCTTTACCCGTACAGGTGCGCTTGAGGTATAGGAATATACCCCTCTGATTGTAAATCTTACTCATATTTATAGTTTAGTTAATGGTTAGTTGCTGTTGATTCTTACCTAAGTAAAAACCTGCCAGATTCATGTTCGCAATAAAATCTCAATATTGAAATGGGTACGGCTGAACAAAAACTGGTAAAAGGTTTTCTGATTAAATGAGAAATCAGCCGGAAAAAAAATGAATAATACCACCCTTGGGGTATGTTGGTTGATTTTTGAACATGGTTATTTGGTTAGGCTTATTTTATCTAATATAAAAACGAGTGGGGCGAGATGTAAAAAACTATAATCCAGATAAGCCCAAAAACTGCGTCAGTTTGAATTTACAACGATGTAATTAATTTGGGGATCTCGACATTTTAACTGTAAAAGACTCTTCGGCTGCTGTTATCCTGAAGGCTGAACAAGGATTTTTGACCACAGATGACACAGATACACATAGATAAGGTATCATGTATTTTCTGTAATTGTTTGCTACAGAAGCGCAGAAAAACACGGAGAATCATGCGTAAATTCTCACTACGCGTTGCTTCGGTCTTTAACGAGGACTAGTGAGATTTGCATTTGTAATGCACAATTACTCAAATAAAAAGTGATAAAATCGTTTTTTTCCTTCCATCCCCACTGCAACAAAAACGATGGTTCGAAAATAGTTTATTAGAAAAACCGGGTGACCAATATTTATGGCCGGTGAGACACCCACCATTAGGATTACATAATGATTCCTGCCTGCGCAGGAATGAGGAAACTTTTATTCAACCCCGCTAACAAAAACGGGTGCCAGACTATATCCGGCACCCGTTCTTTATTAAATATTATTTTTGGCCGGTGCAACACCGACCATTAAATCCCTTCTAATAACCCGGATTTGGAGTTAAATTAGGGTTATTTTTGATTTCTGGTGTAGGAATCGGGAACAGCAAATGTTTAGTCTGCAAAGGTTGGTTTACACTTTTGTTAATGTGGCCAACAAAGTTATCGAAACCATTGGTATCTTCATTGTACACTTTACGCAGGCGCACCATATCGAACCAGGTAATACCTTCGTAACATAGTTCATGCCAGCGCTCTCTCCATACAGCTTCTTCAAACTGTGTTTGACTTAAACCTGCCAGATCAGCCAGTTGTGCTCTTTTCCTGATGGCATTTACCGCGGTATAAGCTGCCGCATTTGGCGCTCCATCGGCCCTGTTCTGCGCTTCCGCATAAATTAACAACGTTTCGGCAAAACGAATCTGCGGAATGTTTAAATCACTCCTGCTGGTACCTTCTACACCCAGCGTACCATTTGCGATGATATCAAAGTGTTTAAAAATATAAGGCTTGCCACGGTTAATCAATGGTAATTTAAATCCATCGGTATAATAATCGGTAAAGAAATAGCCATCCCTGTTTTTCGCCCTTAAATCGCCTGCCTCGTAAGAGCCGTAAAAACTCTGGGTAGGAATTGAAGTACCAATACCGTCGATTTTTGAAACCAAAGGCTGGTGCAATGGTAAATAAGACGATTGTAAGGGATTACCTGCGCCGGCTGCATCATTATATTGAATGCCGAAAAGGTGTTCCAGTTTATTATCGTTTTTAGCATCGTGTATGGCACCATAAGTGGTGTACAAACCAAGACTTCCTGCATTTGCAGTTGCATAATCAACCACTTCTTTTGCTTTATCAGCCGCAAGTCTGTAATAGGCAGCACCTTTGTTCAGTGGCTGACCAGCCATGGTTAAATAAACTTTAGCCAGTTCTGACTTAATAGCAGCTGTAGAAACACGTCCGCTTCCATCCATGTAAGGTAAACCTGCAGCTTCCGCCGAAACAAGGTCATCTACAATCTGTTTGTAAACCTGCTCCTGTGGTGTTCTGGAAGGGGCAAAATTAGGATCATTAGGACTGGTAATCGGCTTGGTAATTAACGGCACATCGCCCCATAAACGCACCAGGTAGAAATAGGCCCAGGCCCTGATAAAAGACGCTTCTCCCAGAATCCTTTTCTTTTGTGCAGCATCCATCGGGTTAATGCCCGGTACTTTATCCAACACTAAATTGGCCTGCGCAATCACTTTGTAAAAACCATTCCAGTTTTGGTTAATATGTAGGTTAGAACCATCATAAATCAGTGAATATAAGTTGTTCAGATCTGAGTTTTGCGCAGTTTCTGTAGTCTGGATCCCCGTCGGTGCATCGAGCATTTGCCAGTTGTTGGAGAAAATACCAGCACCATTGCCAATAAACCTGATTTCCGAATAAACCGCTGCAATACCTGCTTCGGCATGTTCTGGCAGAGTATAAAAACTGTTGGGCGAAAGATTGGTCGGATCGGTTTCATCCAAAAACTTCTTACATCCCGAATTTCCGATGATAGCGCCACCTAGCAATAACAGGGCAGCGATATTTTTTATATTGATTTTCATTTTAATATTCTTTCTTAAGTTAATATTATAATCCAATGTTTAGGCCTACCATAAAAGTGGTTGGTTTTGGATAATCAAAAAATGTTTGTCCCTGTGCAAATACGTTTCCATAGGTGGTTACCTCCGGATCGTTACCGGTATATTTGGTAGCCAGGAAGAAATTCTGAACAGATGCATAAACGCGAAGCCTGTTTAAGCGCAATTTTTCTACCAGCGTTTTGTTAAAGGTATAACCCAGTAAAAGGTTTTTACCGCGGATGAAAGAACCATCTTCCAGCCAGTGGGTATCTACGTTGGTAACATAACCAGCAGCCTGATCCCTGATCGCCGCAATCGGTGTATCCTGGTTTTGAGGCGTCCAGGCGTTTAATACACTGGCAAAACTGTTGGCCTGTACCTGTCTGTCTTCACCAGAGTGGTGCGTCATGTTTAGTACATCATTACCGTAAGAATATTGAAGTTCTACAATCAGGTCTAAATTTTTATAACGGAAGGAGTTGGAGAACGATCCCCATCCTTTTGGCGTACCGTTTCCGATAATCTGACGGTCGGCATCGGTAATGGCATGATCACCGTTTACATCCAGGTATTTAATATCGCCCGGAAGCAATGTTTTACCACCACGGTAGCTCACATATTTAGCAGCCTCTGCCCTTTCGGCCTCGCTCCAGGTGCCTAAACGCACTAATCCCCAGAATGAACCTACCGGCTCGCCTACCCTGATAATACCCGTCTGGTTAGTGAAATTCGGGTTACCTACACCAAAAATATCATCCGGCGTAGCCAAAGAAAGCACTTTATTACGGTTAAGAGAAATGTTGAAACTGGTTTTCCAGGTAAAATCGTCCGTTTGAATGTTTACCGTGTTTATACCTAAATCCAAACCTTTGTTCTGCATCGAACCCACATTTTTCCTGATTACCGAGAAACCTGAAGTACGAGGCACCGGTGCGTCAAGCAACATATCAGTTGTTTTCCTGTAATACAAATCGGCTTCTAAATTAATGCGGTTGTTAAATAAACCCAGTTCCAGACCCGCATCAACCTGCGCAGTTTTTTCCCAAACCAGATCCGGATTGGCCAGCCTTCCGATCCCGATACCCGTTACCCTGGTATCGTTAATGATGGCCGAGTTGTTAACCAAAGTAGCCAATGACTGGTAAGCCGGAAGTTCAGAGTTACCACTTAAACCGTAACTGGCCCTTAATTTTAAGTTAGAAACGGTTTTGTTTCCTTTAAGAAAATCTTCGTCTGAAGCTTTCCATGCCAATGCTGCCGAAGGGAAAAAGGCAAATTTATGGTTATCGCCAAATTTCGACGATCCATCTACCCTACCGGTAACCGTTACGAGATATTTATCCTGAAAAGCATAATTTACCCTTCCAAAATAAGAGTTAAAAGCAGACCGGTTACGGCTCGAACCCACGGTAATGGATTTACTGCCTGACCCCATATTGTTGTTTCCGTAAAAATCGGTCACAAAGTTTTCAGCGTGGCTTGTATTGCTGAAGAAATTGGTGGCCTGCCACGAAATACCCAATAAAGCATTAATGGCGTGCGATTCGGCAAAACGTTTGTTATAGGTTAAATAATTCTCTAACGACCAGAAAGTTTCGCGATCGTTGGTTACGTTAGCCGTTCCGTTTTGTCCGTCTGAGATGCCGTATAATTGTTTCGCGTTATACTCATTGATGTTTCGGCTCACTATATTGGCGCCCAACTGGGTACGGAATTCCAGGTCTTTGCTGAAACTGATGGTCGAATAAACACTTCCCAATGAGGTTTGTGTAACCATGCCATAACGCTGATCGGTTAAAATGTGTACCGGGTTAGAACCGCCCTCAGCCCATGGAATCAGCTTATTATCACCCCATTTACCATCAGCCAATTTAATTGGGAGGAAAGGAAATGCTTCAGTAATCATACGCACTGAGTTTAGTCCGCCTGTTCCCTGATCTACAATATTTTCGTTCTGGTTGTTGTAGCTTAAATTACCACCCACTTTTAACCAGGTTTTAATTTTACTTTCGAAGTTAAACCTGCCCGAATAACGCTTTAAATAAGAATTCAATAACAAGCCTTCATCATCGCGGTATCCCACAAAAACGCCGTATGTATTGTTTTCATTTCCACCGGTAAACCCTAACTGGTGGTTTTGCGAAAGTTTGTTCTGGGTAGATTCTTTTAACCAGTCGGTATTGTACAATGGATTTCCGTTACTGTCAAAAAACTGCGGCAATGCTATCCTTGCTGCTTTAGGAACAGGCGTTGAAGCATAATTACCTGCTGCCCATCCTACCGGATCGTACACTTTAATGTTATCGTAAGCCAGATCCTGAACTTTTACATATTCATTGGCATCGAGCATTTTAACATGGTGCGCAGCCAGGGTATTAATGCCAAAATCAGCATCGTAAGTAACCCGCTGCGAGTTGGAAGTTCCTTTTTTAGTGGTAATCAAAATTACACCATTGGCACCCCTGGCACCGTAAATTGCAGTTGACGATGCATCTTTTAATACCTCTACCGAGGCAATATCGCTCGGGTTGATAAAATCGATGGCGTTACTGTTCTGTGTTTGGGTAGTTACCGGTAAAGCCACCCCATCTACCACATAAAGCGGGTTGTTACTGGTATTGATGGAACTGAAACCCCTGATTTTAATGTTGGTCTGCCCGCCCGGTCTACCCGAGTTGGTATTTACCTGCACACCCGAAATACGACCAGCCAAAGCCTGGTTTAACGATGGTGCCGGGCGCTCCTGTAATTCGCTGGCCTTTACCACCCCAACAGAACCGGTAAGGTCGCTCTTTTTTACGGTACCATAACCGATTACCACTACATCATCCAATTTACTCGCTTCGGCAACGGCCATTTTAACGCTGAGGTTGTTCTGTTCTCCTACGGTTACATCCTTATTCTGATACCCCACGTACGAAAAGCGGATTACCTCTCCAGGATTGGCTTCGATGCTGAATTTACCAGATTCATCTGTTACTGCCGTTTTACCCGAAGTGATGTTTTTAATGCCGACCCCGGGGATGGGCATATTTTTTTCATCCAATACGGTTCCGGTGATTACTTTTCGGCTCTGAATATGGCCAAAAGGCACGTCCAGACCAGAAAACCGCTTAGATTTTGCGGCAACCGGATTCATTGAAAATGCAGGACTGTTGAGCAGAAAAAGCACAGAAAGCCCTGAAATCTTGAGTAGATTGATTTTCATTTAGTTTTGCTTTAGTTAATGTTTAATTAATTATCTATTCTTCACCCAATTATGGGTAAAACGTTTTATCAACTATTCAAAACAGAATAATTGACCTGGAAATCATCAATAAATTAATCAGAAGGCTTTAAGCAATAAACAGTGGGACAACCTGTAATTACGGGATTGGGATAGGGATAGGATAAACAGACATCAGTGTTAACTACACAGGGGTGCACTGCACAATACGAAGTAAATGTACCTGGGCTCTTCATTATATTTGGTTATGGATAAAACGATTTATCTACCCAATATTAACTATTTTACCACAAAATCAAGAATATTATTTTGCTATTTAAGTCTTACTTAACCGTATTAATCAGATTATAGTATGATTATTTTTACAGATTTTAATTTTTTTGAACAAACGGACATACTAAAAATTAAAAAATAACGTTGTCAGCGCTAACGCAATATAAGTTTTAGACTCTTTTTAATTTTAGTTCAGAAAATCTGATAAATTTTCTGATAAGGGCCAAATTTATAAAATCCTGACCCCAAATTCGTGTTGATGAAATATGGTGTGATCATCACTTTATTTGTAACCTTTTGAGTTATTGCCTTTGCCCTTTAAAAAGCTCAGATTTAAGCCTTGTCATTTCGCCTAGCATAGAAGTGAAGGGCAAATCATAGCCAAAAATACGACCGAGTTTAGCTACTGCAAAATTTAAAGTCTCAATCTCTGTTTCACGCTTATTCAGTATATCCTGATAGGTTGATATTTTTTGCCCGTCAGACATTTTGCTAATCGCCAGCACATTTTGATTAACATCATCAGCGGTTAACATTATACCGTTTGCATTCACAACAGCAATACATTCTGCAATAATTTTTTCCCCGATTTTAAGTGCTGCAGCATTTCTATGAAAAACACCGTTATCAATTTCGAGCAGCGGACAAATGGAATTGAATACACAATTGGTAATTACCTTTTTCCAGATCAGGACCTGGATATTTTCTTCCATCCGAAAAGGAAAAAGCCTGGCATCAATCTGTTTTACAATTTCTTTTAAGTTTTCTTTTGAGCCTTTAATTATTCCGATGGGTGATGGTGCAACCACTTTTAAACGCACTTCATCCGTTTCTGCTATAACCTGGCTGGTAGCCATTAACACGCACCTGTACAATTGGGTAAAACCCCGGCCGATAAAAGCTTTTTCCACACCCAGTCCATTTTGCAGGAAAACGATCGGCAAATCCTTTCCATATTTTTCCAGGCGCTCAGCAAGTTTATCATTCCCAAAAGATTTATTGGCCAAAAGGATCAGTCCGTCGAGTTTATCGTGACTGGCAAACGTGCTGATGGCTATTTTTGCATTCACAGTCTGATCTCCGGTACTGACGAAGATATTTTCTTGATAAGCCTCACCATGATCAACACTTCCACGGATTATGGTTACATTTTTTCCTTGTAATGAGAGTGCAACGGCCAATGCTTTTGCAATTACGCCTTTACCAATGATATAGATATTCTGATTATTGCTCATCAACTATTTATAAATTAAACAAATTACGTAATTAGTTACGCAATTAACAAGTTTATTTAATTGTAATAGCCGAACAATTATAAATTTAATTTCAGTCAGAAAAATCGTCATTCCCAACCCGATTGGGAATCTTAATGCATAAAACTAAAGGCATTAAGATTCCGTCTGCGCGGGAATGACGAGAAAAATTATTCTAAAATTATTTCAAATCAAAGCGATCTGCATTCATTACTTTATTCCAGGCAGCTACAAAATCTTTTACAAATTTCTGTTGTGCATCTGAGCTGGCATAAACTTCTGCAATTGCCCTTAATTCGGAATTAGAACCGAATACAAGATCAGCACGGGTGGCCGTCCATTTTGGCTGTCCAGTTGCGCGGCTGCTGCCGATATACAACTCTTTATCTTCGGCAATGGCTTTCCATTGGGTTTCCATATCCAGCAGGTTTGCAAAGAAATCGTTAGTCAGCTGGCCCGGTTTATCAGTTAAGATCCCATTTTTTGAACCATCAAAATTGGTATCGAGTGCTCTTAAACCTCCCACCAGCACAGTTAATTCAGGCGCCGTTAAATTAAGCAACTGTGCCCTGTCAATCAAAAATTCTTCTGTAGAAACCGGAGATTTTGATTTACGGTAATTGCGGAAACCATCAGCAACAGGTTCTAAATAACCAAATGATTCTACATCGGTTTGCAGTTGCGAGGCATCTGCCCTGCCCGGTGTAAAAGGGACAGTAATAGTATGTCCGGCAGCTTTTTCTACCGCAGCGGCACCACCCAATACAATTAAATCGGCGAGTGAAACTTTTTTGCCGTCAAACTGAGCACCGTTAAATTCCTGCTGAATTTTTTCCAGCACATTTAATACTTTTTGCAGTTGAGCCGGGTTATTTACCGCCCAGTCTTTTTGCGGAGCCAAACGGATGCGTGCACCATTTGCACCACCACGTTTATCAGAACCACGGAAAGTAGAAGCAGAGGCCCAGGCCGTAGAAACCAGTTCGGAAATGCTTAAACCGCTTGAAAGGATTTTTTCTTTCAAACCTGTAATATCACCCTCATTAATTAATGCATGATCAACTGCAGGAATCGGATCTTGCCAAAGCAATTCTTCCTGAGGCACATCAGGGCCAAGGTAGCGGGCAATCGGGCCCATATCACGGTGCGTTAACTTAAACCAGGCACGTGCAAAAGCATCAGCAAACTGATCGGGATTTTCTAAGAAACGTCTGGATATTTTTTCGTAAGCCGGATCTAACCTTAAAGCAAGATCGGTGGTGAGCATGGTTGGTAAATGTTTTTTCGAACTATCAAAGGCATCAGGGATAATCGCTTCTGCATTTTTAGCTACCCACTGGTGTGCACCAGCCGGGCTTTTACTTAATTCCCATTCAAAAGCAAAAAGGTTTTCGAAGAAATTATTGCTCCATTGAGTGGGTGTGGTGGTCCAGGTTACTTCTAATCCGCTGGTAATGGCATCGGCTCCTTTACCAGAAGCATAGCTGTTGTTCCAGCCCAAACCCTGGCTTTCTATACCTGCAGCTTCAGGTTCTTTACCTACGTGATCTGCCGAAGCGGCACCATGGGTTTTACCAAAAGTATGTCCGCCTGCAATTAAAGCCACAGTTTCTTCATCATCCATCGCCATACGGCCAAAAGTATCGCGGATATCTTTTGCAGCAAGAATTGGATCAGGATTGCCATCCGGCCCTTCAGGGTTTACATAAATTAAACCCATCTGTACCGCAGCAAGTGGTTTTTCGAGGTTACGCGAGTGTACATCACCATCGGCATCATCATCGCTAACCAATACGCCATGTGCTTTATCTGCACCATCAGATCCATGTGCGTAACGGAGGTCGCCACCCAGCCAGGTCGTTTCCGAACCCCAATATACCGATTCATCAGCTTCCCAAACATCTTCCCTTCCACCTGCGAAGCCAAAGGTTTTAAAACCCATCGATTCTAATGCGATATTTCCGGTTAAAATCAATAAATCGGCCCACGAAATTTTACGGCCATATTTTTGTTTAATAGGCCAGAGTAAACGACGGGCTTTATCAAGACTCACATTATCAGGCCAGCTGTTTAATGGTGCGAAACGTTGTAAACCTGCTCCTGCACCGCCACGGCCATCGCCCACGCGGTAAGTTCCGGCGCTATGCCAGGCCATACGGATAAATAAGCCACCGTAGTGACCAAAATCTGCCGGCCACCAATCTTGCGAATCGGTCATCAGTGCATGAAGATCTGCTTTTAACGCATCCAGATCCAGACTTTTAAAAGCTTCAGCATAATTAAAATCTTCATCCATTGGGTTGGATAAACCAGAATGCTGACGCAAAATGCTCAGTTTTAATTGTTTTGGCCACCAATCGTTGTTTCTGGTACCACCGCCACCTACATTGCTCTTCATGCTACCATTATGAAACGGGCATTTACTGATGTCGTTCGATTCTTTTTCCATATGTATAATGTTTTGTTAATAAACAGCTAAACATCCTGCTGTTAAACAGGAATAATATAAATTTAGAGAATCATAATAACTAATCCCAATCATTTAATTCTATAATGAAATAGTTAGAATCTATTATGATTCTATATCAGGTTTTTAGCAGTGTTTAAACGCTTGGCCGACTGAAAAATAAAATGCCCCGTTAAGTATTCAAACCTTCCGGGGCATAATAAGACAGGTTTATGCAGAGATGATTTTAAAACGTATTAAATTTAAATTTCTGGTTATTTGCACCTCCGTAACTCCAGATATTAAGCAATGTACTGTTGGCTGTATTGCTGCCCGGAACGTCAACATTTTTTGAAGGCACGCTGCGGGGCGATATAATGTAATAACCACTGGCTTCAGGCGTGATGTTAAACTGCTGGGTGGGGTCGCCGGTATTGGTCCTGATTTCGAGCTTCGTTCCATTTGCTACACCATTGCCAACCACTGTAAGCGCTTTGCTTAATGCATGTAAAGGCGACAAGGTGTAGTACCCGTCAGCATTTTTGGTCACATTCCACCTGGCATTGTTGGTGTTTCCATCGGTATAAAGAATAATCTGGGTACCATCCGCAGTAGCGCTGCCTGGTACATTTAACAGTTTGTTATTATCCAGCGCCGAAGCAATTTCGTAACTGGTATTTGCCGGTAAACCGGTATAGGTAAAACCGGTGTACAACTGGTTAATGCCAGCTATATCCGTAGGCGACATATTAGCGGCCGGATAACTGGTTTGATAGGTAGAACCATCGAGTTTGGTAATGGTGGGCTGGCCATTGCTCGAAAAGGCATAAGGCTCGTACATCATGATCGACTCGAAATCGAAATTACCATAATTGGTATAGCCGCTAACCGAAACCTGGTTAAAATTGAACTCCTTATCGTCCGGAATATTTTCGGGATGGATTACCACGTTACTGCTCTGATCAGTCCGGCACTGCTCGTGCATGACGCCTAAAGCATGAAATATTTCGTGTATGATAATTCCGGGCGTATTGTAATTGTATAAATTGAGGTTCTGGGCCCCTCCAACCATCCCTACTGATGAGCTATTCCCGGTAGACTTAACAAAATTGATGTAATTGGCTTGAGAAGTGCGTTGAACAAAGGTAAGTGGCGATACCCTTGCAATGTACTGCATGGCTTTGAGTGATGAGGCAGTATCTGCACCGAGATTGCTGAGGCTGTAATACACAATCGAATTAGTCCACCGCTTTACCAGCGAGTTCATAATTAACGCCCTTGCCGTGCTCGACATTGCCGCATTACTATTGGCCTTTAACAGGTTAAATTGTTGCTCAGTTAAGATAATGTCATCTGAGAGGTAATAAGTGCCTTTGTCTTCTTTGATCAGGATTTTGTTTCCACCGAAATTAAACTCATGCATTTGATCCGATTTTTTAACAGGGGGTTCAACACCGTTTTCGATACCTTGTTTTTTACAGCTAAAAACTGAAATACAGAGCAGGATGGCCGAAAATACGCCGAGGTAAATCTTTTTGTTTGTTTTCATTAGTTTTGTTTTATGGTTAGAGATAATTAAGTTTTAATAACATATTTGCTTAACCTTCCATTAGCGTTAAGCCGAAAAACAAAGATTTACCCTACCTCAAGATGGTGTTTTTAAAAAGTAATGCTTAAAAAGCAAACCTGGTCTCCTCAACCGCATTAACACACAAAACCATCTATCCTACAACAACTTACAAATCAACATAAACGAAGTTAATAAATACTAAACTTTAAAATGGCTGATTATTAACCAGATTATACCATATTTTGATATAAAAATACAAACAAATGAGTACGAATTATATTATTAAGAAGACAGGGTATAATTTTGCGCTGTTTTGCAATATCTTTCGGGCAGAATGCCAGGCCATCGATCTGAAGTGTATCGGTAGATGATGTGTGCTTATCTACTAATAAAACTTAAAATATAAAAGATTGAAGTTTTTTATGCTGCTAAAATCCGCTTTTTCAAGGCTATTTTTATAGACAAGGAAGCTGATAATTTCAGGAAACCCCGATCTTTCAGGGAAGATAAACCCTCATGAAGTTGATCTATATTGCTGTAAAACCGGCCCGACATTTTATACATTAGCTTTCCCTCTTTTACCAGGTAAAAGCATTTGTATTCGCCATATTTATCTTTTACAACCGTATGAATATAACCTTCAAAATACTCAAAGGGATAGGTTCTGGTTATGGGCAATAAGAACATTTTAAAAGAAATCGTTTTTAAATCTGTGTCGATAATCGTGGTTTTATAGTTTAACTTCATTTGGGCTATGATGTAAACTGGTAACACTATGGTACAGAAGATAACAGGCAAACCTGAGCGCGAAAATAATGGAACAGGCCTGGCAGCATGAAGATTTCCATAAAATGCCCGGACACATGCAATTAAAATGGCAGTTAGTACAAACTGACCAATAAACTGATAGGTGGTAAATTTTGACCTGATCATAGGCATACATCCGGACTTAGTGATCATTTTTAACATAAAAAAACCTTCTAAAAGTTAATTTAGAAGGTTAATTATAAGTGGAGAATATCGGATTCGAACCGATCACCTCTTCACTGCCAGCGAAGCGCTCTAGCCAAATGAGCTAATCCCCCGGATTTTAAAATCTCAATAACCAATTCAGAATGACCAAGCCGGTGATTAAAAAACAAGCTTCCTGCTTGTGCAGCAAAAATAGCAAATACTTTCTCGATTGCAAATGATAATTCATCTTTTTAATTAATCTTTCAGTTTAAAAGCAAACATTGCCATAAAACAGATTACTGCAATAGCCGACTGTAAAGGGTAATTAACAAATAAAAACAATATAAACGTAGCAATCAACAGCATCACCAAAAACATAATGGCCTTATACACAGTATCCATGTAACACATGCCTACCATCGCCAGGAGATAGAACGGAATAATAACGGCTGCTATAAACATTGCCGAAAATAAATTCCCAATATTAACCGGGTATTAAATATTTTTTAGGTTTAATTTCCTAAAGCGCGAAGCTAAATATAAGCGTTAACTTCTTTTTTGTTTAATAAATCCTGATAGGCATCTACAAACTGGGCAACATGGTATCCATCCATCAGGGCATGGTTTACATGAATAGATACCGGCATTATTTTTCTTCCGTTTTCTTCACGAACCTTTCCAAAAGATATTTTCGGGCAGCTATCCTGATGAGAATAATTACGGGCATGCGATAAAGAAGTAAAGTTTAACCAGGGCAAAGCCGAATAATGGATTACGTTTTCGCCGGATGAAGAAGGGATTAAACCTGTAGTTGCCTGTACTTTTTCGATTTCTTTATGGGCTTCGGTTTTAAATGTTTCAAAATCTTCACAAAAATCCATATAGCCAAATCCGAAGGTGCCATTTGGCCGGTTTATGGTTGCCGCAGCATTTACCTTATCGTATTTCCAAACTTCGCCATCTATAATGCGGTAACTAAAAGGTTCTACGCTATTTACGGCAACGAGCGATTTATGCAGGTAAAGCAAAAAGAACGAAATATTGTTTTCTTTTGCCTCTTCGTAGGTAGCGGTACAATCTACATCTACGGTAACGCCGAAGAAAGGTTCTTCAAAGGCGCTAAAAAATTTAAAATGATCTTTTCTGATCCAGGTGTTGATATCTATTTTTTCTTTCATTCTATAATTTTGGTAAAACTTCAGCCAAACTTCCCATTTCATAAAAGTTGGGGTGTTCGATGGTATGATCGATGCTTTCGTGCACCCAGGTAGTGTGGTAAGGTATGTGTGCTGCGTGACCACCAATGTTAAGCACGGGCAGAATATCCGATTTCAGGGAATTGCCCAGCATCAAAAATTCTTCGGCTTTGCAATCCAGGTGCCTGATCAGTTTCTGATAATCCTTTTCCTGTTTATCGCTCATAATTTCGATGTGGTGAAAATAATGATCAAGCCCCGATTTAGTAAGTTTTCGCTGTTGATCGAGCAAATCGCCTTTGGTAGCCACCACTAATCTATATTTTCCATGTAAAGCTTTTAACACTTCCTCTACTCCATCTAACAACTCTACAGATTTATTGAGCATTTCTTTCCCCAGTTCGAGTACTTTTTCCACAATTATGGGGTCAATTTTCCCCATTGTAATCCGCATGGCCGTTTCCGTCATGCTCAGCACAAAACCCTTAATACCATAACCATAAAGCGGCAAATTGGCCATTTCTGTTTTATACAATTCGGCCATAATGCTGTGGCGGGGCACAAAATCTTCCAAAAGATCGGCAAACTGCTCTTCGGTATCACGGAAATAAGGTTCGTTTACCCAAAGCGTATCATCAGCATCAAAAGCAATTACGGTAATCTTATTTTTCATTGTTATGCTTACTTTAGTGGCACAAAAATAGCGCGACCTGATCCTTTAAAAAAGGACATTTGTCTCGGTTGATAGAATATGTTACGTACAAACCTTACCTTTTTATCCTTTATCGAACGTTTCTGTGCAGAAAATGATGAAGTAAACATTACGCTTAAAAATTTTAAAGCAGGGTACCGCTTTATTGAACAGGGCGAAAAAATCAGTAATATTTACGTGATTAAAGATGGAATAAGCAAGTGTTTTATTTCTGAGGAAAACGGGAAGGATTTTATTATCGAATTTTTGGGAAAAGGCGAAGTTGTGGGCGAGCTGGAGGCGATAAAAAAGATGGATTGTTTGTGTAATGTTGCGGCAATAAGCGAGGTTACCGCCTATGTAATTCCTGATTCTCTTTTCCATTTACTGATCAGCAAGAGTAGTGAATTTACTACAATCTTACTCCAGGAGCTATCGACCAGAATTATACAAACCAGTACACGTGCATCATTCCAGCAGCTATACACATTAGAATATGCACTTTTAAAACTGCTTAAACTCCAGGCAGACGAGCACATTTCGATCTCGAAAGAAGACATGGCAGCCTACTTAGGCATATCTGTAAGAAGCTTTAACAGAAGCCTGAAACAAGTGATTGATAAGGGAGGTTTCGACACCCCTGAATTTAAAAATATTTTACAGCTCAGCAATATGAAAAAACTGCTCGAAAGGTTAAAATCCTAGAATAGCATTATGGTATAATTATTGCTTAAAAGATATTTGTAAAATAATTGTAACGTTTCGGTATTTTTGCCCGTTTAGGTCATAAATTATTTTCACTACTAAAACAAAACACACAAACAACCATATATACAAATGAAAAACCAAAACCGCCAATTCTCTTTAAGATCACCAAGTTAATCGGTATTGGAGTTGATCTGTTTAAAAAACAGAAGGCTCAACAATACAATGATATCCTTAATTATCATTTAATAAGGCGTAACGCTAAGGCTTACCGCTATTTACAACGATTCAGCTAATCTTAATTTAACATGAGTGCTTACATTAACATCTACACTAACTCTTTAACAGACGATCTTATTCCAACCATTTTAAAACGGTTAAATGAACACGAAAATGTTCTGGATCTCAATTCTTCATTTTCATTCAGAAACACAAACGGTAACCTGCCAATTGTTTTTAAATGGGATAAACCAAGCCTTGAAATATTTAACGAAAATAACCTGAAACTTAATTTTAGCGTATCACTTAAATCTTTTGATCTTAAAGAATACAAGAAAAAGCTTTTTAAAGAGAAAATCATTAAACAGAGCTTTATCCAAAAGATATTAGGATTATTTAAAAAGAAAAAAAGAAAAGTTGCCAAACCGGTAAAACTGAGTGCAGAGGTTGAATCACAACTTCAAAACTACAGTAAGGTTTTTTCTATAAAATACCATCCCGGCGATGTTTTCGAAAACCATTTTGCTACATTAATTGGTGCAATTATTACTGAACTGAGCAATGGTGCATGCCATTTTACCAAAGAAAACACCTGGTACAATGCAAAAAACGTATTGAGAGAATCGTTGGTTAACTTATATACCCTCGAAGAGCTTCCCAACCACATTAATAAAAATGCGGTAGCGGTTGCCAGCTAAAAAATATTAGAATACTACAATAAGTCGTCATTTCGAACGGACCCGATAGTTACCGGGTACAACGCAGCCGAGAAATCTGTTTGATAGATCTCTCCCACCCGAAACTTCGGGACTGTGTTCCAATCGAGATGACGGCTTTGTTGTATAGAAGGCATTATTTGAGCCTTTTTAATGAATTCACTTTGTGCTTTCTTACTACATTACTTGTAAAACCATTAAACATTTAAGTACGAAACTTGTTATTTAAACAAAAAACAAGGATGTCCGATATCTTGATTATAAATGGAAGTGCGAGGTTAAACGGGAATACCCAGAAATTTATCGGCAAACTTACCGAAGAAATTGCTTTTGACCAGTTAAATTTACTGGAGCATTATTTTATGCCCTACAGTTACGAGAACCAATATCCCGCGGAAGATCGTTTTGAAACGTTTGCGAAGGAAATCCTTTACCATAAACACATTATTTTCGCTACCCCGGTTTACTGGTATGCCATGAGCGGAAGGATGAAAAACCTTTTCGACAGGCTAACGGATTGGGTAACTTTAAATAAAGAAGTAGGCCGGAACCTGAAAGGGAAAACGGTGCAATTAATTGCAGTGGGTACAGATGCAGATCTCCCCGATGGATTTACGACACCTTTTTTTATGACAGCCAACTATATGGAAATGGATTATAAGGGGCACGTCTATTTTAATTCGGACGACACACCTACTGACGAAAAACTTGCAGAAATCAGAAAATCTTTTTTTAGTTTTATAACTACATAAAAATCCAAAATAACGCTGATTATAATTTACATATCCAAAAACGCTATTTAAAGCACAAACATGAATGTAGAAGACGTTTTTAAGAACAATGAAAAATGGATTGCCAATAAACTGGCTATCGATCCTGATTATTTTACCGAATTATCTAAAGGGCAGAGTCCGGAGTTTTTGTACATCGGATGTTCAGATAGCCGGGTTACGGCTGAAGATTTAATGGGCATACAGCCTGGTCAGGCTTTTGTACACCGCAATGTGGCCAATCTTGTAAACAACGTAGATTTAAACGTGATGACGGTTTTAAATTACGCTGTACGTCACTTAAAAGTGAATCATATCGTGGTTTGCGGCCATTACAACTGTGGCGGTGTTAAAGCGGCGATGCAACCAGCCGATATGGGCATTTTAAACCCCTGGTTAAGAAATATTCGTGATGTTTACCGCATCCACAAAGACGAATTAAATGCAATTGCCGATGAAGGCGCCCGCTATAACCGCCTGGTAGAACTTAACGTTCAGGAACAATGTGTAAACCTGTTAAAAACCGCAGCAGTACAGGAAGCGATTACCGAACGCGGAATAACCGTGCATGGCTGGGTTTTCGATATCCACACGGGTAAATTAATTGACTTAAAAATCGATTTTGAAGCTATCTTGAAGGACATTAAGGAAATTTATAATCTTTATTAGTCCAGAGTCATGAGTACAGGGTACTCAGTCCAGACCGTATAAAAAATAAAATAAGTCAAGTTTTAAAAACTTGACTTATTTGAACTCTGAATCACCGACTAAGGACTAAAGACTCCGGGCTAAGGACTAAACTACCTTCCCATCCAACCGCCATCAACGGTTAAAATTGTTCCGTGTACGTAATCACTTGCTGGTGAGGCCAGGAATAAAGTTGGTCCTTTAAAATCTTCAGGTGTTCCCCATCTTCCGGCAGGGATCCGTGATAAAATTGAAGTGCTCCTGTCCTGATCTTCGCGTAAAGCCGACGTATTATCGGTGGCAATATAACCTGGTGCAATGGCATTTACATTAACACCTTTTGAAGCCCACTCGTTTGCAAAAGCTTTCGTTAAAGAGGCAATTGCACCTTTGCTTGCTGCATAACCAGGCACGGTAATCCCCCCCTGGAACGACAGTAAAGATGCTGTGAAAATTACTTTTCCGCTACCTCTTGCAATCATATCGCGACCAATTTCGCGTGTTAAAATAAATGGAGCAGTTTGGTTTACCGCAATTACCTCATCCCAATATTCATCCGGGTGTTCGGCAATTGGTTTACGTAAAATGGTTCCGGCATTGTTTACCAGAATATCAATAACCGGATGATCGGCTTTTACCTGTGCTGCGAAGGCCAGGGTATTTTCGCGTTTACCAAAATCGCATTGATAAGCATAAAATTTTCTGCCCAATGCGGTTACTTCTTTTTCTACAGTACTTCCTTCCAGTTCTAAACTGGCAGAAACACCGATAATATCGGCACCTGCTTCGGCCAAAGCTAAAGCCATGGCTTTACCAATGCCTCTTTTACAACCGGTAACCAATGCAGTTTTACCTGCTAAATTAAATATGTTCGACATGATGTTTAAAGTTCAGTTTTTACATCTCTCCATTCCGCTACGCTTCAGTCGAGATGACGGTAAGCAATAATTATTTCAGTTCGGTAATGGCACAGTGATCCATATCGCCATAATCGAGATTTTCGCCAGCCATACCCCAAATAAAGGTATAATTGCTTGTACCAGCGCCTGAATGAATAGACCAGTTTGGCGAAATTACCGCCTGATCGTTCTGCATCCAGATGTGACGGGTTTCTTGTGGCTGGCCCATAAAATGGCAAACACTCTGCCCTTGCGGAACTTCGAAATAGAAATAAGCTTCCATCCTTCTGTCGTGCGTATGTGCCGGCATGGTGTTCCATACACTGCCCGATTTTAATTCGGTCATACCCATTTGCAACTGGCAGGTTGGCAATACACTATTTACCAATAACTTATTAATGATTCTATGGTTAGCAGTTTCAGGTGTACCCAATTCTACAATTTCGGCTTCGGCTTTGCTTACTTTTTTGTTTGGATAAGTATGATGTGCAGGAGCAGAATTGATGTATAATTTAGCGGCTTCGCCTGGTGAAGCTGATTCGAAAAATACTTCTTTTGTTCCTTTACCAATGTATAATGCTTCTTTATAATCCAATTCATATGTCTCGCCGTCAGCAGTAACAATTGCTTTTCCACCAACATTGATAATTCCTAATTCCCGGCGCTCTAAAAAGTAGGTCGCTTTTAAATCATCCGGGTTTGGCAATGCGATTTTCTGATCAACAGGCATTGCACCGCCCACAATATATCTGTCAAAATGAGATAAGGTTAAATTTACCTGGTTTGCCTCAAATACGTTTTCGATCAGGAAATTTTCCCGCAAGGCTGCGGTATCCATGTGTTTAACTTCCTTAGGGCTTTGAGCGTAACGGCTTTCGAATTTATTCATTGGTTAAAAATTGAGTTTGATGTAGAACCCGAACTCATATCAGATCCTATGGCAAATATATTTATACGATATTTATTATTGGTATTAATACTCAACTTTATAATCCTTTTTTATGCTTTCTCCGCTCCAGGCTTTCAAACTGGTCCATGGGGCGGGTGCATCTGTCCAGAACTTATTAGTGGCGGGCAATCCTAAGGTTAAAAAACCAAGTGTAGCCATGTATAAACTTCCTGTAGAAGTATAGGTATCGGCTATTTCGGGCTGGTGACCGTTAAAGCCCAGCACCAACCATCCTTTGTCATCAAAATTCTGGTTGCCATCGTAAAGATTATGCATCACCCTGGTTAATGCGCCGCGCACTTGCGCAGGTTTTACATATTCGGGCAGTTTTTCCATCAAAGCGGTTTGTGCCAAAGCCTGAAAGGCAGCAGTGCGGTAGGTAATGGAGCGGCCGTAAGCAGGATAAGTACCTTCCGGGGAAATAATCCTTTCCAGGTATTCTGAATAACGCACCATTCTTTTCAATGCCAGATCATAATCGGCCTGTTGTGCCTTTTTCTTATCAACCAACACTTTCAACAAATCAACCAGCATCGGGTGGATCACATAAGAATTGTAATAATCCATACTGAATTTTTCGCCATCACTGTACCAGCTATCGCCAACGTACCATTCTTTCATTTTATTGATCGAAAACTGCACACGTGCAGGATCGTACTGTTCGCCAATGCTCAATAAAAAACCTTCTGTTAAGCCAGAAAACAGTAACCAATTATTATAGGCGCCACTTCGCGTACGCAAAGACTTAAATTCTTCTATAAATCTCTTTTTAGTGGTTTCATCAAGCGGCTCCCATAATGCTTTTGGAGCACGTAAAAAAGCATGGGCAACATAAGCGGCATCCACAATAGGCTGACTTTCTGAACGGTAACTGATGTAATCGGGACTTTCGGGATTTACCGAATTTGCCAAAGCTTTTAAAAGTTCGGTACGCATGGTTTTTCTGAGCTTGCCCTCAGCAGTATCATCATCGGGCAAGGCCAGCCAGGGCGCTACACCAGCAATGGTGCGGCCTAAAGCTTCTAAATAAGTTACTTTGGCGGCATTTAAACCATAACCTGGAGCTTTTTCTAAAGGCATGTTCTTTTTCAAGGTTTGGTTGGCCAGGTTATGGATTACCGGATAAGCAATGCGATTTAAAGTTTTCACCCAAAAAGCACGGTCTTCGGCACCGGTACTGGCTTTCTTTTGTGCGTAAGCCAACTGCGAAAAAATAAGCAGGGCAGAAAAAATCAGTTTATATTTCATCAATTTTGTTTTAATCTATTTTATAATAATTCGATTTCCATTAATATACAATGATTTCGCGATGATAAGCTGCTAAAAGTCGTCATCGCGAGAAGGCTTTTCAGCCGACGAAGCAATCTTTATAGCAAGAATCACTAGTATGAAGATTGCTTCGTTGTTCCTCTTAGCAATGACGAATCTTTTTATTTAAATCCTATCGTTTATCAATTCTACAAATACCACTTTTTATACCTCGCCAAAGCCTCTAAATAGTAGTAATCTGCATAAACAAGCGGTACATCTATTTCGCTATTCAGGGGGTAAGCACCTGTGCTGTGCATCAATAAAAAGCCGCCATTTTCACCCAATTTTGCATGGTAAGCACTGCTCGAAAGCGAATAGATCATGGTTTCGGCTGCAGATTTAAATTCGTTTTTTTCGCTGCCTGACGTGTATTGTCCAAGCTCTAACAATGCCGAAGCCATTAATGCCCCTGCAGAGGCATCGCGTTTGGCAAAAGGAATGCCCTGTGCATCAAAATCCCAGAAAGGAATTTTATCGGCAGGTAAATTCGGATGGTTTAAAATGAAATGTGCAATTCCTTTGGCTTGTTTTAAATAGGTTTCATCTCTGGTAAAACGGTACATCATGGTATAACCATATAGTGCCCAGCCCTGTCCACGCGACCATGCTGAACAATTTGCCGCGCCCTGCCAGGTGGCTTTTCTAATTACTTCTCCGGTTTGGGGGTTATAATCAACCACATGGTAAGAACTAAAATCGGGGCGGAAATGGTTTTTTAGTGTGGTATTAGCGTGTGTAACCGAAATTTCTTTATATTTTTTGTCCCCGCCGTTATCACTTACCCAGTTCATCATTTCGAGGTTCATCATATTATCTATAATTACAGGGCATTCCCATAATTTGCTCTTATTCCACGATTGGATTGATTTTACAGCCGGACGATAGCGGGTAGCCAAAGATTCTGCAGAACGCCGGATCACTGCTTTATATTCTGGTTTGCCGGTTAAACGGTAGGCGTTACCGAAACTGCAGTACATCATAAAACCCAGATCGTGGTTTCCGGTATAGGTTTGGTTAGGCTCTATTACTTTTAAGGCTGCTTCGGCTTCCTGTTTGATACTGGCATCTTTGGTTTGTTCGTAGATGTACCATAAACTTCCCGAATAAAAGCCACTGCACCACCATTTAATATCATAGTTTACAGATTTCCCTTTATCGAAACTTTGTGGTGTTTTACCTGCCGGAATATTTTTGGCCAGCACCTGATATTGACCGGCAGCAAATTTAAATTCGTCGTTAATCAATTGAGCCATCGGCTTTTTTTCTGTCTGGGCAAAAACACTTAGCCCTGTTAGCATGAGCAATGCGGTAATTAAGTTGGGGTTTTTCATAGTTATTATTGTATCTGAAAATTATTTAAGGTTGAAATTTACCGTAGCACCTGATTGTGCACCACCCGGCAGATTGCAATTGATATTCTGAGTTTTAGCTAAGCCAGGCAATTTTAGCGAAACATTAATGTTCTTTTGTTCCTGCGCCGGATCAGCAATATAAAGTGCAGGATTTTTACTGTTTAAGTTTTTGATGTACAGTGTACAAGGCTGATCGACAGTGAGCAATAGCCCATCGGCTGACAGGCTGCCTGCCTGATAGAAAACGACTTGCAGCATATCTAATCCGATATGCTGTACGGCTTGCATTTCTGCTGTGTTCTTTAAAATCCGGATCATGGCGCGGTTGTATTTTTTTAAGCCCGATGCATCTAAGCCCGGCACTACAATATATTGATAAACAGCATTTTGAGGATTTTTACCATGATTTAGCCAGATTTTAAATACATCGTGTTTCAATCCGCTTTTGCTTTGAAAATGATTGATGCGGTACCAGCTTCCGGTTTGCGCCTTATTGCTGATTTCTACATTAGCATCCTGTGGAAAAATATACCCGATACTATCATGGGTTACCCATAGTTCATTTTTGATTTTACCCTGCGCTACACTTCCCCGCAACCAGGTTTGGTTAATGGTAGTGGTGATATTTTCGTTAGCGTTGCTTTTAATGCCTGTACCGAGGCAAACCACTTCTTTATCAAAAAAGAACCATGCTTTTTTGGCCTGTACGCTATCATAATTTAAATCATAGCAAGATACTCCATACCTACCATCGCTTACTCCGCCGACAAATTTGGTCGTTCCGGGAATGCCCCAGTCACTTTTTATGGTTGCGCCATTATCATCAGGATAATCCCTGCTGGTGGTACCGGGAATTTTATCCCATTCCCAAACCGGCATCAGGTTGGCATATTCCGATCCGCTACGCTGGATATTGGTTGCCCCATCAGGAAGAAACTTGCCCAGTATGTTTTCATTATTTCCCCTCTCGGTACGTAAGGTTCTTGTTGATGCCGTTTGCACACTAAAGGTATATTGCGGGCGAAGATGAAGGGTATATCCGCTTTTCCAGAACTGGGTGTGCGATGGTTCAATTTTATAATCAGGCGCCGCTGTTCCGGATATCCGCTTGACCGAAGCATCCCAATAAGCAGCATTTTCGGGATCGAAAAATTTAATTTTATTGACCATACCGCCCATGCCGCTGCTCAACGAATCTTTACGGCTAATGCCCCTGCCGCGCACATTAAAATCGTAAAATGAACCCCTTATTGTTTTAAGGAAAGTATTTTTAAGGTAATTGACCAGAATAGCCATCTGATCTTTTGGCAGAGCATATTCCGTTCCGCGTAAATAAAAGGCCGCATTAACCGAATTGCCTGCAAATACCCGCCCATAACTGGCAATAGCCTGTTGTTTGCCATGCTGGTAATAACTTCCATCAGCCTGAACACCTTCTTTTCCGTCGGTAATGGCTACAGGCTCAAAAAGGTATTTTGCGGCAGAATCTAAAGTGGCTTTATTTTGGGTCAGGCAGGCCCTGTACAGAAAATGTAAGGCTTCATCTGAGGTGTTGGCCCCGTCACCTGTTTTTAACTTCCGGATCATTCTTTTAATCAATGCGTTTTCCAATCCGGCAGGAAGTTGCGTTTTGGCACTGCGCATCAATATTAGGCTTTGCCCGATGGCCTGCGGATAAAAAATATCATTGTACCACCAGTTTTTATTTTTCGGGTTTTTATCGAGCCAGTTTTGAAGCGATTTAACAATTGCACCATAGAGTTCGGTATTTTGATAAAGCTTATTTGAGGGGCGGATATAGGCGGTTGCCATATCTTTAATCCGTTTCAGGGGATCGTATTGCGCATCATTATAATTGATATCAGCCCAGCTGCCGTCGGTATTCAGGTTTTTAAGGTGATTGGCTATTTCGTCGCTCAGTGCCTTATCCTTCACAAAAGTTTGCAAATCGGCATTAATCCGGCTTAGAATGGTATTATAGGGCTCATTTTGTGCTTTTGCCCGGAAACTGACAGCTATCAGGAAAAGGATAAGTATAAATACGCTAAATCCATTCATTTTTGAGGCTGATCTGGTTAAATCTGTAATTTTATTTATCGTAACCATGTGTTATTTGTTGTTTAAGCCCCAAAACCAGTTCTGGTATCGATTGTATGGCAATCCCGATGTTGTTTTATCTTCAAAGCTAGTAGAAACAAGGCTGATCACTTCTCCAATTATGACTTTTTTAATTTCAATTTTGATCTTTTCGCCTTCTTTCTGCACCTGATAGTCTATTTTATTACGTTTATTTGAATGGATAGAAAATTTATCCATGTTGGATACCAACGTTAACGCGCCCCCTTTTAAACTGTTTATTTTTATATTTTTTGTCTGCCCGTTTTGCATATCGGCACTTACCAAAAAGGCTCCTTCTGCCCTGAGCTGTTTAAACGATACCTCTTTCCAGCCTGATGGCACAGCCGGAAAAATCCTGATTTTATCTCCCCAGCTCTGGATCAGCATTTCCTGTATAGACGTTGCTGCCGCCAAAGGAGTTTCTATTACCGGACCAGATTCGCGATACAGGGTATTGGGTTGCACAAAGCGATCGAACAGTTCATTTAACCATTGATAAGCCATATCGCCGTTTCCTGTGCCTGCATAAATGGAGGCTGCCCCACTAAAGGAAAATCCTGCCAGTGCACTTTTGCGCGAAAGCCAGTTATCTAGCGATAAACTTATTATAGCCCGGTTTTCTGGTTGTTCCCAGTTTATGATGTTATAAGGATAAATCATCAATAAATGTGAATAATGGCGGTGCGAGCTGTTTAAAGGAACATCTTTACCGATCAAAAATCCGGTATCACCTGCCGGGAAGGGTGCGAGGTTTTTGAGGATCTTTTCCCATTGTTCTGCGTCGCTGTCATTTAGCTTTTGTTCCTGATTTACCTTAATTAAGGTCTGTAATGCCCAACTGAGGCTGGATAAGGTATAGTTTGCATCTTCGGCACTTTTATACTCGGGCGAATAAGATAGCGGAAAATGATAAATGCCTTTTTCATCCTGCTTAAGCTGATGGATCAGAAAATTTGCCGATCTTTTTAACAAAGGGTAAATCTTCGTTTTAAGGGTCTGCGCATCTTTGCTGTAAGCATAATATTGATAATAGTAATACAACATCCAGGTGAGGTTGGCAGGCTCGAATATTCCTTTGTTGATCTCTGCTTCGGTTATGGGGCTAACCAGGTTGTATGAAGAACTCCTCCCGATTGCAGCAGCATCATTGCGCCATTGTGCGGGCACATTATTGATGAGATTCTGCTTATTATCGTTTAAAGATTTAAATAAGGATTCACCAAGTTCTAAATGGTTGGCGGTAAAAATGGGTGAATAGGTAAGCTGCGCATTTAAATTCCACCAGATGGCCGGCCAGGGCGTGGCAGTTGTCCATGGGCCCATTAAATCGGCAATGGGTTTATCTGCCCGGGTAACGGAGGCCAATTTGTATAACTGTATCCAGTAAAAATTTTCCATGCGTTTATCGGGCAGGGCCACAAAACTTTGCTGGTAAAAATGGTGCCACCAATTGCGGTGTGCGGCAATACTTTCGGTGTTATCTTTAAAGTTTTTAAGGTTATTTAATGCCTCCGATGTTTCGTTTAGGGTATTGTACGCATCATAACCCACGCTTACCAGCAATTTGCCTGATGTGGCATTGCCTGTAATCTTATATGCAGTTGTGTAACCCCCTTTGTTAAGCAGGGGCTGGTTACAAATGGTATAACCGTTTTCGCTGGTGATTTTTACCTGCGGATTTTCCGGATAATTTGCGGGTTTATCTGTAGGGTAGCTTTGTAAGTACCTCGGACTGATGCTTTTGCCGGGATTCCATCCCCATGCCGAAACTTTTTCCTGTTGTGCCGCGTTAAGCGAAATACTGATGACATTCTGATTTGCAGCAACATAGGCTTTAAAAGTAATGGTGCCGAGGGTTGTGGTTATTGTACCCCTAGCTTCTGCGTTATAGATATCCAGTTCCATTTTAGCTCCGGTTATTTTACCAGAAGTTTTGAGGGTGAAATAACCAATTGGTAAACGCCCCTGTGTATATAATTTACCTGCATCGGGCATTAGTTTTTCGCGGTGATCTACCACATCGCTCCTCCCGATATCAAAGCGGATCAAACTGTCGTTTTCTTTATAAATATTGGTACCGAGCAGCCCGTTACCGAGGATGATACCACTGTAATAACCGGTTGCCGTATTATCCCATTTTAAATTTTGCCTGGCCATAAAAACAGGCCAGTTCACTTCCTTTGAGGTCACTTGCGCAAAGGTTAAAGTAACTTGCAGCACCAGCAACAATGAGGATAATCTGATTATTGTAGAGCTGTATTTTGAAGGTTTGTTAAACGGCATTTTTCAATTTGATTTTCGCTTTTTCTGCAATCATGCAGGCGTTGTAAAAAAGCCACCAAGCTACGCAAGGTGGCTCCAACTAACTACACACTAACCATTTTTTTATCAGATCAATCTGATGTTTTTCTATTTCTACCAACCTGGATTTTGGATCAAGGCGGTGTTTTTTGCAATCTCTGAGGCCAGCATCGGGAACAGGCCGTAATTGGCCGGGAAATGATGTTCTCGCACATCTACATATTCGTAGTTATAGGTATTGCCTGTTTTGGTAATCTTCACCCCTCTGATGGGTTTTTCAAAATCAACAGCGGCGGTTTTCCATCTTCTGGCATCCCACATCCGGTGTTCTTCCATAAATAATTCTACATCGCGCTCTTTTTGAATAATGGCACGCATTTCTTCCTGCGTTGCACCGGCTTTAATGCCATAATTCCCATCTGCTCCTGCGGTAATTCCTGCACGCTCCCTGATTTTCCTCAAAGCAGCATAAACCTCTTCAACCGGTCCGCTGTATTCATTAAGCGCTTCGGCATAATTTAACAGGATTTCGCCATATCTGATCAAGCCCCAGCAACGTTCGCCATTTCCGGTAGAATTTTCTAAAAGATATTTACGCGGAAAATAGCCTGTATTGAATCCAAGCGGACCACTAACCGCATCAGTAGTACCAGAACCTACATAAGTATATACCGGTGCTGCATTATTGCCACTTAAAATCCATGGCGAGCCGTTATAAATTACAGAGTTGGCAAAACGTGGATCGCGGTTCGCGTATGGGTTTGCCGGATCGTATAAAGAACCAGGTTCGTTAATGGCTTTTCCATTAATCATCGGGAATTTATCTACCGTTTGCTGGCTTACAGTAAAAGCATAACCGCCGGATCTGCTTTGAGGCAACAAAAAGCTTTCGAACTCGCGCTGTGCACCCCGCATTGCGGCAAACAGGTATTCGCTGTTAACCCGCATCTGAAAAACCTTATAAAAACCATATCCTGGTCTGTTGGTTGGTCCATTATCTACATATAAAGAATAACTACCGGTATTGATGATATCAAGGGCGGCGTTTGCAGCTTTTTTCCAACGTTCTTTATCGTAAGCGTTGTAACCGGTAAGCTCATGTAATTCGCCTGAGGGGGCAAGCTGACCGCCATTAAACAATGGGCTTGCAGCATATAACAGCACCCTCGATTTTAACCCCATGCAGGCTCCCTGGGTAATGCGCCCATAATTTTGTGGCAAAATGGTGGCACTGGTAGGCAGATCTGCTTTGGCAGCTTCGCATTCAGAAACGATGTAATTTACACAGTCCTGGTAGGTTGATCTTTTTAAGCTAAAATCTTCAGTAATATCATAAACCTTATCGCCCAGCAAAGGTACACCTCCAAAAGCCCTGATCAACAGGAAATAATACCATGCCCTCAGGTACCTTGCTTCTGCAATCATGCCTTTTTTCGTTGCTGCACTCAATGGTGCTCCCCCGATATTCTGCAACAGTACATTTACCCTTCTGATATTCTGATAGGGTACCGACCACATATTGATAAAATCGGAATTGGTTGAGCTTTTTGATATCAAACCAAAGGCAATCACTACGGCAGAGTTTTGGGTGCCATTGTAACGGCCGGCAACACCTTCATCAGCTGCACCCGAATGGCCGCCTGCATCAAGGTATTGTATATCATACTGAAAACCTACCTGCTGATAAATACGGGTTAAAAATGCCTGTGTATTAATGCTATCGGCAAAGGTTGTTTCTTCGTTCAGGGTAGTCAGGGTACTCTCATCCAATAACCCACCTTTTTTGCAGGAATAGGTTACCACCATGAAAGCGAGTATGGCTATGATTGAAATTTTCTTTTTCATGATCATTTTAATTAAAATGTAACATTTAAACCAAGATTATAAATGCGTTGTGTTGGGTACACACTAATTACGGTAGTGGTACTGTTCCCGTTTTCAGGGTCAACCTGGTACAGGTCGGTTACGTTTGTCCAGGTGAGCAGGTTATTGCCATTGGCATATACCCTGATTGCGGAAAGGCGTAACTTTTTAGCCAGTGAATTAGGAAACAGGTAACTGATTTCTGCCGTTTTTAAGCGTACATAATAATTGTTCCTGGTCCAGAAATCAGAGAAATTGTTTGTTGCGTTAGGGAAATTGGTAACAGCATTACCACCCAATCTGGGAAATATGGCAGTAGCTGCAGTCTCGGGTGTCCAACGTTGTAAATGGATGGGCTGATAATTTGAGTTACCCGGTGTAATGGTTTCGGAGTGAAAACGGGTGCTGTAGCCATAAGAACCCTGGAAAAATACATTCAGGTAAAAGTTCTTATAACCAAAGTTAAAGTTTGCACCATAGGTGGTATTCGGCAGGTTTGGCTTACCAATTACCCCTTTATCGGTATCATCAATAATGCCGTCGCCATTTAAATCCTGGTATTTCATATCGCCAGGCCCTACGGCAGTTGTAGGTTTAGCCACTTTTGGATCAGCAATTTCTGCCGCGGTGTAAAAGCCTAAAAAGTGCCATCCGAAATACTGCCCGATAGGGTTGCCTGTTGCCGCTAACCAGGGGTAGGCAGGCTGCGCCTCATCCTGAAAAAGGATTTTATTTTTGGCATATGAGAACGTTAGCCTCACTCCGGCAGAAAAATCGTTTATTTTTTCGTTATAACTTACCTCACCATCAAAACCCCTGTTGTTTACTTTACCGAGGTTAACCGGAGGCAAACCTACACCAATAGTGTATGGAACGCTTTGCCGGGTTGTTAAAATATCGTAACGGTTGTTGTTAAAATAATCGGCGGTTATTTTAAGTTTTCCTTTAAACATATTCAGGTCGAAACCTACGTCGAGTTTTTTCTCTTTCTCCCAGGTTACATCTAAATTGCCTAAACTGCCCTCGGTAATGCCATTATACGAAGTGCTGGTTGTACCGAAGTTATACGAGCCTGTGGCCGAAGTATATAACTGGAGGTATTTTTTGGCCCCGCCAATATCATCCGATCCTACCAGACCATAAGAGGCCCTGATTTTAAACAAATCGACAAACTTGACATTATCAGAGAAAAATTTCTCTTCAGAAATATTCCAGCCAATGGATGCAGCGGGGAACCAGCCCCTGGTTTTTGTTCCTGTAAACCTGTCGGTGCCATTATAAGCCGCATTAAACTCTACTAAATACTTGTTTTTATAATCGTATCCTCCTCTTAAGGTGGTTCCGGTAACTACCGTTGGTACACCCGGACCTTGATTGGCATCGGCAGTGGTGGTAGAATTGATCACCCGGTTATCATTGTATAATGCCAATGCATATACATGATGGTCACCAAAATTGCGGTCGTAGTTTAAAGAAGACTGGGTACTTATGGTACGAAAAATACTGGTATTGCTATAACCTGCCGAAAAAGGCGGGGTACGGTATTGTGTTGCATTTAATGGCAGGTATAGTCCTGTGGCCGAGTTATAAAGATAATATGGCAAGGCGGTTCTGCTGGCACTTACAGTATAGCTTTGGGCACTTGCGTAAGACAATAATACTTTAGCGGTTAAGCCTGGAGTGACAAAATCAAGTTTCTGACTAGCACTCGAAACAATATTCAGGTCGTTATCAAAAGTTCTGGAATAACCCGACTCTGCCAAACGACCAATTATACTGGTATTGGCATTGGTTAACAAGGGGTTATATGGATAGGAACCATTCGGATTGGTAACCGGGAAAGCCCATGGAGGTAAATACCCGCCACTGTAAATTTCGCCAACGATACCGTTTCCGTTTGCATAATAAGCATTACCCTGCTGGGAGTTGTATGGCTGGTTGGTTTCGCCAAAACGACCTGTTAAATCTAAACGGATGCTTAATGTTTTGGTTGCCTGAATATCTAAATTAGACCTAAAATTATAACGTTTATAATAAAAATTACTGTTTACGCCATTATCCGAGCTAAAATCGCGCACATTACCGTTTTGCCATAAATAACCTGCCGAAACGAAATATTTAACACTCTCGGTACCGCCCTGAAAATCGAGGTTTTGGCGGGTAATCATTGCCCCTGGTTTAAAAATGGTTTTCCACCAATCGATATCCGGGTGACCATAGGGATCGGTATGATCTCTGTAGGCCGCCAGATCGGCATCTGAGGCATAAGCTTTATTGGTTAAATCGCCAGAATTCCTGAGGGCTTCATTATTCAATAATTTCGCTTCGTATGAATTGAGGAATTCGGGTGTATTCACATCCATCTGGTAACCCGCTTCCGATTTCAGGTTGATACGTGGCTTACCAGCTAAGCCCCTTTTAGTGGTGATTACCAAAACCCCGTTAGCCCCTTTGATGCCATAAACCGCTGTGGTTGAAGCATCTTTTAAAATGGTAACGGTTTCTACCTCATTGGGATCGATGTCTGAAACCTGATTATAATCGTATTCCACATCATCAACAATAATTAATGGTGATGCGCTGCCGGCATAAGTACTTACCCCGCGGATAAAGAAAGCCGCTCCGTCTGCACCAGGCTGACCGCTTCTTTGTTGTGAGGTAAAACCCGGTAACCTGCCTGCCAACGTATTCTGGATGCTTGCACTTGGGTTTTGTTTAATTTCTGTAGCAGAAATAGAACTGGTAGCACCTGTATTGGTAATTTTCTTCTGTTTACCAAAACCAACCACCAAAACCTCATCTAAACCTTTGGTATCAGGCTTTAAGTTGATCGATACGGCTGTTTTTCCGGCTACATTTACTTCCTGTGTTAAGTAACCGATCGATTTAATAATAAGGATTTTCGAAGTTCCTTTTAAACTGAACTGAAACCTGCCCTCGCCATCGCTTACGGTACCGTTATTGGTTAATCCTTTTTCTACAACGGTAGCACCGGGTATCGGGCCTGAATCGTCTACTATGGTTCCTCTTATAACCGTTTGCGCCAAAGAAATGCCGGGCAACAGGGTTAAAAGGATTAATAATTTATATAATATTTTTTGCATAACATGTATGGTTATCATTTAACAATTTTAAAATCTCCAATTACCAGCCCGGATTTTGTGTTAGGTTTCTGTTTTTGTTTACCTCGCTTGCGGCAATTGGGTAACGATACATTTTAGAAGCATCGAACGATACATTTAGTACATTGGTTATGGTATAGGAGAATGTGCCATTCGCATTTTTAATAATCTGCATGCCATGTAAGGTGCCGTTTAATACGTTTTCGGCTATTTTCCACCTGCGGATATCCCAAAAACGCTGTTCTTCAAAGGCCATCTCTACCCTGCGTTCGTGCCTGATGGCTTCCCGCATTTCGGCCTGGTTCATGGTGGTTTTTAAACCATGCTGATAACCTGCTGTACTGCCTATGGCGATACCTGCTCTTAACCTTATCGCTTTTAGCTGGTTAAAAGCTTCGGCCCTGTTTACAGCATTATCTGCTGCTTCGTTCATGGCTTCTGCATAATTGAGCAGAATTTCGGCATACCTGAAGATTGGAAAATTATGCGTTTGGTTACTGTAAACAGTGGCAGTTTCGAAAGTTTCGTTCAAGAATTTACGCATGTAATAACCTGTACGGGTTTGCACGTTTACCGCACTGCCCGGTTTATCAAGTCCGCCATCATAAGTCTGAACGATTCTATTCAGCCATTTTGAGTTGTTGTAGAAAATAGTCCTGTAAAACCTCGGATCTCTTCCGGCATAGGGGTCAGCAGCATTATAGCCTGATGCAGGATCGCTGATTGCCCTGCCATTGGCCATATCAAAAGCATCAACCAATTCTTGCGTTGGACTGGTATAGCCAGAGCCTGATGCATTGGTAGCAGTATAACCCACCGGTGCATTCCTGGTTTCGAGATCAAAAGTTACTCCACGCTGATAGGCCAAAATAACCTCCGTATTTTTTCTGGTATTAAAAACCGAAGTATAGGCCGCTGTTAACGAAAATATATTCAGGCTCATTACATCTTTAGCGGCCTGTGCGGCTGAGGCCCATTTGGTTAAATCGTTGTTTGGATTATTCAGCGGACTGGCATCGTATAATAAAACCCTCGCTTTTAAGGCAAGTGCTACTCCCTGGGTCATCCTGCCATAATCCTCATCTGCGGCCAGCGAATTATCTGGTCTTGCAATGGTTTTTAGGGCATCACATTCATCCACAATATATTTCAGGCAATCTGCATAGCTATTTCTGGGTAACTGAATATCATCATTTACGCCTAAAACCCTGTCGCCCATTAAAGGTACACCGCCAAAACGTTTAATCAGCTCGAAATAAGCTATTGCCCTCAGTATTCTGGCTTCTGCTTTCCAGTACACTTTTAATCCTTTCTGGTTTAAAGGCACCACATCGATATTAGCCAGAAAAATATTAACCTTTCTGATGGTCTTATAATTATTGTCCCACGAATTGTCTACCGGGCTAACAGCAGAAATGCGGCCGTTTACAAAATATTCTATCGTACTCGCAGGCGAGGAGCTGATCGCATCGTCAGAGGCTGCATCAAGCACATCGTTGCCGATTCTATTGTATCCGTTCGGCAGGTAAGAGTAGATATCGGCCAGAAAGGTTTTGGCCTGTACGCCTAACGAATCTGTTTTATCGAAAACATAGGTAATATCCTGACTGATCGGTTCGGTTTCGTATAATGGTTTTTTACATGCCGAAAAACCTACAATGGTGATTGCTAAAACACCAGCTATTTCTTTTATCTTAATTTTCATATTGCCCGACCTTAAAATTTAACATTTAAACCTGCGTTAACTACCCTTTGCAGCGGATAACCACTTCCGTAAACTTCAGGGTCTACCCTATCATAAGCCGAAAAAGTAACTGCATTTACAGCGTTTACGAAGAAGCGGATAGATGCCAGTTTTAATTTATTGGTTAGCAGTTTTGGCAAAGTATAACCCAGCTCTACATTTTTTAAGCGTACATAACTGCCATTGTGTAACCAGTAAGAAGAGGTAGCCTCGTTGTTTGGATTTGAACCTATGGTTAAACGGGGCTGCGTTGCAGTGGCCGCTGTGGCGGGTGTCCACCGGCCGAGGTTCTGTTCATAAGCCTGTCCTAAACCATTGTTCTGAAATGCCCATTCGGTTGAACCCGACAGGTAGATATACCGGTTTTGTACCCCTTGCAACAGCGCTGAAAAATCGAAACCTTTATAACTGAAGCCTAAATTAAGGCCATAAAACCAGATTGGATTATTGTTTTTAAGCGCCTGTATATCAAGTTCATTTATAATACCATCGTTGTTTAAATCTTTGTATTTAATATCGCCGGGAACAGGTGTATAACCCTGAATTTTTGCACTGGAGTTAATCTCAGCCTGGTTTTGAAAAAGTCCATCGGCTATATATCCAAAAGTCTGGTCTTCGCGTTGTCCTGTTCTAACCATCCATGGGTATGGCCTGTCAATTTCATCCTGGTATTGAATAATTTTTTGAAGCGAAAAAACATTTGGCGCAATGTAATAGTTAAAGTTGCCGATGTTGTTGCTGTACCTTAAATCGAATTCCAATCCAGAATACCGGTTAATACCTATGTTTTCCGGAGGGTAAGCGATGCCTAAAAGTGCCGAATTTCTTCCTCTGGTTTGTACCAGATCGAAGTTTTCATTATTAAAATAATCTGCCGCAACAGATAATTTGTTATTAAACAGGCTTGCATCTATACCAAAGTTATATTGGTTGGCTTTTTCCCAGGTAATGTTAGGGTTGGCCAATGTACCTTCTGTTGTACCGGCAATTGCTGTTGGTGTAGTACCATAATTATAAGTACCACCCGTTATATAATACTGATTGTAGGCGAAATAACCAGGATTTGCATTGCCTGTATAAGCATAGTTAGCCCGCACTTTAAGTGTACTTAACCATTTTGTATCTTTTAAAAAATCTTCTTTAGCAATGTTCCAGCCCAAACCGAAACCGTAAAAGAAACCATAGCGATTGCCTTTTTCATATCGGTTTAAACCGCTATAACTTAAAGCTGCCTCTGCCAGGTATTTTTCTTTAAAATTATAATTTACCCTTCCCGATAAATTATTGTAAATCATCGGGACCTGATTGGCTGTTTGTGCACTTTGCGAATTAAATTTTAGTAAAGCACTAATGCTGTGATTGCCATAGGTTTTATCCAGGCCTGTAGAAAAATCTACAAATAAATTTCGGCTCTGCCCGGTATTGGTAGAAAGATTAACCTGCTGCCCGTCTACACCGAATTTCTGGTACACATCTGGGTTAGTGCCGGCGAGTTTATAAACCGCATATTGTTTGGTGCGGATGATATTTTCCGACACACTGGTATTAAAACTTGCCAATGCTTTTACCCATAAACCTTTAGTCAGATTATCGAGTGTTTTACGTAAAGAGATATCAGCAGAAACATCGCGTGTGCTGTTGTAAAAATAACCCGATTGTGTTGTTGCTGCCCATAGATTGGTTTGATAATCGGAGCTGCCAGCTAACGAACCATTAGGATTAAAAACAGGATAGGCATTGTTTGGCGTAGCAGCCAGTTGCGAAAAGATATTATTACTACCAAAGTTAGATAAAGTTGTACCTGTGGTAAAAATTGCACTGTTGGCACCTGCACCACCCGGTTGGTTTCCATTTTGGATACGACCGAACAAATTGAGGTTTAATAAAGTAGTTGGTGTAATATCAATATCGATATTGGTGCGCACGAGGTACCTTTTATAGTCGGTATTGGTACTGTAAGGGTTTTTATTATCATCTTGCTTCAGAATACCACTCTGGTTAAGGTAATCTACATCAAGAAAATAGCGGGTGGAGTTACCCCCGCCATAAGTATTTAAGTTATACCTGCTAAAAAGTGTATTTGGTTTCAGGATGGTGCTGTACCAGTCTACATCAGGATGAAATACAGGATCTGACCCGGTGGCCCATGCATTTAGATCGGCGGCCGTGTAGCGTGGTGCCTTGCCATCATTAGCCAGGGCCTCATTATATAAAGTAGCATAATTAAAAGCATCCAGAGGCTTTGGCAATTTTACTGCCGATTGCAATCCCGCCTGTGCGGTTAACGAAATGCGCTGTTTTCCTACCTCACCTTTCCGCGTGGTAATCATTACAACACCGTTAGAAGATTGCTGTCCAAGCATTACAGCAGATAAACCATCTTTTAAAATGGTTACTGATTCTATTTCTTCAGGATCGATAGACGAATAATCTCTCGGCACGCCATTTACCAAAACCAGTGGCACATTGCCCCTTACAGTTATACTTGTACCATCGGCACCTGGCCTGCCATTACTCTGTAAGGTATATAAGCCCGCAAGCCTGCCCGATAAGGCATTGTTTATACCCGCTACAGGCACTTTTATTAAATCGTTGTTATAAACAGTGGCGGTTGACTGCAGTTTGGTTACGGTAGATTGCTCTCCGTACAGTACAGGCACGGCAACCTGCTGTTTTTGGTTTTCTATTAAGCTCACGTTTAACAGCGCCTGTTTAACCTCAGTTTCTTGTATCAGATAACCATTAAGCGTAAAAATCAGCACATCGCCTTCAACTGCACTAATTTTATACTTCCCGTTTTTATCGGTAGAAGTGTTGGTACCGGTTTCTTTAATGGAAACCTTCACACCAAACAAGGGGTTTCCGAAGTTATCGGTTACAGTTCCTGTTACTTCCAACCGATGGTTTTTAGTAAATCCGGTTTTACCTGTTACATGGCTTTTGACTCGTATTGCATTTGCATTGGCCAGATTTGGGCACACCGCATATACGGTTAACGAAAAAAGCATCAATTGCTTAAAGTAAGTTTTCCTCATATAGTTATAGTTTGTTGGTACGTTGCTCGTTACCTGCCTAAAAAAATGATAGCTCATTTTATTATAGGTGAATCAGTTTTTGGTTATTATATATTTGGTTATTGTTTGCATTTTAGTTGTAAATGCATAAGGCCAAATCTATTTAGAAGAGAAAAAACGGAGGGGGTAAAATCCTAAGTAAATAGGGTGAAAATTCTAAATAAAGGCATAAAACAACATTAAAAAGGGAACAAACAGGCAGATAATTGTTAAAATTGCCTGCGCTAAAGGCATCTTGTTTTTATAATGGAAACATTTTGTACTTTTAATTGATAAAAGCTAGCCATCCTTCATTTTACACCAACATGAAATCCCTGTTTACATGTACATTAGTTTTTTTTATCTCTTTATCTCATGCCCAGAACAAATACGCTTTTAAACACCTCAATGTAGAAAACGGGCTTTCTCAAAGTTCTGTATTATCAATTGCCCAGGATGGTAAAGGTTTTATGTGGTTTGGTACCCGCTTTGGCTTAAACAAATACGACTCGCAATCTTTTAAAGTATATAACCACCAAAACGGTAACCCAAAAAGCCTCAGCTTTTCCTCCTATCTATCAACAATTTTAGCTTTAAAAGACGGCACATTGCTAATTGGCACATCGCAAGGCCTTAATAAATACAATGAAGCCGGCGATGATTTTGACTGTTATAAGCATAACGATAACGCCTCTAACAGCATTAGCGCCTCTGCAATAAACTGCATTTTTCAGGATAAACAAAACCGTGTTTGGATTGGTACCAGCAATGGCCTGAACCTTCTCAACCAAAAAGAGAGATATACATTTAAACGTTTTTTTTATCAGAAAAAGCAGCCTCTGAAAATTTATACCATTGCCGAAGATCATTCCGGTGCTTTGTGGCTGAGTACTTCTAACGGCTTAATGCGTATGGTTTTTAAAAATGGCAAAAGCTACCTGACTTATTTTAAGCAATTTAGTGAGGCGCTTAACAGTGCAATTGATAACCACATTACCAGCATGGCAGAAGACCGTGAAAACAACCTGTGGATTGCCACCAAACAAACTGGTATAAGTAAACTAAACCTGAGTACCAGGAACATTACCAATTACAGATACTCAAGCCTTAATCCAAAGGGAATAAGCAGCAATAACATCCGGAAAATTATACTCGACCGGGAAGGAAAACTATGGATCGGAAGTTTACATGGCATTAATATTTATGATCCTGCTACCAAAAGCTTCAGCACTTTACAAAATGAACCGGAAAACCCTTCCAGTTTAAGTCAGAACTCTGTTTACGATATTTATCAGGACCGGCAGGGAATCATTTGGACAGGCACCTATTACGGCGCCATCAACATGGTTTATCCTAATTATACGCCTTTTAAAGTTTACCGGAGCAATACCGCCGCAAATGGTTTAAGCAGCAACGTAATCAGTTCGATTATGGAAGATCAGAATCAAAATCTGTGGATCGGTACGGAGGGCGAGGGGCTGAATTATTACGACAGGAAAAACAATACCTTTATCCGTTACAAGTACAACCCCAATAACCCCAAAAGCTTAAGTGCAAACCTGGTTAAAGCTGTAATAAGAGATAAAAAAAACAGGATTTGGGTGGGTACCCATTATGGAGGATTAAATCTTTTTCAACCTGAAACCAAGACTTTTGTAAGGTACAACAGCAGTAAAAACGACACCTCATCACTAAGTAGCGACGAAATTACCTCCGTTTTTGAAGACAGTTACGGCCGGTTTTGGGTAGGCACCAATGGTGGCCTTAATACTTTTAATGCAACAACCGGAAAATTTATCCGCAACCGCTTAAACGGGCTTTCTGATGCTGTACTTAATATATTCGAGGATACTAAAAGAAGCCTCTGGGTGGCCACCAATTCAGGACTTTACCAGCTAAAAAAAGATTCGTCCAGGTTTATTGGTCGCGTGGCCGCAGCGCCGGAAATTTTAAAATACAATGAGGTGAGTTGTTTAACGGAAGATAAAGATGGGTATTTACTCATCGGGACGCTGCGTAATGGACTCTTTAAACTTGATGCAGCACATCACCGCTATATCAGGATTACTGCTGCAGATGGCTTACCCAGCAACAACATTATGGGAATTTTAGAAGACGATTTCCGGAACCTGTGGATTACGACCGACAAAGGTTTGTGCAAGTATAACCCGAAACAGAAAACCTTTAAAACCTACAATACCAAAGACGGTTTGCCGGGTAATGAATTTAATTACAAATCGTTCCTGAAAGACAGCAAGGGAGCTTTTTTCTTTGGTGGATTAAGCGGAATGGTGAGCTTTTACCCAAACGAAATTAAAGAAAATAAAAACACCCCTCCCGTTATATTTACCGGGTTAAAGCTGTTTAATAAGACTGTAAATTTAAGCGATCAGGGTGGACCGCTTAAACAGAACATCAGCACCCTCAAATCAATCACATTTTCATCCGATCAAAATGTATTTGCTATCGATTTCACGTTGTTAAACTTTATAAAAGCAGATAAAAACCATTATGCCTACAAGCTTGATGGCTTTGAAAAAAACTGGAACTATGTAGACATTCCTTCTGCCAGTTATACCAATCTTTCTCCCGGAAATTATACCCTGATGGTTAAAGGCACCAATAATGACGGGCTTTGGACTAATACCATCAGCACAATACAGATTAAGGTATTACCACCGTTTTACAGAACCTGGTGGGCATATCTCATCTATTTCGGTGTTTTTGCAGGCATATCCATCGTATTTGTACGCTATTTACTGATCAGGGCCGTGCTCAAAACCGAAAAAGAAGTTAACGAACATAAACTTGAGTTTTTCACCAATATTTCGCACGAAATCCGTACGCCTTTAACACTGATTGTTGGTCCGTTGGATAAACTGATTGAAAATGCAAAAGACGATCCCTCCCTGAACAGAGACCTGCAGCCCATTAAAAACAATGCCGATCGTTTAATGAACCTCGTTACCGAACTGCTTGATTTTAGAAAAGCAGAAAGTGGAAAAATGACTTTACATGTAAGTCCGGGCGATATTGTTAAATTCTGCAGGGAAATATTTCTCGCCTTTCAGAACATGGCGATCTCCAAAAATATTGATTATGTTTTCGAAACCACGCCACCCGAATTTGAGCTTTATTTTGATAAGGTACAAATGGAAAAAGTATTGTTTAACTTATTATCAAATGCATTTAAGTTTACCCCTAATCATGGAAAAATAAGTTTAAAAATTTACCAGGAAAATCAAAACATTAACATCCTGATCTGCGATAATGGAAAAGGGATCCCTCTTGAAAACCAGGCCAGCCTGTTTGCCAATTTTTACCAGGCCAACGCAAACTCAACCATCGGTACAGGTTTAGGGTTATCCCTATCGAAAAGTATTGTAGAACTGCACCATGGTGAAATCACTTTTAGCAGTACACCCCAAAATGAAAAAACATTTGGTGCCACCTGCTTTACGGTAAGTTTAAAAACCGGAAAAGCGCATTTTAACAGTACAGATTTAATCTCCGATTATGTTTACTACGACGATGCAGCCAATTACAGTGCACCTGCAACACCTGCCGGATACTTAAAAGAAGAAAACATTATAGCGCTACCAGTTGCAGAAAAAGAGAGAAAAAGTATTTTATTGGTTGAAGATAATGAAGATGTAAGGGCTTTTATTAAAAATGCGCTGAAAGATCAATACAGCATTTATGAAAGTGAAAACGGCGCTACCGGTTTAGCCTGTGCACTGGAACTTATCCCTGATCTGATTATCAGTGATGTGATGATGCCGGTAATGGATGGCCTTGAGTTATGCCGCAAATTGAAAACAGATGAAAGTACGAGTCATATCCCGGTTGTATTATTAACCGCCCGATCGGCTTATGTGCATCAGATTAATGGTTTTGAAAATGGCGCCGATGCCTATATCATGAAACCTTTTAATCTAAAAATCCTGGAACTCAATATCCAGAACCTTTTAACCGCCCGCGAAACCCTTAAACAAAAATTTGCGCAGGTAATTACATTAGAACCTAAAAACCTGGTAATTAACACCACCGAGCAAAATTTCCTGAATAAAATTATACAGGTTATTGAAGACCGTATCGCTGATCCCGATTTTGATGTACCTGCCCTGGCTTCGGCAATTGGCATGAGTCAGCCTGTGTTGTATAAAAAAATCAGGGCACTAACCGATCTTTCTGTAAACGATTTTATTAAATCGCTCAGGATAAAAAGGGCGGCACAGCTGCTTAAACAGGGTTCAGGTAATATTGCCGAAATTGCTTATGCTGTAGGTTTTAGCGATAGAAAATACTTTAGCTCGGAGTTTAAAAAGCACTTTGGTAAAACACCAAGTGAGTTTATGGGTGATAGCTGATAATGAATTTTGTACGCTATTCCAAATAAACAACCCAATCTTCTTCTTCCCCCAGCTGTGGATCATTAATTACCAGAAAAAATGCTTCTATAATCATCTGCATATTTTCGTATTGTTCAAAAAGGTATTCTTTTTCCATTAATTTAATGCTGCTTTTATTGCTAAAGGCTGCATAAAGCCACTCTAAAAGCCCCAAACGCAATTGTTTAATTTTTTCGGGCACAAAAAAAGTTTCAATAAATAAATATGGATTTTTAACATGATGAGGTGGCAGGGTATTTACCTCACACAATTGGGTTTGATATGCTTCAATAGCTGCATAATCTGCCTCTTTTACAACATATTGTTTATATATCAGTTTTTTAGCGGCAATAATGTAACCGGCATTAAGCAATTGTGTAAACTGGTTATAAAAGAAAAAGTAATTCGAACTGTTATTCACATGGCTTTCTTTTGCCAGGGCTATTTTATACCAGTTTTTAAGATAAGTTTTGTGCCCCGCAAGACTATCTAACGTAAAAAAATGCTCAATTACGGCAAATGGATTTTGGAAAAGATTATGATCAAAAGCCAGAGGTGATGTACTTTCAAACACCGCTAAATGATAATACCTGTCGATACTTTTAAAGCTATTTTTAGTAACAATCCTTTCATGGATTAACCAGCAGGCTTCCAGCATTTTCCTGGTATTGCCATACACTTCGTAAATATGGGCATCCCACTCCTGATCGAGTGTATTTTCCAACCCGGCCAGCAGCCATTCTTTATAGGCAATTTTATAGCTATGGGATTGAAAGAACAGGTACATTTCCAGAAAAATTAATTTAGGATTTTGCATTTCCCCTTTGCTTAACAATTTCGGACTATAATCAAGCAGAACCGATTCCCGTTCCAAACTGCTTTCATCGGCCGTAATGGCTTTTACAAAATCAGTATCTGCTTCCCTGTGGTTAAAAATCAGGTCAGAATAATCGAAAAGCGGGAGTAGTTTTTCGTAAAAACGTAGTAGCTGTGCCGGATGCTTCTGTGGCGAATAATCATATTCGTTCTGTGGCGGATTTAACCAGGTTTTTAAAAACTGTAAACTGGTGTTAATACTTCCCATAGCAAAAAAGCTTTCGATGGCATTAATAAAACTCACGGTTTCTTTTTTAAAATGATATACTCCTTCCATACCTTGTATTTTTATTATATTAGCTAACGAATTTAGCAAAATAAATAAGTAATTACTTATAAAAAATAAGAAAATCTTAAAATAATTATGCAACAAACTGAAAACCAGCGATTAAAAATATTAATGGATTTGCTAAAATTCAGGACACAGAAAGACTTTGCGATAGCGCTGAATATTAAACAAGGCTCTTTATCGGATGTTCTTCGCGAAAGAGGCGGTTTAAAAGTATCAAATGCCATTAAAGATAAACTGGAACTTAAATTCGATGTAAATTTAACCTGGTTTGAAACCGGAACAGGTGAACCCTTTTTTAAAAAGAAGCCAGGCGTTAGTGAAAGTAAAGAGGGGGTTCCGTATTTCGACATGAGTTTATCGGATGCAAAAGATCTGATTGTACAGGAAGAAAGGGCAGAGTACCTGGTAAATTACCTTCCTTTTAATGATTGTACTGCTTATTTGCCTGTATATGGCGATAGCATGTACCCAAAATATGCTGCCGGCGAAATTATTGCGGTTAAAGAAATTATTAATCTGGAAATATTACAATGGGGAGAAGCTTATGTGGTAATGACGGATGAGGAAAGCAATAGTTTGCGCACCATAAAACTGATTTTTCAGCACCCGGATAATGCAAAATTAATCCTCCGTTCATCAAACCCCGATTTTACTGGTGATACAGTAATCGATAAAAAGAACATTCAATCGCTTTATATTATTAAGGGAAAAATTACGCGGAATATTATTTAGAGGCATGGGGCAGTTGGTTAACTGGTTAAATTGGTTAACTGGTTAATTGTTAACAGCAAACCGGCAATTGCAAACTGCCAACTGCAAATTAGTATTAGAAAAAGAAGCCAGGTTTTAAAAAACTGGCTTCTTTGATTTAAGATTAATACCCCGGATTCTGGTACATTTTAACCGGATCGAGTTTAACTTCATCAAAAGGAATAGGGAAATACCTGTCTTTAGTGGTAAAGTTGCTCAACTTTGCGTTACCAAAATTAGATTGAGATTTGGCACGGAAATAGGCTACAAGTTCATCAGTAGTGAAAAAGCGCAACAAATCAAACCATCTTTGGTGTTCAAAGGCAAGTTCTACCCTCCGCTCGTGCAAAATAGCCAGTTTAAGCGTAGGATATTTTGTATTGTAATTGGCATCTGTACGTGCAACGGCATATAAAGGCACACCAGCCCTTGCCCTTACCATATCTAAATACTGAATAGCTACACCATCATTACCCTGCAGCATGTTTACTTCAGCAAGCATTAAAATAATATCGGCATAACGCATCAGCGGGCAGTTATTTCCACCATAACCGTTCACTCCGGCGGCATCACTTGCATCGCGGTATTTGCTTACATACCAGTCTAACACCCTGGTATCAGCTGCATATTTAATTGAGAAATCTTTTCTTGGGTCGCCGGTTTCATAATCCAGTACCAGATCGGGTGTTACATTGCCTCCAACACCTGTAGGCGCTTTTCTTGAGTTAATGGTTTCACCAAAAGGCTGGTTATCTGCCGCAATACTCGATGCATAATTTATATTGCCCTGATAGTTTACAATTTCAAATATAACCTCCGGATTACTGTTTTTCTTTGTTACATCAAACACATCTGCATAAGGTATGCTGGCTAAGGTACCAAAACTTTTCATGTTATAAGCCGCCAATAAATACGTGCTGGCATTGGTAAGGTTATCTGCCTTACCGTTTTCAAAAGTAGTGGCCATGGTTAAATAAACCTGTCCTAATAATCCGTTTATAGCAGCTTTTGATACCCGGCCCAAACCTGACCCTGTTTGCAGGTTAGGCAGTGTGCTGGTTAAGGCATCTTTTAAATCGGCAACAATCTGGGCATAAACCGTTGCCTGTGGCTGGCGTGAGGTATTGGCCAATACTTCTTCGCTACTGGTTAACTGTTTGGTTACCAGAGGTACATCTCCCCATTTTCTAACCAAATGAAAGTACATCAGGGCCCTGATAAATTTGGCTTCGGCAAGGTACTGCCCTTTTGTATCCTGGCTTGGGAAACTTACTTTATCAATATTCGAAGTAACTACGTTACATCTGCTGATGGTTTGGTACAAACTTCCCCAATGGCCTTTTAAATAACTGTTACTTGGCAGAATGCTAAAATTGCCAAACTGGAAAGGTTCGCCCGCATTCGACTGGTTATCGTTGGTACCTGTATCATCCGAACGCTGATCGGTGTACAGGCCGCTGCCCTCGCCAATATTACTGCCACTCCTTAATGATTGATAAATACCGTTAACGGCAAGCTGTACATCGTTAGGTGAAGCAAAAAACTGGTCAACAGTTACTGCATTAGGACTTTTTTGATCAAGAAAATCTTTTTTACAGGCCGATAGTGAAATCAGACCTAAAAAAACTATGAATATATTTTTTCTCATTTTGATATATTTTAATGATGGTTTAAGGTGGATTAAAAAGTTAATTTAACACCTAAATTGTAAGCTCTGGCCAATGGATAATTGCCATAATCAACGCCAGGGGTTAAGTTTGCACCAGCGTTGTAATCAACCTCCGGGTTATATCCTTTGTAATCGGTAATTGTAAAGGCATTGTCTACGCTACCAAAAACCCTGATATTTTCTACATGCAGGTGCTTAGCTAACGTTTTAGGGATGTTATAGCCCAAAGTGATATTGGTACACCTCAAGTAAGAACCATCCTGAAGGTAGAATGAAGATAAACGTGTACTGTTGCTTTGTGTACCTGCGCGTGATGCACGGTAGTTTAGGCCACTACCCGGGTTGGCCTCGTTCCTGTATCGATCGGCCACTTCTACGTACTGATTGCCCGATCCTTCAAAATTGTACAGGTAATAATCTTGCCCGTCTAATACCTGATTTCCATACGATCCGTTAAAAGAAGCCCTGATATCAAAAGCCTTATAACTTGCATTTACGGCAAAACCATAGGTAAAATCAGGATACGGGCTTCCGATGATTTTTTTATCTGCATCGTTTACAATTCCGTCGCCATTGGTGTCTTCGAAATAAAGGTCGCCCACTTTCTGACTGTTCGATTGTGCAGCCGATGGCGCTACTTTACCCACCAGTTCTGGTGTTACCCTGCCCAAAACTTTAAAGCCGTAAAACATACCAATAGGTTGTCCTTCCTGGGTAACGTGTGTAATGTACTGTCTTTCTGCACCAAAACTGTAAATGGTGCTGTTACCACCCAGATCGAGTACTTTATTTTTGTTTAAGGCAATATTACCGCTTAAACCCAAAGTAAAATCATCGGTGTTGATGATGCGGCCATCCAGTTGTAAATCGAAACCTGTATTTCTTATTTTACTGTTTTTTAAATTGGTTAAAATGGTAGAAGTCCCCGAAATGGCTGAAATTGGCTGATTAAACAATAAATTATACGATAAACTGTAATAATAATTGGCAATTACCGATAAACGACCATTAAAGAAACTTAAATCGGTACCAAGGTTATATTGTGAAGTAGATTCCCATCCCAGGCTCTGGTCTTTGATGTTACCGGCCCAAACTGCTGTAGTGATAGCATTACCCGGACCAAAAATAGTTCCACCAGGTGTACTCATGGTTTGCGTATGGTTATAATCGCCAATGTTGTTGTTTCCGCTTAATCCCCAGCTTGCCCTTAATTTAACAGCAGAACCTTTTCCTAAAAACTCGTTATACCAGTCTTCCTGCGATAAATTCCAGCCCGCAGCAACTGAAGGGAAAACGCCCCATTTGTTTTTAGGACCAAACCTTGATGATCCGTCGGTACGGAAAGATCCCGTCAGGAAATATTTGCTATCGAAATTATAGCTTAAACGACCAAAATAAGAAAGCAGCGTAGTAACAGTTTTAACTGCAGAGTTTAATACAAAATCGGTATTTAGTGCCCCTTTATCAGATATTTCACCAATCCTGTCGCTGGTAAATCCGGTTGCCGTTACCCTTACCAGATCGGTATTGGTTTGCTGTGCAGAATATCCGCCCAATACATCCAGACTGTGTTTGCCAATCTTTTTATTATAATTTAAGGTAAACTCGGCAAGCTTATCAACTGTGGTATAGTTCTGTGCCACTGCATTTGCCGCAGCCAGTGATGAAACCGAATATGGTGCGTTACCACCACCATTGCTTAAGCTACCCGGACGGTAATAATCGTACTTTTCGCTATAGTTTTGTGCACCTAAATTGGCCTTAAATGTTAAACCGTCCAAAATATCATAGGTAGCGTACGCATTGTAATTATTGCGGTTGCCCAGGCGGTTAATTTTCATTTCATTTACAGTAGCCAGCGGATTTTCCAGTCCCTGGTAACCAAACTCGTTGGCCAGTGCAGACATGCCGTATTTAGCCGGATTGCCATTGGCATCGTATGCAGGAAGATAAGGCAGATAAAGCAGTGCCGACATCATCGGACTGAAACGGCCTTCGCCAACTTCTTTATTATTGGTTTGCGTTAAAGCAATATTTGCACCCACTTTTAAGCGCTTACTTACCTGTCCTTCAATATTGGTACGGAAGTTTAAAGATCTCATGGCTGTATTGGTTACAATACCGTCCTGATCCTGATAACCGCCACTTACAAAGTATTTAATGTCTTTATTTCCACCAGAGAATGAAAGGTTGTGGCGCTGAAAAAATGCATTTCTGTATAGTACATCCTGCCAATCGGTATTATTTGCAGGAGCAATTGCCGTTTGTGTGGCAAAATTATAGATATCTGTTGGAATACTTACCGATGAACCATTGCCTACATTTTTTGTACGGGTAGCATTATTATCCGAAAACATCGCATCGTTCCAGGTAATTTTGCCTCCGTTAACCACTAAATCTTTATAAGCATTATTACGTCCGTCTATCATCAGCTGGATAAACTGCCCCGCATCTAATAATTTTACTTTTTTGGCCAGTTGTGTCATACCCGCCTGAACATCGTATTCGAAACGTCCCTTTCCGTCTTTACCTTTTTTAGTGGTAATCATCACCACACCACCCGATGCCCTTGATCCGTAAATGGCCGCTGATGCCGCATCTTTTAAAATGTCGATGGTTTCTATGTCCTCCGGATTGATAAAAACGTTGTTCCCGGAAGGATAGCCATCAATTACATATAGCGGGTCGGAACTGGCATTGATAGAGCCTACACCCCTAACACGGATTTTTGTACTGGCATACGGTGCGCCTGTAGTTTGCGATACCTGTACACCCGCAACCTTACCAACCAAAGCCTGGCCAACCGTTGGCGAGCTTAAATTCATTTCACTCGCCTTAACGCTGCTGATGGCACCCGTTACATCCGATTTCCTGATTTTCTGGTAACCAATGGCCACTACTTCATTTAATGTATTGCTGCTTTCTTTTAAAATGATATTGATATTCTGGCGGCCGTTAACCACCACTTCCTGGTTATCGTAACCAATGTATGAGAATACCAGTACAGCGCCTTCATCAACATTGATTGAGTATTTACCATTGATATCGGTAACTGTTGTTTTTTTGTTTTTTTTGTCAAATACACTTACACCGGGTAAAGGCAGGTTATTCTGGTCGGTAACCGTTCCACTTACAGATGCAAATGCTTTAAGGTGCAATCCCGGTGCAGTTACACCGTAATTTATTGCGATTGCTTCTGAATTACAGATGGCGAGTAATCCTAAAGGCAATAGCAGTTTCCTACAGGTATTTTTTATACCCGCGGTTAAAAAAAATGATGTCATCTTTTTGTTCTTAGTAATGGTTTTGAAATATAATTGGGGTTTTGTTTTTTAAGCAGATTGTAGATTTCACATTTACATAGGCTTATCCTTTTTACGATTAACAGGTTAATTTATGGAGCGTTCTACGGCGACAAAAGTATAAGTGTATTTTTAACACTATGTATCCCTAATGTTAACTCTGTGTACCGATTTTGACCGGTACTTTAAATTAACATTAACCAACTTCAATCACAAACTAAATCGATTTAATAGTATCTAAATCGTAACGCCTTGTTAATGTTTGGTTAACGCCTTATCTTTAAATTTGCAATCAAAATTTTTTAAATGAAATCCTTTTATTTTGCCTATTGCTTTGCCTGTTTTGTAAAAGCATATCCGCGCAGAATTTACCTGTTCAATCTTATCCGCTAATCAAAACCAGAAACGAGGTACAATACAAAAATTATTACCTGCTTACTTTATTTCAGCAACTGCCCGAACTGCGTAAAATGCTTGCAGCTGATACGGCATTACAAAGTGCGCTGAAATCGAAAACAGCACAGGTAAACGAATCCCTGAAAAACTGCAGGGCCGAAATCTCTTGTTATGCCAAAGCTTTAAAATTTTCTACAGCAGAAATCGCAGATATTAGCAACCGACTGGCGGCTATTTACTCCGATAATAATGCACTGGGGAAATTGGTGATGAACCATTTAAATCCTTCAGGGTGTTATGCTATGTACAATAAAGAAACTCACAAAGATCTTTTAATCAAAGCCTGGGAACAGGATGCTAAGGCCATCAATTACGCTATTGGGATATATATTGAGGGGAATAAGCCCAATTATCCCAAAATCGATTCCATTAGTTTCAGTTCAAAAGATAAGGAATACGCAGAACTTACTGCAGCCAGTGCCGGTTTAACCCTGCAAAATAAGGACAACCTGTTTTTTGAACCTGCCATGCAATTTGCTTTAACGGCCTTGGAACTAAACGAAAGAAACGATGCAGCTGATTATGAACCCATGCTAAAAGGCGTAAACCTTGCGGCCTTTAACCAGATCAAAAAAACGGATTGGAAAAAATATCCATATAGTTTGATTTTAGTGCCTGGTGCCGGACCAGAGGAAAAAGAGGTTGCACTAAGTGCCGGAGGCATGATCCGCTGTCGCTTAGCTGCCCTGCAATACCAGAAAGGCATGGCACCATTCATCGTTGTTTCGGGCGGAAGGGTGCATCCCTATAAAACCAAATTCAGCGAAGCTTATGAAATGAAGAAATTTTTAATGGAAACACTTCAGATACCCGAAAGCGCTATTATTATGGAACCGCACGCCCGCCATACCACCACCAATCTGCGGAATTGTGCAAGGCTGATGTTCAGGTACGGAATGCCAATTGACAAACCGGGAATGGTTTGCACCGTAAAATCGCAGAGTTATTACATTACCGATATCCTGCTGGAACGTTGTAAAAAAGAGCTGGGCTACTATCCATACAAAAACGGAAAACGTTTGAGCGAAACCGAATCTGAATTTTACCTGAATACCACATCTTTACAAATCGATTTTGACGAGCCATTAGATCCTTAAAGGTTGTCGATGTGCGTTTGGTGCTACGCGATATGTATTAGCAAAGCAATAAGAGCCTGATTAATCCAAATGACATTTATTAACCTCAGGAAATGAGCAACCTGTAGTTCCTGGCGGTTTGCAGTCCCGCCATTCGCTACTTCCGATGAAGGATCGAAACCGCTGCTGTCGGGTCTTATTGACAAGGGTTTATGCATCATACAGCAACAAGGCATCCTGAATTTTCGGGAAAGCTTAAATGTGGAGGTCGGGAAGAAGCTTTGTATTGGTACAAAACTTGCGCGCCAAATATCCGTTTTGTTTTACCCTATACAACTAAACGGCATCCTTCTTTACTTTCCCTTTACACATCTTCGTCGTATCTTTATTAATCAAAAAAAGGAAGATATATGAATACTGAAAAAGCCATACTTGCAGGCGGCTGCTTTTGGGGAGTAGAAGAACTGCTCCGTCATTACCCGGGTGTAATTTCTACCGTTGTAGGTTATACCGGTGGCGATGTGCCCAATGCCACCTACCGGAATCATGGTACACATGCCGAAGCCATTGAAGTTACCTTTGATCCCACTGTTTTAACCTACCGTAAATTATTAGAATACTTTTTTCAGATCCACGATCCAAGCACACGCAACAGACAGGGAAATGATGTAGGTACCTCTTACCGCTCTGCCATTTTTTACAATAGTGATGAACAAAAAGATACCGCAAATACATTAATTGCAGAGCTGGATGCATCTGGCAAATGGCCAGGTAAAATTGTAACCGAGGTGGTACCTGAAACAGATTTCTGGAATGCGGAAGAAGAACACCAGGATTATTTGCAGAAAAATCCTTATGGTTATACCTGCCATTTCGAAAGACCAGACTGGAAGCTGTAAAGAAGATCGTTATAACAAGGCCCGACTCTTCGGGGAAGTGATTGGCAGAAAGCAAAGAAACAGTTTCTTTTGATGGAAATCGGATACAGTAGCATTTTTTTCATCCTGCCCTGCTGTTCGCTTAATCCCGATGAAAAATCGGGACCGCTGCCATCAGGTTTAGGTGGCACTGTCAGGAATACTATTTAGGGCTGCATTATGCTAATCAACCTTTAATAGTGCAAATATTATCCATTTAAACCTGATTGCTGCTAAAATCCCTTTTTTTATCTGAAGGATAATTGATTTTACAAAAGTCAATATTAGTGAAAGATTTTTTTTAGTGCAACGTGCCGGAGAGGAATCGTCATTGCGAGGAGGCATTTTCAGCCGACAAAGCAATCTTACAACTATCGCTAATAGCGAGCGATTTAAGATTGCTTCGTTCCTAGCAATGACGATCACTTTTAAAACGTAATCATGAATAGTCACTAATCATCATCGTCTTTTTTCTTTTTCTCCAAAATTACAAAGGCACTGCGTTTGGGTGCCGGCATTACCGATTGCTCGCCTTTAACCGATTTCCAAACCACTTCATTTAAATCTAAATCGGGTGCAGCATCTTCTTTGGCAAAGTTGAACAGTTCAGAACGTTTACTGCTCTCATTCACGGCTACATTCCGGGTATCCAGATCGATAAGCGGCTGCAGCACGTTATAAGGTGTAAAATCGGGCTTAGCCGTAAAACATTCATACAAGGGCATGGCGGCAGCATCATACTGGCTCATTGGCGGTAGTCCTAAAATAAGTTCCATGGTTCTTAAAAAACCTGAAGTAGAGTACATGGTATGTACAGGCGTATTCCTTTTTACGTAAGGACCAACCACATACGCGGGCGAACGGTGCGCATCAACATGGTCGGGACCATTCTGTGCATCATCTTCCAGAATAAACACAACCGATTCCTTCCAGATTTTACTATGTGATAAATGTTCCAAAATACGGCCAACAGCTAAATCGTTATCTGCAACCGCAGCCTGTGGCGAATATTTCCCTTTCTTTTGTCCGCTGGTATGATCGTTAGAAATTCTTAAAGTATTAAACTGAGGTACCACACCGGCCACCAGTAACGAATCGAAATCGTGCTGCCAGGCATCTACCCGCACCTGATCTTTAATGTCCATATCAAAACCCGGAGAAGCTGCACACATGTGGCCCTGCAACGATTTGATATTTGCTTTGCCGTAGTCGCCAAATTCGCCATAACTGCGGTAACTTACGCCAGCCCGCTGACAGTAATCCCAGATAAAGCCACCTTTAGGGTAGGTAACCGGCCGTCCTCCTTCAAAAGTTGTACTGCCACCACGTGCACCATAACTGGTTGGCCATGTTTTCTCCACTACATCGGTGGCATAAGCGGCCATGCTCCAGTTGTGTCCATCGGCACTTACTTCTGCATCTACATAAAAATTATCGAGCAGCACATAATTTTCAGCAAAAGCATGCTGATTAGGCGTAATTTTTCTACCAAAAAGCGTTAACGTAGAGTCACCGTTTCCTTTTGCAACATCGCCTAGTACCTGGTCGTAAGTTCTGTTTTCTTTAATGATATAAAAAACATGTTTAATCGGTGATTTTTCGCCCTGTTTACGTGGAACCGGGTTGCCGGCTTCACCATCCGCAGTAACCGTACGTTTATCAGTAAAAGGTGTATTGGCATAAACCTGTTTGGTATATATTTTTAATTGCTCGGGCTTTGGGGCATCGATAAAAGATAATGTTCCTTTAAACAATCCTGCTATATATTGCAGCCTGCTATTGGCCGTGCTGCCCATTTGGTAACCACTGTTATCTACCTTAGAAATGGGTTGTGGCCCTTGTGGGTTCGCCATCGAAGTATTGCCTTTACCATTGGTAACCAAAATTTTCGATCCTAAAACCTTAACACTTGTGGGGTACCAGCCTACCGGAATAAATCCCTGGCTCTGGCTTACACCTGGTTTGCTTACATCAAAAACGGCCAGACAATTATTATCTGCATTGGCAATGTATAAGGTTTTTTCATTGGCACTCAGCGCCAGCCCATTGGTAGTAGAACCGGTTAACTGCGTAGCATAAAGCGTGGTGGCAATGGTTTCGATTACCTTATTATTTAAGGTATTGATTACCGAAACGGTATTGTCATTTGCGTTAGCCACAAAGAGAATGTTTCCTTTTTTGTTAAGTAAAAGTTCGTTTGGATGGTCGCCTACAGGGATGAGCCTTTCAATCTTTTCAGCAGCAAGGTTGATAACCGCAACAGATTTTCCGCCCCACAGGGAAGCATACAGTTTGCTTTCATCAGCAGATAAAACACAGCTATAAGCAATTGCCGGAAGCTGGATTTTCTTCAGGATCTTTTTCTCACCCGGATTAATAATATATAAGCTGCTATCTTCCTTGGTTACGGTATATAATTTATTGTTGTTTTTATTTACCACTATCCCCGCCGGGCTGATTTTGCCTTTTGGCCAGATCGGACCTAGTTTAATTGTATCGCTTTTACACAGTTTATCATTCTGGATATTGAAATCCAAAATCCAGTTGTCATTTCCGCCTGAAGCATAAAGGTGTTTTTCATCTTTACTAAAAGCAATGCCATACCAGGATTTGCTCAAAACTTTTTCATCGATAATCTTTTCTGTTTTGGCATCAACCAATTGCAGCGATTGAGTACTTTGGCCGTTATTGGTAATGGCCAGGTACTTGCCCGAAGCACTTAGCTGCATATTTAATGGCAGATCGCCCAATTGCAGGGAATGACCTGCAGGACTCAGTTTCCATCCGTTTGGCAATAAAATCTGTTTTGTGGCTTCGTTTTTACCAGGCAATTGTGCAAATCCCTTTTGAATAATCAGGAAACACAAGAATATTAAAAAGTATGTATTTTTCATTTTCTTATTGAATATACGCAATATTAGCGGTGAAGATTAAAATTAACCAGGGCCCTGATGGTATAACCATTGCCTGAGGCCACGGAGCCGATTTCGCGGATCGCTTCAGATGGGATTACCTGACTGCGTGTGGCGTAGAAAACTGGTCCGCCGGAGATGGAGAACGACAGTTTGGAATGGTTTGGTTCCAGGTTTATTGACGGGCCAAGCATTACTTTTGCGCCACCTTCTGCCTCATCTTTTTCCCATAAACCTTCTAAATCTTGTCCTAAAGCTTCAACACCGATGTACAAGACATTCGAAACACGGTGCTGATAGCCAAAACTGGTAATAAAATCGAGTTTGTCTCTCGTTTTATCAAAAGCTTTTTCGAAACGGAGGTTTCCCGCCATCCGCCAGTTTGTGCGGTCGAATGAAGCAGTAATCCGGCTGATTGCCGAGCCAATGTTCGACCAATCACGGCTTAAACCTAAACCAGCACCCAACCGAAAGCCTGCAATACCTTTTCCACCAACCAAATCCCTGATTACTTCCGCCTGTTGGGCAGAGGTAATGCCACCGGCATTGGCAAAACCGATTGCAGCTGTAGCATATAAAGTAAATCTGCTGCCTAAATAGCCTTTAACACCAAACTGCTGACCCAAACCATCATAGCCAAATTGTCCGTTGGTTCTTTCGCCATAACTACCAGAGTAATGGATATTCCAGCGCGGGTTTTCTGCGGTGAGGGTATTTAAAGAAAACAGAAAAGGCTGAGCAGCATCCGTTCCTGCTTTAACATCTGTTTTGGTTTCATTTATCTTTTGCGCAGCACAGTTAAATACCGCAGAAGCAAAAATGAGCATCAAAAATGTCCTTTTCATTGATGTAATTGTTAAAATTTGGTTTCGTTTAACATTGGCGACTGGCTTGCATTTACCTGATAAGTCTGAATTTTATCATTCTCATCAACCTCTACAATCCGGTAACCTTTATAAGCCGTACCCCAGTTCCCGCCGATGTGTGCATCAAAAAAATGAGGAAGTTTATCTGTGTAAAAAACAGCATCAAGACTATGGTCGTGGCCATGAAAAACAGCCTTTACATTGGGGTAACTATCCAATAATTTAATGGTATCCGGACAATCAACAAAGGGACTTTCGGGTACCCAAAAATGTGGTGGAATGTGCAATACCACGAAAACAGTTTTGAGGTTTTTGAACTTGTCCAGTTCCTGTTTTAAAAAATCGTTATTAGGGCATAAATAAGTTCCTTTGGTATCCGAAGTATTGGCCAGAACAAAACCTACCCCGTTTTTTTCGAAAGAAAAATTATCTTCATAACCAAAAACCGATTTCCATATTTTGGTATCGGCATGATCGTGGTTGCCCGGAATGGCGTAAAAAGGAACCTTAAGTTTATCGTAATAATCTTTTTTAACTTCAGGCAGCAAATCAGGGCGATCATGAACCAGATCTCCGTTAATGATTACAAAATTTAAAGGATTTTTATCGTGCGCTTCATTTAACCACTTCACAATATTCTGGTGATGAAGTTTATATTCAGTCCCCGGTTGCCCGTAATGGCCATCAGAGGCTATAGCAAAACGCAACTTCGGCGCTTTACCAGTTTTAGCAGAAACAGGATGCTGCTCATCAGCAAATGAAGATAAAACTGGCGAAATACTGGCCACAACCGCAGCAGCCAAACTATTTTTCAGGAAAAATCGTCTGTTAGACATAAGGATAAAATATGTTTTGTATTAAAGCCCAATAATAGGTTGACCAGGCTTCTTAAACATAAATTTAATGTTATGATTAGGTTAACAGAACCTTATCCGTGTATCAATTTTATAACAAATACCAATCTGCAAATGCAGCTAAAGCTATAATATCCACCCCAATAAAACAATTTACGGCTTACAGGGATTATTCTATTATGAAACTACTTAAATCATTACTCGCTGGCTTTGCAGGTGCTGCAGCCTTAAATATATTACATGAAAGTGCGAGGCACCTCGATGCTGATGCACCCAGGATTGATCTTTTGGGCGAAGAGGCTTTATCGAAATCGATGGATAGTTTAAACCTCGAAGCGCCCAGAGGCAACGATCTTTACCTGGCTACCCTTGCCGGCGATATCATAAGCAATGGTTTATATTATAGTGCCATTGGTTTAGGAGACCGGAAAAATATTTATCTGAAAGGGGCAATTGCTGGTATTACTGCTGGCTTGGGCGCCATAAGCATCCCAGACAAAATAGGTTTGGATGATACACCGGTTACCAAAACTGATAAAACAAAGATTTTAACGGTGGCCTGGTACGTCATCGGCGGACTGGTTACTGCAGCCGTGTTTAACCGCTTAAAAAAGGCTTAGCATAATGAAAACTCCCCGATTACTTTTGTGGTTTTTCTCTATTGCTTTTGCAATGTTTATCATTTCCTGCAAAACAGGATCTGTTAACCTGTTTAAAGCTGCTAGTCCGCACGAGCAATACCAAAGAAAATTAATGAATGTGGGTCTCGATAAAACCGAGATGGGTTCTGCATGGTTAAATGCCGCTGCAGTGAGTACGCAAAAAGCATTAAACATTAATATTCCTTATAAAGAAAACGGTTATTTTGCCGCAGATAAAGTTCCGGCGGCGGCTTATAAATTCAATGCAACCAAAGGGCAAAAATTAACCATAAAACTGACCAAAACGCCCTCGGTTGGTGCTTTAATCTATATTGATGTTTGGTATAACACAGATCAGGCCCAAAAACTTATAACTTCGGCCGATACTTTAAACAATCCGATTGTTTTCGATATTGATGAAACCGGCACTTATCTGATCAGGCTGCAACCTGAACTGTTGCAGAATGTGGCCTACGAATTGGAGATTACAGCCGGTCCATCGCTTGCTTTCCCGATAAAATCGAAAAATACCAACAGTATTAAAAGTTATTGGGGAGATGGCAGGGATAATGATGCAAGAAAACATGAAGGGGTAGACATTTTCGGCAATTTCAGAACGCCTGTTCTGGCCATTTCGGAAGGAACGGTAACGCGGGTAAACGAAAATAACCTGGGTGGAAAAGTGGTTTGGATGCGCCCGAAAGGCAAAGATTATACCTTATATTATGCCCATTTAGATGAACAGATCGCGGTAGAAGGACAGGAAGTAAAAATTGGTGATACCTTAGGCCTAATGGGAAATACCGGCAATGCCCGTGCTACGCCTACCCACTTACATTTTGGCGTTTATACTTTTAACGGTGCGGTAAATCCATTGCCTTTTATAGATCCCGTAACCAAAACTCCGGCGAACGTTACTGCCCCGGGCAACAGGTTAAATAAAACCTTAAGGACCACATCTGCCGTTAAAATGTTTGCTTCGCCACAAAATAAAGCAACTGTTCTGGCTACACTAAATTCGGGCACAATTGTACAGGCGAATGCCGCAACAGGAAGTTATTATAAGGCAGAACTGCCTGATGGTAGCATTGGTTTTATTCAAAGCAATGGCCTGATAAAAGCAACGGAGCCCTTGAAAAAGCTTAAAATAAATGTACTTCAGCAAAAAGTTTATGATAAACCCGATAGTTTAGCTGCCGTTAAAACAACGTTAAAAGAAGGGCAAACCGTAAGCCTTTTAGGCACCTTTGGTAATTATCAACTCATTGGCAGTGCCGATGCAGAAACCGGCTGGATTATAAAATAACAATCAACTGTTTCACTACCAGATAAGCGGCCAGTGCATATAAAAATATCGCGATTGATTTATTGATAATCAGACTGCTTAACGCAAATTTCTCCTGAATATAAGTTGCAAAATGGGCATATACATAAAGTGCCAGCGAAGAACCCACACCCGAACCTAAACTAAATATAACCAGCGATAGGTAATCGGTTTCAATCCACTGATGTAAAATCACATAATTGCCAAAAAATAGCCAGAATGGAATCTGGACCGGATTTAGCACCCCTAAAATTAATCCGTATAAAACACTTCCGCTGCGTTTATCCTCTTTTTTATTGCTCGTTTTAGGTACTTTTTTCCGGTTTCTCCAGGTAATGGTGCCCATCACCAGAAACATCACAATCATAAAGCAATCAACCAGGGTACTTAGGCGCACTTCGCTTACGGCCTCATTCGGGTTGATATCACTCATGGCCCACCTCGCGAAACGCATCATCCCGAAGGTGAAAAATACTTCTACACAGGAGAATGATAAGATAAAATACCAAACCTGGCGCATGCCTTTGTTAATGGCCAGTTGCGCAACAGTCAGATTGATATTGCCCGGGGGTATATAACCCATTGCATTGAGAACGATGCCGATGAAAAACGTTAGAAAAAGCATTGCCGAAATTATGGATTTAAATTTAAATGCGATGCTAAATATTTTCCGGTGTACGATTTTTCAACCTTAACCAGGTCTTCAGGCAATCCTTCGAACACCAGCTGGCCGCCGCCATCACCACCTTCAGGACCAATATCGATTACCCAATCAGCACATTTAATCATATCCATATTGTGTTCGATTACTAAAATTGTATTTCCCTGTTCAATTAACGTATTCAGCGCCTTCAACAGCTTTTTAATATCGTGGAAGTGCAAACCGGTGGTAGGCTCATCAAAAATAAACAGCGTTTTATTGGCATTGTTACCTTTAATCAGGAACGAAGCCAGTTTAATACGCTGCGCCTCCCCGCCTGATAAAGTATTGGATGACTGCCCTAAATGCACATAACCCAAACCAACATCAACCAAAGGATTTAGTTTGTTGAGGATTTTTTGTTCATCCTCAAAGAAATCAACTGCTTCATCTATGGTCATATCCAGAATTTCGGATACGTTTTTCTCCTTATAGGTTACATCTAAAACCTGCTGTTTAAAGCGTTTACCGTTACAGGCTTCGCAAGGCAGGTAAATATCAGCCATAAACTGCATCTCAATTTTCACTTCCCCCTCGCCCTGGCAAACATCGCAACGTCCACCTTCTACGTTAAAAGAAAATGCAGCCGGTTTTAAGCCTGCAGCTTTTGCAGATGCTAAACCTGAAAATAGTGCACGGATATCATCCCAGGCTTTTACATAGGTAACCGGGTTAGAACGGCTTGAACGTCCGATAGGATTCTGATCGACCATTTCTACCGCACTTACCAGGTCGTAATTCCCAAAAATGCCATCATAAGCACCGGTTTGCTCGCCCGCATAATTCCCGATTGCTTTTTGAAGCGCCGGATATAAGATTTTTTTAACCAAACTCGTTTTACCCGAACCCGAAACCCCACTTACCGCCGTAAATACACCAAGCGGAAATTTCACATCAATATTCTGCAGGTTATTTTCCCTAGCGCCTTTAATCAGGATATGGTCTTTCCATTTACGGCGTTTCTCCGGAATGGCAATTTTTTCTTCTCCTGAAAGATAACGACCGGTTAAACTGTTTTTATCTTTTAAAATCTCTTCGTAATTCCCACTAAAAACCAGGTTACCACCGTGTGTACCTGCCTCGGGACCGATATCAATAATATAATCGGCTGCACGCATCATTTCTTCTTCGTGCTCTACCACAATCACGGTATTGCCTACATTACGGAGCGAAACCAATACCTCGATTAGTTTATTTGTATCGCGTGGGTGTAAACCGATACTGGGTTCATCCAATACGTAAATAGAACCCACCAAACTACTTCCCAATGAGGTAGCCAGATTAATCCTTTGAGATTCCCCTCCCGATAAAGTATTCGATAAACGGTTTAAGGTTAAGTAACCCAAACCTACATTATTTAAATAAAGGAAACGGTTATCAATTTCGGCCAGTAAACGTTTGGCAATTTTGATATCATTTGCACTTAATTTCAGTTCGTTAAAGAAAACCAAAGCTTTTGATAATGGCATCAAAACCACATCGATAATTGATTTTTCGGCTATTTTAACATAAGAAGCATCTTTACGCAAGCGCGAACCTTTACAATCAGGACAGGTGGTTTTTCCGCGGTAACGCGATAACATTACCCGGTACTGTATTTTATAAGTCTGCTCTTCCAGTTCTTTAAAAAAAGCATCCAGTCCGGCAAAATATTTATTTCCGGTCCAAAGTAATTGCTGTTCTTTTTCGGTTAAGGCACTATACGGGCGGTGGATCGGAAATTCGAATTTCGGCGCAGCTTTAATAAAATTCTGCAGCCATACATTCATTTTTTCACCACGCCATGGCGCAATTGCATTATCATATACACTTTTGCTCTTATCAGGAATTACTAGGTCTTCATCAATCCCGATCACATTCCCATACCCCTCGCAGCGTTTACAGGCGCCATAAGGGTTATTGAAAGAGAAAAAGTTTGGTGTAGGCTCTTCGAATTTAATTCCGTCAAGCTCAAAACGATCGCTAAAGTGTTTCGTTGTACCTTGCGCTTCTACATAACAATCGCCTTTACCTTCAAAAAATGCAGTCTGTGCCGAATCTGCCAAACGGCTTAAAGTTTCTTCTTCCTGGTTGGTTACAATCCGGTCAATCAGGATCTGAACGGTTTTATCATCTGTTAATTCAGCATCCTTAAAATCAGCATCATCCAGAACAGATTCTATTTTTTCAATTTTATCGTTAATCAATACACGCAGAAAACCTTTTTGCAATAAGATAGCCAGTTCTTCTTTAATCGTACGGTTATTGTGCGGGTACAGCGGACAAAAAATGGTTACCGTAGTATCTTCAGGCATGGCATTTACATAATCTACCACCGTACTTACCGAATCTTTTTTAACCTCTTTGCCCGAAACAGGCGAGATGGTTTTACCGATACGCGAGAAAAGCAGTTTCAGGTAATCGTAAATTTCGGTAGAGGTACCAACCGTTGAGCGTGGGTTGGAAGTAATTACCTTTTGTTCGATGGCAATTGCCGGGGCAATCCCTTTAATATAATCAACATCAGGCTTATTCATCCGTCCCATAAACTGGCGGGCATACGATGATAAACTTTCTACATACCTGCGTTGTCCTTCGGCATATAAGGTATCGAAAGCCAGCGACGATTTGCCCGAACCCGACATACCCGTAACCACCACAAGTTTATTTTTGGGGATGGCAACATCGATATTTTTTAGGTTGTGCACGCGGGCACCTTTTATGATAATATTTTTATGCGGATCTTTTTCGGCCTCTTTTTTGCTCATGTATTGTAAAGAATATATTGTATAACCCCAGAATGTGGTTAGGGTTTTTGGAATTACAAAAATAGGGTACTCAGACGGTTAATTTATTTTTTAACATTTTATTTTTTGTTTTTTGATAAAAAAATAACTTTCTTTGAATATTAACAACCTCAAAACCAAACTGACACATTCAAAAAACATAGGAGAAGAGCTATAGAAATTAAACATCTACAAATTAATTTTTGGCAAATAGTAAGGGATTTAGTGTAGGTAAACCTATGAATTTACAATCATATAACGATCAGGACCTGGTAAAGGTATATATTACCGGGAACGAGAATGGATTGCAGGAACTTTTAAGAAGACACAAAAGTAAAATTTATACCTCTATCTACTTATTGGTTAAAGACCAATATCTGGCGGAGGATATTTTTCAGGATGCTTTTATAAAAGTGATCAATACCCTGCGCTCAGGAAGATATAACGAAGAAGGTAAGTTTTTACCCTGGGTAATGCGTATTGCGCACAACCTGGTTATCGATTATTTCAGAAAAGAAAAAAGAACACCTATCATCACCAGTTCCGATGGTATGGATGTATTCAATATGCTACACTTTTATGATGAAAGTGCAGAAGACAGAATGCTCCGCGATCAAACCCATAAAGATTTAAAAGCAATGATCCATTTATTGCCAGATGAGCAGAAAGAAGTGCTTTTAATGCGTCATTACGCTGATTTGAGTTTTAAAGAAATTGCCGATTTAACTGATGTAAGCATTAATACAGCCCTTGGCCGCATGCGTTATGCATTAAGCAACCTGCGCAAAATGCTCAAGACTAAGGAGATGACTTATAAAGGGTAGCAAAATTGTTACATAAAATATTTTAGGGGTTGAAATAAAGCATCTGAACAATCGTTAAGTTTATAAAACTTATCACATTCAGTTGCTTATGACAAAAACCTCTACATCAAAAAACAATGTAAATTTACCTACACCTAACATGTTTCAGCCTAAAACTGATATTGAATCTGACGCAGAAATCGACTTATTTTATGATCAAATAAAAGGTAAGTTAGATAGACTGGCTACAAATCCTCAAGATGAAACCATCAATAAGATTTTAGCTTACAGCAGAGCGAAGTAGAAAAATTTTACAAAGACAAAAAAGCTTGTTTCACAGGGTGGGACAAGCTTTTTTTTGTTGATGGAAAATGGAAGAGGTAAGATGGATGATGGCTAGGTTGTTCACTTGTTCATTCGCCATTGATTTATTGGTAGCTGCAATGTTGGTTAATTGGTTAATTGTTCGAATTGGTTAACTGTAACTGCAAACTGCTACCGGATTGCTTTATTGTGGGATTGTTAAATTGTTAACCACTAATCGCCAAAACCTAATGAGTCATAATTTATTCCGCACTAGTTTATTGGTAATTGCAATTTGGTTATTGCATATCGTCCATGAACCATCTAACTATCAACCATAAAACAATTCAACAATAAAACAATCTAATAACAATTTATCGCAGGCCCTCATCCATTTTCCATAACCACATCTTCCATCCCCATAAATGTCCTAATTTTTACAATCCCCTAAAGCAAAAAGCCTTAACTTTGCATAGTGTAATTTTAACACTAAGGGCGCTATGAACAAGAACTTACTTCCACTCACTTTAGGCGGTTTAGGCATCGGAATCACAGAATTTGTGATGATGGGTTTATTGCCAGATATTTCGAAAGATTTAGCAGTAACCATCCCCCAAGCCGGTCATTTAATTTCGGCTTATGCATTGGGTGTGGTAATCGGCGCCCCTTTACTGATTATGATTGCAGGTAAATATCCGCCAAAAATGATATTGATTGCCTTGATGATCATGTTCACCGTTTTTAATGCTTTTTCGGCCTTTGCCCCAACATTTAATACCTTATTTATTGCCCGGTTACTTTCAGGCCTGCCCCATGGTGCATTTTTTGGCGTAGGCTCGGTGGTTGCCAGCAGAATAGCCGAAAAAGGAAAAGCTGCCCAGGCCGTATCGTTAATGTTTATGGGTTTAACCATTGCCAATATTGTGGGTGTACCATTAGGTACTTTTATCGGGCATAATTTCTCATGGCGTATATCTTTCGCAGTTGTAGTATTTGTTGGTCTGATTACTTTATTAAGTTTAAAATTATGGTTACCGGCTTTAGATGCCACCAAAAACCGCGACTTAAAAGCAGAATTAGGTTTCTTTAAAAAGAGAGCAGCATGGATCATTATTTTTATGATCTCTATCGGAACAGGCGGCTTGTTTACCTGGTACAGTTATATTGCACCACTAATGACAGAAGTTGCAGGCTTTTCGCCAAATGCTGTAACCTATATTTTAATGCTGGCCGGAATAGGCATGTTATGTGGCAATTACATTGGTGGAATACTGGCCGATAAATTTTCGCCGGCCAAAGCCTCTGCTGCATTATTACTCACCATGGTAGTTACCCTAACCATTGTGCACTTTGTATCGGCCAGCCAGCCTTTGGCTTTAATTATGACATTTATTACAGGTGCCGTATCCTTTGCATTGGCTGCTCCCATCCAGATGCTGATGATTCAGAGTGCTAAAGGTTCCGAAATGCTGGCAGCCTCAGCAAGCCAGGCGAGCTTTAATATTGGCAACGCATTGGGTGCTTTCTTCGGCGGACTTCCGCTGGTTTATGGCTTCGATTACACTTCGCCAGCTTATGTAGGTGCTGCAATGGCCCTGGTTGGCGCTTTCTTTGCATTTTGGCTAATTAAAAGCAATCAGGGCGTAACCGAAGAAGTTAAAGTACCGGTCACCTCCTTTCATTAACATTATAATTGAATGAATGAGAAGTTTCAACATCCATCCATTCACTCACTCACTCACTCACTAAATCAATCATTCAATTATTCAATCATTCAAAATTACACTATAGCCTCGCATAAAAAGCTCGGGCTGCCGTTCCCATCAGGTTTATGATTAAAAGACGGTGCCGTTAATAAAACCCACAGTATAAAATCTATTCATTCAAATCAAAATCATGTTACTTTAAGCCGAGTACCAAACCTAAACCAGCAGTGGCAAAAGTTTTCTGCTTATTTACATTTCCATTAATGGATATAGAAACCCCGATATCATCAATAAAACGGAAAACATATCGTACTTCTGCAACAAGTGCAGCAGCATTTTTCTGTATAATTTTATCACGCGTGGTATCGCTATTCGATTGATCGTATTTCTTTAGATCGCTCGTAACTGCGACACCTGCACCAAATTCGAAACGGCTGTTGGTGTTGATTTTTACCTTTTTGCCGAGCATTAATGCCGCTTCCGAAAAACCAGGCACCTTAGTGTCTTCGCCATTTACATTCACCTCGTAGGTATCCTGCATTACAGAAGAGAACCTGAACTTGATGTAAGAATTAGGCTTGTTATAACCGATAAAACCTGACATTAACGGTTCACGTAATGTTGCCGCGCCAAACTCTATTCCACCGTTCAAAGCGCTAAAGAAATTATCATAATCGCGCTGTGCATTAGCCGCATTGCCTAGCAGGGCTAAAACGAAAAATAAAAAAAGCTTTTTCATACTATTTTGAGTTTATTCTTTTAAAATGATAGGCAGATTGGGAAGAATGCCCACCCAAAAACACCAATAAGATTCCCCCCGAGCGATCAGTAACATGATTCAGAATTAGGCTACCGTCATTCGCCAAACCGATCTTTGTTTTCTCACTCATTGTACCTCCCCATAAATATGGAACACCGATAGCTTTTGCATAGTGATTACCTAAGTACAACAATCCGGTTGGTTGTAATTCTGCCGGTAATGTTATACGATCAAGAACCACATTATCTTTTTGAAAAAGAAAGCTGACCTTATTGCTATCGAGCACTTTAACTGTTAGCCGTAAATTGGCAGAAGTATCCAAATCGATCTTCTTTTGACTGATATACCTATGGATGTTTTCAATTAAATATTTGCCCTGTGCCATTTTAGCTTCGCCGTCTTTATTATACACCAAATCTGGTTTTAGCTGATAGACGCCTGAGAGTTGCGGTAAATCTTTTTGCAATAATTGCTTTTGTGGTGGCTTATCTTCTTATCCGAAAAAGATGCACAGCCCGAAAAGAAAAAACCAGCTGAAACAGCTAAAGCAGATGTTGTTGTTTTTACATTAAACCCCGCGACATAACCGCGAAATATAATGGGTATAGAGATTTTCGTTTTCATTTTGATGTCCGTTTAAATTCTTAATCAAATCTAAAACTCTAAACATCCATCAATTAACTTTAAAGATTACAAACAGGCATATAATTATCTTTAAAATATAAAAAACAGGTAAAATTTTTTTGTTAAAAATTATACTTTAAAATTTAAACCAGTCAAATAATTCTTTTAGTTATTAAAAAACACTATTTTGAATTCAAAAATTAATCTTTATGGATAACCAACAGGCTTTATTTTTTCAGGCAATTAAATCATCGCTTCCCGATTACCAGAACCTGGCACTAAGTGTAGCCGAAGAGTTAGGGATCAGTACCAACGAAGCATATAAAAAAATAAGGGGCGACAGCAACCTCACTTTCCAGCAGATTATCAAATTGTCTGATTGTTTTGATGTACCTTTTTTATATAGTCCAAAGCAATCACTATCGGTTACTTTTAGTTACCTCAGCGTAAACGAGGATTTAGATATGGTAAATTACCTGCGCAATCTTTTAGATAACATTAAGGCAATTAAAAACAGTAAGGAGAAACACATTACCATTACTACTGACGACATTCCTGTATTTCATTTTTTTAAATACCCCGAACTCACCAGTTTTAAATTATTTTTCTGGGCAAACAGCGCCAATAATCTCGAAGTACCTTTTAACTCTTCCTTTCTTTCTGATGAAATTATCGAAATTTCGAAAGCGCTGCATGCCGCTTATTTAGAAATACCCAGTACCGAAATATGGTCGAAAGATACCATAACAGGCACATTAGAACAGATCAGGTATGCATTTGAGGCCGGGCACCTTACCGATACCGGGCTGGCTATTAAAATTGTGGAGCAGGTAAAATACTGCTTAACGGATATGAATATGTATGCCATCAGCAGCAAAAAAACCATCGACCCGGCCCACACATTCAACTGGTACAACTGTGATGTTTTGGGGAGTATTTCCTACTTAGTAGATTTTAAAGACCGCATGAGCTGCTACAACAGATTTAATACTTTTAACTATTTAAGAACCGAAGATCAGGCTTATTGCAGGCAAACCAAACAATGGATGCAGGGCTTGGTTATGAAATCGGTTTCCTTTAGCGGACAGGGAGAAAAACACCGCAATAAATACCTGTATAATGCCTTTGCTGAATGTGATAAGTTATTGAGGGAAATAGAGGTTAGTCATTAGTCTGAAGTCCAGAGTCATGAGTCGATGTAATTAGTCTGGCATCAGTTAACCGATTTAAACAATTAACCGATTAAACTATCAGCCTTGAACCATCAAACTATTCACAAATAAACTAATGGCCAGCCATCACACATTTCCCTCTTCCATTTTCCATCTTTCCCCTATATTTGCCTATGCTTAAAAAAGAACGCTACAAACTTTTTGTAGAACATTTTTCGGCCAAGCAGCCTGATGCAGAAACCGAGTTACATTACAACAACCCCTATCAGCTATTAGTTGCTGTAATCCTTTCTGCACAGTGTACCGATAAAAGGGTGAACATGGTTACCCCTGCCCTTTTTCAGCGTTTCCCAAATGCAAAAACTTTGGCAGAGGCTACCCCCGATATTGTTTTCGATTACATCAGGAGCATCAGCTACCCTAACAATAAAGCTAAACACCTGGTGGGCATGGCCAATATCCTGCTGAACGAATTTAATGATATAGTGCCTTCTGGTATAGATGATTTGCAGAAAATGCCTGGTGTGGGCCGGAAAACCGCTAATGTAATTGCCTCCGTAATTTATAATGCACCTGCAATGGCGGTTGATACCCATGTGTTCCGCGTAGCCAACCGTTTAGGTTTAACCAATGGAAAAACTCCTTTGGCGGTAGAGAAAGATCTGGTTAAACACCTTCCAGAGCACGATATCCACATTGCGCACCACTGGTTAATTTTGCACGGACGTTATGTTTGTGTAGCCAGAAATCCTAAATGTGATGTTTGCGAAATTACCTACATGTGCAGGTATTTCGAGCGCTTAACCGCACAGAATGAAAGAGATAAATTAAAAGCCTGAAAAATTTATTTTCACTTTACTATTGACATTAGCTAAAAAACATTTACCTTAGCTAAATATATTAGTATTATAAATATTAACATTTGACCATATTAGCCGATAATCAATTATATTTACGCAATCAATGAAAAAAGATATGAGCACTGCAAATCCAGATAAATTAAAAGCTTTACAGCTAACCTTAGATAAACTAGAGAAATCATACGGTAAAGGTACCATCATGAAACTTGGCGATTCTGCTGTCGAACCTATAGATTTTATTTCTACAGGATCAATCAGTTTAGACATCGCCTTAGGCATTGGCGGTATTCCGAAAGGCCGGGTTATTGAAATTTACGGACCAGAATCTTCTGGTAAAACAACTTTAGCTACACACATTATTGCCGAAGCACAGAAAAAAGGTGGTATTGCAGCATTTATCGATGCAGAACATGCTTTCGATCAGTTTTATGCAAAGAAATTAGGTGTAGATACCGATAACCTGCTAATCTCTCAACCAGATAACGGTGAGCAGGCTTTAGAAATTGCCGATAACCTGATCCGTTCTGGTGCTATTGATGTAATTGTGATTGACTCTGTTGCGGCCCTGGTTCCTAAAAGTGAGATTGAAGGCGAAATGGGCGACAGTAAAATGGGTTTACATGCCCGTTTAATGAGTCAGGCACTACGTAAATTAACCGGAACAATTTCAAAAACCGGATGTTGCTGTATTTTCATTAACCAGTTGCGTGATAAAATCGGCGTAATGTTCGGTAACCCTGAAACCACAACCGGTGGTAACGCGTTGAAATTCTATGCATCAGTACGTTTGGACATTCGTCGTATTTCACAGATCAAAGATTCTGACGAAGTTTCTGGTAACCGTGTTAAAGTAAAAATCGTTAAAAACAAAGTGGCTCCGCCTTTCCGTATCGCAGAATTTGATGTGATGTTTGGCGAAGGTATTTCTAAAAACGGAGAGATTGTAGATTTAGGGGTCGACTTTGGAATTATCAAAAAAGCAGGATCATGGTACTCTTACGGAGATACCAAACTCGGACAAGGTAGAGATGCCGTAAAACAATTGTTGAGCGACAATCCAGAACTTGCTGAAGAACTGGAAATCAAAATCAAGACCGAAGTAACCAGCGATAAACTGGCTGAGAAATAAGCCAAAGATTTGCTGATTAAAATATACAAACGCCCTGTTAAACTATCTTTAACAGGGCGTTTACTTAATGGATTTTTTTAAGGAATTTCTACATCTCCCTTAATAAAGATTAGGTTTAATTCTGACTAAAAACAGTATCAAAGTCTTTGGTCACATATACGATTACCAAAAGTGCAGCAATAACCAGTGCACCTAAAATAATCACACCCCAGCTTCCTTTAAGTTTGTTTTTATCTTTCCTGATCAGCCAGTAAATAATGGCAATAAGCGGTATTGCACAAACAATCCAGAATATTAACGATGCTCCAGTCATATATAGTTTTTTTTCCGGATTTGGGCCCGGATGATTAATCGACAGATTTAACTGCCCGTTTATTTATTATTTCCGCTTTTACCAAAGGTGCAGCGTTATAAGCTGCTTTTTCCGTGGTCGAAGAGAATACAGAAAAGCATTTTATCAATTTCCTCGCTTCCTTCGTTTTTCCAGTGCAAGCGCCCCCTCGTTATCTTTTTCTATTCAGAAAAGATTGCTTAGTCGGCTGAAAAAGTCCTCTCGCAATGGACGACATAATGAGGACCAATGTACCAATTACTAATGACCAATGTACCAATTAATCAGTTGGCAGTTTCCAGTTAACAATTTAACAATCCTGCAATTAAACAATTGTCATGATAACACAATTAACCGATTTCAACAGCTAACCAATTAACCCATCTATCAAAATTCCATCCTCGCCATTGGCGAAACATCCTGCCCTACAAAATCATTTTTCAGGTATTTCTGGTAGCCTGCAATGGCAATCATACCCGCATTATCTGTACAGTATTGAAAGGCGGGAATATAAATGTTCCAGCCCAACTCATCAGCGGCCAGCTGTAACCCGTTTCTTAAACCAGAGTTTGCCGAAACGCCTCCGGCAATGGCCACTTCCTTAATATTAAATTGCTTTGCCGCCTTTTTTAACTTGTTCAACAAAATCTGAACAATGCTATGTTGCACCGATGCGCAAATATCATCTAAATTTTCGGCAATAAAGTTCGGGTTCTCCTTTTCCTGTTTCCTGATAAAATACAGAATGGAAGTTTTAAAACCACTAAAACTAAAATTCAGGTCGGCGATCTGCGGTTCAGCAAATTTAAAAGCCAAAGGATTTCCCTGCTTTGCATGTTTATCGATCAGCGGTCCGCCCGGATAAGGTAATGCCAGTAGTTTAGCCGTTTTATCAAAAGCTTCTCCTGCGGCATCATCCAGTGTTTCGCCCACAATTTCCATATCAAAATAATCTTTCACCAGTACAATCTGCGTATGCCCGCCCGAAACGGTGAGGCACAAGAAAGGGAAGTTCGGTTTTGGATCATCAATAAAGTGCGCCAAAATATGCGCATGCATGTGATTGACAGAAATTAAAGGTATATTTAAGGCTAATGCAAAAGATTTCGCAAATGAAACACCAACCAATAACGATCCTAAAAGGCCTGGTCCGCGTGTAAAAGCAACGGCATTAATGTCCTGTTTTGTTACATTGGCATTAATTAAAGCCTGCTGTACGGCGGGCACAATATTCTGTTGATGTACCCTTGATGCCAATTCAGGGATTACACCACCATAATTTTGATGAATTGTTTGGTTTGCAATAACATTGGCAGTAATTTTGCCGTTGTTACAAATAGCAACGGAAGTATCATCGCAAGAGGACTCGATAGCAAGTATAACAGACAAATTATTAATATTTAAGCTGCAAAATTATTAAAAAACTATTTAAAATACTCCTTTGGGTAATCGCATCAATAATTTTGCTGCTCGCGCTTGTTATTTTTTCTCTGCAATTTAAGCCTGTTCAAACTTACTTTGCTCAGAAAGCGGCTGCATATTTATCAAAAGAGCTCAAAACCACTATATCAATCAAAAGCCTGTATATCAAACCCTTTAAATCTATCGTATTGGAAGATTTACTGGTGCTTGATTTACAAAAAGACACTTTATTGAGCACGCCTCAATTTATGGTCGATATCAATCAATTATCCATTGATAAAAAGATTATCGATATCAATACCGTCCAGATCAATAACGGGCATTTTTTCCTAAAGGATTTCAAAGATAAGTCTTCTAACCTCGATTTCATCATCAACTACTTCGATTCTGGTAAACCTACGGTAAAGAAAAAAAAGAGTAAGCCTTTTGATGTAAAACTCGGCCGCCTGATTTTAAACAAATTTGCTTTCAGGTATAAAAATTTCGTCGCTAAAGATACCACACAGGGCAGCAGTGTAAATTTTGATAATGTAGATGTAAAACAACTGAGCGGGATTTTTGAAGGCCTTGATATGAAAAACCACCTGGTTAAAACCAATATCAAAAACCTAACTTTCAGGGAGCGTAGCGGATTTTATTTAAAAAACCTGACCGCGCAAACCACCATCGACAGCAATGCCATTGAGTTGAAAAACCTCTTGCTGGAAACTAACCAGAGCCGTTTAACCGATTATTACCAGATGAAGTTTAAAAGCTACAGGGATTTTAATCATTATGTGGACAATGTGCGGATGAAAGCCAACTTTAAAGACAGCCACATTACTTCGCGTGATGTTGCCTTCTTTGCACCTGAGCTGAATACCATGAAACTCGATCTGGATGTAGACGGACAGATTACCGGATTGGTGAATAACCTTAAGGCTAAAAAACTCTCGTTAAGAACAGGAAAAGCCACACACATTAAAGGCGATTTTATTTTAAAGGGGCTGCCGAAATGGAGGGAAACTTTTATGGACCTGAACATCGAGATGGCCGGCACCAACAAAACCGATCTTGATGAGGTGCTAATGGGCATTACCAACAGCAAAAAGAGAATGATCCCGGTAATTGTGAACAAGTTTGGCAACATTAACTTTAACGGCAGTTTTACTGGTTTCCAGAACGATTTTATCGCTTATGGCGAATTTAAAACAAAACTTGGCCGCATTGTTTCGGATGTAAACATGAAGCTCGATAAAAACGATGTACCTTCTTATACAGGAAATGTAAAAACCTACGATTTCAACATCGGCAACCTTATTGACGAAAAAAGCCTCGGCCGCATCAGTTCTTCATTATATGTAAAAGGCCGCGGAACGGAGTTAAAAGACCTGACCGAGAAAATTAACGGCGATGTAGATTATATCGACTTTAACAACTACCGCTACCACAATGTGAAAATTGATGGTACTTTTGATAAAAAATATTTCGACGGCAAGCTGAGCATTAACGACCGTAATGTTAAGCTGGTATTTGATGGTGGGGTAAACCTGAACCCTAAATTGCCGGTATTTAATTTTAATGCAACCATTTCTAAAGCGAAGCTGAAAGCTTTAAAACTGTTAAAAGATTCGCTGATGGTTGATGCGAAATTTACCACCAACTTTTCGGGCACTAACCTCAATAACATATCGGGTAAATTACTGATCCAGGAGGTAAGGCTCCAGAATCCTAAAGGCATTTACAGTGTAGATTCGGTACAGTTAACTGCCAACGGTACGGGCGCAACCCGCGTACTTGATATCCGGTCGGACATTTTAGACGCTAATATTAAAGGAGAATACGATTTAAATTCAATTGTATCTTATTACAAAGCCATTGCCAAAACCTATATTCCTTCATTAAAGGCCGATATCATTAAATATAAAAACCAGATTTTCGAGTTTAACCTGATGGTTAAAAAATTCGAACCGCTGGCGCAGCTCTTTGCCCCGGGTTTAGAACTGGAAGAAGGCGCAACCTTAACGGGCGATTTCGATTCGAGGAACAATAAAGCTACGTTAAACGGTTTTGTGAAGAAACTGAAATATAATGGCATTGTGGTGAACAACATCATCCTCGATGAAAATACCACCACGCAACAGCTGCAGCTGATTGTAACATCAGACCGTGTGCAGATTAACGACAGTTTGTTTATCAAAGATGTAAACATTTCGAACATCCTGCGGAACGATAGTCTGGCCTTCAACGTAAAAATGTCGAATTCTGACGAAGCGAATCAGCTCGATTTGAACGGACTGGTAGAGTTTACCAAAAACCAGGATACCACGGCCAGGCTGAGTGTGTTGCCTTCTATCTTAAAAATAAACAGCGAAGAATGGCGCATCCAGGAAAAGGTGCGTATTGTGCTGAACAATGGCAAAACAGAAATTACCAATTTCGACCTCACCAATGGAAAACAGCAGTTAACCATTGATGGTTTGATTTCTAATGACCCGAAAGACCTGATTACGCTGGGGCTTAAAGATTTTAACCTCAAAACCCTTAACCCTTTTACCAAAGGATTTGGCGTTAAACTAGGCGGAAATGCCAATGGGAAAACGAATCTCTATGGCATATTGAAAGCACCAAGGGTTACCGACGATTTGAAGGTGGATTCGCTAAACTTTAACGACATCTACATTGGCACATTAACCGATACCTCATCATACAACAACGAAAGCAAAAAAATAAATGTATTTACCCGCGTGGTGGCAGACGATTCGGAGACTTTTAAACTGACGGGAAACCTCGATCTGCAGGAGAAAGAAATAGACCTTGCAGTGAAAATGAACGAAAGTAAGTTAACTATATTAGAACCGTTTGTTAAAGAGCTGGTATCCAATTTAAAAGGCAATATCTCTGCAGATCTAACCGTAAAAGGAAAATTTGACAAACCGGAGATTAACGGAAGTTTATCCCTTGATAAAGGGCAGCTGATGGTAAATTACCTGAAAGCCACTTATGTAATTACCGATAAGGTAGAGGTGAACAATAGCATTATTAAGCTTGATAATTTTACCCTGAACGATCTGGAAGGGCATGAGGGTATTGTAAAAGAAGGTACTGTCGATTTAAACAACATCAATTACCCTACCTTAAATGTGAAGCTAGAAGCCAATAATTTAATGGCCCTGAATACTACGGCTAAAGACAATTCGGTTTATTATGGCCGGGCTTATGGTACCGGGGTATTTAGCTTTACCGGACCAACAAATAAGATGAAAATCGATATTAAAGCCAAAACTGAAAAAGGGACGATTTTTAATCTGCCTTTAAACAGTTCTGAAACGATATCGGATAAAGACTTCATCAATTTTGTAAGCCGCGACTCTTCTGTTGTGGTGAAGAAAAAAACAAACTTCGATGGGATAACACTTAGCTTTAAACTAACCATCGATCCAAATACCACAGCTAATATTTATACCACACTGGGTAACCTGAGTGGAAAAGGTAATGCAGAATTAAACCTGAATATTAATAGTTTTGGCGATTTCGAGATGTCGGGTGATTACATTATTGAAACCGGAAGTTTTGATTTTACGGCGCAGGAAGTCATCAACAAGAAATTCGACATCAGGCAGGGCGGAACGATCCGCTGGACGGGTAATCCAACGGCTGCGCAGATTAACTTAAAGGCGGTATATGCTTTAAGGGCAAGCTTAAACGACTTGTATAAAGCGGCCAACCGCGATGCGAGCAGTAATGCCAACCAGAGGGTAAATACCGAGGTAGAAATGGGATTAACAGGTTTACTGCTAAAACCGGATATTAAACTGGATATTAATTTCCCTTCACAGCCTTCTATCAAGGAAGAATTGCAGACTTATTTCAGCGATCAGAACAACCTGAATTTACAGGCTTTCAGTTTAATTATCAGAAGGAGTTTTGCGCCCGGAAATGGTGGAGAATCTATCGGAAACCAGTTGAGCTCTACAGCAACCAGTACAGCAACGGAACTGGTGTTTAACCAGTTTAACAACGTACTCTCTTCGTTAAACTTAAATTTTGTGGATTTAAACGTGCGCTCGTTAAGTGAGGCCAATGCATCGTTCAAGTTCTTTAACGACCGTTTAATTATTAATGCCGGTATTGTAGACCGGAACAGTGTGAACGATTTTACTTTAATCAATTTTGCCGACAACAATGTGGGCAGAGAGGTTGAGGCTTTATTTTTATTAAGGAAAGATGGTAGCTTAACCATTAAAGCAGCCAACAAACCACCAACACAACAGAGTATTTTCTTAAACAGCGGGATCAGTCCGACGGCGAATGTAACCTCGTTTGGCTTATTATACACCCAGCAGTTTGATACGTTTAAGGAGTTTATCCAGAAAATTTCTGGTGCCTACCGCCGTAATTTAAAACGGAAACAAAGTGAAGCGCCGGTTAAAACGAATAAATCGCTTAGTAAAGATGCGATTATTAATCAGAGCAAAGGGAAAGAGAGAAGGTAGGCGGTTAGTTTATTGGTTCATTAGTTTATTGGTCATTAGTCATCAGTTTACTGGTTCATTAGTTCATAGTAGATTGTTCAATGCCGGGTTGATTGGCAGATTTCTATTGATAAGTCGTCATCTCCGAAGCAACGCGGAGTGAAGAGATCTTTGAAGCCAAACTATACTGCGGTACTTTAAAAGATTTCTTCCCGAATCTTCGGGAGTGAAGGATCTTCAACAAAAGAACTACCGCCTTTACTAATACACAAGCTCATTAAAATGATCATAACAGAGAGGAAGTGATTATTGCTGCAGATCCCTCACTCCGTTCAGGATGACAAACCCACTGAGGATTGTGCGTATTATAAAAAATCTGTCATTCTGAACGCAGTGAAGAATCTCCAACAAAAGAACTACTGCCTTTGTTAATACACAAGCTCATTAAAATGATCACAGCGGAGGGGAAGTGATTATTGCTGCAGATCCTTCACTCCGTTCAGGTTGAAAAACTCCATTACAGGATTAATCGATAGTAGCTAACGAAACAGATTTCTCCACTACGTTGCACTCCGGTCGAAATGACGGAACTTTGGGATGACCCCCTCAAATAATCGGCTTCGGACTAATCCATATAGATTTCTTCCCGAATCTTCGGGATCGAAATGACGTAACTGTAGGGATGACCCGCTCAATTAATCGACTTCGGACTCATGACTCATGACTAAGGACTAAAGACTATTGACTAAAAAAGCCGGTAACCGAACATACATTCAATTACCGGCTTTTTTATATTAACCTTTGTAGACTGGGCTCAATGCCTGGAAACTCCAAACGCCCAACTCCAAACTCAAACCTATCCTTTCATAATCGAGTGGCCCATTTTATCTCTTTTAGTGGTCAGGTAACGTTCGTTGTGTTTGTTACTGGCAATCTCGATCGGAATATTTTCAACTACTTCCAGGCCATAGCCAATTAAGCCTGCCCTTTTGGTTGGGTTGTTACTCATCAGGCGCATTTTAGTTACACCTTCCGATCTCAGGATCTGTGCACCTACGCCGTAATCGCGTTCATCACCTTTAAAACCTAACTTAATATTGGCTTCTACCGTATCGAAACCGGCATCCTGTAAGTTGTATGAACGTAATTTATTAATCAGTCCGATACCCCTGCCCTCCTGGTTCATATAAACTACAATCCCTTTACCTTCTTTTTCGATCATTTCAAGTGCTCTATGCAATTGAGGTCCGCAATCGCAGCGGCACGAACCGAAAATATCGCCAGTTACGCATGAGCTGTGTACGCGGGCCAGAATTGGCTCGTCTGCATTCCAGGTTCCTTTCGAGATGGCCAGGTGTGTTGCATTGTTATCCAGCTGGGTATAGGCCGTCATTTTAAAATCGCCCCAGGCCGTTGGCAAATCGATGCTAACTTCCTGTTTAATCAGGCTGTCAATCCTTAAACGATAAGCAATCAGGTCTTCAATTGATATAATTTTTAACTGGTGCTGTTCCGCAATTTTAAACAAGTCAGGAAGTCTGGCCATTTCGCCATCCTCTTTTAAAATCTCTACCAATAAACCTGCTGGTTTCATACCGGCCAAACGTGCTAAATCTACAGCGGCTTCGGTATGACCTGCACGGCGGATTACACCACCATCTTTGGCAATTAAAGGAAAAATATGTCCGGGTCTGCCCAGCTCTTCAGGATCCGTTTTAGGATCAACCAAAGCCAGCATCGTTTTAGAACGGTCGCTTGCCGAGATACCGGTGGTACAGCCATGGCCTACAAGATCTACCGAAACGGTGAAATTGGTTTCGTAAGCGGCGGTGTTTTTGCCCACCATCAGGTTCAGGTTTAATTCCTTACAACGCTCTTCTGTTAAGGGCGCACAGATTAAACCACGACCATAAGTGGCCATAAAGTTGATGATCTCGGGGGTTGCATTTTCGGCAGCCGTTAAGAAATCACCTTCGTTCTCTCTATTCTCATCATCTACAACAATAATAACTTTACCAGCTTTTATATCTGCGATGGCTTCTTCTATTGTGTTTAATTTCGTTTGCATTTTATATAGCATTATGGGGCAAAGCTTGCGTAAGGCCTGTTAAAACCACTTTTACACCAGGGCAATAACCCGTACAAATGTACAACCTTATGGCGCATTATTTGGATTAAAATATCATTTGTAAGTAAAGGAAAAGGCCTTTATTTTCCCTTCTTTTTAAACACTTTAACGATAAGCTGTTTGTAGTAATTTACATCAAAAAGTGCCGAATCTACGGTGGCTTTATACGTTAAAAATGCGGCCAGTGGCGAGAGTACAATTACTGCGATCCACATTCCGAATATCGGGTTCAGGTTTCCTTCGCGTGCTGATTTTTCGGCCACGGTGGTAATGATGTGGTACACGAGGAAGAAACAGATGGCCACCACCACGGGTAAACCCATCCCCCCTTTTCTGATAATTGCCCCTAATGGTGCGCCGATAAAAAAAAGCAGGATACAGGAAGCGGCCAGTGTAAACTTGCGCTGGTACTCTACAGTAGCAAAGATAATTTCGCCCTTTAAATCGGTTTGACGCGGGCCCCAGTTGGGTACATGCTGCATAATGTTGGCCACTACGTTGGTGGCATTATCGAGCGCCAGCTTACGCGATCCGTTCGGGATGCTCTTCAATATCACATCATTAATTTCGCGGGGTGCCGCTTTTACTTTGGTATAACCTTTAGTGGTATTAAACTGCTTAAAGTTACTGGTAAGGTTGGCAATGGTTTTAATCTGTAAAGTATCGAGCTGTTTGGTAAGCGAATCGCGCTTTTTTACAATGCCTTTCAAATTGAGCATCGGGGTACTGTTACCAAATGCATTAGGGTCGGTTGTATTCGGATCGAAAGACGACATATCGAAACGCGGCCAGGTTTCTTTAAAACGGTTCCGTGTAAAAACCTGCCTCGGGTTGTACATACCATTTTTAGAAGATTGCTCTTCGTACTGGATGCCGTTTTTGAGGTTGAGCTGCAGGAATTTCCCATCAGAGGTTTTGCTCATTTTACCTTCTTTGGCCAGGATAATTTTTGGAATACCATTATTCTCCCGGTGATCGTAAATCATGATATTATGCAGGGTCCCATCTTCTTCCTTAGAATCGACACGGATGGCATAACCCGGAATGGCATTATTGAAAACCCCTGGTTTAATCAGGAAGGAAAGTTTTTTATTCCGGATATCGTACAGCAGCGAGCCAAATTTTAAATTGGCCTTGGGCAGCATATAATTAGAGAAAAAGAAGGAAGCTACGGTAAGCATCAGGATCACCACAAATAAGGGGCGCATGGCTTTTTGCAACGAAATACCAGCCGATTTAATGGCAACCAGCTCGTAATTTTCGCCCAGGGTACCAAAGGTCATGATAGAAGAAAGCAGTACCGAAAGGGGCAGCGCCATCGAAACATTGGCGGCCGAAGCATAGTACATCAGCTCTAAAATGGTGTACCATTCGAAGCCCTTTCCTATTAAATCATCAATCCATTTAAACAGAAAAAACATCAACAGGATAAACATCATAACAAAAAAAGTTGCTATGAAGGGTTTCACGAATGCTTTTATTAATAGAAGATGTATTTTTTTCACCCTACAAAGGTAAACAATACGGCGATAATATTATGCACCCAAAACGCTAATCAGATAATCGATCTGGTTGTCCCAGATTAATTTTTTCTCTGCAAGGAGCTCATCAGTAGTAAAATCAGTGATCGAGAGGGCTACATCATTGGTTAATTCGTCCTGTACAATTTCCATCTCAAAATAACATTGAGGTTCATCATCCAGCCATTTAAACTTAACCAGTTTATTTTCTTTTACCGAAACCAGTTTTGCCTTTAACTGCTCATCATCCCAGGTAAAGGTATATACCTGATCGCGGAAATTTACATCATCTGCAAACCACTGCGATAAGCCATTAGGTTCGCTGATAAAACTATACAATATTCTTGGCGACGATCTAACTTCGTACTCGAGTGTAAATTTTTTCTTTTCTGCCATGTTAGTACACTACCAGGATAATTCCGGAATTTTTTAATATTATTTTTCTAAAGAAAGGTAATTTATTCTACATCTGCAACAGTTAGTTAATTTGGTGGATAGTTAGGTAGTTAGTTCATTGGTCATTAGGTTATTGGTCATTGGTTCATTAGTCATTCGTCAGTGGTTAATCGGTTAACTGGTTAATTGTTTAAACTGGTTAACTGACGCTAAACTCCAAACTAAATAAGACTAGGGGCAAACAATTGTTCTTTTTTAAAAAAAATGTTATCTTCAAATAAGTTTTAACGGGAATCACCGTAAAACCATCATCCCTGTTTTTTTCATCCCACAATTAAATTCAAAACCTGCAGGAACAACCATGTAACTGCTTATCCTGGTTTTGACGATTTTGTTAGCGTTTATGTTGGAGACCTGCCTGCATACACGTTGTTGATGCTGTTTACTTTAACAATTTTATAACCATTTAAAAAACAGGATTATGAGTCCAAAAAACAGAATTTCAGCGGTGATTACACCAGAACAGATGAAAGCAAGTGCAGATGCAATAGTTGCATTTAAAGCCAATCTAGGTAATGCCTTAACCGTTAGTTTAGAAGCGGAAGAACGTAGGAGAATGTTAAAAATGGGTAACAAAACCCTCAGCTTTGTAGAAAAAACGCTTGAATATGCCCGGCATAACCCCAGTTTGGTACCCATTTATATGGATCTGGAGGAAGCCACAAAAGATTATGAACTGGCTGCCGCCCTGTATGACATTTATCAGCAGTTAAATGTTCTCATTACAGCGGTAGAAGATGCCGGAATGGTAGCAGGGAGCGAAGCTTACGAAGCTGCCCTTATTTTTTATCACACGGTAAAAGGTGCCAGTCGATCCAGTGTATTGGGCTCGCAGGCCATTTACGACGACCTTAGTCAACGTTTCCCGGGACAGCGAAAAGCGAAAACCGTTACGCCACCACAACCTTAATAAAATGCATCCCCGGTAGGCCTGTATGGTTTGCCGGGGAATGATTTTATTAAACAGCAGCTAAACCGCCCTGAATAACGCTAAATGATGCAATGCTAATCAATAACACCGTTTATTGAACAGACATTACTATATACCCTAATTGGAACTTATTTCACCCTCGCTGATACTTATTTCACCTTCGTTGGAACTAAATAAGTCCGGTTTCGAACTTATTTAACCCTCATTGATACTTATTTCACCCTCGTTGGAACTAAATAAGCCCGGTTTCGAACTTATTTAACCCTCGTTGACACTTATTTCACCCTCATTGGAACTAAATAAGTCCGGTTTCGAACTTATTTAACCCTCGTTGATACTTATTTCACCCTCGCTGGAACTAAATAAGCCCGGTTTCGAACTTATTTAACCCTCGTTGATACTTAATATGTCCGGTGCCGACCTTATTTTGCATCAAACAGACGTTCCAAAGCCTGAAACAGAGCCTTTTTACCAGAAACCATGCTTACACCAGCAGAAAACCTGATTACTGAAACATTAAACAACCCCGGTTACCAATATCCTGGCCTGATCTGCATCAAAAACCATATGGTGATCAACCGGTTAATTATTTGAATATTTTTCGCTTTGTTTAATTTAACCAACTGCAGAAAAGCGACGCTTTATCTTTATGTGAGAACAAAACCTGTCATTATTTTAAGCGCGTATTTCAATTTTAAGCACATCAAATTCATTTAAATTTACTGAGCATTAAGGCCTTAAAGTATTTTTCACATTTCTTTTTATTAAAATGTATATTTATTCTATATTTGCAGCTCTTAAAAATAACCACATCGGTATTTACGTTATAAGTAAATATTTACCCGGCGGGGTAGCTCAGATGGTTAGAGCGCAGGATTCATAACCCTGAGGTCGGCAGTTCGATCCTGCTCCCCGCTACCGAAGCGGCAAAAGAGGCATAATTCAGATCCAATTCTGGTATGCCTCTTTGCTTTTTAAGGACAACCTGCTGAAAATAAGCTATATACAAAAACACAAAATTGATTTCCTTGGTTCGAACTTTATCATTTTTCTTATCATAACTTATACCCTTAGGGAATAGTAATGATTGCAATTGTTGCTTAGTATGATAATCACCAGAAACCCACTTAGAAGGCAGTTGAGTGGCATATTCGATCGCTAATTCGACACATTTTACTAGGTTCGAACTTTTATTTGATAGCGTCATTAAATTACGCTCAATTTCATATTTTTCTTGAGAATATTTTTCATGATACTTAGTATAAAGTTCATTACTAACCTCCTCCTCAATATACCTTTCTTCAAGACGATCTACTTTACTTTTAATTTCTCTATAGCTATTCTCCAACTGTATAAGGTCTGTCTCCTTATGTTTAGTTAATTGGTTAAAGGTTGCCACCACTTGATTTTTTATTAATTCTAAATAGTCTTTTGCCGTTTCTATTTTAAAAAATTCCAAAACCCTTTCGAACCTTCTGTTTAAATCATTAGCATTTTTATTATTACAACATGCTTTGGTTTTACACTTATAATAATGAATATTTTTTTTACGTGCTAAATACCCACTTAAAGGCCTACCACATTCAGCACAGACCATAAACCGTTTAAGTGGTATATCTACATTTTCCTCATTGATTGAGAATCCATGTGACAATGTATCTAACAAACCATTAACTTTTAAGAATAATTCTCTAGGAACGAGTTTTTCATGATTTCCCTCAACTACTTTACCTTCCAGCATATTATGAACCATTAAACCACAGTAAAATGGATTCCTAAAAATTTCAGATATCCGCTGATGGATCAATTTTAATCCCCTCAGCGCCAAACGGTCACGAATAACTTCGTTGGAGACATTTTCATAGGCCTTCCACTCAAATGCCTGACGTAATAACCTACCTTTTGCATTGACCACTATCTTTCTTCGATTTCCTGATTTATCAATATCAAAACCAAGAGGGGGACTGGTTGGCCAATCGCCACGTAGCAGCATTTCCCTTATACCTGCTGTACACTTTTGCTTGCGTAACTGGTTGTCAAATTCCCCAAAAAGAAAAAGTAATTTTTGTTGCATCTGACCAGATGCATTTGAAGTGTCAATTGGCTGCGTTACAGAAATAATTTCAATCCCTAACCTCCTGAGTTCACCACTTAACCAAATAGAATTGTCATTTCTAGAAAAACGTTCAAGACTATAAACTAATATGGCGGAAATTTTTCCTTTATATTTTTTAACAAAAGATAACATTGCTGTAAATTGTTTTCTTTCATCATTCTCCGCACTCTCATAGGTACCTCCGAATTGGGCCATGATATCGAAACCAAACTTTTCAGCGTACGACGTACAGGCTTTAAGCTGAGTACCTAGGCTGAGGTTATCAACCTGGTCTTTACCACTCACTCTGGTATAAATAACACATTCTTTACTCCGGGTTACTTGCTTATGTTGTTTTCCCTTGGCGAAAGAATCAAAAAATAAAACATCTGACATATAATAATTTTACCTTAATGTATATCACTTAATATAGTAATAATCAATCGCTTTTTCCATCATCACTCTCTAACTTTTGATGGGCATTAAATACAATAATCGAAAATTTTTTCACAGTTAATATTAGATCTTCTGCTTCATCAACAGTAAAATTTGCGAATAATGGTAGTGACAGAACTTCTTCAACCGTAAGATCGTGGTGTCTTAGAATCATTTCAACAGTTAATTGACTTTCCATACTGATTAAGTTATAGTAGCTAGCTACTTCATTAAAATATTTGTTTCAACAGATAGGATACCATGATATTAAAAAACATCATATACAACAAGACAGGGGACTAAAAGCCCCCTGCATTATTACAAACCTGAATTAGTGATTACCTACCCCGACCCTTTTTTTCTTCGACTTTTGGCTCTATTGCGCCTTCGAGAGCATATTCTTTTTCCTTTTCCTCTTTTAATACCGGTTCCTTGCGGTCTACAGCTTTACTGTAGATCTCCCCTAAATCACGATCATAGAAATCAAGTGTTTTAAACTTAGGATTAGCTGTAACAAAGCCAGTTACTTCCTTTCCATTTTTCATGAAGGATACCTCATGAAGATTACCCCGTTCAAGACTTTTGAGCAACTGATCTTTAAATCCTAGCTTTTCCATGTTAAGTATGTGAAAAGTTTCTACTGTTTCTTTAAGACTAAAGCCATAATTTTTACCATAAGGATCTATTGCGTAACCCTTCTCTGGAGTATGTTCGGTAAAATCTAACTTAAGCCAAAGGTTCGCTTTTTCGCCACTCTTTAAAACAACATCTTTATTTACAGCACGTCCCGACAGCAGGTTATAACTTTCTTTGGCTGTAACTCCTTTCCCTTTATTGATATAAAAGGTCTGCGAAATAAGATCCTTTGTGTCCGCTTTTTTCAGTGTTGCCTCATAGCTATTAAAAAAATACATGTCGGTTTCCTTACTTTTTGAAAAACTAAGTACGTATGTCATCTTATCACCAAACTCCGGCTCATATCTTTTAGCCGGATCTGGCATCTCCTTGGTGGGAGACTGGATTTTAAAGCCCACGGGGCCATGTGCAATTGACTCCTTTAGATCTGCATTAAGAGAATCTCCAAAGCCTAAGTACTTCAATGTATTCTGTAAGTACTCCAAATTATTCTCATTCATAATTGAAAAAATTAAGGTTAAAATTCATTTAATTATTTTGTTTGAACAGGATTATCTCGACACCCCTGATCTGCCGTATCCACGTGAATACTCGTTATTATTGGATATGGCTGAGGTTGTTTCTTCAGGGTTCTTAACCGTAGACTTCTGCGCGGCCGCTGCCTGAAGGGCCTTATGATAATTTTCATTCCGCTCATCTTTCTGCGGCAACAGTCCCCGATCGCCAACCATGGCTTTTAGACCTGTTAGCAGAAGGTAGGATATTCCACCGTCCATCAAAAGAGAGACGACAAGCGCCAACCTATTGGAACGGATTCCATCCGGAGTAGCGCTACTGGCCTGAAAGGTAGTCCCATCAGGCATTTCAATCTGGCGGCCATTGGCATAACGCTCTTTTTGATAAGGTGTTAGTGGTATACCATTCACCATTTCGGGAACGCGTAATCTTGAAGTATCAGTCACAATGAACTCCCTTGTGTCCCAGTCATATTCCACCATCAGTTTTTTATTCTGTCCATTTTCAACGGTTTCTTTGATAAGGTTTGCTTTAAGTCCGGTAATCAGATCATCTGCCTCCGTTGATGAAATAATTTTCGGCGCAATTGATTGTTTGTATACCGGGTGAACTAAAAGCTCCGCTTTTCCATCTGAATTTTTGGCAAGAGAAAGCTTTACGTTCATCTCCTGCACTTCGACACCACTGTGAATGACATTATTTAGCTTGATTAAGCTAGTCCTCATGCCAGAGAGCAATGCATCGATATCGTTCTTGGGAAGATTAATCTCCCCATCCTTAAATAGTCCGAGTTCGCGCAAATCCTCAACAGGAAGATCGCGCACATTCAAATTTGAATACTGCATATGGGTGTATTTAAAAGTTTGGGTTAAATTATGTGGGCAGCAACTGCTGCAATTTTTTGAACTACAGATTCAGATACTGCTCAAGCTCATTATCATTTCTAAAAAGTATATCTGCTAAGAAATAAAGTGGATTGATCGGCAGACCTTTATGCTGCACTGTTAAATGCAGGTGTTCGCCAGTTGTTCTTCCAGTCGATCCGCTTAAACCGATTGGAAATCCCGTATAAAGGTTTTGGTTTACCACACAATATAATTTTGAAAGGTGTGCATAGTAAACTGTATAGTTACCATATTTCACTGTTACGAAGTTTCCCATTATCGGGGTATATCCAACCTTAACAACCTGTCCATCTAGAACAGAACAGACAATTTCATTTTTTGCTGCGATGTCAATCCCTTTATGAAATGATTTTTTTTCGCCGGTAACGGGATGAAGCCTAAAGCCAAATCCAGAATTTAGCTTAAACACTTTAAGCGGAAGTGTCGCATAACAATTTTTAGAAGAAACAGTATCCTGAATGGCCCCGTATCCATTAGCACTGATAAACATAACACTACATAAAACCAGCGACCAATAATTCGATTTCTTTATTGATCCGCAAAAAATTCCGTGTGAGGATTTCTTCCTTCTTTCCTCCAAAATCGTAAAAATCCGGCAGTTCAACATATCCTTCTTCCTCCTTTTTAATTTCTTTGAGATCCAGGTTTATTTTGCAGTTTACAGCTGAGGTTTCATACTCACCCGTATATTTATCATCCGCATCCGTGGCAAGTAACCCCACAAGCTCTCCTGCGCCAAGGGTAGTGATTTTGCCAGCTGGGATTAAAACTTCCAGCTTTTCGCTGATTGATTTCGACACTTTGCTCCTATCGATAGAAATGCTTTCTCCGATCTGTTTCGATTTACCGAAAATTCTTTCCAGCCAGTCAAGCGTTTCTTTGTTCCTCGCCGAACCGGACAGCACATTGCCAACTACGGAAGTGATGGTTGTTGCGGTATCTTTTCCATACTGTTGTTTGAACTGGGGCAATTCCTGCATTCCTATTAATACGGCTACTTTATTGGATCTACCCGTTGCAATCAGGTTCTCGATCCGGTGAACAAAAAGCGTGGGACCTTCATCTAGTAAAATTGCAGAAGGAAGGTTGCCTTTCGAATTAATCAGCCGTGTAAGGCGGTTGATTACCACCGAATAACATGCAGAATTGATATTCTGTGTATTGGGATCGTTAGCCATTACTAAAATTCCCGGAGATTTCGGATTCGAAATTTTTAGATCAAAATCATTCCCGGAAAACACCCAAAATGTTTCCTTTGTAGCCATACGGCTCATAAATATTTTTAGCGTTCCGATCTGTCCCTCCAGCTGATCAAAGGCCTTCGCGGCGAATGCAGACTTAAAAGGTGATAGTAATGAGACCAATTCAGGATTGGTAAAAAGTACTGAAAAAATCTCTTGATAAGAACGGTTTAAAAAAGCCATCACATGTGGAAGACTGGAATATTTTCCGTTTTCATATCTGCTCATAAAATAAATGCATGATGCAAGAAAATTGATTGCTGATTGGGTAAAAAAAGCGTCACTCCCGCTGGCCTTATCGCCTTTTTTTAATGCTTCCACGGTTCCTTCTGCTGTCTCTGAAGCGTCCGCCAACATAGTAATATAATCGCACCGGAATGGATTTATCCTCCGGCTTTTTTCGACATCCGTCAGGTTGATGACATGAAAACTAAAATCCTTCAACAAGCCTTTTTTCTTTCCCTGCAAAAAGTGGTAATATGCGATCTTTGCTAGATCTGGAAACTTAAAATCGTATAAACAGACCGTAAACGACTTGGCAATCAGCTGCCTGATAAAAGGGTTTACAACCGAAAAGGATTTTCCTGACCCAGGTGTCCCGATCAAAATCGTTGCACGAAAAACGTTCACCAGATTTAGCCACCCCTTTCTTACTTTTCCTTTGTAATAGAAAAGCATCGGTATATTTACCGAGTAAGGATTCTCAATCTTTTTGGTCTGTTGCATGAAACTTTCAGCTTCAACATTCCATTTATCCTTACCAAGTCCCGATCTAATGATTTTTGAGATATTATCCATCGACACACTGATCATTACCGCCCCAATCAACGACAGAAACATATAGGTCAGGTTGGTTACCGTAGTATATGAAAATACTAAGCTGCTAGGTCTTCCATAAAAAAATATGCTGCCAAAATAAAAAAGGAGTCCCAAGGTTAAAGGATAAACAACTTTTGTTTTAGGATCAAAATCTAACTCTTTTTTGGATAGCGTACCAATACTGACCAGACAGATCAATGACAGTACAGAAAGTTTGCTGTAAATCAGTTCTTTGTATATAATGATTGATTTCACCTTCTCTAAACCCATATTGAATATCCCCCAAAATGGGGCGCCCAGATATACGAAAACGCTTATCTCTAACGCAATTGCAAAATAGATCAGACACTGCAGGAAACCATGTAGTTTCTGAATTTCCTTCGACTCTTCCATACTCCGTTTTTTACCTGCTGATCTTCTTTGCCTTTAGAATGTCGGAATAGCGGATATTAAAGGCAATAGATCGACCCGAGATCTGTTTTTCTGATAATTCAATATTAAGTATTTTATGATCCGGGAAGGTCAATTTGCGCAAGACAAATATATTCCGGTAGCTTTTTTCAAAGATTGGAATATCTCTAAAGCTGGATATCGGAACAACATCCAATGACTGAACAGTTGTTGCCTTGTGCTGTTTTCGGTCTTCAATGTGCATCCTTAACACATCAATCTCGTATGGAATTTTCGTCGCATTATCAAAGCTAATATCCAAAAGCAGGTACTGTCCAACAGTGGTGATGCCATTCAGTATTGCCCTGATTCCATTTTTCTTTTCTCTTACTTCCGCATCGAATGGCTTGTGCTCGAACATTTTTTTGGAAATACTGTCAAGTTCGGCACTAGAGATTATTGAACTTTTCGCTTCAACTGCCCTCATCTCGCCAAAGGAGATATCAATCAAAGAACTGAAAGCCGTTTCCGGCCGATCATCAAAGATGATTGCATACTGTTTGATCCTTTTTTCTCCCATGATAGTTAGGACACCCATATAACCATCTTTAAACTTGGTTGAATCTAGCATCTTAATTCTTAGCAGGTTCTTATCAGGAAGATCACCAACGAGCCCCTTTGGAATATCCACATATGTTATTTTTTCCGGAGCAAGAAAATGTAGCGTTAATGTTCGTTTGATATAAATTTTTGGGACCTCAATGGATGCTCCAATTGTATTGCCCATAGATTGGGCAGAAAGCGTCCCTGCCATCAAGAATAACAGGACAATAGTTAGAATATTGTTTTTCATGTCTTTTTAATTTTTTTCTTGCAGATCATGTGGATCGACAAGGAATACCTGATTATTGAATTTTAATTTGGCTCTGTTTTTTCTAACCAGATTGGCAATAGCCGATGAAGTAGACTGGAACAGTTTATCCACTGTACTCATTACGAATTCATTTTGATTCTGGGAACTGCCCATGGTGTTAAATCCCTGAACAGGGCTTGAGCCCAGGCCTTTGGAAAACTCCCTGAAAGCTGATGCAGGAACATATAGACCAGGTAAACCATCCGTATCATAAACCAATAGTTTTATCGGCAAGATCTTTCCCGAGCAGATCACAGAACTGATCTCTAACTGCACACGTTGTTCAGAGAAACCGCTGATCCTGGCATATAGATCAGTACCTTTTGGTAAAAGTGATTTTCCTGCATAAACCTGGTCAAGTAACCTGAGCCTTATCCGTGAACCGGAATAACCAGTTATATCCTCATCGATGATCGCAGTGATCATTGGCCGGTTTTCGAAAGCTGTTAACGTGTTGAATTCGGTTGTAGGTGCAGAAATCTTCGAAACCTGAAGAGTTCTTTCTTCTTTAGCCGATCCGGCCACTGCTATCATTTTCTCTTTTTGCCGGGCAATATGGTCAGGATCATTCACTTTCTGAAGGCTGTCCACATAAGCCATCTGTTTTTTGAAAAGATCCATAGGATCTGTTTCCTTTGATATATTATTCGGCGATGGTTTCTCCCTACTCCTGGCCTCCGCCAGACTTGCCAATGCCTGTGCTACTGCCCGATCCTCAGGCTTGCCACCAACACTATATTCTGACCTACCTGCAGAATAAACAGGATATGATTTATTTTCCAGTTGCCTGGGCATGTAAGCTTGTCTTTTGATCGATTCTTCGATTGAATCAAGTTTTTGCTTTTCCCGATCAGAATATGAACTGGCCAACGTTGCCTGTGGCAATTGCTCTTCACTAACTGTTTTAATCGCTGAATAACCATCTGCCTCTTTGTAACTGTTCTTATAAGCCTCTAATTTATCGGATAAGCCCCGTTCGCGGACCTGGTCTGATATTTCAGTGAGATTACCATTCATATCCTCCTTCAGGTTGCCCGACTGTTTTTTAGATGCACTCTGTTGGTATACATAAAAGAAAAGGCATAAGAAGGGGATGGAAATCAATGGGATTATATACCGTGGTTTTTTAAAATTTATTTTCATAACATTGTGATTAACGAAGCCTCTTTAGCTCCTCTAGTTTAGCTTCCAAAAAAAGCGTATCCATATTGTTCAGCTCAGCCCTCTCCAATACTGAATCGACCTGTTTTTTGATCTCTACCGTTTTTCTCAGTTTTGCACCCGTACTACTGATCTTTGACAATCCGTCGTCAATAGACTGCGGATTTTTTCCACTCCCATGCTGGCTGTGGAGATTATTAGCTTTTGCATCCAACTTATTGTCAGAACTGAAAAGGCCAAAGGAAAACAGCAATGAAAAGATAATCAGGGCAACCATCAGAGTAAATACCAGCCTGGGGTGTGCCCGTAAAAAACGCACCGTTTTTCTGCGGATTAGTGTCAGGTATGGCCTGAATTCTTGATAGAGTTCGGCAGAAACCGTTATGCCGGGGTCTCTGTTAGATCGGATTTTTCTGAACATTTTCTACATCTTTATTTTCAAGCGTTTTCCAGGAAAGGATAAGCACTCCATATAGATTATTGTCGCTTTTCGGAATGTCCCGTAGATACCCTTCGGTAATTAGCGATCTGGTAACAATTGAGCTTCTGCGCTCAATACGCTGCTTCCCATAGTAGCGGAAAAATTTCTTTTTGACATCTATAAAAATAGAATCAGTCTGTAAAGTGAGTACTGAACTACTGGAAAGTATAGAGCTGAAATAACCTTTTTCCTTGAGGTTTAGGTACTGTTGCATTCCCGATTCATCAATTAGATACATGGCCTTTTTCATCTGGTAATCGATATAACGATCATCTGGTGTTAGAGAAAAGAACAGTGAATGAAAAAGCTCTACATGTCCCCTATAGATTGCCGGCCTGATCAGTTGTTCATCAGTCTGCCTGGCCAATACTGGTACATTATTTTCAAAGATGTAAATACTCTTTCTTGCGACTTCAATCTGTTTATAAGCGAAAAAAGCAATGGAAATACAGATCAGAAAAGCACAGGCCAGACTTCCTATAGATACAAATGTTGCCAGCCGGATCTTAGATTCGATATTTTTAATGATCATAGTTGGTGGATTTAGATTTAAAAGAATTTGCCAGTGGCTTTTTTAGCAATACCGACAACGGTCTGTGAACCACGGCCAAAATTTGATGCGGCTGAACTGATACCAGATGTCGAGATAATCCAGGTGGAGATACTAGGGACAGTAAACATACAGATGGCACCGATCAGAAAACTTAAGATCACGGTACCAAAGGATAGAATCCCATTCCCTGCAAACCAGGCCATTTTTTCTAAATTGGCGGCATCTCCGTTTTCTCCGATCAGCTCCTTATACCTGCTGATCTCAGAGGTCATAGCGTATTTTTGCAGCAACGCTACCAGATACATAATCAGATATGCAATTCCCAAATAAAGGTTAACAGACACGAAACGAGCGATCCAGGTACTCAAAGAATCCCGAAAAGCGGGAAGTATGCTTACTGCAACTGCAAATGGTCCAAGAATAATAAGAATGGTGGAATAAATAATCTGGATCATAAAGATCACATAGGTTGCCAGCCGTAGTATCCATATCCCTAACAGTTCAAGCAATTGGGTAAGCAGCAACTGCATACCAATTTTTAAGCGGTTTTTCAGTTCTATTACCGGACTGACCACTGTCGACATCCCTTCCTTGACCGTACTGGTCACGGAATCCCAAGCCCTCCCCATCCAAGTATCGGATTCTTTTTCTGCCATTTCTGTCTCAGCCTGAAAACTATAGAGGGAATTGGCAACCTTCTGCATATAATCGGCCCGAATGAGTCTAAGCGTGTTTACCTCTGCCTGCTCACTGTTGAACATAGTTTCGGTTCTCGCAGCTACCAGATCAGTTGGGAAAGCGACCATTTTGACAAACGCCCCCCACCAGAGTATGATCATCACCAGTCCGAAGGGCCGCAATAAGGGCATAATCTCCAGTTTTTTATCTCCAGCGATCATCTCATAAGATTTGATTGCAAAAAAAATGATCATGAATATCGCCGCTAGTGCTTTTGCATCGGCAATGAACATATCGAAATGTGTCCATATAGATTCCTTAAGCCCTCTGAGTATAACCATCACTCCTTCTTCATACACTCCGTTACCCTGCAGAAACTCAAAGGATCTGCGGTAGTCGGTAGTTTGTCCCATTGCAAAACCAGTGGCCAACATCATGACCACTCCAAACAATAAAATCTTTTTCATTTTCCTTTGATTTAGTACTTTCTTTTCTGAAGGATCTCCCGCGCAATCCTGATATCGGATTCCGGTGTCCAGTTTTCTATCTTTACATCTTGCCCGATAAGATCCTGTCTTACTTTAACTTTTGCAGGTTCCCGGGCAGTGGCAATTACTTTATCGGTCCAGAGCGCCGATAGTTTGCGGAATTCACTGAGCAATCGGTGATAAGATAAGATCCTAGCGCCCCTTTCGAGCGTTGTCGATCGTGCCGCTTCCAGTCTTTCAGCAAGGATACCGATCTCCCTGCTATACCAGTTGAGGCTTCCGCTGGCAATGATCTTTTCTCTGGCATTTGGAGGAACCCTACCTAAAAGTTCTTTTGGATCGAAGTCAGTTACCCCTTTCAGCTGCCTGGAATAATAGAGTATCCACAGAGGATCGGTTGTGGAAAGGATTCCCGACATCCCCGCAATCTGTAATAGGGCAGTTTGGGCAAGGGTATCAGAATGAAGCTCATATTTTTTATCGATCCCTTGCATACCGGTCACGGCTCCCAACCGCTGGGTCTGTGGCCCAAATGGGCCTAATGGCCTGAGATCCGTTTTGGGATAGTTGGGATGTAACCCCCAGGTTAGCCAGTAATAAGGATTTAGCCCTAAAAAACCAGATGTGGGTGTAAACTTTTTTCTATCCCACTGCTTAAAGACCATACGTTCCTGCTGGTTAACGATACTTTCATCCTTGATCTGTTTCTGTGAATATGCTATCATGTTTTCACACAACAGCAATGTTAAAACCAATAACTTCTTCATTATATCTAAGTGTTATTTTTTGAGATATTTGGTCTTTGAGATGATATCGGCTACAATCTGCCGGTCGCGGTTAATGTAACCTTGAAATGGATTGAGCATACTCATCACTCCCTTAACCTTTGCCCAGTACATTGCTTTCCATGCACCGTATGCCAAGCCGCGAATAATCTGTAGATCGCTTCGGATACCCGTAAGCAGATTATCCCTGCTATTGTAATCCATCAGAATATTTTGATCTTCCTTGAGCACAAAGTCTGAAACTTCTGTCATCATTTTGGCACTGCGTGTTCCTACATCTTTGATGATCTGCTCACTGAACAGTACAAGATAAGGTTCGTTTACGGCTAGCTTACTCATTTCCCTGCCATAGCCAATGATCTCCTCACACACTGAATACATATCCCTTAAGGCCAGTCCATTTTTCAATGCAGAATTTACGTTGGAAAGAGAAGAATAGATCATGCTCTGTGCAATTACAATGCTTGAACTATTGGTATTAATGTTGTCCAGGGATTTATTGATCTTGTTCAGCAGTTCATTATGGCTGACTTCAGCGGCATTTCTGGCCACAGCGTTTTCGCTTACTGTTGCAAGATGCCGTGTATCGATAACTATCCGCTGCGCTGAGAGCCTAAATGAACTCAGGCCAAAAAGCACTATATAAAATATTCGTTTCATTTTTTGAGGTATTTAGCGTTTTGGAGAATATCCTTAACAATTGCCCTATCCATTTCGACGTAACCAGAAAAGGGATTAGCTTTACGAATTGAAGCGAATATATTTCCATAATTAAAAGTTTGGACCAGTCCGACTGCCAGATTTCTTAAATTTGAGAGTTCCGAAATTATATGGTCAAAGAGGATTCTCCTGTCCGATGACTTCATTTGATTTACTGCACCAAGACTGGCCGTAAGCCCTGCTAAATAATAAAGCAGATTTCTCGATTTTTCGAGCAGATCAATTTCTGTCTGGAGCACGAATGGTAAAAGTTCAGGCGTTTTTCCAGCCAGTTCATATAAACTATACTGATCCTTTGCAATCTGACTGACCATGGGTGCCGCACGGGTTCCGATGTCAAGCAGATCAATGGCAGTACCGATGGAATTAAAATGTGATTGTAATTCCCGGTATCTATTTTTGAACCGCGCTAAAAGCGTTCTATTAGCTTCTTCGTTAATACTGTTTACCGCCTGCCTATCCCTTGCCGTTGACTGCCGCTCATGCTCATTTTTGGAATCAGAAACCAGCTGATGGATTGCGGGAATATTAAGTGCTTTTTGTTGAGCTTCGCTAATCTGTATACAGAAAAAAGAAGCTAATGATAGAATCAGCGCCCTCATCTTTTCAGGTATTTAGCAGTCGACAGAACACTATTGGCAATCCGGACATCCATATTGACCCAGTCAGACCACGGGTTTAGGGAAGCAAAAATCCCCCTCATCTTTGCCCAATACATTGCCCGGTGCATTCCATAAGAGGTGCCCCTAAGAATACGCATCTCTGATGCAATATGGTTTAGCAATTTGGAACGTTCACCAGCATCCATTAGGTTATCACGGCCACCTTTGAGCACAAATGCACCAACTTCCGAACTTAGCCTTACTGCCCTGGTTCTGAACTCGCGCGCATTTTGCTCGGCAAAGAGTAATAATATGGGATTGGACTTTCCAAGTTCCATGGCTTTCTCTACATCGGTAACGATATCGAGTCCAATATCTGTAATCTCCTTTACCGACATTAGGTTGTTAAGTATTGTAGATACCTCGGTCAATCCCCTGTAAATCCTGTCCTGCATATCATTGACTACAACCAATTGACCTGTTACCAACAGCTGTCCCCTGGAAATGAGGCTCAGATTATCATTTGTACGGTCGAGCTGCCTATTTATTACGCCTGAATGGCCTGCAATGGCCGCGGAAGTAACCGGATCAACATAAAGAGTCTGTGCATTTATGCTACCGCATAACAAAGCACAAAAAATAATTAGAAATACTTTCATGATTTTAAGTTGTTTAAGCGTTTGTTAATAATCCAGACGCACCCGAGTTGACCCGTTTAACGAAATCACCAAGGGAAAGTCCGGAACCTTTAAAATCACCAATAAAGGCTTCGAGCGCATCAGGATAGGAACCGAACCTTGCTAGATAGTTTTCCACCGCTAGTTTTTCAGGTTTCTCGGTGGTATAGGTCAGGTATTGGGGAAGCGAAGCCTCTACACCATAAACCTCTCCAATGTCGCCCCTTCTGATATACACTTCCTTGAAGGGGCTTCGGCCTTCACGGTTGTCCAGTTGATTGACACTAAAAATCTTGTTCCTTTCACTTTTAGAAATAGAGAGCATTGCTGCAATTTCATCATAATTGTCCCGAAATTTGGCTTGGTCTAGCAGAATTACGGTATCAGAACTGCTTACAATCGTATCTTTTACTATTGCATTACCTACAACATCGGCAAGATCTTGGGTAACCAATATCAGTTCCCCCCAAAATTTTCTGACCGTTTTATCTACATAGACCAGAAAGCCTACCATTAGGGGTGATGAAATGGCTTTCCAAGCTTCTTCGATGACCAATGATTTCCGCTGAAAATTCCGGTAACGCATTTTCTGGATGAAAATGTCCATTATATTGAGCGTGACAATTGCAAAAAGTAAGGCATTTTCCTTAATGCTGTCAATTTCGAAGACAATCAAACGCTCCTTGAGGAGGGATTTATCCGCATCCTCGTTGAGTATAGTACCAAATTCGCCACCACTGCAGAACTTTCGCAGGATGAACCGGAAAGCCTCAAAATCAAAAGGCACGGTATTCTCTTTCATAATCAGCGGGATCTTTTCAATTGCATAAGCATAGAAAGAATCAAAGTTGAGCTTTTTGATCCCTGAAGATTCTCCCATCGAAAACCATTTGGCATAATAGGAAGTAATCACTTCAGAAATCACATCCCTTTCCAGCTGGCTGGCATCCCCCTCAGGCCCCTTTAAACAGACTAGGATCAGTACTAGGATAAATTCCTTCTTTTCGATGTTATATTCTTCCTCACTAATAGCAAAAGGATTCATCGTAATTGGACTATCATCGCTATAGGTGATATACCTGCCACCGGCATAATGGCACAGCCCTGAATATGAGTGACCTGTATCAATGACCACGGTATCCATATTATATAACAGATACTGTTCCATCAGGGAATTCATGAAAAAGGACTTACCTGTACCAGACGGACCAAGAACGAATTTATTCCGGTTTGTGATCCTTCCGGAAGACATCGGCAGATCCGCAAGATCAATAGCGATCGGGATTCCAGACCTGTCAGTAAAACGGACCAGAAATCCTGACTTCTCGTCCCTGGGTAGGCTTTCCTTCAAAAAAAGACATATCGCTGCTTCAGCAGTGGTTAGAAACCAGTCATACTTCCGGAGTTCAGCAGCATTGCCAGGGAGCGCCGTCCTGAACAGCTCAAGCTGGTTATATGCATTCCTGCTAGGGATAATCCCGGCCCGGAACAGCGCGCTTTCGATATAGTTATAAGCCCTGTTGAGCAGTGTTTTTTCTGCACATACAATAATATTAAAATGTGCGTTGATGATTAACCTGCCATCCCTTGCAACCTCGTCCAGCAATAAAGAAATATCTTCTACGCAAAGATTATTCGCAGGGTCTGGTATTCCGCTGTGCCGTTTCCGCTTAAGCTCCATCTGCCGGACAGTTGTAGTCTGCGAAGGGATTTCGAAGACCTGGTTATAAAGAATATTGGAGCAGTTTGGCACTTTAAAAAGAAAAGAAAGGATATCCGTTGGAAATCCCTTTAAGCTTTCTTTATCCGATAGCTTTCCAAATGTCGGAAGCATCGCAGGCAGATCAACCTGGTCGATATTGATCAGCGGTACACAGCGGAAAGAACGCGTTCCGATATTTACTTCGGTATCCGTAGGATTATAATTGTCCAGCGAAATACTTTCTTCCCCGAACTGCATCGCCATGATCTTCATGATAAACATATTGATCTCTCTTTCCCTCATTGCCCTCGGCACCATACCGGAACTGTCAAGCATACCGATAACCTTGGCAACAGTTACCTTAAACTCAGCAAGCGATTTTTTATCGTGTACAAACAATGCCCCTTTTTTTACCTGTCTGGTAATGGTGAGCACCGTTTGGAGCTTGACATATGGCCTTCCTTCAAAGTGCCGGTTGTAACTGTCCTGAAGATATTCTTTTGCAACTTTATATTCATATTCGGCCCTATAAATAATATCCTGCTTCTGGAGGACATGGCCTTCACCGATCACCCGGGCAAGATTGGTGAAAATCTCATGAAAATTATCATAAGCCCGGGGGTCTCCACCAAACCTGAGCACTGGATTGGTAATATCGATCAACACGGAAAATTCTCCGTTGAGTCCATATAAAATATCCAGCTCTGCACCGATATCGATCCCTAAATAGGGTACCCTAAATTCTTTTTGTCTTACCATAAAGATTGATTTTTGAAAGATGGTTGGTCTGGAGATAGATCCCAATAGATCGGGTTTTGTTGTGAAGTCCCTTTTTCTGCTGGATACCGATGTAAAAAAAACCACCTAAGATTAGCGTGAGCATAATTACCGCCCCCACATACATATTGATAAGTGCCATACTTAGCGCACCAATAACTAACGAGAGTAATAGGATGCCTACGCCCCAATAAATAAAACGCCCCTTAAAACCTTTGTAGGTCAAGGGCCGCTGTAGTCCCCTGTAGACCGGAAAAAGCCTTTCCATTGTTACAGCCCGAAAAACGCCTTCACGATAAGGGAGGATAGAACTAGAAAGAGACAGGAGCCTCCCCAACCCATCAGCTCCTTGTTAATGTCCTGATCACCGCTGTTCCACTTGGAATATACGCGGATGCCACCTACAATACCGACCAGTCCACCGATCACAAGGGCAATATTAGTCGCCGGATCTACATAGGTCTTAAGCGTGCTGGTTGCAGTATTCAAACCGTTAACCCCACTCTGTGCCATAACATACCCATTGATTGTGCACAGGTACAGAAAAATGATGAACCTTAGATTTTTGATCTTTCTCATTTGATTGGATTTTAATTGTGAATTATTGGGAAATAAAAAAACCGCCGTTAGCGGTTACAAGAATGTGGATCAGAGTCCGAAAACATGGACCAGAACAATATTGATTACTATAATAAAGAGTGCGGAAAAGAACCAAGCAGGAATGTCAGCACTTACATCCTTTCCCATCTGCATTTTATGGTAAACATGTACTGCGCCTATTATGGAAATAAGAGCAGCCAGTACGTAGGATAGATCGGACATGGAAAAAAACGACTCCCTGATGAAACTCCTTGCCTCTCCCATCTCTGCAATACCAGGTTGCGCCATAGCCCTTGTCAAAATCAATATGCAAACGACCACGGTCAAAAAAACTATATATCTCATGATCAGAAGGATACTGAAGAAGTGTACTCGATAGACTCGGAACGCGCCAGGGCAAAAAGCTCCTTTATCGATACCCCTCCAGAAAAAACAATGGGAGGCTCTTCCATTTCTCCATCACCTAGGAAATAATCGATTTCTTCATCTTCGATTTCCTTGAGCGATACCTTTTCAGCAATAGGAAGATCAATTATGACAGTTGTTTCACTTCGGTTCTCTGTATCTGCCAGCTTCCTGTTTCTCGAAAGATCGAAAGCGATAAGCCCGGAATAATAAAATGCATAGATGCATAATAGCCAGGAAAGAAATTGTATCCAAGTCATAGTTCAAAATTTTCTAACGATGTTTTAATAAACTTTTTAATTTCCGGATGCTGATCGAAGAGTCTATGAAGCGCAAATGCTATCACTTTGTTCATATCAATACCAGAGGCCAGCTTGAGCCGGTTGAGCAACTGCACGGTGTGGCGGTTTAGCCTTGGGTGTAACATGTGCGTATTACCGGTACAATCAAATTCCCGGATAAGCTCAATAATTAGTGTCTCTTTATTTGTAGCTTTTTTCTCAACATCGGGCTTTTTTGCTTTTATTACAGGGTCTTTATTTGATAGATTTACATTCTGGGGGCTGATGGTTTTTCTCAGCGCATCAGCCATTGTTGTTATCTCTACTTTCATATCTGCTATTTTTTATATTTTGGATGCAGTCTCTTCAATATGATCCGAATAGATCTGATCAAATACCGGAAGAATGACGGGGTAAAGGGATAACGGTGTCTGAAACGTGTCCGTCCGTTGGAAATCTACGCGGTCAGAAATCACCGGGGTGATTTTTCCGAATTTGGAAAGCTGGGTTTCTACATCAGAGGCAGTATCATACCTTACATTTCCCTTGATCCTATTCGGGATAAATACCAGTTGTCCGCTTGGATTGATCTTCTTAAGCACGACGGAGAACAACACAGTTGAATCAAAACTGAACTCATCGTAGGCAAAAGGACAAAGGATCAGATCTGCGGCGCTGAATACAGGGATCAGCCCATCATCATCAAGCTTCCCGGGTAGATCGATAATTACGATATGCTCTCTGCTTTTGCTGAGAACTGTGTACATAGAAGGAAAATGTTCCAGACCTGCCGCAATAATTTCATAGTTTTCCGGGTTTTCAGCAGCCTTGGTCTTTTCATATTTTTGGGCCAGCGACTGCTGGTAGTCCATATCGATAACGGTTACCTTCCGCTTTTTAACTAGCGTTAGAAAGTTAGCCAGTAATAGAGTGAGCGTACTTTTCCCCGCTCCACCCTTTTGGTTTCCAATAATAATCAGCATAAAATAATATTTTAAGTTTAACGTGTATTCGTTCGGGCTTTGCCCTTCCGCTGACGGTTACGACCATGGATAGCCTCGTCATCAACATCATCTTTAAGTTCAATCTCCCTTACAGCCTCTTCTATTAAGCCTCCACCCTCCAACTCGGAAAGAATATAATCAACCTCAATCCTGGGATCTGAAAAGGATATTCTATATTCGACAGGTTCAGATTGAATCTGATTATTCGTAGACAGGCCATTCAGTATCTCCCTAATGGGCATTACTTCAGATCCTTTCATTACTGATCTGTTGGTATGATCAATTATGGTATATCCGTATGGATGCTTCGCATCTTTAGAATGAAACTCCAGCTCAATTCCAGATCTCTTGCGCATCATTTTTGAAAGGAGCTCCAATTTTGAGCTGAGATCATCCGTTTGCGAGACTTCATAATTCCCCTGTATATCCACTGAAAGTACTTTTTTGAAAATAGCTTTTAATTGTTGTGCTCTTTTTTTATCAGTACAATACTGATCACAGTTATTTTCAATATCTGCCAGCTTAAATTCACGGACGCTCTTCCCATAATTTAGTATCTGGAAAAGATCTTTTTCTATCCGGACTTCAAACCCCACTTTTTCAAGTAATGTCCTCATCTGGGCAACGGTAGAATGTCGGTAGTGAAAAAAATTTTCTAAATTTTTAATATTGGACTTTTGTTTTTTGCAGACGGTGGATAGCGCTCGTACTGAACGGATTTTCTCAAACGCCGAGGAAATCTTTTTACCACACTTATCAATTCGGGTAGATACAATGTGAACATGATTATTCTCTGTATCATTGTGAAAAATGATGAGATATGGATTCTGTCCATAACCCATTTCCGCAAGCCACTTTCCTGCTGTATCCAAAAGTTCTTCTTTCGAAACCGTTTTGCCCTTAGCAGAGATTACCGCATGAAACTGGGGCTTACTCACCCTTTTGTTAACAGATGATACAGCTTTGAGATAGTTGATATAATCCTGTGAACCAATTTTGTCCAGCCCCATTAGGCTTCCGAAATTTCTGACCTTTAAAAGTTCCCCCTTTCCGGAACGCATCTTCTCATGGTTATATCTTACCCCGGCGAAAGTAGCAGAAGAGCCAAGTATCTTTACGATCATAAAATTTAGGAACTAGGTAACCTGCTCACCAGATCACAGAATTACTACAAATCACTGTAACTGGCATCATAGTTATGCCGTTCTGGTTGAAACCTGTTAGCAGTATCGCAAGCTTTTGAGCTACAGTCATAACCAGAGATCAAAGTATGCGACGAAATAGCTATACAGCTACTGTTGAACTTGCTAACAGCATAACTAGGTAATAGGCTAACGAGTTATAGAAGTAGTCCGGTAACTTTACATCAGTTTAGCTCCCCATCAACTTTAATATTTTTTTTATTTCCAGGTTAAGATTTTTTAAAAGAAGAGAATGCTTATCAAGTTCTTTACTATACCGTGTAAAAATTACCGGGGAGAGCACCCGCTGCTTGTTTAATATATTTGCATACCTGGCAAGCTGATTAATATTATTTCCGGTTCTGGAAAGTTCAAGTCCTATCTGATCAATGCTGGCTAAAACTGAACGCCCGTCAAAAATTAGGGCTACGTTAACTTCAAGCACTCGTTTTCTGATTATATCAGTCCTCTTTAGCCCAAGAAGTTTTTCAAGGGATAAAATGAAGATAAATTCTTCCTCCGAAAACCGCACGCTCAACCTTTTGTTTCTCTTACCGTCTTTGAGAAAAGGCCGACCAACCTGTTTGTTCTTTCTTTCCATCCTGATATCATCTAAAAGAGAAAATGAGTTGCGAGTTTTCTCAGCCCCCAATAGCTCCGCTATGGGGCAAGATTCTTTTTGTGGGAATAATCCACAGGATTATTGTCAGACAAAAAGACATCTTGCGGGTATAAAAAAACTAAGATTTTAATGGCAAACCAAACCAGCAGTATTAGGTGATCACTAAGATGGCGCACAACTTTAGCTGATCTGATTTGACATCATCATTTCCTAGATTGATAGGTCTTACTTTAACATAAATCCGTATTGCATGAATTTGAAGCCCAAACATACTTGAGGCGTCCAAATTCCGGGACCAGCGAATGATTCTTAAAATCAAGACACAAAAAAAGGGGCCAGATGGCCCCTCCTACCTAAACTAAAAACTAAAACAAAAAACAAAGTTTTTAAAAACGGTATACCGGGATTACTCACGTAAGTCCATACGGACCTGGCCGTCGCCTGCCTCTGCGCTTTCGTATTATTGATACAATCTCAACTTCGCAAGAATTTTCCGTTCCTCACGGAAAAATGCTTCATCCCACAATTTCAAAGAACCGATGCTATGCACCTATCTATCTGCCAACGGCAGATAGAACTAATATCGAAAGCAGCTATAAAAACAGCTTCCATAAAAGCAATGCTCAACTTGATCGATTCTGACGAATCTCACTAAGCAGGGCATTTGCTCTCTAGTTATTTCGTTAGTGGCAAAACGGGTTATTCCGTTTCATTGACCAAACGTATCCAGTAATTTAGAGTGATAAAATTTTTGACCTGAATTGGCCTAAATTGGCCGCTAAATGAACCTAAAGTGACCTAAAAGTTCTTTTTCCCCGTCGTGCCATAACCTGTAATTAACATTGTGGCCGAGGTAAACTGGGAATAGATCATCAAGAATTCGGTAAGTGGACCTTTTTAAATCGCAGTGCTAAGTGCACAAATTGATTGATATCATAAGCTTATAAATTTTTCAAACCTTAGCGACAGCTAATAAAATTAGCTCTTTAGAATGTCAGATATATTCATTTTGATCCGCTATTCACGGATGCCAAGGATCTATTCAAACTGATTATTCTGGAAGAATTAGGCTAATAAAAACCATGGATGGAAAGTGAAAAAGACAAAGCTTGATGCTAACAAACGCGCGCATTTGATCTATATTTTTTTTATATTGCATCTGAAGGTTACTATATAACAATATGGCTTTTCTACTTTAATACGAAGGGAAAATTATTTAATCTATAATTAAATGTTATGGGTACATTCAGACTACGTTTTGAAAAAGGAAGGGATGATTGGGAATACGGCTATATCACCCTTAAGATTCTGCAAAACACCAATATTATTTCCGGATCTAAACAAGGTGTGGTAGTTGTTACCACCTATGAAATTCTAGATAAGCAGGATGAACTTAACGAACAGCTTTATAACGGTGAGGCAACCTTAAATTATAGACAGACCCTTTATTTTATCCAGGCGACCGATCATATCTCAAAAATACTCGTTTCAATGGGTGAACCTTTATACTCAAACCTTTTTTCCATCGTGAATGGATTCACTGATCGCTTTAAAAACTTACAGGAATTTGAAACATATTACCTTGACTATTCTACCGGCCTGTTGGCTTTGGTAAAAAGAGAATTTGATAAAGAGCCAGAACTCAAGGGCGCACTGGAAAAATTGCTTAACGACGAATAATCTAGGATTACCACCTAGCTAGATCTCGCCTCAAACTTAAGAACTTTCTCAACTGATACGTAGTTACTTATACCCGCCCCCTCCTTTTACTTTCCAGGAATTCCTCTTGCAGTTCACTTTTGTAGAATCTATCTCCACCGGGAAGCTTGCTGGGTTTTAAAATTCCTTTCCTGACCTTTCTCTTGTAAGTACTATCACTTATCCCAAGATACTCCATCACTTCAAGCCGCGTTAGCATTTGATCCTCGGGCAGTGTTAGGTTGCCATAGGACTTGGAATATATAAGTTGCATAATTTCATAAATTTTCAGCAAGACGTCAAGGATTGCATTCAATTTTTCCATATTAAGTTCCATTAGTTTCAGAAAAAAACCTTTATTTTTATAACCAATTTTTGTTACAAAAAGAAGAAACTATGTCTAATACGTCAAGTTCTAGAAAGGTGGTAGAAATTACCACCCCCCACTAATTTTGATCTAAAACAGAAATCTTGAAAATTAATTATAGAGCTTGAAAGTCTGTTCGTCACGGCAATAATTACCTTCTAAACTTCTACCATTATCCCTGGTGTAAAACAATTTCAATTATTAGAAGTATCAGATAATTTTAGGTTTTTATAACCTAAATGCATTCTCATCCATGAATATCGAACTCGGCTACCTCTATCAGATAATTGATTCAATAACGAATAAATCAATAGCGTTTGCACCAGAAGACAATAGTGAATCTGATATTTTGAATGAGGTAAACAGATTAAAACAAAAAATTCATTCCTGTGTACCGGAGAGCAAATGCGGTTTACAAGATTTTATTCATCTACAGTTAACATCCATTGGCAGAATGATAAACCAGATTGAGGATGTTTTGAAACAAGGGATTGAAAGTGAAGATCATCGCAAGCTGTTAGAAGTTATGTTGTTTTCACTTGAAGAACTCTTAAATTATCTATGGAAATACTATCCTTTAGAATTTGATCTTTCGATTCAGCCATCAACCTCAGCAATGGAAAAGTATCAGCAGGAAAATCAGGAAAAAATTGATGCTGCTCTACATTATATAAATTATCTTGAAATCAGTCAGGATCTAAAAGGAATTATCAGAGATACTCTTTATCTTAAGCTATCAGGCACTACGACTTATAAGTGGATTTCATTTAATTTAGAGCTTATAAATTATCTTTGCGACAACAATGATACCCAGCTTTCAGAAGAAGCTATCATTGGAAGGCTTATTTCAAGACAGTTCAACCATCCCCGTTTCTACGAATTCTGCCACACAGTTGTTATCGAAAAACTCAATAGCCTATCAGCAATATCTGATCACTACCGGGAACTAATTTACATGCGTAAATCCCTAATTCAGATCCCTGCATTTGCTGTTTCCCTATATTCGCCTTTCTCTGAAGCAATAAAAGATTCGCTCTTAAAATTGTTTGATTCTGAGCTTGAGTTTCTAAAAGAATTAGATTTTATAAATACTGAACTGGTAAATTCCGGACTCTTGGATTCAACATACAAAGTGTCACTATCAGTAAAGCAATTGGCCTTTTATATCTTTCTGAATGTTGAGGCTGGAATTATCATAGAGCAAAAGGCGACACGCATACATCAGTATGTCATATCACATGTAAGCACTGCTGAAAAGCCTGAAATTTCAGAAAAAAGTTTTAGCAATGGGTATTACGTACATAATCCTGAAGATATCCGTAGAGTATCTGAAAAATTGGCAAGAATGCTTGCGATCGCTCAAGAAAAATACTAAACTTATTAAAAACTGCTCCAGCTTGCTAAAAATTATGTCTGTAGAAATAAATTTTATTGCGTTCTAGTACGAATTAACAGGCAGGTGGTGGGGGTGGTAAATTCTACCACTTGACCGGTAGGCTTCATGTTGTATAATTTTACATTTATGAATTTTACAACATTTTGCAAGCATCTTGAAGGTTATGGCCATGTTTCCTCTGCCCTAAAGGCCTATCTTAGAATTGCTTTAAAAGACCATAAACTCAAAAACAATGAGTTGCTTGATGGAAATTTGCGCAATAGTTTTCCAATTATATTTGTGAGACGAGGATTATTAAAGACTGAGCTTGAAAGCAAATTAGATCCAGGAAAAAAAATGCTCAGATTTCATTTCGAAGGGTCAATCGTCCCGAATTTGATTGAAAAAAACTTTAATGATTTTAAACTAGAAACCTCTGGTCTGGACGACACCACAATTATGGTAATTTCTAAAGGTCATACACAGAACTTATTTAAACTCTTTCCCGAATTCAATCAGCTGATTACAAATTTATTAGATGAAGTAATATTGGAACATTTTCATCAGACATTTGACACACATCATCTGAAAGGCGAGGAACGGCTGGAGTACCTGTTAAGAAAACATCCCGACATTTTTCAATTGGCCCCGGTCAATGATATTGCAGCATTTATTGGGATGCATGCCAATACGCTCAGCGGGTTAAAAAATAAAAGCTAAATTAATTATGTGCATTTCAGGCATTTTTCTAATGCAGATTAGGTTATTTATTTAAAAAGATAGCTTTTTTCTAATTATCGTTAGCTGCCTTACCAACTTTAACTTATGAGATTTGCTTTACAAAAAGAAGCAAATCATGAAAGATCAATATATAAAGATCGCAACCAGCTTATTAATAATTCTCTGGATTTACACTGCAGGATCTAAGCTTATAGATTACCAGGATTTTAAGCACCAGTTGAGGCTCCAGCATTTTTCATCAACAATGATCAGTATACTGCAGTGGGCAATCCCATTTATAGAGATAATAGCTGCAGCCCTATTGACCTTCTTGCAAACGCGAAGAATTGGTCTTTACCTTTCTACGATTCTATTAATTGCATTTACCGGATATATAACATTAATACTAAGTGGATTTTACATAAAAACACCATGTAGCTGTGGTGGCATTTTAAAATCAATGGGCTGGCGTACACATTTGGTATTTAATATTTTCTTTCTCCTGCTAAATATTGTAACCGTCTACTTTATACATTCTAAAGAAAGGAGGCCAGGAAAAGGATTTGCAATTTGAAATGATTACAGTCTGGAAGCCTTTCTGTTATCGATTACAATAATTTGAACCATAATTCAACTAAACTTTTTTGGATATTTTTTCAAGCAAAAAATACCTACTAAAATATGAATACATTACGCAAAATAGGCTTTGGAGCCTACGCATTACTGTTAGGTTTAACAGTTTTGTTCACGCAGTCTGCATTTAAGGCTGCGAATGGTAAAATTTCAAAATTTGAAGCTTTTACCTTTTATTATCATGGTCCAGCAACTTACACTATCAGTGAGGTTGAGGATGAAAACAATTGGAGCACTACTCCTCCAGAAGACGAATGCAGTGGTAATGATAAAGCTTGTGAGATCACTATTGATCGTAGTTATGTGAATAATCCAGACACTGCGCCAACAGTAAAATCCACTTTGAACCTGACTGCGGGTTTAAGTTCAGCCAGTCTTGCCCGTGTAACCGGGTCTTCGGACGGGTCAATGACTTACGCCAATAATCAGCAGTAAATGAAACTAGGGCAGGACTATCCAGTCCAGCCCTGTTTCCACTATCAATTAACTAATCTAATTTTGTTGCAATCCCTGCTCAATGATGTCAGTTGGCAATGGCAAAGCATAAAACTTGGAATTTGGCTCAAGAGAATATATAACTCCATTTAATGCCCGCTTAAGTGTAATCCCAGCACCTTCCACGTTATATCTTTTGATGTCAGCCCATCTAATATTCCTCATAAGTAATTCCTTCCGCCGCTCTTCCCTGACTTTAGAAAGTGCATCAACTTTCCCTATCGCTGTGACAGGTATAAAAGGAACTGAGTTCTTCCATCTTTTTTTCCTTAATAAATTCAGATCTGTCAAAGCTGCTTCTATATTTCCAAGGTAAGCATTCGCCTCTGCTCTATTTAGGATCATCTCATCCGTTGCCAAACCACTAAAAAAAGTTGTTGAACTTGAGGCATAACTGCCCTTGAATTGCTGATACTGACCATTCGGCCTAAAAAACGCTTTTTTGCGCAGATCATCTGCACTATAGGAGTTGTATAACAGGGTATCAATTTTCCCTCTTGAAGTTGAATGAATTGAAAATCCGAAGTTAAGTTCTGTGTAGAAAATAGTTTCTTTATTAAACCGCTTAAACGGGACATTTAGATCAATCCCCAATAAATCAGTATCTGAATTATAATCTATCAAACTTGACTTTATTTTCAGGCATTCATCGGCATATTTAAATGCGGCAGCGTAATCACCCATGTAGAGCTTCACCCTGCTCAATAAGGCAAACGCAGCTGCCCTGGAAGGCCTTAAGGTATTCTCTCCTACATTTGGCAATAACAATAGCGATTCTTCAATATCCGAGATAACCCTATCTAAGCATTTTTTTACCGTAGCCCGCTCCGATTTGACATTAAAATCGGACGATAGTCTCAAAACAATTCCCAGATCCCTTTCTGAAGTTGCCGGGTTATATGCTAAACCGAATGTTGTAGTCAAGCAATAAAAATAATAACTTCTAAAAAAAAGCGCTGATCCTTTAATATTATCCCACTGTTTTGAGTTTAAGTCATCTCTAGGAATGGTGGGTAGTATCTCAAGACATAAATTGGAATTATACACTGGGAGATAGGCGTCTGACCAGTCATTCCCAAATCTATAGTCTATAGATTTCCAAAGATATACGTCTCTTAGTGTCTGGTTAAATCCACTAAGTGTTGTTGGGAGTAGAAAAAAATCATCTGCTTCGCTTTCTCCATAAGATGGAGTTCTCATCAGGTTCATAGTAGCGCCATCGTCAAGCATTCCCTGGAGGTCGTCTACAGTTTTTGGAACGATTAGTTTGGCATCAGATTTTTTATCGAGGTATTTGTCACAACCAGACAAAATGTTCATGCCCACTAGTATCAATAATATGCTGAATCTGTACATAACGTTTATTTTAAAATTTTTAGCATTAAAAACTTCCCCTGATCCCAAATGTGTAACCCTTAAATGGGTTGATGCGCCCAACATAATCAGGATCGATACCATCCTTGTTTGCCCTCCAGATTATCCCAAGAGATGTGGCATTAAAAAAAAGATCAAAAGTTCGAAACGGAAATCTCCATTTACCCGCATCGAACCTATATCCAAGATTGACATAATCTAACCGGATATTATCACCGCGAATTATGTTGACCTCTGAATTTTGGTAAAAAGAATCACTTAGACCATTTATTGGATAGATAAATGCGGGAACATTGGTGAACGATTCATCCCCCGGCTTCTGCCAGCGCTTCTCATAATCAGCATTTCCAATTCCAGAATTCACTAGAGAATTATAGGAAATAGTCTCTTTTCGCGCGAAATACCCAAACCTATAACTCAGGTTAAAAGATAAAGTTATGTTCTTGAAATTAAACGAATTGATCAAAGAGCCAAAGTAAACTGGACTTGCTGGGCCTATGTACCTGATATTGTCGCCATTTAGATTTCCTTCCGCAGAAATTGCAGCATAATCTGTACTTACGGCTCCCTTTAAGTAACCTTGTGGCAGGCCGCTGGAATTGAGTCCTGCCCACTTATATGCTGCTATTGCATACAAGGGTTTTCCCTCAATGGGTGTAATAGACTGTCCAGCACCCAAAAGCCCAAATATCCCTGTCACACTCTGCCTGTAATATTTAACAGTTTTATTTTCAGAGTAATTAAAATATAGGTCCGTATCCCATTTAACATTACCCGATTGAACATTGAGGGAATGAAATTCTGCATCTACACCATAGCCTTTCATATCAGCCACATTTCTGGTAACATCAGCGGCTCCGCCCCAAGCCGTATAATCGAATGGAGTGAGTCCATATAGATCAGATCCCCTTTTTATGTAATAAGCAATTGAACCTTTAATTCGATCCTTTCTGGTTGCAAAATCAATTTTTATATTTAACTGGGAAAGCTGTTCCCATTTGAGATCGGGATTATTGATCGTTCTAATCCTGACGTATGGTAGTCCAGTAATCGCATTAGAACCATAAAGCCCCACAGGTGATGCCGTTCTTGAAAGGTCTACATTGCCACTATACCCAAATGTTGATGTTAGCCTTAGTATGGGAAGCTCTCTTAAATTATAAAAATTCTCGTCAGAAATAGTCCATCCTAATCCAGCTGACCACAAAGGCTTCCATTTATCATTGGTATTTGCCCCAAAAATATTTGAGCCATCTTTTCTAACACTTGCAGATACTGTATATTTTCCTTTCAGAGAATATACAGCATTTCCGTACAGACTAATAAAACGATAATCAAGTTTTGTGAGTACGTCACCAGAGCTAATCTGATTGGTACTTCCAGTAATAAAATTGGGAAAACTATTAATGTAATCTACGTTCCCGTATGTCAAAGGATCGCCATTATACCCGTAAAATAAATTAGTATTACCATCGGTTCCACTGTTTCTCGCCTCTGCGCCGACAATAATATTAACAGAATGGACACCAAAATTTTTAATTCCATTCAATTGGAATCGGTAGGTCGCAGAGTTAATGTTATTCTGTGCAACCCGTGATATACCTCCCTTGGGAATATTATATTTCACGATACCTGTAGATCTGTTTAATTGGGAATAACTGTTAACAAGATTTCTTGCGTAATAACTGTTTACTGAATAGTCATCTGTTGAGATTTCCTGCTGAAACTGCTGCTGGTATGTAAGATCGGCCGAAAGGAAGGATAGAATTTTATAGTTCAATGATATTGATCCATAGATTTCCCTCCGCTTCTGTTTAAATATTGTATTTTCATATTCATTAGCAGGATAATATTTCCAATCCAACAATTTACCGCCGCCGGCAGTATCAGTATATATTTGCCGATAAACCTGAGCCAACGGAATAGCATTACCCAATTCATCTTCAAATTTCAGATATGTCGGTTGCCTACCTGCAGAACTTAAGCTGCCATAAACGGGTCTTCCATTTTGGAAAGAAGCGGCTGTGAGTAAGATATTGGTTGATAAGGTAAGCTTTGAGCTAACCTTATAACTATGCGCAAAACGTAAGTTAGTTCGCTGAGTGGAGGAATAGCTTTCATCAACCGTCTGATCATGACCTGCTGAAAGTGAGTAAGAATTATTAATAGCTCCCCCCCTTATTGATAATGCATACTGTTGGGTTACGGCGTGTCTGTAAAATGATTTCAGATAGCTATCCCTAACATCTTTGCTTCTTAATAAATCAAGTTGCTTAGTAGCCTCTACATTTGTTAACTTATTAGATCTCAAAGCCAATAATATTTCTACAACAGGGGTCAAAGCCTGATATCCAGTATTAATACGATTGTCAAAAAACCCTTTTTCAAATAACATTTTTTCGACGTCTATATAATCACTCGAGCTCATCGTCCTAAACGAACCTAAATTGGGTTTTTCGTTAACTGTCGTGTTTGCATTGAATGAAACTACGATATCCTGATTATACCGACCTTTTTTGGTAGCGATAACTATAACGCCATTTCCTGCTCTTGCACCCCAAATAGAAGCCGCTGATGCATCTTTAAGAATGGAAATATCCTGAACATCAAAAGGATTAATGTTATTGATATTACCCTCATATATAAATCCATCAACCACGATCAGAGGATCAAGAGGACCATTGATGGTGCCCAGACCACGGATGGATATTCCGGTTGTATTTTGTGGGTTCCCATTAGCTTTCCCAACATTCAGTGTTACACCTGAAGTCTGACCTATAATTCTGTCCAGAATATTGGTTCCCGTTCTTGCATTTAACCTTTTCTCATCGATTACAGAAACACTGCCATTTACCTCATTAGGTCTTACCCGTTGATAACCTGTACTAATCTGCACATCACCAAGATCACGGATTTCAGGCACCATTTTAACTGAGAGATATCTTTTACTTTCTTCAGGATTTCGGATTATTCTACTAACTGTAATATATCCGACTGCATTAAATCTTAACGTATCTGGCAATCTTCTCAACTCAACAATAAAACGTCCAGTTGAATCTGCAGTACGTGTACCGCCTGAACCAGAGCGCAAAATGACATTAACGCCTTTCCCATCTGGAAGAAACACCTGGCCTTTTATTATGTTGCGTCCATCCTGAGTCAGGGGATTCTGAGCAAATACAGAGGAAACTGAAAGCAGGGTCATCAAAAATGCCATGATCCATAGTGCTTTATTACTTAGTCTGTAATTACTAAAATTCATCTTTACCATATTATCTCTCCTTTACCGGTAAATGAAGATTCAACCCAGCGATTAATCTTGAAATGTTTTCTTCCTTCAGTTCGTCTGGGCCAGTAATTGCTTTTATTCGTTGATCTGCACCGATCCATACATAATGAGGAAATACATTATGAGGAAACCATATCCTTGTGTTTTTTGGTTTTAGAAGAATAGGTAATGTTATTTCCCGGCCCTCACTTTTTCTTTTTTCCAGAAAGTCCATCAGGATTTTCTCAGTATCCCTTTTGGCATCATCCACTAAGATAATGGCTAGCCTATCCCCATATTTCTTTTGAAATTCCTGCATGTGGGGAGTATATTTAAGGCATGTACTACACCATGTTCCCCAGAAATCAAGAATAATAGCCTTACCCTTATAATCCGATAATTTTAAAGTTTTCGAAATATGGTTGTAAACTGAGTCGAACATAAGATCAGGAACCTTATCTCCGATTACAAAGGCTTCATTTTTAACATTTTGTTGGTATTTAAGCTGAGCATTAGCTTTAAAAAATAAGCATAGCGTAGCCATAGCGATAAATAATATCGTTTTTTTCATGATTTGTTAGTTAGTTGATTAAATGAAACTTTTCCGGTGAATCCGGAAAAAATTAAATGCTCACAGGAGGCCAAGAACCAATACTAAACCTATATTAAATTAAGCACTGCCTCCTGTAGGCACAGGGGGATCACTCAGGGTTTTTAGGCTTTAATGCATACATCCTATTAAAGGGACAGTAGCATAAGACAATTGAAAAATTTAATAAAAATTTTAGAAAATAGAGGACAAAACCATACAATCCATTCTTAAAACAATGGTTAGTTAGTTCTGAATTGTGATTGTCTATTTTCATCCTCGTATTGGTTATACGAGTCTTGGTGATTGAGTTCAATAAATGTGAGAACTACCAACCGTGGTGCAATAAAGTTTCTGACGCCTTAAGTGACACGGAATTACAGCAGTTCCCACATCTATTTCGAAATACAAATATATTGATTTCTACACATAGATATGGGTATTAAACTGCTGTCCTACGTCACGGCGTCAGAAATTGCGACCGCAAGACTCTTATTAATACCTAATTAATATATCTCAAATATACGAAAAATATCAAAAACCCTACTATAGTAGGGCAAACATTTTTTTGTTTATTCTTTACTTAGTCAAAATGGGTAAAGCGTCTGAAATAGAGCAGTTTGTAATTGATAAAGTGAGGGAAATCAGGCTTTTAAAGAAGTATGGTCAAAAGCAATTATCGCTTGAAATGGGGCTGAGCGGAAAATTTGTTGGAAACGTTGAGAGTACGAAAACCGATGATAAATACAATTTAAACCATTTAAATAAAATTGCCGAAATCTTGGAATGTTCCATAAAGGATTTTTTCCCTGATGAACCGTTCGCAGGAGACCTGGAACGAATTTACCCTAAATAAATGATCATTTAAATTGTAAATTAAACCGCTCTTCGACTATCCTTATTGTTTAATCAGTAAAACTAAATCAATGAAATAAAAGAAAAATTAAACCATCCCAAACTACCGCTTATGAAAAACAAAATCAGATGCGTCATCATTGATGATGAACGCCATGCCATTTTGCTACTCACCACTTATATCAGTTCTATTCCCAATCTTGAACTGGTCAAAACATTCAACAACCCTCTAGAAGCATTATCCGGAATATGTATTGAAGATGAGATCGACATCATATTTCTAGATATTGAAATGCCCTATCTTACTGGACTGGAACTGGCTCTCGAGCTAAAACCTAAGGTCAGGTCGATAATTTTCACCAGTGCATTTGACCGATCTCTTGAAGCTTTCGAAGTTAGGGCTACACACTATTTATTGAAACCTATCAAACTAGCCAAATTCACCCAAATAGTTGTTGGAGTGATGGAGAACGAACTCTCCTTAAAGCAACAACCTGGAAAAAATATCAAGTTTTATAAAACGGGCGAAAAGGGGAAACTTACACGATTGAAAAAGCAGGACATCCTGTACTTTGAAGGTGCAAAAAATTATGTTACAATGGTAACTTCCAAAACTGAACAACTTGTTTATCTGACATTGAAGGATGTTGAAAAAATATTCAGCAAAGATCTTTTTTATAGGGTCCATCGATCACATATAATCAATGCAAGAAAGATCCAGAAAATTGTTGGAAATACGATAAACCTTGGACAGGGCCATCAGGTTCAAATGGGCGAAACCTATAAAAAAGGTCTCATAAAATTTCTTGAAGAAAAAACTTTGCTTACCGGCCGGATTTAGCAAGATTGATCAATTAACGGTTTGCATCTGCGATGCCTCCAGTAATAGTAATGAGGATACTTGATGTAGTCGGATCAGTACCATGGGAATTTCGGTTCCCTGCCGAGCTAAAGACAAAAACTGTTTTTTTCTTCAGCCGCTTTTCGGTGCGTTTCATAGCTTTTTTTTTATGAAACTAGCCGTGTTTTAAAGCTTGAAAGAAGTTATTACACCAGCAGTATTAGAGGTTTTACCAAATTATATTATGGCCGTGATGAAGCACTTTACGATTTTACTATCCAGGTATAAAATCCACTTTCTGAGCTGGGCACTTTTCATCAGTGCCGAGACAGGTATAATCGGGTTGGCTACTGGAGTATTCGGGGATGCCAAGAGTTATATCTATCATTATATACAGAACATAGGCTTATTCTATCTATGTGCGCTATGGCTGTATCACCGGATTTTTCAGGTTAGAAATAATTGGATATGGAAGCTGCCAACTTTTTTGGGGGCCGTCTATTTTTTCTACCTATTTACGAGCTATGGCATAGACACGTATCTTCTGAAAGAAACCACTTGGTACAGTTATCACAAAATAAGCATAGGTAAACCGTATATTTTCAACCAGCTATGGAGATCGTTGATCTTTATGGGAGCAGCAGGATTTTATTACCTCTTTCTTGTGCATCTAAAAGAGATAGAGGTTCGTAAGAAAACGGAAACGGAATACTACCAGAGCATTCTTTCCGAACGCGAACTTCAGATAGAACTGGCAAACGCGAAAAACTCATACCTTAAAGCGCAGATCAATCCCCATCTACTGTTCAATGTCTTAAATTTTATCTATCAGGACGTTTATGGTAAATTGCCGAAATCAGCAGAAGCGGTTATGCAGCTTTCCGATATTATGCGTTACAGCATTAATTGTGAGTTCAGTGAGCAGACCGTCCCTTTAAAGGATGAACTGGAACAGATAGACAGGCTGATTATATTGCACCAAACCCGGTTTGAAAATGATATATGCATAAATTTTACTTATCCTGCGGAGTTGGTATCCAAGAATTTTATTCCACTGGTGCTCGTAACGCTGGTAGAAAACATCTTTAAACATGGTATTTTTCAGGACCCTGAAAATCCGGCCAATCTTGATATCGGCCTGATAAATGACCAGATCGTAATTACTTCTAGAAATCTTCTCAATAGAAAAAAAACGTCACAAAGTATGAATAAGGGACTGGATAATATCAGACAGCGGCTTAAACTGATCTATGGTAGTAAGGCATCAATGGAATACAGCACTTCTGAAGGGATATTTGATGTACGGATTATCGCTCCCCTATTAGATTGATTTATCAGGAACCTCCATCTGTCAATAATACATTAAAAAACACCACACCATGAAAAAATATATCATACCCACCGTTTTATTTTTGCTTCCATTTTTTGCAAGTGCGCAATTGCCCGCAACCCGGGTAATTAACTTTACCTTGCGGACGGTCGAAGATGGGCTTATCCTGGTACCACCAAAAGGAAAATATAATCCTGTTACCGATAGTCTTGATAAGGTTCTGAAAAAATCACCAAAAGACACAACCGCCCTCCTCTACCGATCACTGTTATATTATAGTTATAACCAGATGCTTGCTGCACCCGCGCAAAGGACTAAGGGAACTTTAGAGAATCTGACAATAGCAAAAGATATGATTGAGCTGGCAATCAAAGAAAAAATACTTGATTCACGTGCGAAACTCTTACGTGCACAGATCTATAGCGAACTTTGTTTCAGGTTTAGTGGGGATGAAAGCTGGATGTTCAGTGCCACACAAATTGCATCAAGAAAAAAGCTGTTCAACACATATAAGTTAGCTGCGAACAAATATTATGATGAACTTGGCATAGCTGATAAGAACCATGCCTACGAATATTCCAAGAAGAAAGTGAATTACAATTATCCTTTATGATATTATGCTTTCCCACATTCTATTGCATTGCTAATTTTCACAAATTATCGTGCTGGATTATGATCTAAAATTGGCAATATTTTAAATATCACAAAGAAGGTTTTTATTAACTAAACAAAAAACCACTGATGCTGATCAGTGGTTTTTATCCCAAAACAGTTATTGTTTATTTTTCGCTGTTTTTCTTTTCTGTTACTTCAGTTCTGATATCCTGAGCTAAAACCTTTAAGTCCTGCATTGCTTTGCGCACCCGTGTACCGGCAGCTGCATTTCCATTGTCATAAAATTTTGCAACATCAGCCTCAACTGAAGCGATCACTTCCTGTACTTTTTTGAATTTATCCATTACTTTTCTTTTTTTGCGGTCAAAGACCTCACTGTTAATTGTTTTATCTTTCAGAATTGATTCCAGGGCCAAAACTAAACATTTCATCCAAAAAACCAACGGCCGACAAATGTCACTATTATGTGTATCACGGGTAAACTGATTTTTTCACACGGCAGTCTGTTTAGCCTTGAAATGTGGGGGGCAAAAACAGCTGCCGAAAAACGGGCGGGCGTAGCCCGCCGCCGGGCGATTTGGAATAAGTTTATACCGCTATCGGCTGTGATCTGAAACCTCCCAAACTGAGAAAACACCCTCTGTGTTCTATGATGCCCACCCTTAGCATCTGCCACAAAAGAGATGCGGCCATATTCACGAGTGCAGAATTTATAAAAAGATCCTGCTTTCCAAGGGCTTCGGCTAAAGAGCAGCTTGGTTGATTATCCAGTTCTTCTCCATTCTCTAACATTACTTTATACTCATTTACCATAGAAGGTAGCATTCCAACTGTCTCGAAAGTTAAAGATTTAGCTTGCTTAATTTCTCCAACGGTGGATAGCACAGCCTGTCCCGAATCCCTGCCATTACCAAGATCAAGCAGATAAATAGCGGAATCACGATCAATGTGGTGTTCTTTCCCCGAATGGAGACTTTCTTCTATTTCAAGCCTGGCCCCAATAGTATCAACGCAAGAAACGGTAATATTAGCCAAACGTTTTTTCGCAGTGCTTATATTATACCCGTAGGGCATAGCCTTCCAATCCGTCCCAAAAAAACGGTTAACACGGTTGATGAGTGCAACTCCTTTATTCAATCCTATCTCATTTTCGGTAAAAAGCTGCCTTGCGAGATTGGCTCGCTGAACTGTATCATGGTCAAATACGTAAACATTCAGCCCTGCATGCCCAAGCACATTTAGAGCATGGTTGATCCTTGCAAGGGCTGTAAGCATCTGACTGCCACTTCCTCCTGCACCGATCAGGTTAACTGAAATAGGATTGGTAGGATTTAAGAGGTAAGGGTAAACAATGTGTACCCGTTTTTTTATGCCATTCATGATAGGATATCTTTAAGTTTTCTGCCATTTTTTTTGAGTATTGAAATAGGAAAATCTGTGACTTTGCCAACCTGCCTTTTCCATAGCTGCACGATGTTACCTTTTACTGGTGAAACCTGCTCTAATAGATGGCTAAAAGCCGATCCGAAAAAATACTTTTCCCACTCCGCCATAAACCGCTCCAATCTACAGTCCTTTGGCACATTGATGTCCACATTGCCCATACATACCCTTCCATCTATGTAACAATTGAAAAAGGGGGCGAAGTATAACGGTGCAGATAAATCAGGTCTGTTTTCTTTGCCCAACGCCCAAACCCACAAATGATTTTTGGTAGCCCTCCACAAAAGGGGCGGCAACATGGCTTCTCCGTCACCGATGCCAAGTTCCTTTTTAAAAAGTAGATGCTGCCTGCACCTTGGAGTAAACCAAACTGCACAACCGTCTCCTGCGGAACTGAAGTAAAGAATATTCTCGGGAATAAGCCCCTCGGGCTGTAAAAAAGCAGTATGTTTTTCTTTATCACTTTTTTTAAGTGATTCCGCTAGTTGCCTGCTCTCCTTTATTGACAACGGATGGGCATTTATTGGTCTGCCTAAGCTGTCCATATCATAACTCTCTACATAATGACTGCCTTCGGCCTGTGACGAGTAGAACAGCAACGCTTTATAAGGCATAAAAATCTGATCAAGAAGTGGTGTTATATTTTTCATTGTGAAAGTCATTTAGATTATCGGATATTTCATTTAAAAGATCAAAGAACTCCTTTTCAAAAGAAAGGTCGTGAACAGGCTGATCCTGCTGCAAATCGAAAAACTGAACGCTTAACGGTTCATCGATAGAATCAAACTCGTTAAGTTCTGCATTGACACATTCAATAATTTGATCGTATAAATGATCAGAATTACTCCACATAAAGGAGATATACTGGTCGGCCATGATTATGTTTTCCCCATCATTACCCTTACAAAACTGATCACCATAAATACTGTCCATTATTGAGCGGTTAGGGTAATCATTCATCATTTTACATACCCTTTGGGCAATGCGGTGAAGTGTGATTTCTGCACTGGTTTTAGGAATGAACTGCTCTTGCCTTTTTTTTAAGGTTTTTAAATTCACCGGATTTTTGAGCCTTTCCAACAACTTTAACCCCTTTTTACGGCTCTGCAAAATCTCATTAAGATAGACTTCCTGTTGACCTAATTCTTCGAAATACTCCGGTTCGCTGCTCCACTCTGTTACATTATCGTAGATATAATATAGATAGCTGCTATCTTCTTCATGATAGGGAACTCCTCCTATCTGATAAAGATATGCGCAGACCGATAACAGCAGTTCAGCCGTTTCCTTTCGGGCTTTATCTGCCAGTAGAGTATTGAGCGGTTCAACTGGCAGATAAAAAAGGGTCATCCCTGTATCAAACTGCTTAACTGTAGTTAAACATGCAAGGCTTTCCTCGATGGATATAATCTTAAGGGAAAGGCTATCATCCAATAAGGCCATTTTTTTGTTCAGTTCAGCGAATGCCAATGCTATATTTTGCGGATATGGACTTTGATTATGGTAATCTATTGCAATACCATATAAGGCACACAGATTTTTAGCGGACTGAAAAAAATCCTTTTCAAATTTCCTCCAATTTTTCAGTTCATGGGGGTAGCTTTTAAGTACAGGTAAGAAATGGTGGTTTAAAAAACCATTTCCGTTAAAATCGGGGGTGCAGGCTTTTTCGGATTGTTTTTTATATCCGATAGATCGGGCGTGCGGTCTAGGTTCTGCGCAAAGCTTGCTAGCTGTTGGTGCAGGTAGTAAGCTTTGGAGTGTGGTGTAGTTCTGAAACATTTTACCCTCCTTTTCATAATTATCCCTTGGTGCCGAGTGTGGTGATAAATCTATATTGCATTTCGTCACCAGTTATTTCGGGGCCTTCAATTTTTGCAGTTGTCAAGATCGGGTAAGTTCCCGAGTAAAAATCCATGACCTGCTCGGGGCTGAATGCTCCCGAGGGGTCGGATAAACGGATGTCCTGTTCCCTAGCTTTAAGAACAAATACCCTTGGCAATATCGTTGCTGTCATCATAACATTATTTTTATGCGTTTACAATAAGGTCAGCTGTTTGCTTTTCCATTCCAATTCTTTCCTCAATTTCTCGATCTCCGCCTTTTTTTCGGGAAAACTTTCTACAACAGGGAGCAGGGCGAGGGCTTCCGAATACTTACAGCCTGCATTGAGTTTGTTGATTTCCGACAGGATGTCCTCAAATTTTGGCCTATCTTCGGTTGACTCGTGTATACTTTCAGTTGCCCCCTTTTTATCGGCAGATTTTTCGATCTTCGGTTTTACCATAATCTTGGCCTTTGCATCCTCAAGCCCTTTATTGTAGGCAGTAAGGTTGGCGAAGAGGTTCTTTGTTTCTTCGATTGGGTGAACAAGGGCATCGAAAATCCCCTCATCAATCTCCTGTGGAGTTCCCCTGTAGACCATCGGCGGGAGTGTGTTTTTATCGTCTCTATTTCCCCCATCTTTTACCACAACCGAAACCACCACTTCGTTTTCTGTTGAAAAGCTTACGTTGAATATCCATACTCCTGTACTATGCAGGCGTTGTATGGCCTGAAAAAAATTAGTCCTCATGACCTGCCCCCCTTGTCTTTACGCAGGGCTATGCCCCTGCTCCGTGAAATAGTATGGTAACCGTTCTGCGCGATTACATCCCTGATAATATTTTCTGCATGACGGATACGTACTGCATCCCCTGCTGAAATACCCATAAGGGTAAGATTTTCAAAATGCTTTAAAGTCTGTGCGATTTCCGCAAGCACCCTTCGTTCTGTTTTTTCTGTCAATATGCTCATGATAAGTGTTTTTTATGGGAGCGGAAGAACCGCTCCCGATGATTTAATTTAACTGAAAGTCTACATTGCCGTTTTTCCCAAGGTCAAGGCAAAGGTCAAAGGCTGACTGTCCCCTCTGCTTTGCTGTTCCCTCAATGATGGATTTAAATTTCGCCTCGCTGTCCTTGAATTTTCGGGCATTCTGATAATAGCCCGTCACGGCATTATATGCCCCGAAAAGGGTGCCTTTGGCGGTATCGATCAGCTGTGATGGTGCGCTCATCGCATAGCTGTAAACGTCATCCACAATATTTTTATAAACACTCGAAGCTTCATCCAGTAATCCCCTTTGCAGTTTGTCCAACACCTCTCTATTTGGAGCCATTGCAACCTGTACCAGTTTTTTAAGGTCTGCATCGGTGATACGCACCTTTGCCCAATGGTTGAAAATCTGCTCCATTTCATCACCTATTCTGCCCGAAATACCCATAAGCGTGTGTGCCTGTTTTAAACGGTCGTTTGCACCCGAAGAATGACGGATTCGGATTGAACTGCTTGAGTTTTTTATGGCAGCATTAAGCGTGTTATTGCATACAATTCTTACAGGGGTAAAGGCAGCTGTAATGCTTCCAAACCCATCGTGAGAGGTGGTGAGAAATAAATATTGTTCAATAAGATCATCTTTGCCCACTTTGATATAGGAGGGCAGTTTGGCGGTGATAAAAATTCGCTCACCTTTTCCCAAAGCCCCTGCGGTTTCATAAAGGATACCCTCGCCTCCCCCAACAATGCTATCGAAGAAAGAAAATGCCTCTGTATTCTGAACTACTTTATAATCCCTGCCCACCACTCCGAGGACTTCCTCTGTATCTGTCCGTACTGTAGAATAAAAATTCGGCACTAATATATCGGGCATAAAGGCATCATTCAGCCCCCCTGCATCTTTGCTCTGAAAAGTAACGAGGTTACGGGAATCAACAGTAAATAGCGGACGTTTCTCTACGTTATAGTCCAAACCCGCAAATTTTAGCGCTTCCGCTGAAGTGGGATAAGATTCCACTATTATACCCAACCCGTGCCAAGCTTTTTCCTTTACCGAAAAAAAACTGTATTTATCTGTTCTGCTGTTATAATTAAGGTTATGTGCCATGATAAAAAATTCTTAAATAATTAATGATGAATAAATTGTCTGTAACTGTAGTATTAAAGCTAAAAGGCTTAAAAAGGCAGGTCACCCTCTAGCCCGTCGAATGTGTCCGTAGGCACAATTTGGACACCCACCCCTTTTACATTTTCTCCTGCTGAACCGTTAGGATTTCTACTGCTAACGGTAGCGCCTTTATTTCTACTGCTGTTACTGCTAACTGTGACAACAGCCCCTAACAGTTTTACCTCGGTAGTATGAAAGGTAAGCGAAGCTTTTGCCTCACCGCCCCCATTGATATAGGCATTTACGCCCACTCTGCCATAAATCTGAACCCAACCTCCTTTTTTTAGGTATTCTGCAATACCTGTGTTCAACCAGTATGAACAGTCAAAAAATGTAGTAATCTTCTTTTGTTCGCCACCACTGCGGTAGCTGTCATTAATTGCAATTGAAAAGTTGACCACTTTCCGTTCTCCGTTCAACGTCTTTACCGTTGCATCTCCTGTTAATCTTCCTGTAATTTCCATGATCAAAAAATTTTAAGTTTTACTTTGTTTTTGTTTCCTTTCCCTTTTTCCAAAAAATCTTTTCAAAAGAAAAAACGGAAAAAAAGAAAGTCCGGAAAAACGGGTGCAGAGAAAACGGAGAGCTATAAGTCCCGGAGGGTGTTCTGGCACAGCCAGAACATTATGCGCTCGCAGAGAAAGGAGCGCCCGAAATTCACGGCCTTTTTATCCGTTTCGATTGGAAAGATTCAAACGAAGATTAACATACTGCAGTCTATCTATGAATACCACTATGTTCTTGGAGATGGTTTACTAGCAATAGCGAAAATCATCTAAATAGAAAAATGAGCAATACCTGTTTGATGTAACATTTAAATTCGGATATTGCAAAAAAACTAATTAAATGGAATTATTACGCTCTCAACTTAATGAACTATATACTTTAATCGTAGATACGGGATATTTTTCCCCAACCCAGTTTGATAAGTCAGCAACAGGTACTGAATTTCGGCTTACAGGAACAGCTTTTTATTTTAAAATATTTGAGAATAGTGGATATGCGAACTCTTTAATAGTTAATTTTTCACCCGGCGAAATACTTTATAAAGATGCATCCTCTTCTATCGTTTGGAAAGATGTAAAAGAATATTTTAAAAAATGGCTAAAATACCTAAAAAGAGAAGTTTCGTCTCCAGATAAATGGGGACGCGCGTTTGATGAAGCACAGTATCTAATAGGTGGTACAGTCGATCAAAATTTGCATTTCACTCACGATGAATATTTGTTAATATCTTCTCAAATTCAAACTATAAAAACATCTTTAGATCGAATTCCGTTATTGCAAGAACAAACTATTGCTATAAAAAATCAGCTCGATCATCTGTTGGAATTAACCGCCCAGCTTAATAAATTTGATTGGCAAAATTTATTGATCGGTACTATCATCAGCATAGTGGTCCAACTTGGTGTGTCCAAGGATAATGCGGTACTTCTTTATGAGTTGATTAAAAATACGTTTCACAAAATATTCCTCAAATAAATCTCATACTTATTGTTAGAATTACCAAGAAGAAATATATAAAACAAAGATGCCACTGCCAGCCTTTGAACGATTGTTTGCAAAACAAAAATTAAAACCTAATCCAAAAAATTAGATAATTTGTATAAATAAAATGGATGCTCAAGAAATTGTAATAGTTGATATTGTTTATAGAGCATATTATCATGCCTATCAAAAAAATGAAATGAGGGGTATAGTAGATATTGCAAATGAAAATGGGCTTTCACTGGAGGATGTTAAAAGATCAATTTTATTTCTAGAAGGAGAAAATCAAATAAAATTCGACAATAAAGGTTATGACCCCGTAAAAAGTGGTGCAGTTTATAAATTAACTAAATCTGGTTATTCATGGTTTGCCAAAACTTGTTATGAAAATGAATTATTAAATAGAACCAAACCACCAGTAACAACGAGAAAGAATCAAATGAAAATTTTTATTTCCCATGCAAGTTCCAATAAAAAATATGGATCTGCTCTTGTAGAATTGCTCCTCGGTATAGGTATTAAGGATGAACAGATCGTTTTCACCAGTAATCCTGCTTATGGTATTCCTATTGGAAATAACATTTTTAATTGGCTAAAAACACAAATTAGTGAAGAAAGTTTTGTAGTCTACTTATTGTCACCCGACTACTATAAAAGTATCGCTTGCTTAAATGAAATGGGTGCGAGTTGGATTGTTGAGAATGAACATGCTGCCATTTTTCTACCTGGCTTTGATTTGTCAGATAAATCCTTTCAAAGCGGAGCTATTGATCCGCGGGAAATAGGTTTTTTTATAAATGACGAAGATCGCTTGACTCAATTTTGCCAAATGTTGGAAAAATATTTTTCAATCACTACGAACTATGTGATCTTGGCACAACGCATTAAAAAATTCCTTAGTGAAATAGATGCGTTAGCTGGGGAATTAGAGCCAGTGAAGGCAGAAAAAGCACCAAGTAGCGAAAGAACTAAATCTGAGGTGACAGAAATAGAACGATCTTTACGCGAGGGCGTTGAGTTGAAACGTAAAATAGACGACATACCAATTATTTCTGGAACATATGGACTTTCCAAGCAATCAGAAAAATTTCTAAAAGACATTTTAGCCGACAAAGCTTCGGACGCAGAGTTATTAATGCTCAACTACATCATTTCCAGAGCTAAATTCAAATTAGGTGTCGGGTGGCAGATGCAACATGAAATAAGCACTATTAACGATTGGGAAGATGTTGTTGAACTAAATCACATGCTTTCCAGGGACTACGAAACTGTGATTAGAAAATTTGATATTAGAGGCCTAACGGAGGTTTCAGCAGTTACAAGTTATGACAATCCCAAAGAGGTTAGTTTAAAGAATGATTTGGCTAAATACATGCTTAATTTACCTCAAGACTTGGTCGACAAAATAGAGGATTCCGTAAATCGGAATAGGAAATCTGGAAATTCTGTCGTGGAAGAACTTGATGATCTACCTTTCTAATTTAAAGATGATCCTGAATTGCATTCCAAACTCACACATATGTAAAGGGCCCAAGTCGATAAAATAGAATTCTATTCTTCTTATGAATGCTAGAGGCACCTATTAGCACCAGAGATTTGTTATAACTGTCGTAGTTTTCTATAGTTACTAACAGGAAATGTATTTTTCCTGCAATGAGCCATTCAATAATATTGCGATAAATTGAAAAGCATGAAAAGCTATTTATTCTGATTTTGGGGTTGTTTTTTTTGCATATTTAACACCAGTTGCCCCAACGCTGAACGCTTTTGTAGGACTAAGGTTTATTCGGTTTACCAACTTATCTCTTTTAGCGAAGCAAGATTTGGTTCCGATAACTTGCCCCGTTTTGCTGATTAGGTAGGTAAACTCCCATTTCCCTTTAGTATTGTAGATAAAGTAAATCTCTGAAATATCAATTTTACTTTTTAAATCCTGCACTTTCTGGTAAATTTTAACCAGCTTCTTGTCTGTAATTGAATTAATAACCGTGCTCGAGCTGTCGGATTTGATTTGCAATTCTATATATGGCTCTCCAGGTATCTCAAAGATAGTCAATAATACCTTATTTTTTGGAATCATACTATTCCTAGTGATTTGTATTGCGTCAGCAACTTTCACGAGTAACTTCTTTGATAAACCATAGATATCTTCACCAATTCCTTCCGCGATCTTCTCGCCAAGCTTAGACATTAGTGGCTTTACAAGTGGTTTGAATAACATATAATATCCAGCGAGTGTAATAACAAGTTGCGGGTCAGGAAGTAAGCTTTTCCGCATTGAAGTATCAAGGCTGGCTTCTCCATCAAACAAATCCATTAATGATTTTCCGGCTCTTTCAAATGATTCAAACGATTTGAAATTGTTCTTATCAACTGTAATGCAGATTTGAGTGATTTCTTTGTTTCGGCCGACCAGCATAAGCGGTATTCCTGAATCCTCTACGACCAATTCGTCATCCCACTCAACCATTTTTCTATTTGCGAAAACGATGGGCTCAGCCAATGCATGATGAATCTGTCCTGCTTGCTTAACTTCGGCATTATCTAAATAACCCAATGGCGGCAAGTCACGACGATGATTAGCCAGATAGCGAAGTTTTAGGTTGCCGTTTACTACATTTACATAATCTTGAAGTTGCTCTAACCCGATGTAATCGCCGTGTTTGTCTACTGTAGTTGATCTTAGAATTGTTTTCTGTGTCATTTTAAAGCGTTAAAGTATAAAATTACTGATTTCTTTAGGGACTAATGTATTGTTAATAATGTATATTCACTTGATGATACGATGATTCCCCTTTGAGGAAATTCTTCATGCTTTTAAACTATTTATTTTTACATATGACTTTATTGGAATTCATAAAATCCCTTGCTTCTGAAGATTCTGCATTAGGTACACTTGCCGATGATGTAATGGGTGATAAAAACTTTCCGTATGATCAGGGGGAAGAAAGGATTATTTCCTATTTACAGTTTATGCTGCACAAGAAAGGAAATGCAGCAATCTTTAAAGAATTCATGGAGGCTTACCAATCACAAAAGGATGTCGAAATCGAATTTAATGATCTGGATACAAAATATGCACCGATGAGGGCCGAACGGTGGGATTTTTTGAAAGCAAATTTTTCCTGTGACAGAGTGATTAGTGTCGGAGAGCCAGAGGACATTTACAGAATTTATGCTGTTGACTCGACAGGAGGTGAAGCAATAAAGTTCGATGTTTATGGGAAGCGAACCTTGACCGATGTTGCTGTAGTTGAAATCGAAAATATTGTCATTGGCGATTTGACGAAAGAACTGTCGTTGGCCGAGGCATTGGCTGCTTTAGGTGATAATAAATTCGAAGGTACACGCACTCCAACCCAACCAAATTATTCGGAGATGATCGATTATTTAAATAGTCATCTCCAAAGCAATAGATGATGAAAGACCTACTTACAGATTATCCAGAATGTCTTTACAACAGTGCTAAAGACCTCAACCTTGGGGCTATCTATCTACGTTATCTGGATCTCTCCATCCCGCCACTAATCACTATTTTCGAAATGGAAAGACCCGCTGTCCTTGCTTATAACCAGTTTCGTAAGATTATTGATAGTCTAGAAAGCCAACCTGATGATGAGTTTTCTTGTAAGGGATTATTTGTACTCGGGATTGCTCAGTTTGAAACGATGTTAAACGATCTGATGATCAAGATTCTTCAATTTTATCCGCAAAAGTTGTCCTTGCTGAAGGGTGTGTATAGTGACGAAAAGGCCCAAGGACTAGCAGTTAGCCAGGAACAATTGCTAAAAGGAGAAGTGATAAACCAGATTATTGAGGCTAGTGTAAACCGACTGGCTTATAGTAGTTTGGATAATTTTTTAAAACTCTTCACCAAACTTTTTGCAATTGACCCCAAAGATTTGAAATTGCCGCAAATTTTCGATGAACTAATTGAAATTAAGGAAACCAGAAACCTGTTACTACATAACAACCTGGTCGTTAACGAGCTATACATAAGAAAGACTGCAGCCGTCAAAAGAAGTATTGAGCCTGGTAAAAAATTAATTGTTAACAGAGATTATACATTAAAATCGTTGACTTTAATTACAGACCTTATTTACGCAATCATTCTTCAAGTGCGTGAAAAATATGGCCATTTTACAGTTTTGCCGCTTTTGAAAAAGCTTTTCGCATATAATTTTAAGAGTCCAATTATCAAATTTGAAGAATTCTGCACACTCAGTGATGACGACGATATTTATGATGGGCCATTCAATTTGCCTGTTGGGAGATCGAGTTCGGAAAATTTTTTCCTTGAGTTCTGGCAAGCGCAGAGAGATGGAACTGCGCTTAACCGAGCTGCAATGGTGCACTTAGGCGGAAGCATAAGAAATTTGGCATTTTTAACTGAAGTTTTTGGTGAGCTCCGGTTCCCATATTGGCAGTATAGCATAACACCGAAAAAGACAAAAAGGATCCCTATATCGAAATTTTCTTAAAAATGACGTCGGGCGAAACGTAGATTTTGACCATTCTTCAATGCATATTTTATCGAAAAGGTGACGCATATAGTTTAGGATAAATTGACAGCTAATATAATTGCCAGAGGGGGTGATCCTAAAGGCGCGTCATTGAAAAAAATATGTTATTTTGTGCATAAATAATTATATCAATAATGTACTAGATAGGGGCATAAATGGACAAAAAATTCGCTACTCAGCAAAAATACTTCGATCTATTTACAAAGGATTTTTTGCCCAATCCTACTCCAAAATATCATGAGGTTGAACTCAAACGTGGAATTAAAACGGTTTACATCAAAGATTTTCCGATAGAATCCATAAAGCTAAAAAGATCACCATATATCGTCTTTATAATATTTGCAAAATTGCTTAATTTCAAATTTCTGGGAAGATGGGAAAAAACACTTTGGGAAATCCCTGTTTTATACAAAGGAATTCCGTTATGCTTTCACACCGCAAATTCGGCTTTCAGTTTACATCATTTCAAAAGGGAGCAAACTTAACTAAATTAGCAAAGGAAGCTATCAAAAACATTGATAACGCAATTCCATTTGCAGAGCAATTATTTCAGGAGGAGATAAAGCAAAAGGTTATTGATGGAAGAATATCACTCTCCAATGAGTATAGACCTATAAAAGAGCGGTATGATTTCTTTAGAAGGAAGGCCGCAGCAATATACAAGAAAATGAACTTCCCTACTCCTACAGGCGACGCGTTAAGAGATTACGAAATGTTAATCATGCAGAATTTGTTAACGCCACCAGAAGCATCTTTCTATACTGTGGCCATGCTAGATGCTTTTTTCAGCCTACTAGAGCATTCCCTAGTCCTAATCATTCCTTTTTTGAATCATGGGTTTCCCGAAAACAATAATCTGGAACAATTTATTGGAATGAATTGGAAAGGGAAGTACCAGTATGTATTTTCAAAATCTGACCCAAAAACAGTAGCTCACCAACTAAATGCCCTTATAGACATCAAAGAAGAATATCGAAACCCCATTTCACATGGTCATTTTCATAAGAATGGGAATTCCTTTAATGTGCATATGGAAAATCTAGGTGCAATTCCTATGTCACTATCAAAAAACAGGGGTAATTTAAGTTATGGATTTAAATTGCCAGGTGATAAGGAATTTAAACAGATCTGCAATGTTCTGGACTGCTTTGATGACTTCATAGCAAAAAATAAGGAAACTAAATATGGGATACAATATATCAAAACTGGTTTTATAGTGGCTTTTGACAAGAGTTCCCATGAAAAATACATGGATGCGATGAGTTCGGAGAAAGCTTTCGGGAATTTTCTTGATTATACATCGTATCAAATTGAATCTTCCGCAAACATGGACTGGTAAAAAATTAAATGAAAGAGAAAATAGAAAACCCAGATATAACTCAGGATCTGATTATTGATTATTTGTATAAGCAAACAAACTATGCATTAATGCTTACTGCAAGCTGGGGAGCAGGAAAAACATATTTCCTAAAAAACCGAGTCTTTAGCAAAGTATTAGAAACCGGTTACAAGCCCATAATTGTATCGCTGTTTGGCATAAGCTCTATGGAAGAGCTAAAAGATAAAATTTTCGTTTCGGTGTATCCATTAATTGAGAATAAATACTTGAAAGCTGGATTTCCAATTGTAAAGCTGCTTATGAAGGCAGCAGATATTACAAAACTCTGGGGCGGAGAATTGCTTAGCCATCTTGCAGATGGTGCCGATGAAGCCAAAAACGAGCTAAAAACTCAACGATTTAATTTTCTGGCATTAGAAAAACTGCTTATTTGTTTTGATGATCTTGAGCGAATTGATGCAGAAATGCTCAAAGACAACTCGGTGCTTGGTTTTATTAATTCCTTGGTTGAGCAAAGCAATACCAAAGTTATTATCGTAGCAAATGAGGGAAAGCTTCCTCCAGACCTTTTTGGCGAAATAAAGGAAAAAACTATTGGCAACACCCTTCATTTCAGGCAAACTTTTTCGCCCACATTTGCCAACATAATTGAAAATCTGCAGAATACAACCTCCCATTATAAAAGCTTCCTCCAAGAACACTGCAAAACTATCGAAAACCTGTTAAAATATGAAAATGAAAAAGACGTTAATTACCGTACGCTAAATTATCTTTTATCCTATTATGCACCTATTTTTCAGTTCATCAAATCAGAGCTTAAAAATGGAGAATGGAAAGATTACCAGGAAAAATTACTTTATAGTACATTGAGGTTTAGTCTGATGATCTGCGTTGAATTTAAAAAAGGTCGCATTGAATATCACAAGAAACAGGGGCTTGAAAAAGGTATTGAGTATCAGATCAACAGAATGTATGATGAGATAAAAAAGGACAGGATTGTTGAATATGGGGAGGAAACAATAAATAAGTATTTTCCAAATGAAGACTATGATTATTATGAAAGTATATTTGATTACCTGACAGGTGGCAATATATTCAATGGCACCACTTTCAAAAAAGAAGTCCAAACGAACTACAATATGGTGGATGAAAAAACCCCTCCTGCCTATAAAGTATTTAATCAGCTGGCAGCAGCTAATTATAAGAATCTTTCAGATAAGGACTTCATTTCTCTTAATAGACAGTTATTATCTTATGCAAAACAAGGGGAATTTCTATTGCAAGATTACCTCACAGTGGCCTATCATGTAATGAGACACGAAAACGTTCTGAATTTAAAACCGGAAAAACTTGCTGAAGATCTAATCAAAGGGATGAAGAAAAGTCTCCCACGCCAAAAATATTCCCCAATGATCGATAAATATTTAGGCCTTTCAGCAGTTACACCAAATTATTTATCACTAAAAAAAATATCTGATTTTATTAAAAGTGCAAATAAGAAGCTTGGAGAAACTGGAGAGATCAATAAAGATAAACAGCTTGAAGATGAGTTTTTAAACAACTACGATAGTTTACATGCTAAAATGCTTTCTGAGATTGACACAGCACATTATCAGGTCACACTCTCTGGATTAAGGCCAAGCCTATTTCTAAAAACATTTTTAAAAGTAGAAAATGCTAAGAAAAACAAAATAATTACGCTGTTTACAATTATCTATCATTGGAACAGGGGAAATGACACGGAAAAAGATCGCCGCTTCTTGCTCGACCTTAAAAACCTTATTGAGAAGTATAAGGAAGGAAAAAAATTCAGAAATTTGAGTGGAGAACTTCTCCTAGAACTTGACGAACAGGTAAATAAAAAACTAGAGTCGCGAATCAGCTATTCTCAATAACTATTGGCATTGATTGTATGATGTTTATGTTATTTTTTATAACATAACTTGAAAACTTGTTGTAATTACCTATCAGAATTAATTAATATGCATTATTTGCAGATAGGTTAATAATTTTAATTCTTTAATATATTTTTAATCTTATTTTGTCTCAAAAAATCCCTAACCTGAATGAAAAACAATCCATTACGCTACAAATTTCACCAAAAGTGGCGAAGAATAACTCGGTTCGTTAATCGGATGTAAAAACACCATACTTCACCAAACTACGGTCAAAAATCATCAGCACGGGATTCTAATTATGATTGGCAAAAACCCTAAAAAGACACTCATCTTTCTTATCAACTTCAAATCTATGTATCAACTTTCTTCTCTCCAGCACTCTGAAAAGCCAATCATGATATGGCGTGCGTTGAAATTTTGGCTTGTGCCTTTTGTGAAATAATTCGGGGTAATCGCCTTTGAGTTCTGTTATCAGTGCAACTACCTGATCGTTAGAAAGTGTATCTGATCTTTCGTTGAGAAGCTTGATGCGGTTCTCTGCTGAAGATGAAGACTTAAACATACTTTCCATCACAGCAAAAGTTACTGGTACATTTCCCATATCACAAATTAAATTGCAGGAAAGATTAGAAATCTCTCTGTTCGACACAATGGTATCCTCATCCAATAAATTATAGAGCACAAGTTTGTTTTCTACTGTAAAGGTGGTTGATTTTAAAAGCTTAACGATATCCTGTTCGTCCACATCATAAGAGGTACCAAATGTTTTATAAGAAACCTGTCTAACTTCTAAAAGAGTAATGTGCAGGTCCGGAAAATCCTTCTTTAATCTATCGTAGTTTATTTGGGTCATTAATACTGCGCCACTCTTTACCAACCACTCGATCTTATCTCTGGTCATCCCTGTAGTTACCAGTTTAGTGATAGCTAGCCTCTGTGCTTTAAACAATGCCTTGTAAGCCTCAATATCAAGCTCATTGATAGCAAGTAGCGTTTCTATGAAGGTTTTAACAAACTCCTGTGATCGGGAAGGTGCATCTAACATTTTTGTTTTCGACAATTCTTGATAATTCTCTTCTGCATCCAAAAACATCAGAAGCGTTTCATCTAATTCTTTCATTTGACCCTCCTCGGCATCCGGGAGCTGATCATAGTAGGTAAATACATTTTCCCAAGAAGGGAAAACCTCACTATAGTCCATAACTTCCTTCCTGATCTCGAGTTCATCAATAGCCGCCAAATCACTAATCTCAACAAATCCTCTTTGTATGACCTCTGATTTTAAGTCGAAAATTAGGTTTTCATCATTCAAAAGTGCAACCATTTGTTCTTCTTCCTCTTTATTTTGAGAAAGTTTAAGCAATACGTTCTGCACATATTCATTTACATTTGCAGTAATATAATCGTGAAGATTTTCTGCCATAGAAACCATTATTGAAGTGTAATTAGCATTTGATTCCAATCCTATTTCTGAATGTCCCTTTTCTTTAAGCATTTGAACGATATTGACCTCATTTAATTCATAAAGATCATGCTCGTAAACAAAATCAAACAATGTCTGACTATTTTGGTTAGGAGGATCAATGGCTATAAATTTTACATTAAGTTTTTCAAGCAAACCCTTTGCTGGATTTACCTCAGCATCCCCAATAAAAAGTGAGAGAAAATTTGATCTTTTTGCAATATATTTTGCCATATCTCCCTTTAGTGCTGCAACAATATCCAACCCTGCATCAATGGTTAAAAATTTCAAATATTTATCCATTTTGCCAGCAGGATAATTACTCTTGGTTTCTAAAAAAATCCAAAAACCCAGCCAGGCTTTGGCTAGTTGCTTGATAAATAAACCCGCATGCTCAGGTCGCTTTTGCACAAATTCATCAATAAAAGAATTGGTTTGGGTTCGCCCCTCACTTAGGAGTTGGAGAATAGCCTGACATTTTGCTAAAACCTGGTCTCCTGCATTTAGCAGGTAGACAACCAAATCAAGATTGAGAATCACTTCTCTTTTAAAATATTTAACATCAAGTTTTTTAACTACATAATCAGCATGTGTAAGCTGATGTTCAACCGGTAGCGCTGAACCACTTTTGATTTTTCGCTCAAAAACTGAATCCTCCGCAGTCATATTTACTTCATGAAAAAGCGAAATGTAATCATCATAATGTTCGTCGATATAGCCGTTGATCAACAAATTTCTAATTAACTGATTTTCGCCAAATGGTTTCAGGTATGGGTCAATTTCTATACGCTCAAATATTTCACTGATACTCCAGTTTGCAATTGTATTTTTTTCGCTCCTTAATTCATCAATCTCCTTTTTGAGCTGTTCGATGGCACCACCATTTTTTTGGTCTATTAACTGCTTTCGCTGTTTAAAGCTTTTATTCTTGTCAACTAAACGTTCTAATTCGGCAAATGAAAATCTTTCGTCTTTAGTGTGTTCATGATATGTACTGCCGGAATAGTGGTTGAAATAATAATAAGTAAATGAGTTAAGCTTGGATAGTTCTTCAAATGCGGCTGGAGCTACGAGTTGGGCAAATGTTTTTTTACCTCCAGCTTTAACACTTGCAGCATCTGGAAATTTGACTTGTAAGGCATTTACGTACACTCCGATTAGCTCATTTAAGTCCTTAAACTTTAACTCTTCAAGTACTTTTACCTCTCCTACCTTAGCCACAATCTGTTCATCGAGATTTTTTATGAGTTCTTCGATATATCCCGCTTTATTTGCGATGAATTTGTACAATTTACCTTTTCTGCTATGTAGTTTTCCAAAATCCTCTGGGCAAATATTTTTGTAAGCGATCATAGCGAAAAGTTTATCCTGTAAAAGAACCTGCGAAAGGCTTGTCCGATAAAGCTGGTATTCATGAAAAATATTAATCAAAAGCCGCATATCTATATCATCGATGAAGGTTACTACATCTTCGGTAAACTCTTTTGATAGCACATTTTCAAGACCGGCACCTGAAATCAATTTCGCCAGTTGTTCGCCTGCATTTGAAGGGTTAATGAAAGGAATTACTGGAATGATATACTCAAAGAACTTAACTCTTTCATTCTTATCCTCAAATATTTCATCCCTTATCGCATATAGAAACACAATTTCCTTATGATTTTTGCGGGACTTGATGGAAAGCGAATTGTTTAAAAGCGTATTTAGCTCACGAAGTTTGGAAAAGATATCTGTACTTTCAAATCGGTCAAGATCTTCAATAATGACCAGGTTAAAAGGTGTCCTCTCAAAAAAATATAGGATTTCTTCCAGGTGCTCATTAAAAACAGATTTGTCCAGCTTGTCGCCAAGTTCTAGTTCACCTTTAATGGTAACCTTATTAATTTTTGAATTACCAAGCAACCTGATAATACTTTTTGCTGTGAGGCCAATTCCAACAAAAAACACCATGAATATCGGAAATGCCGAATAATCCAACGGGAGTTTCCAATGCCAGCTTGCGGGATTAATCCGATTAATATAATCAAATTTAAAAAGTAGCAGTGCGCTGGTGATCCATAAAATTAATGCACCAGCAATTGAATAAATATGTCGATCAGTAATATTGGTGATTCTTTTAAAACGAGAATCGGGAATGTCAGATGGCTTGACATGATAGAAAATCTGTTGCAGGATACTGATCTCAAGCAAACGCTCAAGTTCTTCTTTTTTGTCTTTAATGTGTCCTTTGTTCAAAGATTTCTTTTTCGTCCTTTGCTTTTTTCCTTTCACAGGGCTGAGGACTGAACCATTTGCTGTTGGGATTTCTACAATTTCTTCATCAAGTGTTTCTTCTAAATCTGCAACTTCCTTAGCAACATCGCCAAATGAGGCAAGGGAAATCCGAAGGTATTCATATTCCTTATGCTGGGATTCAAAGGTATTGATAATCGTACTTTTCCCTGAACCGTAGCTTCCTGTCAGCGCAATATTGGTAATCTTTGGTTCATCAATTGTGAGTTTTAATAAATCAAGGTAGGGCTTAACCCGTTCTAAATCTTTAGGATCAGTTAAAACTTTTGGAGCTAGCGAAATTACATTTTGCGGAGTTTCAGTGTTACTACTTGGTTGCACCTGCGTTGAACTGTGTGAAGTGGTTTGTTGAGCGTTATCCATTTCTGACTTTGCATAATCCCTTATGATCATGCTCCAACGTCTAAAATACAAAATAAATTATAGCTACTCTTATGACTGCGTATTTTCATATATTTCAATAAAAATTTAGCGAAATCGCCACTTAAACTACTCTTTCAAATGCATTGAAAAATTATTATATGCGTATAATTTTAGAACCATTAAAATACTAAAATAAATAGCAAATATTGTTACCTTTGTAATCCTTTTCAAATTGCGTTACAAAACATTATCTCTAATAAATATGTTAGTAACTTATTTGAGATATTTACATATCAGGTTTTAAAGAACTTATCTTTAAATAATAAACTCGGCCATCATGAATAAAATTCCAGCGTTTGATTATGTAGTACACCAACTGCAAAATTGGTATCTTGAAAATGGTGGAAACATGGAAAATAATGATTTATCTAAGTTAAAGATAACGAAATTGCTTTTTTTTACATGTGCCGCATCAGCTTCTTCAGATCAAGCTGGGTTACTTTCTCATTTCGACAATTTCTATGCACTACCTTATGGGCATGTTGAAAGTGACATTCAGGACAAAATGGATATGTCAGTATTTTTCAACATTTCAAAAACTCAACTGACATATAAGACAGCAGGAAGGATGTACGAGGCCGAAAATCTAAGCTTAGAGATAAAAGAAATAATTGACCATGCAATCGAAAAGTTGAAAAATATAAATTACAATTTAATTAAGCTGACAGCTTTTGAATTGGTCGACCTAAGCCACATGTGGCAGTCATGGAAGAGTGTATTCTCGCTTGCTCAACAAAACGGAAGGTATTCCATGAAAATTCCAGTAGAAATGATAATGGCCGAGCCGAAAATTTTTAAGTTATAGTTTAAATGCATCATCTAAATAATGCCCTCTCAAAACTAAATTCTGTCTTTCATTCGACTTGGACAACCGCATTATCATCAGTTTTAAGCTCGGATAACATTAATGACGTTAACAACAAACTTGCTGCACAGGTTGCAATTCTTGGCATTATAAACAGAATTTCGAATGAATTTTATAAGGAGTTAAATCTTTCTATAGTATCTGGTGAATACGTTAATGATTTAACAATTTCAGATACCAAAATATCTGAAATTGAAAGTTTTATTTCTCTACAGGCAGTTTTTGACGTTCCTCGATTTCCAAATATGCTCCAATATTATCAAGATATATTTGCAGAGGGGTTTTTACAACCTATTAGGTTAAATTTATTACAATATAGAGCTTTACTAAAGGTTGTAGGAAGACATATAGCACATCAACCAGGTTCAAGCATGCTATTTCATGAAATAGCTGACCCACCACCAACAAGTAGAAGATTTACAACTACAGCAACTAAACTGTCTGAATTGTTCAATTTCAATGTTAAAGTAGCTGAAATTGACCACACACTAAGTTTTGAAAAAAATACTTTTAAACAACTTTTACTCCTCCAACACAAGTTAAAGAATTTTGCTATTGCTAGTGACGAACTTGAATTGATTTCGGACAAATGTGATTTTTTATTATATAAGTTATCCTTTAGACTAGAGCAATCAAATAAGAAATTTCACTACGTAATAGATTTCAACTACTCTACCTTAACTTTAAAAGAAGTTAATCGTTTTTCTAAATATACAGACATCATAAAAGGCCACTATGGAAAAAATGCAACTGTTATAGCATTTAATCAGCGATCGGCAAATGCTCAAGGTAAGTTAGATACAACTCCAACAACGCTTAACCTAGATGAATATCACTCTTTGATAAAAAAAATCAAGGATGTAGATAAGAATGTAGAATCATTAAATAAATTAAACACAAATTATAGTCTAGCCTACAACCAGCGCATTCTTGGAGCATTGAGCGATTTTGATCGTCGTGCATATGACATTGACATGTGCTATATTGAAAATAATCTATTCTCATTAGAACTAGAAAGAAAGCTGATAACTTTAGATAATTGGGAATCAAAGCTTCAAACGTACACAACGAGGGCTGAATCTTTAAATAACAGCAACTTCTTCCCTTTTTACAAAATTATTGCTGAATTTTTAGTTCCTGAAATTGAAAAACAATTTAAGATCAATAATGAGGAAAGCCTTAAAGTAATTAATAAATTGCTTGATAAGTATGATAAATACTTAACTTCTTTGATTATTAATGCAACAATTTGTGAAGAAACAGATTACATAGCATTCCAAACAGATTATGCAACATCCTTAACTCCAATTAGGCTTAGTAGTGGTTTTACTTACAATTGTTTTGTCTCCTCATCATTTGTTCTCCCAATAGAATACACAAAATTTAAGGATGAAATTGACATATATAAAACTAAATTAACAAAATTTAGAGCTATGTATGATATACAGGATCTGTTACAAACGGATCACAAAACGATTCAGGAAGTCAAGGAGGAAATTGAAAAGACAGATAAGCGACATATAGAGATATTATCTATCTTTTCGGCATTAGTATTGTTTGTATCTAATGAAGTTCAAATTTTCAGCAAGTTAACAAAATTAAGTGACGCAATAATTTACTCACTTTCCTTCGCTTATGGGCTTGGCTTATTTGTTTTGTTAATTTGGTTTATTACTCGATCAGAGGGCGTTAGAAAAACTCGAATTACTAATACTCACAAACTAATTTTTGGCGTTTTCGCGTTAGGTTTTATACTTCAGGTAACATTTTTAAGATATCCCCATTTATTCAAATCAGAAAGAGATAATAAAATTGATAACTTAAGCTTTAAAATTGATTCAGCAAAAAAGGAACTATCTCTCGACACAGCAATTCAAAAATTAGTTAAAAAGGATACTTTACGAACCAAAGTTGCTCAGAAAAAATAGTGATTGTTTAACGATCCATATTCCTTTTTTGGTGATCAAACATTCCATTGCAACCATAATTGACTGTCATTATCTTCAATACAAAAAAATAATATTTCTGCTGGAGATGTCGGAAAAAGTGTTTTTTATCCTTAGTAATTTCGGGAATATTGACGACAAGGGGATTTCAGCAAAAATGGCTACCCGTTCCGCTTTTAAGCTATCACCTCATTTCGCTTTAAAGTGACAACTTTATTTCAGGGCAAACTGGGCGTTCTAATCTTTCGATCAGCTTTTTTCGTGACTGGCTTTCGGGAACATTCTTATAATTTCTGCATTAATATATACTCCTAGGAGCATATCTTCGATTCGGGATGGACTAATATGGGCCTTTCGCTATTTTGGAGGATTATGGCGTTTTTTCTGCATTCTGGCACCTATGAATGGATCTTGATTTTTAGAACCGTCTGAATTTAGTATTTCCGGTGGTAGGATGGATTAAACAAAAAAGTCCTGAGGAAAACGGTTTGGATTAGAATTGTATATTTGTCCAGAGGGAATGGAACTTAGATGTACATCATCCGGTAATCAAATTGGCAGTCAGTTTAAAGCGAACCAGAAGCGTCACTACAGGTTCTTCCCCAGTCATATCAAAATTCCTAAAAAATAACGCTCATGAAATACGATATTCACTCAATAATGTCCTACGAGATTTTTCTGCTTGGACAATACCAAATTGTTACCAAAGGCCTTTTTTACGTGAATGGTAGTTATTTCATTTACTGCCCTGATATTACGGAGACCACCCTAGCCATTGATGGCTCCAAAATCCATGAATGGTTTAGGTTACACAAAATCATGGGCACTTTAATCTTTTTAGTCAGCGAAATACCTGAATCTTCCGTGCAAATCGATGATCAAATCAAACAACTTACATCTCCAGGAACGGGATATCTCCTTACAAGGGCAGATGTTGGGTATGAGCTCAAATTGCTAATACCAAAAATTTATCCGGACTATGAAATCTTGGACAGCATGCCAATCACAGTTTCTTTCCTTGAAAAAGTTTCGGAAGATGGATTTAGCAATCTTCGAAAAATCTTTCAAGCGGCAAAATTCCAAGTTGAAATAAACTTTGTTAATAGCAAAATGCCCCATGTGAGCAAGCCTGAAAAAGAATCGATCTTCAGAAACATCCAAACATATAGAGATTTAAAAAACAAACTTTCACCAGTTTTAAATAAAGCATGGGAGGAAGAAGAGGATACATGGTTAGATAAAAGGCAAAAAATAATTAATGCTAGTCCAAAAGAGTTCGGTCCGTATCGTCCTGTCTCACTTCAAAAGAGATTATTCAGGTGTTTGATCGACTGCAGTTCAGGTTTTTCCGAAAATATTAGAAATTACTTGACAATGTATGACCAGATTTGTCTTGTTGCACCACATTCAGAATACATGAATCAGACATTGGTTGCATTGGGTCTTTCAAAAAAGGAATTGCTCGAGTTGCATAAATTGGGAAAGTTACAGCTCCTTTTTCCAAAATCTATAGATTATTATGACCAAAATTTTGTCCTAGAGTTATTAGAAACCAAAAAGGAAAATGTTCATCTTTCCAGAACGGTAACAACAATGACAATAATGGAAATGAAAAAACGAAATCCATTATTATTCCCCCCCTTGTCTATACAAGAAAAGCAGGTGTTGCTTGGAGCAATCGATAAATCAGTTCCGGTCTTGACAAAGAACAAACGTTTTGCAGATGCCATCCGAAAAACAATATCGGAAACAGGAAACATGTGGATACGCCTTCCTAATGCGATGAACCAGCAGGATTCCATTGTATTAAGTAGTTATGGGACCATCAATCTTATGGGACCCATATTTGAGTTAAACGAAAATCGGGATTTGAAATTGGAATTCATGACGGCTATACCTGCCGTAGAAATGGCTGCAAGTACTGGATCAGTTCTAGTGCCGACGACAGTCCATGGATATGATACGACAAATGTAAGTTCTCTGATTGCAGACCTCTATTCTGGGACACCAAGGGCAGATTGGGTCTTGCATAATAAGAATTTCACAAATTTCACGGCAGAAAATATTTTGGCTGTCAGCGCCAATCTTCCAGTAATTGAACTTGCTACGACTTTCGATTCCGTAGAAATACAAAGATTCAGAGATCTGGTTTTAAATATATCTAAACACCAAAAAACCCATGAAGATGTTTCAGAAACAGTAGAAGCTTATAACCATTTCGTTAGACAGTATGAAAAGAATAAAAATAATCTTTCCGCATGGAACATTAAAGGTTTTGTCATTGGCCTGATAGGAAAGGCTATGCCGGGTGTCCCGATGGCATCGTGGTTAATCAATCACGCCCTCAAACATATTATCAAAATTAGCGGTAACGCCCCAGAGCTAATCAAAATTGTAGAAACGATAGAAGCAGAACTGCAAGGGGGAATACCAGATGCAGTATTACTAAGCAAGATGAGGGATAAAGTCAAAAAAAAGATGTAATCCACATATATGAAAGTTTCTTTTCACTTTGACTATTTAATCGAAACTAACTAAATTTATAAAACAATATAGTTCTTATGAAACTTTGGTTCTTTCTCAGGCTTTGCATTAATATTGCCAAAGCATTTAGCACGATATCACCATAAATAACGAAATAGAGAGACTAAATACCATGTATTATTAATAACATCTTCACCACTTTTTCAAAATTTCCTACCGCTTCACAGTGCTCAAATAAGGTCGAGCTTCCGCAGATTGACTCTACCCAATAAGCATAAACCGGAAAATCCTTTAATAATAGAAATGAGAATTAATCAAAGGTGAGTTTTTGGCATCAAAGCAGAATTAACAAAACTCAAAAAACTAATTCACAACTAATTACACCACTAGGTTCAACACTCTTTCGCCTCAATCCAACACATCATTTAAAATTCCTCCTTTGCAACAGGGATAGTAGCGGATACCTGCCCAGCGCCTAAAGCCCGAAGGCGTATGAGCGGATAGCCCGGCTGTTGCCCAAACAACAAAGCACGCCGAACCCTATAGACGTAAAAAGCCACTTATTCATACCAGTGGCCTTATTTCCCAAAACAGTCTCTTGTTTATTTATCGTTATTTTTTTTCTCTGTAACTTCAGCCCTTATCTCTTGAGCCAAAACCTTAAGGTCCTGCATTGCCTTACGTACTCGCGTACCAGCCGCTGCATTTCCACCATCATAAAATTTTGTTACATCGGCTTCTACTGAAGCAATAACTTCCTGCACCTGTTTAAATTTGTCCATAACTGATTTTTTTAAAGGGCCAGATGACCCTGGTATTGTTTTTTATCTAGGAAACCGTATTCCAGCCCTAAAACTAAACATTTCAACCAAAATTCAAAAAGAACTTTAAAAATTCCGAATCCTGCATCATTGCCTTGCCTTATTTCATCTGCTTACAAAGGATAAACCGTAACATCCGCCAACAAAATACCCTATCCGGTGAAGTTCCTGATTTGAAAGCAATAGATGATTTATTGTTTCGGTTTATAATATTGCATTCCGCGCTTTTGTTAAAAAAGTAGCTCATTTTGGGAGCCGCGCATTATAATTCCGACATCATTAAAATCAATCTAAAAATAAATTTAGATAAATCTAAATTTATTTTTAGTCTTTTCTACTTTTATTATTAGATTTACAAAAAAATTAGATAACATGCAGAAAAGATTACCCATTGTCCTGCTTTCACTTATGAGCCTGGTTGCTATAATGGTGTCCTGCGAGAAGATAATCCCTTCTTCTCCACAAGAGGACGAAATTCTTGATGGGCCGGTAGAGGGACTCAGCTATGAACAGCTCAGACGGTTCGCTTTGGGAGATGCAGCCTTTAACAATGAGATATTTAGTCCTGCGAACGGCCTTGGGCCAGGCTTTGTTGCAACCAGCTGCGGAAGCTGCCATGCTGGAGACGGCAAAGGCCATCCCTTTACTACGTTGGTACGTTTCGGGCAGACCGATGAGACAGGCAATAAATTTTTAGACCAGGGAGGCCCACAACTGCAGAACAGGGCTATTCCCGGATACAAACCTGAGCAAATCCCAGCAGGGGCCACCTTTTCAAAATTTACACCGCCTGCCAATACCGGCCTTGGCTTTCTCGAACTGGTAGCTGATGCAGATATACTAGCTATGGCTGACCCCCAGGATCTGGATAATGACGGCATTTCTGGTATCCCGAACTATGCAATACTTCCCGCATATGTTCAGGCCCCTAACAATGCTATTGCACTGAAGGGAAAATATATCCATCGTTTTGGAAAAAAGGCGGCAGCATATAACCTCCTCCACCAGACTGTTAATGCCTACAATCAGGATATCGGGATCACTTCAAGCTTTGATCCCGTGGATGCCTATACGCGGATGGTGATTGATCCTGAAATTTCCACACTTACAGTGAATAACGTGGTGTTTTATCTACAGACGCTAAAAGCGCCCATACAGCGCGATGCGGGGAATTCGGAAGTTGAAACTGGCAGGAAACTGTTCGAAAAGATCAACTGTTCAGGCTGTCACAAGCCTACCCTAAAAACAGGTTTTTCCCCAGTGGTTGCTCTATCCAACAAAGAATTCCATCCCTATACAGACCTGTTGCTTCACGATATGGGACCTTGGCTGGACGATGGTTATACGGAAGGATCAGCTAAGACCTTCGAATGGAGGACCCCGCCCCTATGGGGACTGGGACTTTCGATGAATTCACAGGGAGGATCTTATCATCTGCTGCATGACGGAAGGGCAAAAAGCATCGAAGAGGCGGTAACCCTTCATGGAGGAGAGGCATCTGCAAGCCGCAACAGGTTCAACCAGCTGTCTGGGGCAGAAAAAAATGCCATGCTGAGATTTTTAGAATCACTATAGAAATGAAAAGAAAAGATTTTATAAAAGGCTGTGGAATGGCCTGCCTTGGAGGCCTTGGGATCACCACGTTGATCAGTGGATGCAGCAGCCTGGTACCGGCGACGGGCGAGATTGCAGGGGATAACCTGGTCGTAGAAATGAAGGACTTTGAGCTCAGACAGGGAAAAAATGTTCAGTTCAAAAGATACATTGTAGTCAGCAATGACCTGCTCCGATATCCCATCTGTATCTACCGGCATGATGAACTGAATTATTCTGCACTATGGATGCAGTGCACCCACCAGGGAACCGAGCTCCAGGCTTTCGGAGACAGGCTTCAATGTCCGGCCCATGGAAGTGAATTTGATAATAAGGGCAGAATGACAAATGGTCCGGCAGAAGCAAACTTAAGAACTTTCCCCATTACCATAGAAAAAACCAGGATCAAAATTTCACTGAAGGCAGTATGAAAAAACTCTTAACGCTAATCATATCTATTGGTATCGGTCAGATGGCTTTTGCCCAGATTGACCCGAAACTTTTAAGGGCCAAACCCAGTGATACAGCAAAAAACTCACTCAACATGGATGCAGTTTATGAACGGCCTTTTATTGCCGTGGGAAAACTTCCGGTATCGGTGGGCGGGTATATGGAAGCCAACTGGCAGTATCAGGGTACAGACGGGATCTCTGAAGGACAGCAGTTCCAGTTCAGAAGGATGACGCTATTTGTAGCCTCAACCATTTCCAAGCGCATCAAGTTCCTTTCCGAGATCGAATTTGAACCTGCTGAAAAAGAAATAGCGGTTGAATTTGCTGCCCTGGATCTGGAACTGCACCCCTTGCTTAATTTAAGGGGCGGAATGATATTAAATCCCATTGGTGCATTCAACCAGAACCATGACGGCCCTAAATGGGAATTCACCGACCGTCCGATCGCCATGACAGAGATGCTGCCTGCAACCTGGAGCAGTGCAGGTTTTGGCATTTATGGCAAGAACTATAGCGGTGACTGGATGCTGGGCTACGAGTTATATGCCACAAGCAGCTTTGACGATTCCATTATTACAAACCCTGAAAACAGAACCTCCCTGGCTGCCTCAAAAAGGAATCCGGAAAGGTTTGAAGAAATTGCAAGCGGGCAGCCACTTCTAACTGGAAAAGTTGCGGTACGCAGGAACAATATAGGCGAACTCGGCCTATCCTATATGGGGGGGGGTTACAATAAATGGCAGTCGGACGGGATTGTTATCGATGACAAACGCAGGCTAAATGTTTTCGCCATAGACTTTAACACTACACTTCCCAAACTTAAGACCTTCATCACCGCTGAGTGGGCATGGATCAAGGTCGATGTTCCCGACACCTATTCCCAGCAGTTCGGGAGCCGTCAGATGGGGGGATATATAGATATTGTCCAACCTGTGATCAAAAAAACGATTCTGGGCTGGCAGCATTCTGTTGTAAGTTTAGCCTGCAGGATAGAGTATGTGGACTGGAATGTAGGGAAGTTCAGGGAGACCGGCGGGAATATTGGTGATGAGCTTTTAAGCGTAATGCCCGGCATCAGTTTCAGGCCAAGGCAACAAACCGTGCTGAGGTTTTCCTACCGAAAACAGCGGCAGAAGGATATCCTTGGAAACCCGCCTGCCAGAACCGGAGCGGTGCAGTTCGGGGTGTCAACCTATTTTTAATGATACCTGCCAGGATAAATGCGACAAGAAGCCTAAGAGTATATTCTATTCATTGTCCATATCCGTTTAGTGTGTTTGGTTTGATTTATTTTTTATGCGTTCCCGCACCAAATGGATATTATTTTGCTTTCCCTGCGAGAGCATAGACTTGCAATAAGGCGTAAAAAAACGGTGGGCTGATAGAAATGCGAGTGTTTCTTTATCCCAATGGCTTAGGTCCACATCTGCCCTTTTGTGCATTTCGCGCGCAACCTTTGCATCTGTGATGAGAAATTCCTCATTGCCCAGGTTATAGGTATCAGCATCACAGATAATTTCTTCAAGGACATTGCTAGGGCTATGTGGAATTGAGGTGGAGAGTATGCAGCGGCCAATGGTGGAAATGATATCCGGTGCAATCCCTTTATCTGAAAGAAACTCCTCCATAAGCTTCACGCTTCGATGCTCATGGCCGGCAGGAGGCCCAATCAGCTGCCCGGTATCATGAAACCATGCGGCAGAGAAAAGTATGAATTCCTGAAGGTCATCCAGGCGAAAATTGGAAGCGATTTCCTGGGTCCTTTTGACCACAAGTCTGGTATGATCCAGATCGTGGTATGCCAGGTCAGTCTGCCAGTGCTCCTCAAAAAGATAGCTTACATAAGCTTGAACATCTCCAATAAGCATACTGAAGATGTTTCTGCGCCTGCGCTTAAAAAAGTATTTACCTGTTAGCAGGATCACAGATCCCGCTAGCACACAGATCAATAATAACTGATAATAATTCATAATATTCTTATTTTTTTAATCCGCCTGTCCTAAAGAGATAATAGGCACTCTGATAATAAGAAATGGCTTCCCTTCCAAGTGTTTCAGAAGATTTCGCTGAGGTCTGTATATTGGTTTTGAAATCATAAAGATAACTCTGTGGGGCTTTCCTTGGACTGAGTACCACAAGGGTGTCGCTACGGAGATAACCGAGCTTTTGATAGGTCCCCAGTAATATCCTTGGGCGGTACCCGGGTGATCGAACGTCCATACCGAAGTTATTGCTCTCAAAGTCCCATTTCAACAGACCGAACAAGGTTGGATAGAGATCTATCTGTGAGCAAAGGCTGGGAATTATCGAAGGGGGCAGTCCATTGAGGTTGTATATCATCGCCGGGATATGGTAACGGGAGATATCAATCTCGTTCTTTCCCGCGCTTTCCGCGCAGTGATCGGCAACGAATATAAACACGGTATTGCTGAACCATGGCTTTTTCCGGACCTGTCTTAAAAATTCCCCAATGGCATAATCGGTATATTTTACTGCGCCCTCTCTTCCCGTACCTGGTGGGATATCTATCTTTCCTTTGGGATAGGTAAAGGGCCGATGGTTGGAAGTGGTCATGACAAAATCGTAGAAAGGCGTCTTTAACGAGTGCCTTTTATCCGCATCACGGATTACCGCAGCGAAAAGATCCCCGTCCGATACGCCCCATGCATTTTCAAAGCTCACTTCGCTATCGGTCAGGATGGTCCGCTTTACCAGATAGGCATCGCCCATTGTAAGCTTCCTTCCCCTATCTGTTATGTCATAGCCATTGCTTCCGAAGAACTGGTTCATATTGTCAAAGTAACCGTCCCCGCCATAAAAAAAGCCTGTGGAATACCCACGTTTGGAAAAAATACTGCCTATTGTGCTCAGGTTTGCATTATTGCTCCTCCTTACAATACTGTTCCCCGGTGTTGGCGGAACGGCGAGGGAAAGCGCCTCCATCCCTCGCACGGTACGGGTGCCTGTTGCATACATGCGCTCAAATAGGATGCTCTCTTTGGCCAGCGAATCCAGAACAGGTGTCAGTTTTTGTGTATTGCCAAAAGTGCCCATATAATCAGCGCTAAAACTCTCCATGACCACCATGATGACATTGGGTTCCGTCTGTCCATTACCGGCCAGAACCGATCTACGTACCGAAGGCCCTTTGAAAATAAACCTGCTAGAGGGAGAGGAGAGTTCTTTCTTTACCAAATTGAAGGCAAGCTGATTTGCGAGCATAGGATAAAACTGATCGTAGCTAAGCTCATTCGCCTTGAAGGCCGCTACGAAAGAATATATCCCTGCTTTGGAAATTTCTGCCGCATAACGGTTACCGCTTTTATCTCCCCAGGAGTTATCTATCTCGATCGTATAGAATATTGCTGTCAGAATGATCAGGGCTGTATTTACCGATCGACGGGCAAAAGGTGTAGCAGACTCAAAGCTCTTCCTGAACGCCCCTTTCATAAGATAGTTCCATAAAAGGGAGATGATGACAACAGCTGAAATCAAAAGCGGCAGCGGATAGGACTCGTTGATGTTGTGCACAACCTCATAAGTATAGACCAGATAATCTACTGCTATAAAGTTAAAACGGCTCTCAAATTCCCGCCAAAAAGTAAATTCAGCGAAAAAAGAAAATATCGAAATCAAGACCATCAGAAAAAGAAGGATATGGGTAAACACCTTGTTAAATCCAGTCCTGTTCCATTTTTGGGGAAGGATGAGCAGATAAAAGGCATAAAATACACTGAAATATGTGGCCACCCCAAGATCGAAGATGAATCCTTTAGCAAAGGCGGTGAGGATTTCTCCAAATCCCAGCCCCGCCTTTCCGAGCGAAATCGCAGTAAAACTGATCCTCAGCATGGTCGAGACACACATGAAGAAAAAGATAAAGGAAAATAGTACACTATATCGGCTTTTCATAAAAATCTGCTTCATGGTTTATTTTTTAGATCCGGGGGTGTTGATAACAGAATCGTTGTTTTTTTCGTTGGTATCCTTGTTCCAATGTGAATTATAGAAATGTTTGGCTTTAAAATAAATGGCGAGTGCCAGCAGCAGCGCCAGTATCCAATAAAATACCATCAGGAAAACCGATTTCTTTGGTCCCTTGGCCTTTTTCTTTTTTGAAGCTGTTCCCCCACCCCTGGCAGCAGCAGGCCGGGGCCTGTTGTTTCTTTTGGTCTGCATTTTATTCAATGTTTTAAGATCGGTCAGGAGCCTTGTGGATACCTTTCCGCGGTTTGGATTATATTTTGTGTGATCAGGGGATAATCTTTGCACTGCCATTATCCCTCCAGGCTGATAAACCATTGCTGGGCCCTGTTGATGGCAACCTCAACAATATTGAGCTCGCGTACCTCTCTGGTAATTCTAAGTTCGTTTGCGATCTCGATCGCTTTTTCCCTTACCCTTGGGTCAAGGTCCTTCATCTCAAGTGGAAAATTTTCTGGTGTCCAGTCCATAGGTTTTTAGTTTTATATTAAATTATTTTTGGATCATGCCCGAGAGCACATTGATTGTCAGGGCAACTATTACTGTATTAAAGGCAAATGAAAGCACACCGTGCATCCATGCAAGCCTTCGGATCCGTTTGGAGGAGATTTCTACGTCAGATACCTGAAAAGTCATTCCAACCACGAAAGCGAAATAGACAAAATCCATATAATCGGGATCTTCTCCTCCCGGAAAGATCAGTCCTCCGGGCTTTTCTATTTTTCCTTTCTTCTCATGCTCGATGTCACAGTAATAGAAATGTGCATATCGCATGGTAAAGACGGTATGAACCAGCCACCATGAGCTAACCACGCAGAGCAATGGAATAACGATGGTCATAAAAAGGCCCTGATCGGTCTTTTCCGAATTCTCACGCAAAAGGATAATAATGGAAAAAAGACTGGCGAATGCAGCGGCTATGGCAAAAAGAAAAATGAGCGTCCTGCTTGAATCCTGCGCATGGGCATCGTGTTTTATTTGACTGGGATGCGAGGAGTTAATGGTTGTCCACGCAAGCGCTATGCTGGTGGTTGCATAGCTTAGCCATGCAACCATCCACGTGACAGAGGTTTCCAGTTCCATAACATAGCAAATACCAAGGGCGGCAAGAGCAACACCCAGGGAGAGGTAAAGTTTATGGTGCGCATCTAGCTGAGTGATTTTAGTGATAATATGCATGGTTTAGATTAAATAATGAGCCCCAGAACCATAAACAGAAGAAATCCTAAGAAAAAAGCCGCGGTAAAAAATGGAGAATCCTTTTCTTCATGGGCTTCGACAAGAAGTTCCTCGGTAACTAAAAACAGTAAGGCTGCGCTACCAAATGAGAGCACAAGTTCCAGTACCTTTTCTCCTATAAAATGCAGCATAAAAAAACCTCCCCCTGTTCCCAATAGAAAAACCAGGCCAAATAGCGAGAGCACCCTGATCAGCCTCCTTTTGGAACTTCCAAGCTTGGTCAGCCTGGTACCTACTGCAAGTCCCAGCGAAAGGCATTCCATCGCAAGTGCCAGTGCAAGCAGGGTTCCTTCTTTTGATCCCGCTGCAAATCCTATCCCTAAAAGAAGACCGTCCAAGAGCAGGTCAATGCCTACCGCGATAAGCATTCCCCAAGGCAACAGCTTGCTGTCGTTTGTTCCGCCCATTTTGAGCTCAAGCCTGGCGGTATACCATTTGATCAGAAGCATGGCCGAAATACCCAAGGTAAAACCTACAATGATGGCGGTTGTATCATGGATCCTGATCATATCTGGCAAAAGCTCGACTGCCACGACTGAAAAAACTACCCCTGCAGCAAAGTGGAGGATCGTACTCTGCACAGCAGCCGTGGGCTTTTTCCAGGTTACGATCATGCCACCGACTATAAGTAAGACGACCGGAAACGCTGCAAACAGTAATATGTTTAATGAAATAAGTTGTTTAGCCTGCATAATTCTTTCTTAAATAAAATCTATTGGCATGAAAGGAAAGGTACTCCAGGTTGAGGTCGAGGCATGTGCCGATAAGAATCTCCATGGGGGTCAGGAACAGATATTTCAGCACTGAGCCAAGTGTCGAGTAAGGCAGATAGATGATGAAGAATAAAAGTACTCCAGTAAAGAGCACACTAAAAACATTGGCATGAACGGCAGTCAATATGAGGTGCGCCACTGCGTCCATATCAGTGATATCGGCACCAATGTTCAGGACGATTGCCGGCACGCTGAATATGATCATCAGGTACAATACCCATTTTGGATAGTGTTTCCTAAGCGTTGTAGTCAGCCCGACAGTCGCGGTCAGCCCGATACGGTCGCAATCCTGGACTGCAGCCTTCGGGGGGAACGTGATGATCACTGTCCAGAACGCTGGCAGACCATATTTTGCACCGCCCTGTGAATAGGTGGAAATACCTGATGGGTCATCGTCACTCGCACCGGTAACGATGCCCGGCCCCAGGGCTTTCAGGAATTTTTTAACCTTTTTGAACATGCCTTATTTTTTCCTCTTTTTTGGTGCTTTTTTATTATGTCCGTTGTCGTAAGCAAGTAAGCGCAGCGCATTGAACACTACGACCAGCGTCGATCCCTCGTGGGCGATTACTGCCGGTCCGATCGAAGCGACACCCAGTATGGTCAGTGGAATAAGTGCGGCGACAACACCAAGGGAAATCCAAAGGTTCTGTTTAATGATGCCCCTGGCTTTACGGCTAAGCCCGATGGCAAAGGGAAGGCTTTCCAGCTTATCGCCCATCAGGGCAATATCTGCTGTTTCCAAAGCAACATCAGATCCCGCAGCGCCCATAGCGATACCTACGGTACTTTTGGCCATGGCCGGGGCATCATTCACACCGTCTCCCACCATCGCAACCATTTTTTCTGATTTGGCAAGTTTCTGTACTGCCTTGACTTTGTCTTCCGGCATAAGGTTGCCCCATGCCTCGGTTACACCGATCTGTTTGGCTACCGCTTCTGCAACCTGTTGGTTGTCCCCGGTGAGCATAATCATTTTTTTGATCCCCAGCTCTTCGAGTTCTTTAAGCACATGTTTTGCCTCTTCACGGGGAACATCCATAAGGGAAAGAATGCCGATGAAATCTTTATCGACCCGGACAAGCATTGAAGTATGTCCGCCCTTTTCCAGCTCTTCAACCTGTTTGAGAATATCTTCGGGTATTCCATCCTTTTCAAAAAGGGCTTTGTTTCCAATGAATACTTTTTTACCGTTGACCTCTGCCTGAACACCTCTTCCGGTAATGCCCTTGACGTTATGTGCCTCAGGAACGGATTTTTTCTTCATCTTTTCGAGTGCACCTTTTACAATCGCCTCGGCCAGCGGGTGGTCGCTGAGTTTTTCAACTGCAACAGCAATACCCATTAGTTCCTCTTCAGATATGGCGTTCAGTGGAATCACGTTTGTGAGCTGGGGCTTGCCTTCGGTAAGTGTTCCGGTCTTGTCGAACGCGATGGCGTTGAGTTCGCCAAGATCTTCCAGTGGCCGCCCTCCCTTTATTAGGACTCCGCCCCGTGCGGCCCTTGCAATAGCGCTAAGTACTGCGCTTGGGGTAGAAATCGCCAAAGCGCATGGGCTGGCAGCAACCAGCACGGACATCGCGCGGTAGAAACTTTTGCTAAAAGGCTCATCGATAACCAGGAATGCAAAACATAGTGCGGTTACCAGAACCAGTACAACCGGAACGAAATACTTTTCGAACCTGTCGGTAAATAGCTGCGTTGGGGATTTTTGTTTTTCCGCCTCATTTACCATTTTGATCAGGCGTGAGATGGTCGAATCCTTGGCTTCCCTGATTACCTTAACCTCCAGAACCGAGGCTCCGTTGATTGTTCCGGCAAATACACGGAACTGGGGCTTGATGGTTTTTTCAGCAGAATAGTCCTTTGATGCGTCCGGTACGGGTGATTTGTCCACTGGCACACTCTCACCCGTTATAGGAGCCTGGTTGACACTGCCCTCACCCTTTACAACCACTCCATCTGCCGGGATCTTGCTGTTGGGCTTGATAATAATGACATCTCCAAGCTGAAGCTCTTCAATGCGCACCTCAGATTCCTTGCCATCCCGGACAACCAGGGCTGTTGGAGGAGCCAGACTGGTAAGGGCAGCTATGGATTTTCTTGCCTTGCCCATCGCATAGTGTTCCATCGCATGTCCCAGACTGAACAGGAAGAGCAATAATGCGCCTTCGGCCCAGGAACCCAGGATCGCTGCGCCGATTGCGGCGACCAGCATCAGAAAGTCGATCTCAAAGCCACCTTTCAGTATAGTTTCAACTGCTTCCTTGGCCGTAAAGAAACCGCCAAAGAAATAGGCTGTTATGTAGAATGCAAGGCTTGCCCATTCGGGAACACCGTCTATGAAAGAAATTCCAAATCCTATCCCCAGCGCCGCGCCACAGATAAAGGCGAAGATCATTTCCGTATTCTTCCCGAAAATCCCGCCATGTTCATGATCATGGCCTTCCTCTTCAGCATGGTCAAGATGTGCCTCTTTCTCCTTTTCAGGTTCTTTTCCCTTCCTTGATGGTTTTTCGGAAATGGGCTTTGAAGAAGTTTTGGTTTCTTCCTTTACCGGCTTTTCTTTTGTTTCTTTGGAATCTGAGCCTTCCTTCCGGACTACAGGCTTTTTGGCAGATGATTTGGTGTCGGATTTTTTCTTCTTGTTTTCCATATCGGGGTAAATTGATTTTTGTTGAATATTCAGGGCAACCGCTTTATCTGTATTCTCTGCCCGTGTGGGTTCACTTTTTTTAAAAAGATGCCTCCCTAACGAGGCACCTTTTATTCAATGTGTGTACTAAAAATTCTTTGTGAGGACTTTACTCTTCTTCGCTGTTCTTCATTTTTGACAGCAGATCATATGTACCTTTAAGTACAACCTTTCCTGTAAAATCCCGTCCCGAAGGCATGGTTACCTCTATATAACCGCCGTCGGATATACCCGTTGTAACCTCTACCATTTCAAAATGATGGCCGGCCTCAGTGGCGCCCTCTTTGTTTCCGGATTCGTTTTTTGCTGGTTCCTTTGCCTTTTTGTCCGCCGAGTTCTGGACGAAAATGTATTTTTTGCCCTCAAAGTCTACAACCGCTGCAGATGGCAAAGCCATTACCTGCACGGCACCTGTTTCGATGAATGCCTTAAGGTAGGTACCAGGTATAAACCCGGCGCTTCCCTGGGCAATAGCATGAACGGTCACGGTCTTATCGGCATTGATCTCACCGCCTACCAGCTGTACGACAGCAGTCCGCTGGGTTGAATCATTGGTTAATGAAAAAAGCACCTTCTGTCCTTTTTTTACCTTCTGTGCATCTTTTTCGAAAACGTTGAGCTCAACGTGGAGATTCGAACTGTTTACGATTTCGAACATTGCATCATTGGGGGCCACGAATTTTCCCGTATTTACGTTAACCTTGGTTACATAACCATTGATCGGCGAGTAGATATTTATCTGACTACGGATATTGCCGGCGTTTAACGAGGATGGATTGATATTGATCAGTTGAAGACGTTGCTTTAATGCATTTTCCCTTGCAAGATTTCCCAGATAAGCTGCTTTGGCCTGTTGGAGTGTTTTTTGAGCATTAACGTTCTGCTGGGCAAGGGTCTGTTGTCTTTTGTATTCAGAATCCGAAAGTTCAAGCTGGCTTTTGCTCTCCAGGTAATCCTGTTGCATCTGCACATATTCCTGATTCTGGAGTATGGCGATAACCTGACCTTTGCTCACCTTTGTCCCCTGTAACAGCGGAGTGGATTTTACAATACCGCCCATCTGGGTGGTAATGCTCACCAGGTTCTGTGGTGGCACGTCAATAAAGCCGTTTACTTTCAGCATACCGCTGAGTGCACGGAGCTCGGGACTTCCCAGCTCTATCCCTACAGACTTGAACTGTGACTGGCTGAGCTCTACTGAGTTGCTTTCCTCGGTGGCCGTGCTGTCTGCAGTGGCTTCTGTTCCAGCGCCATCTTTTTCCTTGCTGCCGCAGGAAGAAAGCACTGCTGCCAGTGCCCCTATGTAAGATAATCGGCTGAGGGCTTTAAATATTTTTTTCATTTTTATATTGTTATTGACCTTTTAGGTACTGTAATGTGTATACTGATTGATTGTATTGGTTGATGGCCTCCAGATAGCTGAAGCGGATATCAGAGTAGGTACGCAGGGCCTGCAGATATTCTACATAACCGATCTCCCCTGCCTGAAATGCAATCTGGGACTGCTTTAGGATCAGGTTGGCATTCGGCAGGGCACTGTTCTTATAATAGGCGATACTTCTGGAATTTTTCTGAAGGTCCTGGAAGGCCTGCTCATACCTTCCACGAAGATCTGTCTGGGAAAGGATAAAATCGCTTTCGGCTACCTGCTTATCTATCTTTGCGGCTTTTATCCTTGAGGAGAAAGGCTTAAAGAAAAGCGGTATGGAGATCCCGGCGGAAACTCCCTGAAAACGTTTGCCTCCATTAAAATAAAGATCCTGACCGCCAACATTCTGTGCTCCGATAATGGACTGGTTGAAATAGCCGATACTGAAATCGGGGCCGGAGCGTGAGCGCTCGAGCCTTACCGTCTTGTCGGCAATATCTATCTGCTGGGCCTGCAGCGCAAGAATTGGATTTTCTGATGTAACGGTATCAGCCTGGCTAACATTCCAGACTACCTGGCCAAAGTCCGCGTTCATGATACTGATCTGTTCCCTGGTATTCAGCAAACGCTTAAGTTCGGCGGTATAAGCAAGGATATCAGCTTCGTTCTTGCTCATCTGGTTGCGAACCTCATTATACTGAGTTTCGGCGGTAGTTTTTTCAAGCAGATTGGTCTCTCCTGCCTGGTACCTCAATGAGGCGGCCTTCAGAAAGTTACTGTAAACACTGTCCTGGCTTTTGTAAAGCTTTTGAAGGGCAATGAAATAGCCCAACTGGGTGTAAACGCTTTTCACCTGATAGGAAAGTTCTCTTTGTGTTACCTGAAGGCCGATTTCAGCTCCCCTGATCTGCGCATCATACAAGTTGCGCTGACTTTTGAACAGCCCCGGATAGGGTATGTTCTGAGAGGCCGAAAAGTTATTGTCGCGTTTGATGGTATTCATCTGTCCGTACTGCACCTCAAAGCTGGTCTTCCCCAGATCTGTTGAGGATCCCCTTAGCGCCTGTTGCCTGCCAATCTGCAGGCTTGAGGATTTCACAGCCTGGTTATTACTCAATGCTGTGCTCAAAGCCTGCTCAAGGCTCATACCCTTGGTGGGAACCGTCTGCGCCTGCGCCTGTCCCGATAAAATGAAAAGTCCAAAAAACACCGCTAGGGTAACTACAGTTGTTGGAAGGGCAGTTTTTTTGCTTTTCCAACCTTCAAAATAAGTATATAGCACTGGAAGTACAATTAAGGTTAATATGGTGGAGGTAATCAGTCCCCCGATTACTACGGTTGCTAGTGGTTTCTGCACCTCAGCGCCTGCTGCACTGGATATTGCCATTGGAAGGAACCCAAGAGAGGCTACAGTTGCGGTCATCAGTACAGGTCTCAGACGGATAGCAGTTCCCTTGAGGACAATGTCCCTTATACTATATTTATCCATTTTTTTCAATCTGTTGAATTCGGTAATCAGTACGATTCCGTTGAGCACGGCTACCCCGAATAATGCAATAAATCCAACGCCGGCGGAAATGCTGAAAGGCATTCCCCTTATGATTAATGCAAATATTCCGCCGATTGCGGCCATCGGAATAGCAGAAAAAATCAGTATCGACTGTTTTACAGATCCAAATGAGAAATACAGCAATAGCAATATAAGTAAAAGTGCAACCGGAACGGCAATAGAGAGCCTTTGTGTCGCCTCTTTTAAGTTTTCAAACTGCCCTCCATAGGTAATGTAATATCCTGCGGGCATTTTGATCTGTTCGTTTATTTTCTGCTCGATCTCTGTTACCACACTCTGGATATCACGCCCACGGACATTCAGCCCCACTATGATGCGCCGTTTGGTATCCTCACGTTGAATCTGGTTAGGACCTATCTTAAACTCTATGTCAGCAAGTTGGTCAAGGGGAACCTGATTGCCGTTCGGGGCAGTCACATAGACATTTTTAACATCGTCAATACCCTGGCGGTTCTTTTGGGAAAGGCGCACAATGATATCGTAACGCTGCTCTCCCTCGTATACCAGCCCCGCAGACTGTCCTGCAAAAGCAGTGTTGAGTGCCTGGTTAACCGTCCCTATGCTCAATCCATATTGTGCAATCCGGTCACGGTTGATCTTTACCACAATCTGTGGCAGACCGGTTGCCTGTTCCAGATAGAGATCTTTTGCGCCCTCTACACCCGAAACAATTTTCCCGATCTTTTGGGAGATACTGGTAAGGGATTCGAGGTCATCTCCGAAAACTTTGATCCCAATATCCTGTCTAACTCCCGAGATAAGTTCATTTGAGCGTAATTGGATTGGTTGTGAAAAACCGAAGCTCACGCCGGGAACTTCTTCAAGTGCTTTACTCATCATCTCTGCCAGTTCTTCCCTGTCATGGGTAGTGGTCCAGTCTTTTTTATCTTTGAGTATTATGGTCAGATCACATGCTTCCATTGGCATGGGATCGGTAGGAATCTCGGCAGCACCAACCTTACCAATTACTTCTTTCACCTCTGGAAATTTTTCTACAAGGATTTTTGAAGCCTGATTTACCTTATCAATAGTCTGGGAAAGGGAACTGCCGGTAAGTAGCCTGGTTTCTACCGCAAAATCACCTTCCTCCAACGTGGGGATGAATTCTCCCCCCATCCGGGTAAAGATAAAAATACTGATGGCCAGAAGAACAACCGACGATGCCACAACAATTACTCTTCTATTGAGTGCAGACTTGATCATTGGAGTGTAACGGCGCTGGAAAAAATCCATCATCCGATCTGAAAAATTCTTTTTGTGCGCAACTTTTTTGCTTAAGAAAAGCGAGGAAATCATAGGAACATAGGTCAGCGACAAAATAAAGGCCCCCAATATGGCAAAGGACACGGTTTGTGCCATAGGACCGAACATCTTGCCTTCAATACCTACAAGGGCAAGGATGGGAAGATAAACGATCAGGATAATGATCTGTCCAAATGCAGCGGCACTCATCATGCGGACGGCGGACTTCTCAACCTGCTCATCCATTTCGGCCTGCGAGTAGGCTCGGCCAAGCTTATTCCCAGAGAGGATGTGCATTGTGGCTTCCACAATAATTACCGCCCCGTCGACGATAAGTCCGAAATCTATCGCGCCAAGACTCATCAGGTTTCCCGATACGCCAAAAAGGTTCATCAGGGAAATTGCGAAAAGCATAGCTAGCGGAATCACTGAGGCAACAACCAGCCCGGCCCTAAAATTCCCAAGAAAAAGAACCAGGACAAAAATAACAATCAGGGCGCCCTCAATCAGATTTTTGGCAACTGTACCCATGGCACGGTCAACAAGCGCACTTCTATCTAAGAACGGCTCAATGGTTACCCCCTTCGGTAGAGTTTTACTGATTCTGTCTATCTTAGCCTTTACCTGTTTTACCACGTTATTGGCATTTGCGCCTTTTAGCATCATCACGATACCACCAACGGCTTCACCTTCACCATCCTTTGTTGCACGGGTAAGCGCCCCATAACGGATCGAACTGCCGATCTGTACGGTAGCTATATCGTGTATAAGCACCGGGATACCGTTTGCATTGTTTTTGACAACGATCTTATTGATGTCATCAAGATTGCCGACCAGGCCCTCGCTCCTGATAAAATAGGCATTGGGCTTTTTGTCTATATAGGCGCCGCCCGTGTTCTGGTTATTCTGTTCCAGGGCAGCGAAAACATCGCTGATACTCAGGTTCAGGCTCCGAAGCTTATCGGGATCAAGCGCAATTTCATACTGCTTTAAAAGGCCACCGAAACTGTTGACCTCCGCAATGCCCGGCGTTCCAAGGAGCTGTCTTCTTACGATCCAGTCCTGGATGCTGCGCAGCTCGCGTGCATCGAATTTGTTTTCGAATCCAGGCTTTGCATGGATCACGTATTGGTATATCTCCCCAAGTCCTGTTGATATGGGGGATATTTCCGGATTACCAAGTCCTGATGGGATGTTATTTTTGGCCTCGGCAAGCTTTTCATTTACCTGTTGCCGCGCCCAGTAGATGTCAACATCATCCTGGAAGACGATGGTTACAACCGATAGTCCGAACCTTGAAATGGAGCGTACCTGCTCTATTTCAGGTATGGTGGACATGGTCTGTTCTACTGGATAGGAAATAAGCCTTTCTACCTCCTGGGTAGCAAGGGATGGGCTAAGGGTTATGACCTGAACCTGATTATTGGTGATATCGGGAACGGCATCAATGGGAAGTTGTCTCAGGGAATATACGCCCCATGCTATCAGCCCCAAAGTGAACAGGGCTATTACAAGCTTGTTCGCTATTGAAAACTGAATAATTTTTTTCAGCATTATTTGTTTAATTAAGTAAAAAATAAAAAAGCCAGATCAATGCACAGCGTAGCCTCGTATGGATTACGGGCAAAAACATAGCATCGAAATGAAGATCGATTTTTAACTTAATTTAGGCGGCTGCCAAACAGATAATGGTAAAGAGATAACCTCACCCCTGTAAGCTTCATTATACTCTGAGCTAATTGGTTTTGAGATTACCACAAGAGGTGTTGAAGAAATAACTTCAGAAGTGGTATTACAGCACGAGCAAACGCAGAACGGTGAACAAAAATCACTGCGTTCTTTTTCTGCAGAATGTGTTGTTATGCTTTTTTCAGTTAAAGGTCCACCATGCAACTTGCCCATAGCCAATACATCAGCGCATGGAATGCAGCTGAGTATTACGATAATGAAGCAGAGAAACAAACTGGATATTTTCACTTTCAAAATTTTACCAAATATATAAATTTATTTAAGAACAATTTTTTTTAGTCCTGGTTTGAAAAAATTTAATACTTTGTAATTAAATAATTATAGCCTACAGGTTTTCACCCATCATTCAAAAGTTCCACCACTTGAACAATCAACCGGAAACCTCCTTTGCCCAAACCAAAAAACTTCATATAATCTGGGTAAAAAGGAAAGGAAGTTTTCATTTATTGATGAGACAAGTACAGGGGGTAACCTTCAACCTTTCAGAACTGACCTTATCGGCCAACATAGACTCTTCTGATGGAACATGGCTTTTAACCGCGATGAAAGTTTCAAATCAGCCGGCCAGGGATTTTTTAAATATCAAATCCCTGGCCCGGCTAAAATGTGAATTAACTACACAGAAAGGTCAATTACCCCAGGTTTAAAGTTTGAATTTTATCCCTCCGTTTATCACAAACCCATCGACAGGAGCATAGATGTCCCTGAAAACAGGACTTGTAATGCTTCCTGTATATATCGAATCAAAGCTGGTCTGCCTGGTGTCCGTTAAATTCTCAAAATTCACAAAAATTGAAAACCGTTCCCAAAGCTTTTCTGCCATCAGACCGGCGGTCCAATAGCTTTTACCAGTGGCACCATCATTTAGCAACTGTTTGCTGAAATAGTACGCCTCGGCACCGATCTTCCACTTATCTTCAATCTCATACATCAGTACATTATTTAACCTGTGTTTTGAAACCAGCGGATAACCCGTGCTGGCACTTGCTGTATGCTGGTTTACATCCGCCAATGTATAACCTATGAAAAGTTTAAAATCACCATAGGTTACTTTGGCATTAGTTTCCATTCCCCTTGTATCCAAATTGCCTTTCGGCTGTACATAGGTGAGATTGCCACCACTAGAGGCCATCAACAATATCGGGTTATTGATACGGGTATAAAAAAACATCTGGTTGATGCTGAATCCAACCGCTCCGTCAAACAAGGAGGTGCGATAGTTAACATCATAGTTGGCGCCATATGAGCGTTCCGCTTTTGTATTTGCCACATCTAAAGGCGCTACATTTCTGAACTGGATCCGCTCGGCATCTTCGGTAAATACAGTTGGCGCCTTATAACCTAAACCACCGCCCAAGCGGGTAGAAAAATGTTCATTGATCTTCCACAATCCGGAAATTCTTGGTAAGAAGAAAAATCCATATTCATTGTGGTAATCTCCCCTTACTCCTGATTCAAGACTAATTTTTTCAGATAGGTTCCAGGTGTTCTGCGCAAATGCCCCGACCGTGTTATAATTGTAACTTCTTACTGCATTGCTACTGTTGCGGTCTTCATTAAAATTGTCGGTCAAAAAGTTCATCCCCAACACCCAGTCAGCTTTTTCGCCATTACGGCTATAATTGGCCTCGCTATAAGTAGATACCTGAACGCCTGAAAACAGGTAGTTTGGCAATCCGATACTCCGGTCATAATAGCTCACCGAATTGCGGATAACCAGCTTTTCCTTTTCACTCAGTTTATGATCCAACTCAACCTGAGAACTGTAACGCCCGGTTTTATTCTGTTCGAAATAAGAATGGGCAGCACTGCCATTTCCCTTCACGTATTCCAGGTCGCCGCCAATCCGTTTTTCAGTTGTAGCGTTGATTCCTGCCGAAAGCGTAGTCGCATCATTGAAATAAAAATATAATTTGGGGTTCAGGGTGAAACGGTCAAACTTGGGGATAGCCGTTAAGCCAATATCAGAAGGATCATAGGCCGTCCCTTTGTTATATGCACCGTAAACCGTGATACCTATTTTATCAAATTTCTGCCCATAAAAACCACTGGCATCCAACCCTAAAGCAGAAGTACCGTTCAAAAGAAAATTAAGCTGACGCGCTTCCGTCGGTTTTTTAGAAACCAGGTTTACCAGTCCAGCAATTGCTCCACCACCGTAAAGGGTGGAGGATGAACCTTTGATCACCTCTACCTGCTGCAGATCCAATGGGGCAATCTGAAGCAGGCCCAATCCACCCGAGAAACCAGAGTATAACGGAAAACCGTCCCTAATGATCTGGGTATATTTTCCGTCCAGTCCCTGTATGCGGATACTGGAGTTTCCGCTGGTCGCAGAAGTCTGCTGGGTCTGGATGCCCGTACTTTCTGCCAGCATCATGCGGATGTCGCCAGGTTTCATATTTCCCTTTTCATCCAGTTCTTCCCCCGCGATAACCTCGACCCGTGTAGGAATATTATCTATGGTACGGCTGCTCCTTGTAGCTGAGATTACTACATCCTCCAGTTCCTGGTTTTCTTCAGCTGCAGTAAGTAAAACAGTCAAAAGGTTAGTTTCAGCAAGGGGAAAGGTCAGCGTATCGGTTTTGGTCTGGTAGCCTATATAACTAAACTGAATGATCTGTTTACCTGAAGCTATGCCACCGATACTTGCAATACCTGCACTATCTGATTTAGTGCCAATGTTCGTCCCAATCACTTTTAATGTAGCTCCTGGAAGTACCTGGTTTGTCTTTGCGTCTTTGATGACGGCTTTATATGTATTTTGGGCAAAGGCGGTAACTGTAAACAACAGTATAGCCAAAACCACAATCGTTCTTTTCATAATGATCTTAAAATAATGATTTCGATAAATATGTCCGTTTAGGACGATAGGAAAATAAACTACGAAAGTTTGGGCGGCTGCCAGATGGAAATAGAAATAGCCTGGAGTTCAAGTGGAATATAAGCCGTATTGTGCTGAACAGGTAAAAGCTGGACCGCAAAAACGATCATTGTACGTGTAGTGATGGTAAAGCCGATACAGGTACCGCAGACATAAAACGGTGAACAGCCTTTGCAGCAATTATCATTATGTTCACTGCAAGCATGTTTTTCCGATTTATCGGTTTTCAGTACATGGCTATCTTCTCGCGCTAAAGCACAGCATGGTACCGCGGTTAGCGTAAATACGATGAGAGATAAAACCAGGGCAATGAATTTCACGGTGTAAAAGTATAAAATTTACTGATACCCGCGCCGTTATTATCTGATATTACCGGTTGCAAAGCATGTATATAAAGAATAAGAGCATGGTACCCTCGAATTTGATTGTCCAATTGATTGAGATTATTTTGCAAGCCTCAAGGCATCAGCAAACTCATCGGGCAATGGACTTTCTATTATAGCTTTAGCAGATGCTTCAACATCGTATTCAACACGTCTGAATTCAATTTCAATATTATTTTTATCGGTTGTGGAACTGCCTTCATTTAAGTGAACTATAACGTAACAACCCTTTGGGTCACCGTCTTTAGGCTTTCCGACGGACCCCAGGTTGATCACATGTTTGAACCGTCCAGCTCGTGTCTCTAAGATTCGGTGATACGGTTTATGGGAGTGCCCGACGAAAAGCAGATCTGCCTCAGCTTCTTTAAGCATTTCCAAAACATAGTCTGCATCTGTGTCTATCAGGATATATTCATCTATGCTCCTGGTACTGCCGTGCGCAAAAACAAGGTTTAGTTTTTCACCGTTCAGTTTATATTCTAACCTGATATGTGCTGGAAGCGTTGTCAGATATTCCCTGTTATCCTCACGAATCAGGTGATAAGCATATTTTTTGCCCGGTTCATTTAAACTTTCAGGAGTGGTAATGATATTTTCAACTTTTTCGTCATGGTTGCCTTTTAAGGTTGCAATCCCTCGTCTGCGGATTTCATCAATGACTTCATTGGGATAGATATGGTAGCCTACAAGATCCCCCAGACAATATACGGCATCGGGCTTTTGGCTGTCCATATCTTGCAGCATGGCTTCAAAAGCGGGGAAATTGGCATGGACGTCAGAAAATAATGCAATTTTCATATCTGAAAAGGTGTTTAGAATTGTTTGTTAGTTAGTAGCCTCTGTTGTGGCATAATATTTTTTCCTGAACCAGAAGGCCAGGTTCACCAGGGCTATCAATGCAGGAACTTCCACCAAAGGTCCGATTACCCCTGCAAAGGCCTGTCCGGAGTTGATGCCAAATACACCGATGGCCACAGCAATCGCCAGTTCAAAATTGTTCCCAGTAGCTGTAAAAGCAATGGAAGTACTTCTAGAATAATCTGCCCCAAAATACCTGCCTGCAAAAAAGCTGACGATGAACATGATAGAGAAATAGATCACCAGCGGTATGGCAATACGGACCACGTCCATTGGTATCTGTACGATCAGCTTACCTTTCAGGCTGAACATAATGACAATGGTAAACAGCAAAGCGATCAGGGTTATAGGAGATATAAATGGTATAAACTTGTTCTGGAACCAGTTTTCGCCTTTGAGTTTGATTAGTGCATATCTGCTGATAACACCCATTGCAAATGGCAATCCTAAATAAATGCCTACGCTTTTTGCGATCTCACCGATGGTTATATTTACCTCAAGGCTTTTTAGGCCAAAGAAAGGTGGCAGTACGGTAATGAATATATAGGCAAACACGCTGTATAACAATACCTGGAAAATGCTGTTCAATGCGATCAGGCCAGCGGCATATTCGCGGTTACCTTCTGCCAGTTCGTTCCATACCACCACCATGGCGATACACCTCGCAAGCCCGATCAGTATCAGCCCAACCATATATTCGGGGTAATCCCTTAAAAAAGTAATGGCCAGAAAGAACATCAACAAAGGGCCGATCACCCAGTTCAGCACCAGGGAAACGCTCAACACTTTGGTATCCTTAAATACTTCACCCATATTTTCGTATTTTACCTTGGCAAGTGGCGGGTACATCATCAGGATCAGGCCGATGGCCAGCGGGATGTTGGTTGTACCACTGGAAAAGGAATTGATAAAACCGGAAGATGAGGGGATAAAATAGCCGATGCCAACCCCGATCGCCATCGCGATAAAGATCCATAGGGTCAGGTAACGGTCAAGGAATCCTAGCTTTTTTCGTTCTGCAACGGGGGCACAATTGTTTGCACTCATGGTTTATCTGTTTATGTACTGGTTTACAAAATCTGCTGAATAGGCTTTGATCAGCTCACGTACCCTTCTGAATTCGTCCATCACTTCTTCGGGGGTTCCTGTCGCCTTTGCAGGGTCAGGGAAATTCTGGTGGAAGCGGTCTACCTTGCCCGGAAAGAAAGGACAGGCTTCATTGGCATTATCGCAAACGGTGATCACTGCATCAAAATCAATTCCGGCATATTCATCCACATGGTTCGAGCTATGTCCCGAAATATCGATATGATCTTCAGCCATCACTGCGATAGCTTTCGGATTTACGCCATGTGTTTCAATCCCTGCGCTGTAGATCTCTGCATTGTCTCCGGCAAAATACCTCAGACAACCTTCTGCCAGCTGGCTTCTACAGCTGTTTCCTGTGCAGAGTACTAATATTTTTTTCATGTTTTTATTCTTTTCCTGTTATTTTACTTCTTCGTTCCATCAGCACTGTATCCCGCCATACCCCGTCCATCTTGCCGATCTTTTCGCGATAACCAATTTTTCTAAAACCGAGCTTTTCGTGCAGGGCGATACTTGCCGTATTTTCCGGAAAGATGCCTGATTGCAGCGTCCAGATGTTACTGGCCTCACTTTCGGTGACCAGCTTTTGCAATAGCGCCCTACCTATCCCTTTACTACGATAGCCTTCTTGTATATAGACGCTAACTTCTGTTACCCCTGCATAGACACATCTGCCTGAAACAGGGGTTAAAGCTGCCCAGCCTGCCACGTTGCCATCAATGATAGCGACATAGCGGAGACCGGCCAAATGGCCTTTGTCCCATTCTTCCCATGCCGGAGCGTCGGTCTGAAAGGTAGCCTGCTTAGTGGCGATACCTTGTAGATAAATAATTCTAACCTCTTCCCAGTGCAAGGGGAGTAATTCTATAATTTCCATACGCTGATTAGCAGCAGCCCGAACCGGGTTCACAGGTCTGTCCCGCCCCAGCAAGGTTTACCATCTGTAATTTTGGTTTTTCTTCTTTCACCGCTGGTGCACAGCATTCTTCACCTGTTTCTGTTGTTCCACAACTTCCCCCACGTCCGATTGCTTTACACTGCGTAAAATCAGGGATCAGGTTAACGATCAGGTTATCGCCATCGATCAAAAATTCGCCGGGATACATCTGTCTGGTATCAAACTGTGAGTTTCCAAACTCTATCTTAACAGTTCCCAGGGGATTGAGCGGTAATGATTTTTCTACCAGACTTACAATTGACAACGCTTTGCTAACCTGCATGGCCCTTTCGCTGTCCTGTACGGATGGCTCCCAAAGCTGTACGATAATTTCTGTCCAGGTATTCATTTTTCCTCCGCAATCCACAGATACAATCGGTGCCTGTTTGATTTCGGTAATATGGTATGAAGCATCTACCCACTTACCTTCCGCATACTGGAACTGTAAGGTCAAATCTGGATGTTGTTCTAATGTGGCTTTAAATGTTTGCCAGTTGGTCAATTCTGCATTGTTCATAATATTGCAATTTAACGATTGATATAAATAAAAAAAGGTTAGCAGCAGCTGGTTTCGCCTTTGTACGAGCCAAAGAATGTACCCAACTGTTCTTCCAATAATTTCCAGGTTTTAGGGTTGATACAATAGCAGACACTCACGCCTTCGATCGTTCCCTGAATGATCCCGGCTGTTTTAAGTTCTTTAAGGTGTTGCGAAATGGTTGCCTGGGCTAAGCCCAGTTCCTCTACCAGATCCCCGCAGATACAGGTGTTGGATATAAGGATCCTTTGCAGGATGGCAATGCGGGCAGGATGCGCAATGGCTTTCAGCAATGTGGAAAGCTGGTTCTGCTCGTCGGAGAATATTTCTGATCTTGTAAGTCCCATAATTTTATATCGCAATATTACGATATAAAATCAATAACCCAAAATAAATTTGATTTTTATTTGTGGTGACCAGAAAATCAAAAAGCTGCATTTTACGTTTTCATCCGCTTGAAAAAACCAAAGCCTGCGATCTATTAGATACTTCAATAACGTCCATCGGTAACAGCATCTACCTTATTTCTTAATTAAAAATATCAGTCGATTTTGGCATTTCTCAATCTCAGGGAATTTAATATAACCGAAACCGAGCTAAAGCTCATCGCGAGTGCAGCGATCATTGGAGAGAGTAAAATCCCAAAAAACGGATATAAAATACCTGCCGCTATCGGAATGCCCAATATATTGTATCCCAGGGCAAAAAACAGGTTTCCTTTGATATTTCCCATTACTTTATGGCTCAACAACCTTGCTTTTGCGATCCCGTTTAAATCTCCCTTCACCAATGTGATCGCGGCGCTCTGGATGGCCACGTCTGTTCCCGTGCCCATCGCAATCCCGATATCAGCCTGGGAAAGTGCAGGGGCATCATTGATGCCGTCACCTGCCATGGCTACCTTTTTGCCTTCGGCCTGTAGTTTTTTTATTTCATTCAGCTTATCTTCCGGTAACATCTGAGCCTTGAAACCATCCAGATTTAAAGTTGCGCTTACTGCCCTTGCTGTATCCTCATTGTCTCCGGTAAACATAATCACCTTGATGCCTTCCTGCTGGAGCTTTAGGATCGCAGCTGCGCTGGAAGGCTTGATCTTATCCGAAATCACGACAAACCCCACTGCCTGATTTTCAACCGCCAAATAAGAAACTGTTTTACCCTGCCTTTGAGCGGCACTAACCTGCTCGGCCAGACTTGGATCAATCACCGCTTTAACATGCTCCATCAGTTTTTGGTTCCCCAAAGCCAGTCTTTCCCCATTCAGACTGCCTGTTACTCCCTTCCCGGTAACGGCCTCAAAGTCAGATATAGCCTTAACGGATATTTCGTTTTCCTCCCCATAACGCAAAGTTGCCTGAGCCAATGGATGTTCGCTGCTGCTGTTCAAAGCCACAATTTTTTCGAGTATATTCTTCTGAGAAAAATCTGGATTTACACTGACCACCTTTTCTACCGAAGGTTTACCTTCTGTAACCGTACCCGTCTTGTCGATGACCACTACATCAATCGCATTCATTTTCTCAAGGGATTCCGCATTCTTGATCAGTATCCCAGACTGGGCGCCCTTCCCTACTCCCACCATTACGGACATTGGGGTAGCCAGGCCCAGCGCACATGGACATGCAATAATCAATACCGCGATTGCATTTACAAAAGCATAAACGTAGGCTGGATCGGGGCCGTATACTGCCCACACCACGAACGTTGCGATGGAAATCAATACCACAACAGGCACGAAATAACCTGAGATTTTATCCGCCATCTTTTGGATGGGCGCTTTTGAGCGGCTGGCGGAATTGACCATTTCGATGATCTGTGACAGCAGTGTTTCTGAGCCCACTTTTTCGGCAAGCATCACAAAAGTCTTATTGCCGTTGATGGTGCCTGAACTTACCTTGTCGCCTATTTTTTTCTCAACAGGAACGGGTTCTCCTGTGATCATTGATTCATCAATTATAGCTTCCCCGGTCTTAATACTACCATCCACCGCAATTTTGTCACCAGGCTTGACCCTCAGCAGATCTCCTTTCTGAATATCATCAATAGATACTGATATTTCCTTGTCCCCAACCACTTTTGTTGCTGAATTAGGGGCCAGCTTCAACAGCTCCTTAATGGCGCTGTTGGTTTTGCCATGCGCCCGGGCTTCCAAAAGCTGACCGAGCAGTACCAGCGTAAGAATCACGGTTGCCGCCTCAAAATAAACGAAAACGGTGCCATGATGTGTTTTAAACTGATCAGGAAAAACTCCGGGGAATAGAAGGGCAACAATACTGAAGCCCCAGGCAACCCCGGCACCAATCCCAATCAGTGTAAACATGTTCAGTTTCCAGGTTATTATAGATTGCCATGCCCGCTGAAAGAACATCCAGGTTGCATAAAAGACCACCGGAATAGAAAGAAAAAACTGAACCCAATTCCAGTATTTAAGTTCCAATAGATCAAACAAAGGATTATTTGGAATCATTTCAGTCATGGCTATAACAAAAATGGGTATGGTAAAAACTGCTGCTATCTGGAATTTTTTGAGCAGGGTTTCATAAGTTTTATCTTCTTCTTCAAGGTTTGTACCTGTAGGTACCAGGTCCATGCCGCAGAGCGGACATGATCCTGGTTTGTCCCTGATAATCTCGGGATGCATGGGGCAGGTAAATTGAGATGCCTGTTTCTTGGCAGGCTGTTTTACCAGGTCCATCCCGCATACAGGGCAATGACCTGGCTTATCATAAGTCTTCTGACTTTCACAGTGCATAGGACAATAAAACAGGCCTCCCTCTTCATTTTTATCATCATTTTGAGCCGCGGGACTTTGCTCATTGGCTGAATGATCCTGATTATGATGTTCTGACGAATTTAGAACATGTTTTCTCTGAACTGCCATTTCAATACCGTAATGTCCGGCGGCAAAAAGAGCCTCCTGCAGCTTTTCTATGGGGATATGTTCTTGCATAGTTATGACGGCTTCAGCAGGTTCAAGGGTTACCTGTGCAGAAACGCCATCAATCGCATTCAGCACATTTTCAACTTTGCTCCGACAGCCCTGACAGCTCATTCCGGTTATTTTATAGGTGTGTTCCATGTTTTTGATTTGTTAGTAGCTTAATGTCAATCCGGCGCCATAGCCCATATCACTGTCGTAATGTGTTGAAAGCCCAAAGTACTTCGTAACGATGTACCTGAATCCGGCCATATATTCCTTATCGGTATTGACCATAAACTGGAAGCGCAGTCTTTTGGAAACAGGGATATCTTCCCTCATCAGCTGAAACCTGACATTCCCCTTGTGATCGAGGGAAGCATCTGCAACGATCAACAGCGGTAGGGTATATTGAACTCCCAAATGAAATACCTGCCTGAAATTTTTGGTATTTCCCTGCCCGAAAAGATTGTTTCCCGGCGAAAGTGATTGCCCGAAAACATTCTTGTCCAAGGGATCAACCGTTCTTTTTCTAAAATCCCATCCGACATAGGGCAATAGCCATTGGTTTCGCCCGATATATCTTCCAAAATGACTTTCACTTTCATAGCCCATTTCCTTGTCAAACCCAATCCGCCATTCAGTGGTAAAGCGGTAACGGGTATTGGCGAGCATAAACTCACCATCACTTCCGTTTGTTTCAATCCCAACCCGTGCCATTGGATGAAATGCCCTGTCATCACTGAAAAGTTTTCGCTGTGCCAGCTTGGGGTCCGGAATTTCGGGATTAGGCGGAGAATTCTCATAACTGAATACCCTTCCCATACCGCTCATCATATGGTAGAGAATATGGCAGTGGAAGAACCAGTCGCCTCCTGGCTCTGTTGCTGCAAATTCAAGGGTATCCCGCTCCATGGGCATGATGTCGATAATGTTCTTCATTGGGGCATATTCTCCCTGCCGGTTAATTACCCTGAAGTCATGGCCGTGAAGGTGCATAGGATGGCGCATCATACTGTTGTTGTAAAGGATTATCCTAACATTTTCGCCCTTTTTTATCAGTATCTTATCGCTTTCAGAAACAGTTTTGTTATCCAGCGTCCAGACGTAACGGTTCATATTTCCCGTAAGGTCAAACTTGAGTTCCTTCCATGGGCCTTTCGGCAGGGTTGTTTTCTTTGGATCTCGAAGCATATTATAGTTCAGAGTAACGATATCGGCGGTTTCTGCCTCCATATTCATCCCTGCCATGGTCTTGTCAACAGACATCTGCATACCCGGCATCCCTTTCATTTTTTTCTCTGTTTTCGGATTTTCTTCACCGGTTACCTCCGGGTACATCACCGTATTCATATCCATAAGCTGGTTCTGCATCTTCATGCCTTCCATCTGTACCATATTGCCGCTCATATCCATCATATCGTTCATCATCTTCATTCCGGCAAAATATTTCAGTTTGGGCATTTTCTCTGCATGCACCTTTTCTCCCTTGCCCAGCCATAGCGATGCTGATCCCGTACGGTCTTCAGGAGTGACCAAAAATTCATAGCTCTTATTTTCCGGAATCGTGACCACTACATCATAGGTTTCGGAAACCGCTATAATCAGCCTGTCGACCTCTACAGGCTCCACATCATTTCCATCAGTCGCCACAACGGTAATCTTGCCCCCTGCATATTTAAGCCAGAAATAATCTGAGGCACCCCCATTTGCAATACGCAATCTTACCTTGTCCCCAGCCTTGAACTGCGGCTGTTCGTTCTGATTTTTCCCATTGATGAGAAAGGCTTCATAATACACATCGCTCACATCCATGGCATTCATGCGCTTCCATTCATTGGCTACCTTTGTTTTAAAATGTCCGGTCCTGATCGCTTCTGCATAACTCTGGGTAGTCCCTTTTTTGATTGCAAACCAGTCGTTGGCATTTTTCAGGCTTCTATGAACCTCCTCGGGCTTCATATCTGTCCATTCGCTAATGACTACTGGAAGGGTTGGAATATCCCACTCCGTACGTTTGTTCATGATAAATGCCCCATACATACCTATCTGTTCCTGAAGGCCGCTATGGCTGTGGTACCAGTGCGTTCCATGCTGGACGATGGGGAACTTATAGATGTAAGTAGCGTGCGGTTTGATCGGCATTTGGGTCAGAAAAGGAACACCGTCCATCTTGTTCGGAAGAAAAAGTCCGTGCCAGTGCAGTGCGGTTTCCTCGTCAAGATTATTATGCACGTAGATCAGTGCGGTATCGCCTTGCGTAAAGGTCAGTGTCGGCATAGGAATCTGTCCGTTTACCGCAATTGCCCGCTTTGATTTTTTTCCATAAGTTACCGTTGTATCGGCTATGTAAAGATCATAACGCACGGTGCGTGGCGGAAATTTATTCGAAACGGTTCTAATCGGGCCCAAATTAGCCTTTGCAGTTTTGATATTTTCCATGTCAGAACCGTTATCATCCATTGCCATGCCCGCCATATCACCCATATCCTCACTCTTTTTGGAACTTTCCTTTATTTCCCCATTCTTCTCAGGGTTAGCCTTGGGCTTTTCCTTAACAAGCTTCATCCCACATTTGGGACAGTTGCCAGGTTTGGAATCATGGATCTCGGGGTGCATTGGGCAGGTATAGGTTACTGATTCTGGTTTCGGCTTACTTTCCAATTTTTCTGCCGGCATTTTCATGACTTCCATAGCCCCCTTTTTTGCTTCCTGTTTCTTATTGAGTAGATCAGCTGTCTTTGCCTTATCCGCTTTACCTTTCTGCAGGATAAGCTTCATTCCGCACTTTGGACAGTTCCCGGGTTTTTCCGATTGTATTTCCGGGTGCATCACACAGGTATAGATCACCCTGGACTGACCAGCACTGCCGTTCTTGTCCGTTTTCATTCCCTTCATATCCTGGGCGGAAACCACAGAATAGAGTATCAATAAAAAGACTGTTAATATATTTTTCATTTCTTTGTTAATTTAAAGAGCAGTGAGATTCTTTCTGGTCAAACTATCCCTTGAATCCTGTACCCACTTTATGAGTATCGACTTTTCCCTCGGATCTAATATTGCATTTCTGTGGATCATGATATAAGAAGAAAGCGGCATTGTACCATCTTTTAAGCTATTTTCTATGGCCCGAAGTTTGTTCTGACGCCTTCGCAAGGTATAGCCGGCGAATTCATTAAAGTTTAGCTCCTCTTTTCCCGATCGTATGTGACTGTTAAGGTACCAGTGAAGCGGCTGAACATAGGCATACCATGGATATTCTGTGTTGTTGCTATGACAGTCATAACATGATTTTTTAAGTATACCCTGTACATCATCAGGCACAGGAACAAGTGTGGATATATCCTGAGGCATAACCTGCGCGCTTTTATTGCGTGCAGGCTGTAAGATCTGCATAAGCAGGAAGATAACTAATAGCCCAAGAAAGATTTTCTTTATGCCCGTCATTTTTGTGCTATTTCAGTTCTTCCTTAACAGTACCACAGGTCGGCATCGTTTTTCCAAGGTAAGGGTTTTTGATCTCCTTTACCTCACTCACCCAAATCGCACCCTTGTTGTTGTTGTACATGGGACAACGGTCAACATACAGGGGCTTGTCAGTGCCAAGGAGCTTGATCATATCGTACATGTCTTTGCTCAGCATATCGAAATGCTCACGTTGATGGGCAATATTGCCTGCATTGGAACCGATATGCTCTGCGTGCTCCTTGGCATCATCCCGAATATCGCTATATGCCCTGGCCTGCTCCGAGGTCAATGATTTTTCATCAAAACTGGCGAACCCTGCGACCATTTCACTGCCTGCGGCAGCAGCTTGTTTATCATCGTCCGTGGTAAGGGCATTTTTCAGTTTCAGATAGCCGGATAAAAGCGCAGCCGTTTGGTTTTTTTTTACCTTATTGGTTTCCCTAGAAACATTTTTGGTCGTGGAATCCGCTACAGCAGAATCTTGCTTTTCATTTTTGCCATTTGTACAGGCGGCAAGGAAAAATAGTGGGCCCAGAAGGCTATATATTAATGTTTTCATTGTTATTGATATATTTTGAATAAATTATTTCGAGCTGTATGTAGAATATTTGCACAGCTATATTGAACGGACCAAAACATCTCAATGCTAAATGTCCGTTCAATAACAATATGAATTATTTGATAGTCTCTTTTACTGCACCACAGGTCAGCATCTGCTTACCGAAATAAGGGTTTTTGATGCCAGCGTTATCAGAAAGCCAATAGCTCTTTTTCATTGGACAGTAGGCATAATAAACAGGCGCTTTGGTGAGTTTAACCGCTTTCGCCAGTTTAAAAAGATTGGCAGAAAAAGTTGCGAAATGTTCTCTCTGATGGGCAATATCCTTACTCTCCAATATGTGTTTGGCATCAAAGGCAAGCTTATCCTTCAAACCCATAAATATATTCATATCGGCTTCTGCCATTGATTTCATGTCCATATTGACCAACTCTTTGGAAAACTCAGCGGCTTTTGAGGCGGCGACTGTCGCATCTGCATTTATCAATGCATTTTTGATATCGTAATAAGAAGTTAAAAGTGACTGTGTCTGGCTATTTTGCGCAAGGACGCGGCCAGTGAAAACGATTGCCAATAGGACAACCAGAAGAAATATTTTTTTCATGATTTTAAGATTAAATGTTTACGCTATTTCCGCAGGAGTTTTGTCCGCGCGAAAGTCAGGCACCATGTCAATGTAACACGGGCTCTATTGGTAATTCGTGGTGAAATCTTATATCTGAAAGCTATTGATGGTTATCCGGATGTCCCTATTGGGTGGCCGCTCCCGCTGTCCGGCGTAAACACTCTTTTTGAGAACCAGTTTGACAGAAGGAATTAAAAAATTGTAATGATAATCTGGAAGCAATAGAACAGGTAGGATAACCTGGTTTTTAACGCTTTGGGGAACAAGCTTCCCCTGAACCACAAGGTCGTTGACCAGAGTCTTGCAACAGGGTTCTTCTTTTGAAAGATTCGGTCCATTTGAAGCGCTGTGTTTATGCACATGTGCCCCTTTATGCTGATGATCATGTTTGTGATTATTCTTTTTAGAGGAAACATGTACATCACTTTCTCCATGATTATCTCTTTCCATTCCAACTGCACAGGCAAAGCCAACAACAGTGTTGAGCAGAAAAATCACTAAAAGAAAGATGGCTTTGGTTTTCATCAGACTACAAATCTATATAAAGATGCGAAATTAAATTTATATAATTTTCCATATCTTTTATATAATTATATTAGAAAATCATCTCAAATTTCTGACATTGAACTTGTTTCAATATTTTCTGGCCCCTCGAAAAGTAATTTTGTTTCGCCGACTCCGAGCTGTCAAATGCTGAATTTGCTTTTCACCAAATTCCAGACAGTATTTACCGCAATCAAGTTACATACTATGCCAAATTTTACTTCCCATGGGTATTTATCCATAAGGATATGACGCACCAAATCATAACCTTACCCTCCATTTTTAAATATCGATTCACTCTCCAACAGGTAGGCTCCACTGGTGACCACCATTTCACCTGGTGAAATGCCGGACACTACCTGCACATACCCCCCGTTCCCTGCTCCGGTACTGACCTTTCTTCCAGAAAAACTTCCATCACTATTTTTGATCCATACCTTATTGCCTTTACCTCCTGCGAGTATTGAAGAAGTGGGCACAGCAACAGCATTCTGTCTTCCATTATCAATAGAAACGTATGCCAACATCCCCGGCCTGATCAGCCCCTGCGTATTTGGAACCACAATCCTGATTAGCGCAACCTTCGAGTCATCTGATATTTCAGGATTTAAAAATCCGACCTTACCTTTAATAACCTGTCCGTTCAGGTCCGGAAAAGAAACGTTCACCATGTCATTTTCCTTATAGTTTCCGCTTTCGCCGGCATATAACTGCGCCTCTATCCATAGACTGTTCAACCCTTGCGTTTTTAATATAGCCATCCCCTCAGTTACGTAATCACCTTCGTGGATGGCGATATCGCTTACCGTTCCGTTAACCTTGCTGTATATGGTAACAGTGGCCGAAGTTTTGGACAAAGAAGAAAGATTTCTGATCTGGGCGGAGTTCAGGCCCCATAACAATAACTTGTGCTCTACTGTCTTGATCATGGCCTCATAATCGACGTCAGGATTATTTAATACCTTCTGCTGCTGCCTGGCCAAAAGGTATTCTTTTTCGGCTGATAACAGGTCTTCGCTATAAATGGAATACACTGCCTGACCTATTGTTATTTTTTCTCCAACGGACCTAACAAATAAACGCTGTATGCGTCCGGCCACTCTTGCACTGATCTCTTCCGCCTTACTTTCGTCCGTGGCAACTGTTCCGGTCAGAAGTTTTTCGCCCCCTGTATTTTCTTCCCTTACCGTATCAACTGTTATGCCTGCCAACTGAATCTGGCTTGCTGTCAATGTTATTTTTTCCGTGGCAGAATTTCCTGATCCAGTAAGTTCGACCTTGATCAGTTTCATGCCACAGATCGGACAGTTGCCGGGATGGTCTTCATGTATCTGTGGATGCATGGAACAGGTATAGTAAAATTTGCTTTTTGCTTTTGCCGCCGGCTCTGCTTTTTGTTTGCAGCTGTTAAATATACTTACTGAAAGCACAATAATCAGTAAGGCACAGATCCTTTTCAGGTTAATTCTTTTTATGTTATTCATGACCCTTTGTTTTGATGAAACTCTCACTGTCTGTTAAATACCCTGCATCTACTGCCAGGGTATCGGTTGCGGAAAGGCCTCTTGTTATCTGTATTTCGTTCCCTTTGAAAGTCCCAATATTTACACTATGTGCATAGTATAAGCTGCCTTTTTTTAGCCAGATTATTTTTGTCTGCCCAAGATCCTGCAGAGCAGACCTCGGTATCCAAAGCTCTTTGGATTTTCCCGTCTCTATTGAGGCATTGATTAGACTGTTTACCTTCAGCTGATGTTCCATATTGTCCAGATAAACCCTTGCGCTAACCGTTTTGTCACCTTGCTGAAGGGTAGGTTCAATAAAATCTACTTTCCCATATAACGTTTTACCTGGCAGATCCGGCAGGGTAATCTTAACCGGTTGATTTAACTCTAAGCTGGCCAGTGAATTTCTGTCGATCTTGATAATGGCCTGGAACAGGGCAGGCCAGGTGATCAGCTCAGGCATAATCTGGTAAGGGTGCCTTAAAATATGAACCGGCCTATGGTCCGACAGAGAAAGCCTGCGTTTTTTAAGGTAGACGGTAAAAAGAAGAATTGCGCAAAGCAGCAACCCTCCCGGTAAGCTTCCCCTTGGCGAGAAGATGATTTGTCCAGGTTCAGCAGCAAAAGCAGCATAGTTCCCTGCAGCATAAACCAGTTTATACCCGATAAGAAAACCTAAAAATCCATTGGTTATCCATTCCCATAACAAAATCTTCTTCTTAGGCTGTATAATAATCTCAACAGGTGCTATATGTCCTGCAGCCTCCTTTCTTTTAAGCTCAGCAGAAAACAGCAGGTAACCAGAAATAAATGCCAGGGCCACAAAGAAACCGAAAGTCTGAACGGGAAGCGGAATATATATTCCAAATAGGTATTCAATAAGATGGGTCAGGGTTGGGAACATAGGCAGAAACTGAAAAACCGCAAAGTAAAAAAATATATTAGCCGCCATCAGGAAATTGCCCCAAGTAGTCCATAAAGTGGGGACCCTTTAAAAAGCAGATCCCCACTGATCCTATTTGGATAACAATAAGTCTTAAGCCAGCAAGCGTTTGAGCCACTTTAATTCAATATATAAAATTAAATGCCCAAAGACTAGTAAGCCACGCCTCAGAAGCTAATTATGACCTCATTGTTACGATTCATAGTTATGGTGGTACCTTTAAAAAGTCGCACTGATCGGGCTATTTCTTTCCGGGTCGATCAAAAAACATAAAGATTAACAAGGGATAAAAAATAAAAAACAATATGTGATTTTTGTCAGCTTTATCCCTGGACGAAGTGTTAGGTTTACTTTGGAAAAAACGCGCTGCATGTTTTAATTAGGGAACCATAGAGAGTTTCTTTGTAAATTTATTATACCCTTTATTCTATATCCAAAAAATGTATTCCAATATTTTAAAGAATTTTGGCGCAGGCCTGCAGTATAGTTATCTTTAAAATCCAAAACAGCTAAAATGAAAGATATGACCATTGCGGAATACATCGAAAGACTTTTTCCCCAGTTTGAACCTGCCCTTAAGACCATCCTTATCGAGAATGCGACGCTTAGGGATTTTCAGGGAGGTGATATGCTCATGCAAACTGGGCAGAATATGCGCTCCACGGTGCTTATCGTAGAAGGCATGGTAAAGCTCTACAGGGAGGGAGAAGATGGACAGGAATTCTTTATGTATTATCTCCAGCCAGGAAATGCGTGTGCACTTTCCATGATATGCGCAACCAAACAGGAAACCAGTCAGGTAATGGCAAAGGCCATTGAACAGACCAAGGTACTCATGATTCCGATTGCCCTGATGGATAAGCTGATGCGGGATTACAGAACATGGTATTACTTTGTCATTGAAACATACCGTATGCGCTTTGAAGAACTCCTCTTTGTCATCGATAATATCGCCTTTAAGGCAATGGATGAGCGGCTGGCCTTTTACCTGAAAAAGCAAGCTGGAGATTTAAACACAAAAGAACTGCACCTTACCCACAGTGAAATTGCATCTGATTTGAACACCTCCCGGGAAGTAATTTCAAGGCTGCTTAAGAAAATGGAGCAGGCAGGAGAAATTAAGATGTACCGTAATTACATCGAATATTTAGCCTAAGCCCATAAAAAGAATAAAGTTATTTTTACTGCGAAAGGCATCACTTCTTGAAAATATAATGAGTGTGACAAAAGTCACCAACATTGGTAGATGATAACTCGATTTTTGTTAAAAAATAACAGAAATGGAAATCATTGCATACGTTGCATCTGCCTTAATTGGAATTTCGCTTGGATTGATCGGCGGTGGCGGTTCTATCCTCACCATGCCGGTACTGGTTTACCTATTTGGGGTTAATCCGCTATTGGCTACTTCTTATTCATTGTTCATCGTTGGCTCTACAAGTTTAGCAGGTACAGTCGGGAATTTTAAGCGTGGGCTGGTGAATATTAAAACAGCTTTGCTGTTTGGTAGTGCATCCATCTCAACTGTATTCTTAACCCGCAAATTCATTATCCCCCTTATACCCAAGATAATAATAAAAATCGGCGATTTTGAGTTAACAGAAAACATGCTCATGATGGTACTCTTTGCAGTTTTGATGGTAGCGGCTGCAACAGCGATGATTAAAGGTGCAAGAGCAGAAAGCAGCACCCGAATAGAAAAACCCCCACTTCACATCGGTAAACTGTTTTTATACGGCATTGCCATCGGCCTCGCTACTGGTTTTTTGGGTGCTGGTGGTGGCTTTCTACTTATTCCTACACTTGTTATTTTAGTGGGCTTACCCATGAAAGAGGCCGTAGGTACTTCACTTTTCATCATAGCGCTTAATTCGCTCATCGGTTTCACCGGCGATCTTGGACATTTCCATATCGACTGGATCTTTCTCGCCAAAATTACTACCGTTGCCATCGCCGGTATCGTGGTAGGTGGAATGATAAACAAAAAAATAGATGGAGGAAAACTGAAGAAAGGTTTCGGGTGGTTTGTACTGGTTATGGGTTGCTACATCATTCTAAAAGAGGTAATATTTAAGTAACCTTCAGAAACAAACTCCTTGTGTGACAAAAGTCACCAACGACCATATCGTTAAGGATTAATTTTGACATACTAATTTAATCATCATGATTATAGAACAAATTTACACCGGATGTCTGGCACAAGGTGCCTATTATATAGAAAGCAACGGAGAGTCGGCCATTATCGATCCGCTTCGAGAGGTTAGTCCGTATATGGAACGTGCACGGAAGAACAACGCAAAAATAAAATACGTGCTCGAAACACATTTCCATGCCGATTTTGTATCCGGACACATTGATCTGGCTAAAGAAAGCGGCGCAGAAATCGTTTACGGGCCGAATGCAAAACCCGACTTTGATTTTTACGGTGCGAAAGACGGAGAAGTGTTGCGACTTGGTGGGGCAAAGATTAAAGTGTTGCACACCCCAGGACATACCATGGAAAGCACCTGTTTCCTGGTTAGCGATGAGCAAGGAAAGGAAATAGCACTGTTCTCCGGCGATACGCTTTTTATAGGCGATGTGGGAAGACCCGATCTGGCACAGAAACCGGTCAGTGAGCTTACAAGTGAGATGCTAGCAGGTTATCTCTTTGATTCTTTACGCAATAAGATCATGCCTTTAAGCGATGATATTATGGTTTATCCTGCACATGGTGCGGGTAGCGCATGCGGAAAAAATATGAGCAAAGAGACCACCGATCTTTTGGGAAATCAAAAGAAGACCAATTATGCGCTAAGGGCAGGCATGTCCAAAGACGAATTCATTAAAGAGGTTACTGATGGTCTTTTACCGCCTCCTGCATATTTTCCTGAAAACGTCATGATGAACATCCATGGATATGATAGTTTTAACAAAGTGATAGAACGAGGCATGCAAGCCCTTAACCCCGATGCTTTTGAGCGGGTTGCAAATGAAACAGGAGCGGTAATTCTCGACACAAGAGCTCCAGAGGATTTTATAAAAGGCTTTCTCCCAAACTCGGTAAATATTGGCATCGATGGAAATTTCGCCCCCTGGGTAGGAACTTTAATCCCGGACATTAAACATCCTATTTTACTTATTACAGATGAGGGTAGAATTGAAGAAGTGCTCACCCGTTTATCAAGAGTAGGATTTGATGGTGCAGTAGGTTACCTAGATGGCGGCGTCGTTGCCTGGAAAAAAGCTGGTCAGGAAACCGACGAGATAAAATCGGTTTGTGTAGCCCGGCTGGCCGAAATCGGCAAAAAAGCGGAGGTAAATATTCTGGACGTCAGAAAAACAAAGGAATACTTAAGCGAGCATGTCGAGGGTGCTGTCAACCTTCCACTGGATTATATCAACGAAAACCTCGGCACCGTCGATAAAACCAAGACCTACTTTGTTCACTGCGCAGGTGGTTACCGTTCTGTTATTTTCAATTCCATCATGCGCTCACGCGGGTACCACAACCTCATCGATGTGGCTGGTGGTTTTAAGGCCATACAGGAAAACGGATGTATTCCGACTACAGCATTTGTATGTCCAAGTACCTTAATATAAAAGGGATATGAAAAATGAGAAAAAATCGCACTGGGAAAAGGTGTATTTAGAAAAAAGTCCTGACCAGGTCAGCTGGACGCAGGTCTACCCCACAGTTTCAATGGAGATGATAACGGGGTTCAATCTGGATAAATCTGCTCCGATAATCGATATTGGCGGGGGAGACAGTCTGCTTGTGGATTTTTTGCTTCAGGAAGGCTACAGCGATATTACCGTAGTGGATATATCTTCCCGGGCATTGGAAAAGGCAAAGGCAAGGCTTGGAGAACTGTCTGGCAGGATACACTGGATCGAGACAGACATCAGGGATTTTGTGCCGCAAAGAAGTTATGCAGTCTGGCATGACCGGGCCACTTTTCATTTCCTTCATTCATCAGAGGAAATCCATAGTTATGCAAACACGGCAGGTCAGTTTACCGGAGAATACTTGGTCATGGCGACTTTTTCGCTCACCGGACCAGAAAAATGCAGTGGCCTGCCCGTTTCAAGATACAGTGAAAGAACGCTGCGCGAGATATTTAGAGAAGGGTTTACCGAAATAGAGTGCAGGCCGCAAGAGCACACTACCCCAATGCAAAGCACGCAGGATTTTCTGTTCTGCAGCTTTAAAAAAAATACAGAGCAATAAGAAACGAATAAATACAATGAATAAACTACTTCAAATGATCAGCAGTTTTTTTTCAAAAGGTGCGTACAACCTCGATGGCTACCACTTCAAAAACGAATTTACAAAAAGCAGTGACGCAGTCCTCTTAGATGTAAGGACAAAGCCTGAATATGCCCCAGGCGCGCTTCCTTCAGCCATATATATCGATTTCCTGGGTTCTGCCTTTTCTTTAGAACTTGCAAAGCTGGATAAGGCCAAGCGGTATTTCCTCTATTGCAGAAGTGGAAAGCGTTCCTCCTCAGCGGTATCGGAGATGAGAAAACTTGGGGTGGAAGCATTCAACCTGGTTGGAGGTATCGGTACCTGGCCAAAATGAAGAAATATATTCAAGAAATATTGATCTATTCAACGCTGCCGGCCGGATTTCTTCGGGATGGCAGTTTGCTAAAATGATTCAGCACTTACTTGCTCAAACCGCCACAGGCATTACCTTTTAACAACAACAAAAACACCCATATTAACATTTCATTTAAAAAACATGATTGATTTTATTAAACAACCCTGGCCTTGGTATTTCTCGGGCAGCATGATCGTACTCATTATGCTCATCCTACTTTTTTTCGGAAAGTCCTTTGGCTTTTCATCAAACCTGCGAACGATGTGCAGCATAGCCGGAGCAGGCAGGAAAGTAAAATTTTTTGATTTTAAATGGAAAGACCAGACCTGGAACCTCATGTTCCTTATCGGCTCGGTAATAGGTGGATTTGTTGCTACAAATTACCTTAGCAGTCCATCTCCCGTAAAATTATCATCCGCCACAATCTCCGATTTAAATCAATTGGGCATTAAGTTCGATGGTGGGTTAAATCCAACCGGCCTGTTTTCACTGGAAGCAATGAAAGATTTAAAAACGCTGGCTATTTTACTCATCGGTGGTTTATTAGTCGGTTTTGGATCTCGTTATGCAGGCGGTTGTACTTCTGGTCACGCCATATCCGGGCTTTCGAATCTGCAAGTACCATCACTAGTAGCCGTAATCGGTTTCTTTGTTGGTGGCCTGATCATGACTTTCCTCATCATGCCCCTTATCTTTTAAATCTATAAAACATGAAATTCATAAAATATATTCTTGCCGGAATACTTTTCGGAATCATTATGACCAAGTCTGAGGCTGTTTCCTGGTACAGGATTCAGGAAATGTTCCGTTTCCGGTCTTTCCATATGTATGGAATTATTGGTACGGCCGTTGTACTTGGCGTAATTGCAGTATGGCTGATCAAAAAATTCAAAGCCAAGGATCTGGCCGGAAATCCGATTGTCTTCCACGATAAGGACAAGGCCTATATAAAATACCTACTAGGCGGCACCATTTTCGGCCTGGGCTGGGCACTCACCGGCGCCTGTCCCGGCCCCATGTTCGTCAACCTTGGGAGCGGATATGCCGGTATGGCGGTGGTCATCCTTGGTGCGCTCCTGGGCACCTATCTATACGGAGCGATGAAAAGCAAGCTCCCTCATTAATAAAATAGAATCTGATGAGCAAACTAAGGGCTATAATAGACCATAGATGTCCCAGGTGCCGAAAGGGAAAATTATATACCCATTCCATGTTCCATTGGAAATATGATCAGATGAATAAAAAATTTGCCTGCTGCAACCTGAACTATGAGATAGAGCCGGGCTTCTTTATCGGAGCGATGTATGTGAGCTATGTTTTCATTGTCGCAGAACTTGTCAATGCGGGCATTCTGGCATTCATGATCTTTGGCGAAGAAGAGCAGTGGGCAATCATCGCAACCACTATTTCTCCGGTCATCCTACTGTTCACCTTCAACTACCGCTATGCCAGGACCCTTTTGCTCCATATCCTCTCTCCGATCAAATATGATGAAAGTGCAGGCAGAAACTGCTGAGAAGATTTTGGGGCGCTGTGACAAAAGTTACAGTGCGAAGAACCGCTAAAGGGTAAATTTGATGTAAACCTGGCAAAGGCAGGAATCATACCGTTAAACACATTAATCAAAAATAAAAACACATGAAAATAGAACAATTTGAAGACAAGCACCTCTCCCATTACAGCTATGCGGTACTGAGCGAATGCCGGAATGAAATCATATTGATCGATCCCTCCAGGGATCCGTCTGCATATTACCATTTTGCCGAAAGACACCAGGCTAAAATCATTGGTGTAATTGAGACACATCCCCATGCGGATTTTGTGAGTGCTCATCTTGAAATCCATCATAAGACCGGCGCAACAATATATTGCAGCAAACTCAATACGCCGTCCTACCTGTTTTCCCCATTTGATGAAGACCAGACGATAACCCTGGGAAAGATCACCTTAAGGGCAATCAACACCCCGGGGCACTCTCCGGATAGTATCAGTATTTTGCTCGAACACGATGGGAAACAAAAAGCGCTATTTTCCGGAGATACCCTTTTTATCGGTGACTGCGGAAGGCCGGATTTAAGGGAAAGCGGAGGTGATTCAATGGCGGAACGCAATTTCCTTGCCGCCCAAATGTACCATTCATTAAGGGACAAACTGATGAAACTCTCAGATGAAGTGATTCTGTATCCGGCACACGGGGCAGGTACGCTCTGCGGAAAAGCGTTGAGCGAGGCCAATAGCAGTACCATTGGTGCTGAAAAAAGAAGTAACTGGTCACTGCAGGAAATGACTGAGGCCGATTTTGTGAGCGCATTAAATGAAAACCAGCCATTCATTCCATTTTACTTCCCTTTTGATGTGGCCTTGAACAAGAAAGGCGCAGCACCGTTTGAAGATTCGGTAAGTGCGGTTCAGATCATGGAATCCGGTGAAAACTTAAAACCAAATGCCCTAATTATCGATACGCGAAGGGAAGATGTTTTTAAGAAGGGACATATAGAAGGCGCTGTAAATATCATGGATGGAAACAAATTTGAAACCTGGCTGGGCAGCATTGTGAAGCCTGAAGAGCCTTATTATCTTATGGCAGAAAATCTTGCTACATTGCATAGTCTTATCGCGAGGACCGCATCCATCGGGTATGAAACGCAGCTTGCCGGCGGTTTTATAAACGCAGTAGAAACTGTCCCGGATGAGATTATCGATATCCAAAATTTTAAAGAGAACCAAAATGGATATACCATTGTGGATGTGAGGAACAAGACAGAGCGTATGGAAAACAGTATTTTTGAGAACAGCATAAATATTCCACTGGGAAATTTAAGGGAAAGGGTAAACGAAATTCCGCTGGAGCAACCCGTAGCAGTACACTGCGCCGGTGGATACAGAAGTGCGGCTGCAAGCTCACTGATTGCATCCGTTATTGATGGCAAGCAAAAGGTGCTTGATATTGGTGAGGCCATTAAGGATTTTCAGAATTAATATTTTAAAAGTGTGAAAACAGAAAGAAACAACGAGGATAAACTGCAGGTATTTGCCCGGTTTGGAAAATATCTCGTATGGACGTCATTTCTATTCGTTGTGATCATGTTTTCTCTTGTTTTAGCACTCAGCGGATTTCATCTTCCAAAAAGTTTCTATGCGGATAAGCCTAATCCATCCATTCAAAAGAATCAAATAAAACCTTTAGAGCGCCGTGTTGCTAAACCCGAATATTGGAAGGCGCCTGATACGATGCAGCTTCAGGGCAAAGCTGATGCGGATCTGATCAGGTATGGCCGGGATTTGATTGTCCGTACGGCATACTATTTAGGGCCGCAGGGTATCGTAGGAAAGCTGACTAATGGTATGAATTGTCAGAACTGCCACTTGGATGCAGGAACCAGGCCCTTTGCGAATAATTTCTCCATCTTTTATGCAGGTTTTCCAAAAATGAGCGCAAGAAGCGGTAGAAAGGAAGAAGCCTTTGAACGGATTAATGAGTGCTTCGAGCGAAGCATGAACGGCAAAGCTCCGGGAAGAAATTCCAGGGAAATGGTCGCCATGTTGGCCTATTTAAAATGGGTTGGAAAAAAACAGGATGCCGCACATTCCATTGCGGATAATTCGGTAAAAAAAATCCCATATCTGGATGTGCCTGCAGATCCCCTGAAGGGGAAAATGGTATATGCCTCCAAATGCAGCAGCTGTCATGGAGAAACGGGCAAAGGCGTTGCCTCACCTGATGGAAAAGGATATATGTACCCTCCCCTTTGGGGCAGGGACAGCTATAACGATGGTGCAGGAATGTTCAGGCTTGGAAATTTTGCAGGATTTGTCAAAAACAACATGCCTTATGGCGCCACCTACAAAGATCCGAACTTAACGGATGCGGAAGCCTGGGACGTAGCTGCATTTGTGAATGCGCAGCCCAGACCGCACCTGGATTCCAAAAACGACTATAAAAACCTGTACACAAAGCCAATAGATTATCCCTTCGGGCCATATGCAGATCACTTTAGCGAAAAGCAGCATAAATATGGTCCCTTTATTGACATGGCTGAACAGCACGCACCTATAAAACAGAAAAAATAGAAACATGAAAAAATTACTGATCTTACTCCAGCTTGTCATCATGATGGTCATCACCACCAATGTATCTGCACAGGAGACAAAAAAACCGTTTACGGGTGCTGTTGCAAAAAAGAAATCATATAAAGCGCTATATGTACTTAACAGTGCCGAGGAAAAACATATTTCGGGAACACTCAGGAACATCAACAATGCTTTGGAGGATCCAAGATTGAAGGGAAAACTGGAGGTTGAGCTTATCGCCTTCGGGGATGGCGTGGCGGTTTATCGCAAGGATGGAAAGTTCCTTGAGCAGCTTAATTTGCTAAAGTCAAAGGGCGTAATTCTGGCGCAGTGCGAGAATACCGTTCGCGAGCGGAAAATCGATAAGTCAGATCTCTTCGATTTCATCAGCTATGTGCCAAGCGGCAACGGAGAGATCATCATCCGTTCGGCGGAAGGATGGGTAATCGTTCATCCCTAATGTAAAAACCAAAACGGCAGTGAATCTTTAAAAGGTGCAAATTGGTATTTCGATACGATGCAAAGATTAGGATCAGTTGTGCCGGATCCATTTCACCCGGGGCCGCAAACGCCGAAAATTATTGTCATGTTTAAATATCAATGGCTTATGCCGGCAACACTAAAATTCAAAAGGTTCGACAAAATTGTCTATCATCGTATGTGCTGTGCGGAGTAACGCATTTAAAAATGCTAGGGAATTTATCGAAAAGCTACATAATTAAAACAGTACTCGCCCAAACAGCATTGATAAAATTTTGTTAATCAGGCATGCGGTGATCCGTCAACCAATATTATCAATAATGGAAAAAGAAGAACAAGCCATTCCTAAATCAAACACTGGTGACCATCTGGCCAACGAACGGACTTTTCTTGCCTGGATAAGAACTAGCATAGGAATTATGGGCTTTGGTTTTGTGGTGGTAAAGTTTTCACTTTTTATCAAGCAGATCACTCTCGCTCTTGGGGCCAAAGCCGTCGTACACCAAACCGGCAACTCACAGAGGATAGGAATACTTCTTGTCGGGGTAGGCGCACTGACCATCATCCTGGCATTTATGCGCTATCAAAAAACTCATACACTTATTAATCAAGGCAGTTATTACCATTCCTCTACACTCATCAAAGTCCTTACCGTGGTTATTTTCATTCCAAGCATGCTTTTGTTGATATATCTTGTAAGAACGACTTAGCGGATCTCTGACATGGAAACACTGATTGTGAGCACGAATACCAAACTTGAGAGAACCCGTACTTTATCACCGGTCAAATATGTTTCGCTACCAAACGCAGCAGGTCGTGAATATCGAAAGGCTTTTTAATAAAATTCTCTGCAGCGCAGCCCCTTCTAATGTCATAACGGTCCGCATGAGCACTCATCATGATAATCGGAACATTCCGGGTTTTCTCTAAGGACTTCAGGTAACTGCAGACTTCAATGCCGTTTCCATCGGGGAGCATAACATCCAGCAGAAAAAGATCTGCAACATGATCACTTAGCCCTGCCATAAACGAGCTTACCGAAGAAAACGCGGAAACCCCGTACCCCTCACTGTTAAAAAGAAGCTGTAATACTTCGGTTATACCCTCATCATTTTCCAAAAGATATATCATCTTTTCCATTTGTCATGCATATTGTGGGTTGCCCCTGGTTATAATAAATCTGATTTGCCATTCCTACGAATGTTTTTTTAAAGGTCTAAAAAGGCCCCTACTTCCTCAATTTTCGCTTCTCATTGAGATGGCCGGTTTCCAGGTTCAACCGCTCCAGCAGGTAACGCAATAAAACCTCTCTATCTTGGTTTGCGGGGTGATATGCGTTATCTCCACCCTTTGCTGAGGATTTATTATGGTCAAAAGTTTCAAATGGTTGTGAAATATTTTTCTCTGTCATAATTTAAATTTTAGGTTAAATATTTTGCCTATTATTTTTTAGTTCCTGAAATTGCCAGAGCCAAACGAAGTCCAAAAAAGGAAACCTGCCCTCCGCTGCTTTTCCAACCCTCATAACGAAGGCCGAGATCTGCACTATAATGCTTCGAAATTGGAATGCTGGCACCCAAAGTCGGTCCGTAGGCAAAAGAGGTATTGAGTCGGTCTCCAAGAGTATTTGCTGCACCAAGCTCAAGGGCAGCGTAATAGATACCTTCAAAGTAATATTTTGCTCCGACTTTAATTGGAACAACACCATTCATGCTTGTTGGCTCTCCTAAATAATCGAGACGTTTTTTTACCTCATCCCTGTAGCGGAAAGTCATATAGCCCGCAGATCCGGTTAGGTTGAGGTGCTCCGAAACCTTGAATTCCACCTTTGTTGATGCCCCATATCCGTTGACATAAGTTTTAGCCGTCTTACCGGTCGGAAAGCCCATGACAAAGCCTACCGATATCTTGGGGACGGCAGTTTGATCTTGCGCCTTTACCTTTACAGTCATTAATAACAGGAAACAGATCAGAAAAGGTTGAAATGTCCATCCGGCATAGGCACTCATAGGGAGGTCCTGTAAAAAATGTTTAACTCGGCCGCAATGCTTTCCAGGTAAGGGGCAAGCTTAAAATCTCTTGATACAAAGGATATTACCCCTTGTTTTTTACATTCCCAAACCGTCCCAACCAGCTCTCCCTCGATGTAGACCTGGTTGCATCTTTTCTTTGGGACATCTATGCAAATGTGTTTTCCCCCGATTTCAAACTCATGGTTAAATTCTAAATCTTTCATATTTTCCTTTTTTCTTATCTGACTAATAAAAAGATTTGCCGGGCGGCTAATATCCGCCCGGCAATGTTTTATAGCGTCTGACCGCTTTTGATCTCATCGTTCGCGGGCGAAATAATCTCTGTCCCGGCTTTGATGGAACCAAAAATCTCGGTCATCTCTGTTCCCTTCATCCCTTCCTTAATGTCAACGAGCTTGGCTTTACCATTTGCAATTTCCACTACGTACTTCCGTTCTGTAGAACGCACGATAGCAGAATTAGGCACAAGAAGCGAAGTCGCACCGGATTTAAGCGGGATTTCAACCTCGGCATACATGCCGGCCTTCAACCTGTTATCTTTATTGGCCACGTCAACCTCGACGATTTCCTGGCGCATGTTGCCCAGTGAATTTGCAGACCGGCTGATCTTGGCCTGGCGCTGTTCCCCCGGCAGCGCATTGAAGCGGAACTTGACCATCTGGCTTAGGTCCACTTTGTCTACATAATCCTCAGGTATAGAAACTTCAAGCCTCATGTGGGTCAGGTCCTGCAATACCAGCATGGGTAGGTCCGAAGATTTGCCCGCCGACACCAGTGCTCCCGGTGATACATTCCTGTCAACGATCACCCCGTCAAAAGGCGCATATACTTTCAAGTAGTCCTGCATGGTACGTACGGAGGATACATTTGACCGCTCAGCCTCAGCTATGGCCTTATCTCCTTTCATCCTGGAAAGCGCATTATCAAGTTCTAGCGGAGATACCGAACCTTCCTCTTTTGCTGCTTCTTTCAGACGTCTGTATTTCTCACTGCTCGCCGATGCGGTCTCCCGTGCCTGCAGGTAACGGGAATTTGCCGATTGCAATTGTGATTCGAGTTCCGGTGCTTCCAGGGTCATCAGCAGCTGGCCTTTGGTCACCTTAGAACCCAAATCGACCAGTATTGCTTTCACAAAACCATTGGCCTTGGGAAAAATGTTCACCTGGTTGAAAGGCTTGAGCACCCCGGGAATGCGGGTAAAACTGGAAAGGGCCTCTTCTTCGACCTTTGTGGTTTCATATTTGGCTTCCTTGCCGTTTTTTTCGGGACTGATGTTCACGGGCTTCTGGTTTCCGCCACACGCGGCCAGAGTACTTATAATTATTATGATGGGAATGAATCTGGTTTTCATGTTGTTTATCTTTTAAATTCTTGTTTTTCTAGGCATTAGGTTTGGTTCTTTTAAGCTGCTTTTTTTCTGTACCCAAGCGAAAACCTGCGGAAGGATGAAGAGCGCGGCAAGGGTTGAAAAGAATAGCCCACCAATAACAGCCCTGCCGAGCGGCGCGGTCTGTTCACCGGATTCGCCCAACCCAGAGGCCATCGGGATCATCCCGGCTATCATCGCAAAACTGGTCATCAGGATCGGCCTTAAACGAATCCCGGCACTCACCACTGCCGCCCGGGTAGAATCCTTGTAATCCAGCCTGAGTTTTTCGGCGTTGGTCACGATAAGTATCGCATTGGCCACTGACACCCCGGTGGACATGATCATCCCCATGTAGCTCTGCAGGTTAAGCGTAGAACCTGTAAGCAATAATGCGGTAAGCGACCCAAGGATTACAGCAGGAACGGTCGAAAGAACCGTCAGCGAAAGCTTGAAAGACTGGTAATTGGCCGCAAGCAGCAGGAAGATCACCAATATCGCAAAAGCAAGTCCGCCCTGAAGAGAAGATAGTGTTTCAGTCAACAGGCTCGACATACCTTTCACTTCAGCAGTTAGTCCCTTAGGAGGCGTGCCTACGGACTTTAGTGCCTTTTCTACATCAGCAGTTGCCGTTCCAAGATCCTTTTTATAAATGTTTGCGCTCACGGTCAGAAAGCGTCTTGGCCCGGAGCGGTCATATTCTCCTGGAAGGTAACTGGTATTGAAAGTAGCGATGTCGCCCAGTACCGGACTGCTCTGCCCTTTAACCAAAGGAATTTCTTTGAGCTCATCCATTGTATTCATGACATACTCTGGAACCTGTACCTGTACCTGGTAGGTATAGGCGGTTTTTTCATCGAGCCATTGGTTCTTCTCAGTAAATCGGCTGGATGAGGTACTTGCAGTAACTGACCTTGCGATATCAACCACGTTCAGCCCAAACTGCGCCGCCTTTAATCTATCAAGGGTAATAGAAACCACGGGAATGTGCAGGGGTTGAGCAATCTGGATATCACGGAGGTAATCTATTTTTTTAAGTTTAGAGAGCACCTTATTAGCGTAAGACTCGATCTGGTCCATATCTTTTCCTGCTACTCTGATCTCAATAGGAGTTGCAGCGCCTTGGCTCATAATCTTTTCGGTCATGTCAATCGGCTCAAAGGTGATACGTAGGTCAGGAAGTTTATAAGCGATGTTCTTTCTCAGCGCATCTTTCAGCTCATCCATATTTACCTTATAATCTTCATCAAGGTTCACCTGAAGCACAGCCTCATGGGTACCGGTATTGAAGATATATAAGTTACTTGTTCCGTAACTACTCGGAATAAGCCCAACGTATCCCGAACTAACTGCGATATGGTTATCTACTGTCTGATTGATAATGGAAAGTACCTGCTTAAATTTCTCCTCGGTGCGCTCTAATCTGGTACCGTCCGGCGCTTTGATGCGTATCTGGAACTGTCCGTTGTTGAGCTTTGGCATCATATCCTTTCCAATAAAAACAAATCCCAGTCCTGCAAGAGAAATGACCAGAACTAAATAAATCCCGACAATACCTTTTTTCATCGGCATCCACCGCTGGATGATTGCCATAAACCGCACCTTCACCCTTTCAAAGAAATCATTTTTTTCCGGTTCATCCTTTTCATTTTGCAGATGCTTTTCTACCTGCTCTCCTTGCCTCTCGTCCAGGGCCTCTCCTGCATGAGCATGGATCTTACCATGGTCATAGTGCTGGTAACGTTCTTCGTTTATCATCCAGTTGGATAGAATGGGAACTAAGGTCTGGGCCACGATGAAAGAGACAACCATGGTGAAGCCAATCGAAAGGGATAGTGGCAAAAACATCGCCTTTGGTATACCGTTCATCATAAAAGATGGTGCAAATACTGCCAGAATACACAGCAGGATGAGCAGCAGCGGGAATGCGATTTCTTCACAGGCATCGTAAATGGCTTCGCGTTTGGGCTTGCCCATTTCCAGGTGCTGATGGATATTTTCGATCGTCACCGTTGCCTGATCGACCAGGATCCCTATTGCAAGTGCCAGACCGCTCAAGGTCATGATATTTATGGTCTGACCGAACATGCCTAGTAAAAGCACCCCAATTAAAATCGATACCGGAATGGTGATCACCACGATAAGACTGCTTCGCAGATCACGCAGGAATAGCAACACCATTAGGCCCGTTAATAGTGCACCAAGACCACCTTCAGTGATCAGGCTTTTTACCGAGTTGATAACGGCAACAGACTGGTCAAATTCATAAGAGATGTGGACATCGTCCGGCAAGAGGCTCTGCATTTCGGGGATTTTGGCCTTTAAGGACTTTACCACTGACCAAGTCGAGGCGTCTGCTGTTTTGACCACAGGAATATACACAGACCGTTTCCCGTTGATCAATGCATAATCCACGGTAACATCCGCTGCATCGGCAACCCTTGCCACATCCCTTACCAATATTGAAACGCCGTTTTTTGTAGCTATTGGAATGTTGTTGAATTCATCGACCGTTTTAACCAGGGAGTTCATAGAGGTCACCATCATGGTATTGTCCAACCTTAGATTTCCCGAAGGAGACATGACATTGAACTTGGATAAAGCCCCTACCACCTCGTCCGGAGTCAGATTATAACTCCTTAATTTGCTCGGATCTACACTAATGGTAATCGAGCGGGAATTGGCACCGAATGGCGGTGGCGCTGAAAGCCCTGCGACAGAGGAAAACATGGGCCTGATACGCGTTGCCGCCATATCATAGATTTCTTTCAGACTGCGGGATTTGGCCGAGAGTACAAGCTGGCCTACTGGCAGTGAAGAGGCATCAAAGCGGACCACCTGCGGAGGCAAAGCGCCTGGAGGGAAGAACTTCATGGCCCGGTTAACCTGCAAGGCAACCTGGGCAGAAGCCTCTGCCATATTGGTGCTTTCATAAAAACTCAGCTTTAGCATCGTCAAACCCTGAATGTTTTTGGCGGTAATATTCTTAACGCCATTAACATAAAGAAACTGATCCTGTAGACGAGTGGAGAAGAAGCCCTCCATCTGTTGTGGAGACATACCTCCGTAGGATTCAATAACATATATTGTCGGCGAATTAAGCTGGGGGAAAATATCTATTGGGATCTTCAGCGCACTGAGAACTGCAAAGAGCAGTAAACTCGCGGTGATCACCACTGTTGTAATCGGCTTTTTCAGGGCCGAGGTAACCATTGACATATCTTTATTATTTTAATGTGTTTAACAGTGAATCTACTTGGTTGGTGGCGATAGCCTTTTGAAAAAGCGCCCGGATGTACAGATATTTTGCGTTGACAAAATCGGTTTCTGCACGGTAAAGGATGGTCAGGGCTGCATTGAGCTCAATGATGTCGGTCAGCCCGTTCTTATAAAGCGAGAGCTTCTGGCGATACCCTGCGGCCGCTGCCTTTAGCTGGTTTGGTATTTCATCGAGTCTTTTATGCGCGGTACTGATCTCAAGGCCTGCCTGAAGGGCGGCATTTGATAACATTAGCCGCTCCTGCTGTAGTTCCTTTAAGTAAAAATTGCTACTGGCCTTTTGGGTCCTAAGCTTCAACTGACGCCTGCGCAGATCAAATAAGTTATAACTGATCCCTACGCCCACGAGGTAATTTTCCCGTTGCCATTCCAAGCCATTCGAGAGACTGTTGAAATTATCATTGGCATCAATGCTTGATCCCCTTGACCAGGCAGCAGCTTGCAGGCTTACCTTTGGATTATAGGCTTTTTTGACCAGGTTTTCCTTCTCAACGCTGCTTAGATAATTGCTTTTGTAGAAATCAAGCAGCGGATGGCTTGAACTGTCGGTCAACTTTACCGATAGGTTTACCTCAAGCGATTTTAGCCGATCCAGGATCGTACTGTCAGCGACAATACTTTCCGGATTTAGCCCGCTGATTGCTGCAATGTCGAGCTGAACCTGTCTGTAGGTATTGTCCATTTCAATATAGTTCAATCTTGATTTGGAGAGTTCGGCCCCTGCGATACTGGTATCCACACCCGGACGCACACCGCTTCTGGCAAGGGATAAAATCGAACGGTTGATCTGCTCATTGCGACTGATATTGCTTGCTTGAATGGATAGCATGTCCTGAAGCTTTAGTAGACTCAGGTAATCATCAATAGCGATGGCCCTTGTCTGGTATCGGCGCTGGGCAAACTTGGATCGTTCAACGACAAGTTCTGATTTGGCGACTGCATTCTGAGCTTTATAGGCACCAAAATTATAGACCTCCCAATCAAGGGAGACAATACCAAGATTAGTAAGTGTAGCCTTGGTAGTGCTTTCAGTCCTAACACCTCTGGAATTGGAAGGAACAATACCAAAGGCCATGTATGGCCCTGCAACATTATTGTTTGAGCCCAGATCTGCCTGATAATTAAGCTTCAGATTTGGAAGGGCATTCGCCGCGGTCTCTCTTAACTGGGCGGCACGTATATCAACTGTTGCTGAATCAGCGGCCAGTGAAGGTGAAAAAGCGGTCACGTGATCGATCAGATCAACGATCCCGATGGGCTTTGGGGAGGTTTGGGCATGGCTTTCCAGCCCCATATATAAAAGTGGGAACAAACAGAAAATCTGTTTAATACGGATCATGTCTTTAAATTAAAATTTAAGGAAAAAGATTTGACGGACGTCTTGGACAGGAAACACGGTGATTAACCGGCCGTCGTCACTTCATCATTTGAAGGACCTGTCAATAAAAGAAAATTGAGATAAATCTCAGATCCGAAAGACCTGGTTGGAAATATAAATTGGGACTGATCCGGCAATCCTGTATCTGATCTCAAGAAAATACCTGTTTAGGTTAGAGGCTAAAAGCGAAAGCCCCAAAAATAAGATGACGCCGATAAGAAAAGCTTCCAAAACAGGAAGCACGGTTTTCTTGCGTTCATCAAGGATACACTTAAATTGTCTGGTAATTTTTGAATCCTTTCCAAGCGGAGAAAAGCTACCTTTGTACTGCGCAGCTGATTTTATTCCCCGGGCGGACTCTAAAAGGGAGAGGTTGGATAAAAAAAAGATATTGCCCAAAGAGATAATCAGGTACAGCAAGACGACTCCAATTATAGAGCAATTTGGTACCTGCTTAACTTTCAAACCCTTCAAATTTAACAACCTAAATATATAGGCGCTAAAATCTGCATTAATCTAAAAAGATGAGAGGATAAACCGCAACAAAACCGTTACAAAATATCAACAAATATTAGGTTACGATATTTCTCACCCTACTTTCGATTGTCATCGAATAATTTCTTTTTCCTATACTGTCCCTCCATCTTGTTGTTCAAAACTTTATCAAAATTAACCACAGCTTCACAATGCTCAAAAAGGGTCGAACTTCCGCGGGTTGACCCTACTAAGTGGCAATATGAGGCATCTAAAAAGTATGCCTCTTATTTTTTAAACATTAAGAACTTGAAAATAAGTCACTTACAATAGATTAAATTGAATTTTTCGGTTCGAACTTTTTAGAATTTTCCCTAAAATTAAGATATACCGCAACTATTTATAAAACACCAATTGTCTAGACATCAGTGTTGAACTCCATAAACTGCTATCTAATTAGCCAAATAAGCATGTGGATTAGTTTCAATTGCGAACATCGATCAGCTTGAATATTATTCAATTATAGGATAAACGGGGGGAAATCCGTTTGGTCTAAATTTTTTTACAATTATGCGCAAATGCCATGTAGCTTGCATTTAATTTAGAAGGTACATACCCTCGGTTTAACAACGTGATTGATTTAACACCGCCATTGAAATGAAATTTGTATTTTTTGTTTTTTGAAATAATTTGATGAAGCGGGAATTGAAAGTTCATGCATTATTTAATGCATTCCTCAACTCGCATCTAGCCTTCATTTTCATAGAATTCGAATTATCAAGTACTCATCATCAAAAACTGAAATTCTTATTTGAATAATGGAATGAGTTTATGAGAATCATATCCTAAAAAACCCATTTTTTTAAGGCTAGAGAAAGGACATACCAAGAACAACCTCAAACCTTGGTAAATATCAAATAATGAGGGAATAATGAAAATAAAATGAATGGAATAAATTTGCCTATTTATAAAAATGAAAGGGCAACTAGAATGCTGCCCTTAATCAATTAATGCTCACGGTGATTGGCATCTTAAGCAGCTACTCCTGTCATTCTTCTGCATTCTTCCGCACAAGCCTTACAAGCATCTGCACATTCCTGACAATGCTGGGTATGATGATTACTACACTCATCTCCGCATTGCTGGCAAATATCTGCGCAAATACGGCAAATGTCTTGAGCAAAAGAGCTAGCCATACTCATCAATTGAGCGGCAGAGTAGCAGATGGCTGCACATTGCATATCAAGCTCAATACACCGCGCCATCATTTTCACGTCTTCTTCCTGAGTGCATGAACTTGCACAATGATTGCAAATTGAAGCACACTTTAAGCATGCATCAATACAGTTTTTCCATTCATGGTATCCCATAACTTTAATTTTTTAGGGTTATAAAAAAAATTCCTATATAGATAACATGGTTATTTCCAGGCGGTTTCATTTTGTTTAAGAAAAGCTTTAATCCCGTGATATGATGCTTGTTTAAACGGTAGAAGAATAAGAAACTGGTTCTCGTATTCAAATAAGGAGGAATAGTGATAAATTAAATTCTCAACACCTACTTTAAGATTTTGCACATCATTTTATTAGTATTATATTTGCAATACGGAAATGGTGTCCTTCCGATTCAACCGCTTTTTTCAAAAGCTGATGGCGCCTACAATAGAAATTCCAGCAGGTAATAAAATCTGCCGGTCAAAGTATTGTAGGTGAAAAAATTAAAAATAAATTCTCAACTCTTATTGCTGGCAGCTATCTTAATTGCGCTTGTCTTACTTTGTCTGTCTGCCAAAGTGAGATCAGTGTTAGCAATGGTCCTGCCGGTTGAAACTGAATGGTTCTTGTGGATAAATCAGCACCATAATGCATTCTGGGATACGATCATGTACTGGGCCAGTGATAAGCGTTTTTGGCTTCCTTTTTATGCCTTCATTATTTATTGCCTCTTCCAGAATTTCTGCAAAAAAATTTGGCAGGTTCTTATTACCATTGCGCTACTAGTTGCTAGTGCAGATCAGATTGCTTCAGGACTGATTAAAAACACCGTTAAGCGTCTACGCCCTTCCCATGAACCGAATCTAACTACGATCATTCATTTAAGTAAAGCAGGTGCGGGTGGGATGTATGGATGGCCATCCGCTCTTTCATCACCTATCTTCAAAAGCATTCTTTCCGCTGGTTCGGCATTTACCGGATCATTGCCGGAGCAACGGTTCTTGTACTCATTTACTTTGGAATTATTCAATAACGGAAAATTAACATAAAACTATGTGGTGGATCTACGCGCTATTATCAGCTTTCTTTGCTTCCCTTACGGCCATCTTTGCAAAAGTCGGCGTAACCAATGTCAATTCTGATTTGGCTACTGCCATACGAACGGTGGTAATACTGATTGTAGCCTGGGGGATCGTAATGGCCAGAGGCGAACTTAAAGGAATTACGGAACTGTCAAAGCATAACCTGCTATTTCTTTTTTTATCTGGCCTTGCCACCGGCTTGTCCTGGATATTCTACTACAAGGCTTTGCAGATCGGGAAAGTGTCCCAGGTCGCCCCTGTTGATAAGTTGAGTGTTGCCCTAACTATTATACTTGCAATGGTGTTCCTGAAAGAAGCTCTTACCCTGAAAGTATTCTTTGGTGCCCTGCTGATCATTGGGGGAACACTGGTTTTGATCTTTTGAGAAACTCAATTATTTGTAAGCAACCGAAATACTAAAAATCAATATAAAACAAAAAACTATGAAATTAACTAAAATTCATGCCCGTGAAATTTTGGATTCCAGGGGCAATCCGACAGTAGAAGTAGAAGTCACTCTTAACGGAACAACAGCAAGGGGTATTTCTCCATCCGGGGCAAGTACGGGTGAAAAAGAAGCCGTAGAGCTTAGAGATGGTGATCCAGAGCGCTATAATGGTAAAGGCGTGGAAAAAGCAGTAAAAGGGATTAACGTCGAAGTCGGCAAATCAGTCACCGGCTTATCCTTTGAGGGTCAGCAGGCCTTCGATGATCATATAATTGGTCTGGATGGAACCGAGAATAAATCAAGGCTCGGCGCAAATGCGATGCTTGCGGCCTCAATCGCCTTCGCCCGGGCTTCGGCCGTTGCAAAAGGGATTCCCTTGTATAGGCAGCTAGTGGAAAGGGAAGGTTACGTAATGCCCGTACCGTGCATGAATGTCATTAATGGGGGAAGGCATTCTGATAACAACATCGATTTTCAGGAATTTATGATTGCCCCTCATAACGCCCCCTCGTTTAAGGAAAGTATCCGTATGGGCGAAGCTGTTTTTCATTCCCTGAGAAGTCTGCTAAAAGCGAAAGGCTATTATACCGGAGTTGGTGACGAAGGTGGGTTTGCGCCAAATCTGAGTTCTAATGAGGAAGCCGTCCAAATCATCATGGAAGCGATACATATTGCCGGTTTTGCTCCAGGCAAGGATATTTCCCTTTGTCTTGACCCAGCGACCAGCGAAATGTGGAATAATGGAAAATATGAATTTTATAAAAGTTCTAAAGAACGGATCACAACAGATGAAATGATTGGCTTTTGGGAAGGATGGTTAAAAGAGTACCCAATTATCCTGTTGGAAGACGGGTTGGGCGAAAACGATTGGGAGGGATGGAAAAAGCTGACCAGCCTTTTGGGAGACAAAGTGGAATTGGTTGGAGATGATATATTCTGCACCAACCCGAGTATTATCCAGCAGGGAATCGACCAGGGCATTGCAAACAGCGTACTGATTAAATTGAACCAGATCGGTACAGTTTCCGAAACGCTAAAGGCCGTAGAACTAGCCCAAAAAAACGGTTACAATTGCTTTATTTCTCACCGCAGTGGTGAAACTGAAGACACGACAATTGCGGATCTGGTTGTCGCTACCGGTGCGGGGCACATCAAAACAGGAAGTGGCTGCCGCTCTGAAAGGGTATCTAAATTTAACCAGTTGCTTCGGATAGAAGAAGAACTTGGTGATAGGGCATCATTTGCAGGAATCAATACTTTTTATAAAAAATTATAAATCAGCCGCTAACCTACAATGAAACATAATAAATTTTTATTTGAACACCTTTCGGTTTTTAAATATGCGGTTCGATGGACGCTGCTTATACTTCCTGTTGCCATTGCAATAGGAAGTATGGTTGCCTTGTTCCTTTGGCTGCTAGGCTGGGCCATTCACTTTCGCTTTCAGCATACCTGTCTCATTTTTCTGCTACCTTTAGCAGGTATTGTGATCCACCTGATTTATCAGTCAGTTGGTAGGTCCTCAGAAAAAGGAAATAACCTGATCATGGATGAAATCCATAGGCCGGGTGGTGGAGTGCCCAGGCAGATGGCGCCAGTAATCTTAATAACTACAGTGATTACCCATTTGTTTGGCGGATCGGCTGGAAGAGAGGGAACCGCGGTACAAATCGGAGGAAGCATCGCAGGAATGTTTAGCCGCTGGTTTAAGCTAAATGAGGTAGACACCAAGATGCTCCTTACCGCGGGAATTGCAGCCGGGTTTGGGGCGGTGTTCGGAACACCGCTCACCGGTGCCATATTTGCAATGGAAGTTCTGGCCATTGGAAGAATAGAGTACAAGGCTTTACTTCCCGCATTAATTGCCAGCGTGCTTGGTGATCTTACTGTCTCTGCCTGGGGCATCCATCATACCGCTTATCACATCGATCTCATAGAGAAAAGTGCCTACTTTCTATCTGAATACCTGCCGGTAAACCTACTCCTGCTTAGTAAGGTTATTCTAGCATCCACATTGTTTGGTCTGGCCAGCTACCTGTTTGCTGTAATGGTGCATGAGATCAAGGCCTTTTTTTCTAAAGTATGTAAGATCCAGTGGCTTATTCCTGTTATCGGTGGTCTGATTATTATAGGCTTGACTTACGCCATCGGGAAACCGGATTACTTAAGTTTGGGCGTGGATAGCGAATACCAAGGAGCCGTTACAATTCCCTCTGCTTTTCAGCCTGGTGGAGCAGATACTTGGAGCTGGTTATGGAAGACCATTTACACAACTTTAACATTAGGAACTGGATTTAAAGGTGGTGAGGTAACGCCTTTGTTTTATATTGGCGCAACATTAGGCAATGCACTTTCGACCTTATTAAATGCTCCAGTTAGTTTGTTTGCTGCCCTTGGATTTATTGCTGTTTTTGCTGGTGCAACGAATACACCCCTTGCCTGTACGATTATGGGTATAGAACTTTTTGGTAGTGAATACACCATGTTTTTTGCGGTAGCCTGTTTTACAGCCTATTTTTTCAGTGGCCATTCAGGTATATATTCTTCACAGCGTATTGCGGTACCCAAAATATTTACGGGAACATAAAATATTGACTTATCCTGTTCCTGTGGATTATCATAAAGAGGTGAAATTTTTATAAGATCCTTGACCAATGCAATCAGCAATTTATATCAAAAAACAACGCTATATCGACCGCTTTCCTTCCTCTCTTTTCTAAAGCATCAAGTACAGATGATTTAACTGCCTATGTTGTTTTAATAAGGTAGAGCAGTAAAAGTATACTAGCTATGAAAACTAAAGCGGTTAAAACTTTAACAAAAAGTGTTGAATGGTAATACACCCCCTGATTCAATTGTTCTTTCGTTGAATTATATCTTAAGTAAGAACAAATGATAGTAATTGCTCCCAGGGCAACTAGAAAAATCCCGATAATGCGGGAATCTCCGGTTTGGTGCAGGGGCACTTTACTCCCCAGTGCGGCACTGATCTGCTTGATAAATAGCGAGAATTTCATCACCACGAAGCCAAATCCCATGATACCAATACTGGTTCTGATCCAGGCCAAAAATGTTCTTTCATTAGCCAAATGGTCTCCTGCATGCTGTTTGGTGTTTTCCTGATCTTGAATTTTCATCTTGTTCTGTATCGGTATATTACAGCAATATATTTGCATGTTATGTCAATATCGATGCCAGTTTGGAGATGATAACCCTGGTATCCCGGATGCAAGTAAGCCTGTTTGATTCAGTGCCGGCAGGATAGCAGGTAACTGCAATTTCTTCGATAAACGATAAGCCTGATAGGTCAATAGATTCTTTAACCTCTTGTTCAATGCTTTTCATTAGGATCATGATTAATCGGGGTTGATATGTTCTGATTTTATGAGCTAATTGCTCTATTCCCCCCTGCCTCTGGTTTTTTCTGATTTTAACTGACGATTTATCAATAGGTGTACAAGTTAGATGTTCCAAAAAGCATCCCGTGCCTTTAAAGAACTGCAAAAAATCTTCTACAGATTTAAAATCGCCAAATACCTCACTAAATGCAAGATAAATTGTTCGAAACAGATTAGTATTTCCCAGGTAAAAATGTTTATCGTCACCTCCAGGAGCTTCAGAAACAAAGAGCAGCAGCACTTTAGCTGGCTGATATTGCCTCGAAATTTCGGTAACACTATACATTATAGTTGTAGCTTTTAGCGAAGCGCATAAATAGTTCCGCCAGAGCGTCCTGCTGACCATGAAGCTGAATGAAATGAAACGGCCTTTCGATAACCATATCCTTGATATCTATGATGCGGCATTCATTATTCTTGAGCTCTTTCAATATGGAGTGGATAGATAAAAAAGCCAGGCATTTGCTGTGAATCAAATAGGATTTAATGCTTTCGGTACTACCTAACTGCATTTCTATATTTAAGTCCCCCACCTTTATCTGGTGTGCTTTTAAAGCATATGCAATAACATCTAGTGTACCAGAACCAGGTTCACGAAGTAATAAATCATAATCCTTCAACTCATTCGGTTTGATCATTTCCTTTTTCATGGCATAATTGTGACCAGAACACACCAGCACCAGCTCGTCTTTTAGATATTGTTCGTATTTAATCTGTGGGTTCCGGGAGATGCCTTCAATGATTCCAAAATCTATTTCCTTAGCAATCAAACGCTGCTCTACATCTTCTGTGTTTCCGGTAACCAGTTGAATTTGTATATCCTTAAACTTATTGTGAAACTGTGCCAATACAGGTGGAATGATATATTGTGCCACAGTACTGCTGGCACCAATCCTCAATATTCCTTTATGCTGTTTAGTAAGTAGATTCATATCATATTCCAGTTCCCGGTAAGTTCCAAAAATCTGTTCTGCGTAATGCAACAATAATTCGCCGGCTGGGGTGAGGCTGATTTTTTTGTTTCCACTGCGTTCAAATAATGACATTTTGAACTCCTGCTCTAATTCTTTAATGTGTTTGGTTACAGCAGGCTGACTGATAAATAACTCTGCCGAGGCCTTTGTAAAATTCAGCCTTTTAGCGACAGCATAAAATACTTGCAAACGGAAATCTATCATACACGGTTTTAGTAGATAACCTAAGATACAAACAATTTGTTTCAACGGGTACTGACATCATAACCTTACGTTATCATCAATAACTTTTTATGCTTTTTCTGATGAGTAGAATAAATGCACATTTGTAACAGAAAAATATTGGTTATGAATAAGGAATCAACAGAAAAAGAAATCAGACAAGCACTTATATATACAGCCAGGACAACGGCTATCATTGCGTTTCTATTTGTTGCTTGTGGAACCATTTTCATCTGCACTTTATTTTTTAATGGGCAGCCAGATGTAGTGACAGCAAAAACCAAACAGGATGTGGAAACCGGTATAGCTGCTGTTAACGTCAAAAGCCAGGTTGTACCTGCTGATGCCTGGAAAGCGCCTGATGAAAATACGATTCCGGCGGACACCAAGTACGGCCAGATGATCAGGTATGGCAAAGAATTAATAGCACATACGAGCAAATATTTTGGGCCAAATGGATCCATAGCCCGTATTACAAATGGTATGAATTGTCAGAATTGTCACCTCGAGGGTGGAACCAAACTGTTCGGAAATAATTATGCTGGTTTTATTTCCAGTTTTCCTAAAATGAGTGGCAGATCAGGAAAGGTTGAACCTGCATCGGCACGTATTGCAGAGTGCTTCAATCGAAGTCTTGCAGGCAAAGTACCAGACGAATCTAGTAAAGAGATACAGGCAATGCTGGCTTATATGAAATGGCTTGGAACAGGTGTAAAAAAAGGGGAGAAAGTGTTTGGAACGGGAACCGAAAAATTAAAATTCCTGGATAGGGCAGCGAATGTCAAACATGGAGCGATTTTATATACCAGTAAATGTCAAAGTTGTCATGGTGCAAATGGTGAGGGAATACTCGATGAAGACAAACTAACTTATGTTTATCCGCCATTATGGGGCAAACACAGCTACAATGATGGCGCAGGGATGTATAGACTCAGTAACTTTGCGGGGTTCGTAAAGAACAATATGCCATATGGTGCCAGATATGGAGATGCGCAGTTAAGTGATGAGGAGGCCTGGGATCTCGCTGCTTTTGTGAACTCACAGCCAAGACCACATAAAGATCAGGGAAAAGATTACCCTGATTTGTTAAAAAAACCTTTTGATGCGCCATACGGACCATATGCCGACAAATTTTCTGAAAATCAACATAAGTATGGTCCATTTGCACCAATTGTAACCTCCGAAAAACAAGTAAAACTAACAACTAAATAAATCATCAAAATCTAAAATCATGAAAAAAATAACCTTAATCTGTACATTATTTTTGCTGATCGCAGCAACCTCGGCCACTTTTGCCCAAGCTACACCTGCTAATTTTACAGGGGCAAAAGCCACCCTGAAAAATTATAAGGCACTGTATGTAATCAATAACGGTGATGAGAAAAAGATTGCAGGAACACTTCGAAACCTAAAAAATGCACTCGACGATCCCAGGTTAAAAGGGAAAATCAATGCAGAACTTATTGCCTTTGGAGATGGCGTAGCTGTTTACCAGAAGAACGGATCTTTTGAAAAAACATTGTTAGAACTGCAATCCAGAGGAGTAATTCTTGCACAATGTGAAAATACCGTCAGAGAAAGGAAAATCGAAAAAAATACCTTATTTGATTTTATCAGTTATGTACCCAGCGGCAATGGTGAAATCATCATCCGTCAATATCAGGGATGGGCAGTTGTACATCCTTAAACCAAATAATTAGAAAATCATGAAATATATAAATCACACCTTTTTAGCCACAGTTGCATTTTTATTGCTTTGTGGAAATGTTAAGGCCCAGGATCATCGCTTTGATCCGCCCTGGAATACTCCACCTGAAAGTAAAGTTCAGTTCACAGTACCTGGAGTAGACAATGTGCCTGATCTTTTTGGAGACATTAATGATCCCCAACTGGTGGTTTTCTTTGCCGGTAACCAGTTTATGTGCATTGACGAATTAATTGCAGCCTTTAAAAAGTCATATCCACATTATCAGCGGGTATTTGCCGAAACGCTTCCCCCAGGCATTTTAGCCCAACAAATAAAAACCGGTAGCATTGTGGTGGGCAACATGAGAATTACCTTAAAGCCGGATGTTTATACAGCTGGTAAGAACCGGATAGACATGACCCCTGAATGGTTTAGCAAAACGACTTTATATGCTAGAAACAGGTTGGCAATCATGGTCCAAAAGGGAAATCCGAAGGCATTGAAGTCACTCAAAGATTTAGCAAATAAAGAGCTGAGGATCAGTATGCCCAATCCAGAGAATGAAGGGATCGGTAAACGTATTGAAGAAGCCTATGTGAAAGCTGGAGGGGAAACATTAAAATCTACCATCATGGAAGATAAAGTTAAAGATAAGACTACTTATCTTACCATGATCCATCATCGCCAATCACCAATGAGGATCCTATACAACGAAAGTGACGCCGCTCCAGTATGGTATACTGAGGCCTACTATCAGAAAATGATTGGCCATCCTGTTGAGCTCATTGAAATTCCTGAAAAAGAGAATATCCATGCGCAATATATAGCGGGACAGTTAAAAGATGCGCCACATCCGGCCGCTGCAAAAGATTTTATGGATTTTTTGATCAGTCCGCAGGCTGCTGCCATCTACAAAAAGTTTGGTTTTGATTTACCTTAAACATAAACACAATGAAAAATATATTTTTAACCATATTGTCAGTCGTTGCTGTAGTGACCATTGGGAATGCACAAATCCCAAACGATACTTTATATGTCTATGGTCCCGGTGGGCCGCTCGGACCGATCAATGAATGTGCGAAGGTTTTTGGAAAGCAGCATGATATCGTAATTAAAGTCACTGCCGGGCCAGATAATGAATGGATGCCGGATGCAATGAAACATGCAGATCTGTTCTTTGGAGGAGCAGAATACATGCTTTCAAAATTCATGTCTGACCACCCAAACATGATAGTGGCGAACTCTCGGACAGAGTTATATAAACGTGCGGCAGCGATCCTGGTACGGCCCGGCAATCCTAAAAACATCAAAAATCTGGGCGATCTCTGTAAACCAGGTGTGAAAATTCTTGATGTGAATGGGGCTGGGCAAATGGGGCTTTGGGAAGATTTGGCAGGTCGACAAGATCTGATTGCAAACATACAGCAGCGTATAGCAGGTACATTTGCAAATTCGGCATTGGGTATTGCTGCATGGAAAAATGATCCTCAATATGATGCCTGGATAACATTTGGCTCCTGGCATAACCGTTTACCAGACCTCACCTCAATGGTTAGGATTCCTGTTACACAAACAGTCTATAGAGGTACACCTGTAGTGAGGGGTAGCACTGGTACGCATAAGTCGGAAACTGAGGATTTTATCAAGTTTATGCAATCCGATAAAGGACATCTCATTTTCAAAAAATGGGGTTGGGAATAAATAATGTCTAAAAACTTATCTTCTATAACATGAAGTTATGGAAGATAAGTTTTAATGATTTGATCGGGGTTTATTAGTTATGGATCTTTGAATTAGAAAATAAAGACAATCAAAATTATGACACAAATCAAAGACAATTCAAATTCTTCTAAAATAAAGGCGGGTAACCTGCTAAACTTAAATTTAAACACCCGTAAAATTATCTTCATCCTGGCAGTTTTGCTGTGCCTCTTTCCATTTATGTCGCCTCCTTTAGCCTTATTGCTAGGATTAGTATTGGCGCAACTAATGGAACATCCCTATCTGCATTTAAATCACAAGGCCACAAACCTGCTGCTAAAAATTTCTGTTGTCGGGCTAGGATTTGGAATGAATGTATTCAGTGCAATGAAAGCAGGAAAAGAAGGCGTACTGTTTACCGTAGTTTCTATTTTCGGAGTGCTTATCATTGGTTTTATCCTGGGAAAAGTATTTAAAATAGAACGTAAAACATCTTTTTTGATATCAGCTGGAACGGCGATCTGTGGTGGAAGTGCTATTGCTGCATTGTCGCCTGTAATGAACGCAGAAGAAAAACAGATCTCCGTTGCAATGGGTACTGTTTTTATACTCAACTCGGTGGCCTTATTTCTTTTCCCCGCTATCGGACATGCGCTTAACTTGTCACAGTCACAATTTGGTATGTGGTGTGCCATTGCTATTCACGATACCAGTTCTGTTGTTGGGGCAGCCAGTAAATATGGTGAACAAGCACTACAGATAGCCACAACTGTTAAGTTAGCCAGAGCACTATGGATTGTTCCCGTAGCGTTTGGTACATCTTTCCTGTTCAAAAGCAACAATAGCAAAGTTAGTATACCCTATTTTATAGGGCTATTTATCCTGGCAATGATCGCCAACACCTACTTACCTTTTATTAAGCCTTTTGCGCCCTACTTTGTAGCATTAGCAAAAGCAGGCTTAACTTTAACCTTGTTCCTGATAGGAAGCGGACTCTCATTTACTATCTTGAAAGCAGTGGGGATAATGCCACTGTTACAAGGCGTAATTTTATGGATAGTAATTTCAAGTGCTGCATTATGGGCAGTTATATCTTTGGTTTAAAATACATTAGTTACTGATCATCACCAGCTTTTTTGAAAGATCATCAATAAGAACCACATGTTTATAATCGGCGCCACCTGTTCCTACACTCTTAATTATCCCCGAGGATTGACCGCTAAAAGCTCCTTTTTCATCGGTCTTAAAAGAATTGATGACATAATCTGCGTTAAACGTATCATTTGAGGAGTTGGTTAACGCTAAAGTATACGAAGTATTTGGCTCGAGTTTTTTAAAGTCCTGTTGGACAAGATCAGTCAAGCCTACGCTTCTTACGTTTAGCATGCCTGATGACATTGAATTATCCTTATTCATCAATTTAATCACCTGACTTTTGTCTGCAAGATTAAGCGGGGTTAAATTTTCTTTTGAGGCATTTGCAGGGCTGGCATTAGCGGCGTACAACAATGCTTGCGGACATTGTCCAATAGCAATGGTTTTTACAACGGCCATTTTTACCAGATCAACCACTTGTACCTGGTCATCATTTTCTAATCCGACATATGCAAATTTACCATCTGCCGAAGTCCAGACGCCATGTGGCAATGATCCTGTCGCAACGCTATCAGTAAGCTTGAAATCTTGTGAAACACTAAATACTTTTAAGCTGTTTTCTCCGCCAATGGTTGCCAGCATCACAGGTGAATCATTAACTAAAGTAAAAGTGACATGGTTGGTAATTGGACCTGTATTTAGTACTGTATGTATCGTATTTGTCTCCGTGCTGATGACAGTGATCTTCCCTACATCCTTATGTGTCAATGCAATCCATTTCCCATCAGGACTACAGAATATATTTGGAGAAAATGGACTAACTACTGGAATACGCTTTACAATAGCATAAGAAGTTGCATTCACTACATCCACTTCTGCAGTAAAGCTGGAACAAATATAAGCCCATTTTCCATCTGGAGTAAAAGCAACCATTCCCGGGCCGTCGGCTACTGGAATTTGCTTGATTTCAATCAGTTTATTTGCATCAATTACGCTGATATACGATTCTCCTCTTACCGATATCCATGCCTGTGATCCTGAAGGGTTAAAGGTTGCCTCATGCGGTGAACGTCCGATATAAACAGTTTTTAAAACTTTATTTTTTGCTGTTGAAATAAAGGTTACTGAATTTGATCCAATGGAAACCGCTGCTAGTAATTGCCTTTTAGGGGAATAACCCAGGCCATGAACCAGGGCCTGTCCCTTATATAGAGGACTTAAGATATCAGGTTGGGGTTTACCAAGAACAATATTTCCTAATAGCGTTTGTGTTGAGGGATCTAAGACAGAAACCGTATTAGATATCTGATTGCCTGTATAAACCCTGTCTTGGGCATAGATTGATTGTGCTTTTGATTGTAGGGCAAAACTGAATATTAATAGCGTAAACAAGGATATCTTTTTCATATGTTAATGGGAGTTTGTAAATGTCTTCATTTGTTGGATTTCTATCTGTTCATCTGAGATAATATTCTCGGCCAGTCTTTTTACATTTTTATTTTTTCCATACCGCAACTCAACTTTAGCCATGTCGATGGCAGCCTGATGGTGAGGAAGCATTATCCTTGCAAAGGACAGATCAGTATCAGACAATTGTTTTTCTTCAGGCATTTGTTCCATCATCACTTTCATCATCTTCTGGTTGGCGTTTTGATGTTGGTTGCCTGTAGCGATAAATCCTTCAGGATGGCTGAGCAGGAGTCGCATTTGCTGAATCTGGGTTTGTTGCTCAGCTTTGATACTTTTAGCTAGCTGAATCATTTCTTTATTTTTTCCGGTCTTAATCTCTTCTTCTGCCATATCAATAGCACCCTGGTGATGTGGGATCATCATTTGTATGAAATCTCTGTCTGCAGATGTGGTAGCTGATATTTCATCCATCTTCATCATCATATGAGCCATTTGCCCAAGGAAGACATTTTTTTTAGTTGCCATTTGCATGTGTTCATGTTGTGCTCGTGCAGAGAAACTAGCAAATAGTAGAAGTATAGACGTGAATCTGATCATGGTTTGATGTAGAATATTAATTGTGATAAACTGTTTATGCCAAACAAGCCTTATGCGATAACCGCAAGATCCTGAAATTTGTTCTTATTGAGCTATATTACATCTACATCAATTGGCGAGATAAAATTAACCATGTAAGTTCTTCTGTCTAAATCATGCTCCATGGGTTGCGTTTTGCCATTTTGATCTGTCGCTCTAGCCATTAAACTATATCTTCCAGTCTTAGCAGGAACCACCCATTCAAATTCAAATAGCTGCCAGGCGAAAGGGATAGCAGGACCAATTAATTTTGCTGGTTGCCATGAATTTCCTTTATCCGTGCTTATTTCTACTTTCGATAGGTTACTATCACCTGACCATCCTGCACCCCTTACTTGATAAGGTTTTCCAGCCGGCACCGCTTCAAACAATACCGGCCTTGATATTTCAGACTTAACCAATGTAGTGGTTACGGGCGTCAAGGTAGGTAGTCCTTCAACACGCTTCCAGTAAGCATATTCAATCGTCTGCCAATAGCCATCAAACGGCTTTTCAGATGCAGTAATTTTCATCAGCCATTTCACAGATGCCATACCATACCATCCTGGAATAATTGCCCTTGCCGGGAAACCATGTTCAGCACTCAATGGTTTTCCATTCATTTCATAGGCGATGATGATGTGATCCTGCATTGCTATATTTAACGGAATGCTTCGGGCGAATTTGATTTTTCCTGGTGATTTCGGCTCTTCTGTAATCATCCCCTCATCATTCCCTTCCAAAATAATGTCTACCGTACCCACCTTTATGCCAGCCTTCTTTAACAATACGGATAAAGGTACTCCTGTCCATTCAGCATTGCTGATCCCACCTTGTTCCCATCCTAAACCCTTCACTTTTGGGGCGAGGTTAGCACGTCCGTTTCCGGCACATTCTATAGTAGCCATTACCTTTTTTGCAGGAAGCTTTTTAAGTTCGCTCAGATTGATCTTTATGACATGATTGGTGTTGCCGCCAATCTCTAATTCCCAATTTGTAGCATCAATATTGGGAATATTAAAATGACTCCTGATGAAGAACTGGTTATTTGGAGTAATCCTGTTTTTTAACGTAGGAAATGGAAACTCCATATTTAATGGCTTTTTCTCTCGCGTAATAAGTCCTGGAAAGTCATTGTCTTCTCTGGTTTGTTGAATCTCCTTCGCCGAAGCCCAGGATGGTATTGTTGCGCCAGCTATCACCGGGATAATTCCAGTAACAAAATTACGTCTGTTTAACGTGTAGTTTTGTGATGTTTTGTCGTTTTTCATTTCAATAAATGTAGGTGATTACAATATAGCCAAAAATCTCTCATAGGATAACTTGTATTCTTCCTTTTTCTTGATGGTTGAAAGGAAACAACTGTAGACTTTACTTCATCGCTGGCCTGCTAGAAAAGACACAATAGTTCTATAACTGTTTATCAAATACTCATCTCAATTTCTATCAAAAAACGGTCGTTTCTTGATAATACAAAAATGGGCGAAACAATTCATTGAAGAGGCTATTGGAATAGATTTCAAAATGATAAATTCCTTGGTAAAACTTATAGTAATTTCTTTTTACGATACTGCCTTTCCACCTTATTGTTTAACAAATTCTCAAAATCAACTATCGCTTCGCAATGCTCATAAAAGTTCGAACTTCCGCGGATTGACTCTACTTAAACGGCAAAAAGCCTTGAAGTTCGAACCTTTTCTTTGAAAAGAGCTCAATTTCAAGGCTTTTTTCATTTTATGATATTTCATAGTAAAAATCAGGAAACGAATTATAAACACCTTATCCATTGAAAATGAAGCAATTAAAGGTTCGATCCTGCTTCGGTTAACCGAAGCGGCGAAAAACAAATTATTAATTGATTAACAACACTTTAGAGTTCGAACCTCAAATCATTAGCGTTCTATATCACTATTCCCCCTCTTTAAATCATCCTTTACAATTATCTCTGAAAATCTTTTTTGTGTTCGAATTACCTCTTCAGCTTCACTGTCAGAAAAATGTTTGAACATAGGTAAAGCCTTAACTTCTTGGATAGTAATATCATTTAAGCGACTGAAATTTAGGTTATCTAGATTTTCCATATCTACAATTAGAATCCAACGAAAAAATAGTTCAATAATAATCGACTTGTTTAAGGTTTCGGCATAAACAATTGGCGCATTCAAAGTAGGAAACATAACCCCGTATTGGCTGGACAGGCATTAACGCTGGCCATGATGATAATATACCGGCTTCCAACGGTAGTTACGCACCTGTCCAGAAGTGCCGTGTACGCTTGCAAGTTTTCAGTTCTTAATTACCATCAACACGACACATCAAGAAAGATGTTCAATTAGATTAATAAAGCCATGAAAATTGTCAAGCGATTAATTCATTTTATTTGTAGTTTAGCCGTATTAATCTAAAGAAATGAACTTCACTCTCGATAAAGCCACTGAACTTGTAAACCATTACCAATTTCTAATTGGCGAGCCGTTGGATAATTCACAGCGCGCGTATCCGATAACAGACTTAGCAATAGTGCCGGATGATGCGCAAAAGATTTCCACCATTCTGAGTGAGCTGGAAAACGGAAACAATATGATGCTACTAGCGCGGGAGGGTTACGAACCAAAGGCAGTTAGAATTGTAGTGGCGCATATTGACAACTACAATGGCAATGTTGTCTACAATTGTATTAACGATTACATAGAAACATATAATATCGAAAAGGCTTATTAGTTATTCCTCAGCCTGTCGGTATAAAATGCATGTTCTACCGGGAGAGATATAACGCAGTCCATCCCTTGGTTGTCTATGGCAAGGTCTGAGTTTTCGTAAAAGCCGTCCATTTTATCCACGTAAACATTGATGAAAAATCTAATGCGGTGCTTATCTTCTAAGTAATTTTGCCAGTTATACATTATTTACCTCTACGCAATCATAACCTAACAAAAATATTACGCAACAAAAAAGGCCCCCGCAGGAGCCTTTCTATAACTACTTAGAACCCTTGTTAGATTCTTTTACAGTTGTGCTTTTGTGCTTGTCAGCATACGTTTTGGTAACGTACTTTCCTGATTTCGCAGACCTATAACTCGACGATTTTGCCATGCATAATACCTCCTTTCGTTGCCTTCAGAATGTTTACGCTAAATCTTGAATTGTAGCTGTTGGCGCTAAACTTTTGATAAGCTCAATTCCTTGGTTACGTGCATAGGCTGTTGTATAGCCCTCACTTCTACCAATAATCTCACCATTAGCGGCTTTCAAATTAAATCTGTAGTTATCAACCTTATCTGACTTCTCATAACGGAAGTCATAAATGCAGTTCACTTTTACAGACTGAACGCCATCCTTACAGGACTGTTTGTAAGGATAACCCTCACCATTCAAAACGATTTTGTTGTTGCCTGAATACAGGCGGTAATAGTACTGGCCATTAATGGCGCTTTTAAAAATTGAGAATACTCCCATGGTTTTTGAATTTATAATGTTAATGCAGCTGACTATCGGATTCGCTGCAAACAAACCGGGAATGTGTTAGGACTTGCTTTTGAACAAAAACAAATATATATTTGTAACACAAAACGGCGCTGGTGAATTAGCCAGCATTAATTAGTTGTTCCACCTCTAATTGTCTTTTGTAACCTCGGGACGCTACTCGAAATAGTGTCCCGATTAATCTAATTCGTTTCCTCCTCTTTATTTTCTTTCTTACTGCGGATAGTCGATTTTCGCTTACCCAATATGTACATCACATTTCCATCATGTGTATCTTTCTTAATATCAAAACTTATAATCTCTTTCACGTAATCCAGCCCAACAGTATCAAATACATCACCTAAGTTTAGGTAATAATAGTCTCCAGCTTTTGCAACCTTACCAGCCCCCTCTTGTCCATTACCTGAAATAAGATAAAAGACGTTCTTGTCGTCCGTATCTTTTGCAAAAAGAAATTCCTCCTCGGCCTTTAATCCCATTAGATTATTAGCCTCCATATTAAACCCAAGCTTCCCCGTTAGGTGAATCGTTGCTTTTGGTTTTGCTTTTCCAAAGGTTGCCTTTACTATCTCTATTGCCATATACAAATATATAAAAATTTTTCTTTAACGCAATAATGCAAGTTTTCCACAATAAATGTTTTAATGTTTAAAAGTAACACCTTTTACGGTAACCTATAAAACCCTATTTGATTAATGTATATGCAAATATCAATTATTTTAGTTTTTATTTTAAATAAATATTGATTTGAATTTTTCTTTATATTTTCTTTTGTATTTCTTTTTTAAACCTTTTTTAAATATTTATTAAACATTTATGAACAAAGTGCACTGATGCACTGCAAAGCAAGTTTTGTATTCGAGGGCGTTTCTCAGTGTCATCTTCCTCTATTGCCCCGCTACGCCAATCATCATTGTAAAGATTTGATTTACCTAGGTTACAATACTGGCAAAGGATGGAGATTGTCCAATCTCAAGTCTAGCGGGGGATATTTAGAGAGAGGTTTTATATGGTCAACGTGCATTTTACCCCTAGACGGAACCATAACGCAGGCCATGCACACTGCACCATAATGGCGAAGCGCTTTATAGTGCAGTTTGTACTATCCATCGGAGATATAAAAGTTTCTTAGCCATGCCATGCGTTCCTAAAAAATGAAATCATAAATCAGGTTAATTTCGACGGGCTTTTTACTATTAAGAAACTTGATATAACCATCGCCGATGCGCTTTGGATGGTAATCCGTTTGAAACTCTCTGTTTACGACATTAGCAATGAATGAATACTCATATCCATAAAATCTTCTAAAGAAGATAAATAATTGGTAAGCTTGCTTATTCCACGCTCGGCGAGTTTTCATGGCGTATTCCTATCAGTTAAATTTCTTCAAAATATGGCCCGACTCGTTTGTTAATTCGTAAGGCTCGGTCGCCCCAGAACCATAGTCGATTTTCTCAGTATAACGGGGGAGCGGACATCTCTAACCATCTTGTATGTTCACTTCCATTAATCATATAAAGTTGGAGCTTTAATCAAGCCTTGGCCGGCGAAGGTTTTTTTCCGCCTCATTAGTCTGGCTTAATAAGAAAATCCAAATGTTGTGGCGCTTGGCGAAGTCCGCTAAACCTTGCACGACATCGCGTAATTGCTTTTCCTTAGTCTGGCGGCTATCTTGACCCTGTACAACTTGCCAATAATCTATTATTGCACCCATTATATCATGCCGCGCTACAGCTTCAAGTAATCGAGATTTCAGCTTATTAAATATGATTCCCGGTGCATCGAGATACCCAAATATTAGTATTAGGCTTTAAGCCTCCCATGTTCTTTTCCCTCGATGAATTCAAGGCTATTTAAACCCGTCTTTACGAGCAAACTTTCGCTGAGCAATCTCATTAGCGCCCATCTCAATTGCTACGTACAGGTGCTTAAGTCTTGCTTTCTGAGATTGTAACTAATGGTTGGTGCTAACAAAGTCTTTCCTGATTTGGCTTTTCCAGAAAATCCGTAAACTTTACCGCAGAACAATCCACCGCCCATCAAAGCATCCAGACCCGGCAGGCCAGTCGAGAACCTTTCTCGCATAACTCCTCTTCCCCGCATTTCATTAAGAATGTCAACTTGAGAGATATGCTATCGGAAGTCATCAGGTCGGCACTCATGCTTTGCAGAATGGTCATCGAGTGGTCGTGCGGAATATCTTATCTGCCATTCCTCTGTCTTTGTCTCTGAGGCTACTAACTTCTTCCAATTTCTGTTACGGTTTGATTACGGATTGATAACATGGTGATAAAGCCTGACTTTTCAGCCTCCTCTATAAACCGACACTATTACCCCCGTCAAATCCTGTCAAGTAAAATTCTTATCTTTATATAAATAAAAATTATATGGCTCAGATAACAATGAAGTACACGTTTAAGGACGAAAACAATAAAATTATTGAATCAATTTCGGATAGTGAAGCAATGGCCGCGATTACCCAATTCAATGGAGGAAATCCATTTGCGATGGGGCAAGAATTGAATCTTCTATTTGGCTATGATGTTAAGACTTATCAGTTAAGGAACTTTGAAACTTACTATTACAAAAACACAATGGCGCATGATGGGTACGATAACGGTAAAAACCATGACTTTAACAGTGAAACTATTTACTACTTATCAGAGCTTAGATAATGCCGGATATTATATCAACACCTCAGACCGAACAACAGGCAATAACACAGGCAATAGCTGAGCGCGAAAAGGCCAGAGAGGTCATTGAAAAGGTAAAGGAAAGCAGCCAAAACGATTATGAGAAGAATATAATCTACATAACCGCCGGCACCTTGGTACTATCCATGACGTTTATTGAAAAAATATCACCGCTAGCCACTGCATTGAATATTTGGATGGTCGTTACAAGCTGGTCATTCTTAGCAGCAAGTTTGGCTATTAACCTATTTTCCCATTGGTATAGCGCCTATCTCGCGACTAAATTACAGAAGCTTCTTAATAACCTCTCAATAACAGCTGCGCAAGTCAATCTCAAGATTGATAAGTTCAATGCACGTATGCAGGTTTTCAATATATGCACCTTTAGTTCAATGTTTTTCGGGATTTTATTCTTAGTTTTATATTGTTCAAAAAATGCATATCATATGAGTGAATTAGAAAACAAAAGCGGTCAACCTGCCCCGAAAAAAACAGACACAATCCAGAAAGGCAGAACCTTTTCGCCAGTTTCAGATTACCGACCATCGGTACCAACCGCTCAACAAACGACCCCTGCACCAGTTGCGACCCCAGCACCTACTGCTCAAACACCACCACCAAGCGACTCTAGCGGAAGCTAATCCCAATCACTAAATTGGATTTCAGTTGTGCTGAGGTTGACGCGTAAAACATCCAGCGCGTTATCTTCCGGCTCGTCATATGGTCTTTGGTAATGCTCGCAATGGCGAATTTTCTGCGTCTTCGCTCTCTCGCTGCGAGTGCATCAGTTGTTGGTTGTTTAATCATGTAATTGGACTTGAACTGGATAAACCGCAGTAGATTGACCCTGTCTCGCCAATAACAAAGATACTATAACACACTATTTTCAAGGCACTTACAAGTAATTAAAAATTGGTGCAAAGGAGTCAAATAAACTGGTTTGTGCATGAATATTCGATAATTTATGGTACACAGAAATGATTTCTTAGTTCTTCCATGAATTGATTTAGCTCTAAGAGACGCAAAATGGATAGGTAGGATCACAATTACTTGAATCCCTTAGCTGACAATTTTTCCCATAATTACTTGTGAGTTTTTTCATAACTTTTCTTTCTTCGGTATTGCCCTTCAATCTTATTTTTTAAAGTTTTTTCAAAATTAACAACTGCTTCACAATGCTCAAACAAGTTCGAACTTCCGCGGATTGACTCTACTGATTAAAAGCTCATCGAATGATGGGCTTTTTTTGTAGTAGGGATTTTTAACTAACCTCAAATATTCTTTATTAATTAAAATAGAAAATTCTATTGTCGACTAGCATAACCCTATGTGGTTAAATTCACACGCGGCACGCGTGCTAGCGAGGGTTAATCTAACATTTCATTTGGTTAAACAACTCGTTATTCTAATCAACTTCAAATGTTCTCCATTGACTTTGCTTTTGCTTTAATGTATGCGTCTTTCAATGGTGTAGTCCGAATAAACTGTTGTGTTTTAATATTCTCCCAGACGATAAGCTTATCACCAACTCTCGTTGTTGCACGTATATCGCCATCCTGCGATACAATAAAGCCTATGCTTCCAGGGTTATTAAAGCAATAAGCAAACATTGATTGATGACGGGTGCCAAAATGCTTAGGATTCTTTTCTATATACGGTTTACCTGTTGTGCTTGACGATACATATATTGAATCGGGCGGGGATAATCCCCTCACTATCACTCCAAAACCTTTTGTGTTTAATTGTCCATCTAACAGTATTAAACCGTCAACACAGCTATGCGATGAGACAAATCGAATACTTGCTTTAAGATCATTTTTAGCATTATCCTTAGCCCTTAAACAATTCTGATAGTTTATGAATAGCTCCATGTCTAAACTAAGATCACTATTATTAATTTGGCTAAGTAGATTTTCTTCCTTTAAGTTTTGCTGCACCAGATTCTTAATAGAACTCCCAATTCGCTTATATGATATCGCATATTTTATCTCAAGATTAGTTTCTCTATCGCTAATTAACAAAGCGCCTCCATGGTGGTAATTTTTAATTTGAATTAATAATCTTGAGATTGTATTTTGCCAAATGTTATCAAAAAATTCTTCCCAATCCTCCAAATTGGTACCTAAAAACCTATTAGTAAGATTTTGTAAAGCTTGGTCGCGAATCAATTTGGCGTCTTCTCTTAATAAGCTATAAATTATCCCAGACTTAAGTACATCAATGTACTTAGTCACCAAAATATCTTTGTTTAAAGAGGCAATTAACTTGTAATCTCTGAGAACTGAAATGGATCCTATATCAATTATAGATGCTTGAAATAAGCCTGGTTGAGTCGGTTTATCTTCCGACTCATAATTTAAAAAACTTTGAACATGCAAAGCTTGATCAATTAGTCCATGAATCCATAAATTTCCTTGTAAATCAAAATAAACCGCAAGTGTACTGCTCCAAGGATCTGCCGCTTTCGATAACTTAACCAAGTTTGCAATGTTAAATGCTATCTTATTATCAAATTTTACAAATCTCCATCTGTCACTCTTCAATTTATTAGGCTGGACCGCAATTGGGTTAAATAATGTAGTTGTGACCTTAATCAAATCTCCTTCTTCAGTATCTAAACTAGCGTAAAATAAAACTTCAAAAAAAGAATTTAAAACTTCAGCGGATGGACGAACATGTCTCCCAAAAGACATCGGTAGCGCGTCAAAAACATAATTACCTAAATCATTAGGCCTTGAGATATTTTCGATCATTATTAAGAGCTAAGAATTATTTAAAGATTTAATTGCAAATTACTTAAAACTTGATATGATTATGAATTTAATTTCAATATAACTTACTTTGGAAAGAATGTTGTAGATTAACATTTTAATATATATGGAATTTATTGTAACATCCTCAGAAATAAAGAATAACGAAGGCGCCAAATTGCTATTTGATAATTTTAAAAAAATTGCTTTTTCTAGGAAGGGGTGCTGTTATTATAAGTATCCTATAGCAGGTGGGCAAACGACAAATATACCCGATATTGTAATAGCGGATTTAGAATATGGATTATGTATTCTCGAATTTTATAGCCACGTTATGCTTAACGACATTACTGACATCACTGAAGATCAGTGGATGATGAAAGGACAGCAAGTCGATTCTCCAATTCTGAAACTTGAAGATTATGTTACAAGTCTAAAAGCAAAATATGATAAATATAGAATGCTCAGAGGCAAGGTGGTGGTGAACTATTATGTTGTGTTTCCATTAATTAAAAGAAGCGAGTTCTCGAAAAAATTCAATGAATATGACATTATTAGTAACTGTAAGTTTTCAGATGAAATGGAAGGAAGCTATGAGAGCTATTGGGAGGATAAATCAAACTTCTATGATAATGATATAATCGAATGCTTCATCTCAGTCACTCAGAATGCTGGTCGTCTGAATGATTTTACAAAAATTAATAAAGGCGTGACAGCAAGCAATATTGGCGAATCCATTAAATTAATTGATACGAAAATTGCCTACTTAGATAAAACTCAGCATGCTGCAGCAATTCAAATTCCAGACGGTCCCCAACGCATAAGGGGTATGGCTGGAACGGGAAAAACTATAATACTAACCATGAAAGCTGCTTTTCTCCACAGCATGTATCCAGAAGCTAAAATTCTTTACACTTTTAATACTCAGAGCCTCTATAATCAGATTAAAAATCTTATAACTAAATTTTACCGTGAGAACGAAGAAACTGATCCTAATTGGGATAATCTTTTAATAATGCATTCTTGGGGAGGAAAATCAAAACAAGGTGTATATTATCGAGCTTGTATAAACAATGCTGTTGAACCAAAAGCTTTTAGCTCTAGTTGCAATTTGAATGACGTTTGTTTAGATGCCCTACGGTTTCCAATGGCAGAGGAATATGATTTCGTGTTAATGGATGAAGCTCAAGATTTTTCACCATCATTTTACCAATTAATTTATCGCTTAACGAAATACCCTAAGCGCATTATCTTTGCATACGACGAATTACAATCTTTGAGTAAAATAGCAATTTCGGATACTGGAGACCTTTTTGGGCATAAGCCTGATGGAACGAATATTGTTGATTTTAGCGAAGGGACCTATGAAAATGGAATAGAGATGGATTTTGTCCTAAACAAATCGTATCGTAATCCACTCGAGGTACTTATGACTGCGCATGCAATTGGTTTGGGATTATACAATAAAGATGGATACATGCAGGTTATTGATAAAAGAGAAATCTGGGCGGGGATTGGCTATGAAGTGATTAGTGGAGATTTTACCCATGCAGGAGAAAAGATTATTATTGAAAGGCCAAAAGCAAATAGCGTTAGCCTCGCTGCAGAACTATATTCGGGAGAAAAAAAATCTATAGAGTGTAAAGTTTTCAATCAAAGGAAGGAGGAAATTAATTGGATTGCAGAATCTATATCAAATGATATAAAAAACGAGAAAGTAGAACATAACCAAATAATGGTGATTTCGTTGGACACCAAAAATATGCTATCCTTTTTTAGCCCTCTAAGTGAGGCTCTCCAACAAAGGGGCATTGCTAGCATAATACCAGGGGTAAATGTAGAAAAAGACAAATTTGGAGAGAAAGGGTATGTTACCCTTTCAACTGTCTATAAAGCTAAAGGGAATGAAGCCTTTATTGTATATGTAATGGCCTTCGATTATCTCTATAACTTTGTGGATTTTGTATCAGCAAGAAATACTGCTTTTACATCAATAAGTAGATCTAAGGGCTGGTGTCGAATTTCCGGAATTGGTGCTAAAATGCAGCGTGCAATTAACGAAATCAATTTAATACTAAAGGATGTTCCACGTTTTCAATTTTGCTTCCCAGATTCTGACAAAATAAGCCGTATGCTTAGCCAAGAAGAAAATGCAAGACGACTAATGGAAAGGAAACGGGGGTCGCAGGCGCTAAGTGATTTACTGGCCGTTGAGTCCGACGCAATGGATGATCTGACAGAAGATCAAAAAATTGCTATTCGCAAAAAATTAAACTTGTAGGCTCTCTTGCTAGCGCACGCATGCCGAGTGTAAAAATTCTATAAGCTCTTACAAAACACCTTTAAAAAATAAACAGATAGATCTGGCAACCTAGCTAAATTGCCCGATCTATCTCCTAAATAATTACTTTGAATCTCCAGGCCTATGTTTATGCGGTTTTAGATCCGGGTGCTTAGGTTTTGTCTCAGGCGTTACCCTGTGTCTTTTGTCCGGAGTACCGTCTGGCTTATTACGCTTAGGTCCAGGTTTAATTGCTGTAATTTTTTCCATAAAAGTATTTATATTAAGTAATTTACATTACTACAAATCTAAACCAGAGTTTTCTGGTATAATTACGGTTTCCCTTGCTTGCGCACGCGTGCCGCCTATGAAAATGTGTTTTTATCCATACGTAAGTTTAGTGCCCTTGTTAAACCAACATCTTAATTTTTCGAGAAAATTTAATGAGTCAAATACTGAATCGTAAAAGTTATCCATCCTATCGTTCTATTTACGATGACTTGCGCCAGTGAGGTTACTTCATGCTTTCCCTAACAGCTTCAAATAAGTAAAAATCTTGCCGCTATGTTCCGCTTCGTGATAGTTAGCGGCTTGTAGCGCCTCGATATGATTTTTCACTTTAAACCCGATGGGTAACTCAAAGGGCTCATAATTTACAAATATTCCGGATTCCAGATCTGATTCAAGTCTGTTCACGGTATCAATCAGTAAATGTTTCAGCTCATTCACATCCGGATGAATTTCCCAGGAACGTGGAGACGATCCGATTTTGAAGGATTCCATGAATGCTTTAGAGATATACATCGGTAATCCACTACGCATGTACACATGCCGCTGTTGAGAAGTGATACAATGACCTATTTGCCAGATGATATTATTGTTAAAACCTGCTGGAATTTTAAATAATATTTCGTTACTACTGGTTTCAACTAATTGCAATAGCCTGTTTCTGCTGGCCCTTAAAATTTCACATTCGAAATGTACATTATTCATTTATTTGGTTTAAGTCCTCAGGAACAGAAGGATGCGTCATGTTCTCTAAAATAACTTTTTCACATTAAAGTTCAAAATTTATCATTTAAATGCATAAGTAGCCAACATCACCGCATACTTAAACAATCAGATTTTTCAATACATCATTTCCGTTTCGAAAGATAAGAGCTTCTATTGAAACTTAACCTTATTGGGGCTTTGAAGAAACACCATTATTCACCGTGGTAGGTGCCATGCCAAACTTTTTCTTAAAGGAATGCGAGAAATGCGACAAGCTTTCGAAGCCCAAATCGAGGTAAATGGAAGAAGGTTTTTGATGTTTGGTTTCGATAAGGTGCTTTGCCTCATTCAGCCGTTTATCCTGCAGCCAATGACGGGGTGGCGCACCGAACGTTTTCAGGAAATCGCGTTTAAAACCTGCCAGGCTTCGGCCGGTTAGCTGCGCAAATTTTTCGACAGGCACATTGAAGTGAAAATTGCTCAGCATAAACTTTTCCAGGTCGATTTTATAAGGCTCTGAAAAGTCGAACAGAAAGTTACGCAGTGCCGGCATAGCCAGCAACAGCAATTTAATCCCTTCTTTCACTTTTAAAATGCCCATCTCGTCTGTCATGCTGGCGCCCGAACTCCGGGCATATGGAATAATCGACTGAAAATAGCCCTGCAAAAATTCATTTGACGGTATCAAAATATTCGGCGGACCAATATATTTCTGGTCCGCTTCGAGTTTTTCTTCCAGCACAATCTTGCGCAAAAGGTCTTCTTGCAGGGATATTACGATGGTTTCATAGTTTCCTCCCTGCAGTGGGGTTTTGGTGAGCGTACCCAGCTGGTTTTTGCCGATTAAGAGTACTTGTCCACCGGACATCGAAATGTTTTGTCCGGAGGTTTCCAGCACCAGCTGTCCCGAAACCTGCAGCACCAGGGTATGGTGGTTCCAGAAACACACTTTTTCTTTCCGCTCGGCAGAGAGGTAAGAATAAAAGATTACGCCGGGAAGGATTTCTGCAGGACTGATCATTTAGCGTTGTAAATAAGTGCCACCATGTATAGCACCTATTGCAAAAGTAGTATTTAAAGTGTTTATTTCTTCGGGCGTAAATACAATATCGAGTGCTTTCATATTTTCAGGCAAACGCGACCTGCGGCTCATGCTCACCAAAGGCATAATTTGATCGCCTTGTTCCTTTACCCAGGCAATGGCCACTTGTGTTGGTGTACAGCCTTTATTGTGGGCCAACTGCTTCAATACTTCTACTTTTTCGAGGTTGTGAACGAGATTTTCGCCCTGAAAGCGGGAGAAATGGCTATGATAATCATTTTCGGCAAGCGGAGCTTTCATTTCGCCGGTTAATAAGCCTTCAGCAGTATTGGCAAACGCTACCACGGCAATGCCCAATTCTTTTGTAACTGGTAAAAGATCAGTTTCTATCTGACGGTCGGCCAGAGAATAACCAATCTCCAGTGCACTGATGGGGTGAATGCTATTGGCCTGACGAAGCTGATCGGCCGTAATTTCAGAAACACCAATGTGGCGCACTTTACCTTCTTTAATCAGGTCGGCAACGGTTCCGATGATGTCTTCTACCGGTACGCTTCCATCCATGCGGCAGGGTTGGCAAAGGTCGATGATTTCGATTCCTAAACGGGTGAGCGAATAATTGATGAAATTTTTGATGGCAATGGGCCGAAGATCCAGTCCCAGCCATTGACCGTTATGGAAGATGGCACCAAACTTTACACTGATAAAGGCATCATCCCTCCTGCCCTTAATGGCTTTGCCAATAAGCATTTCGTTATGACCAGCGCCGTAGAAGTCGCCTGTATTTAAAAAATTAATGCCGCTATCTAAAGCTTCGTTAATGGTAGCAATGCTTTCCGTTTCATCGGGTGTAGGACCGCCCCAAACAGACGACATGCGCATACAGCCTAAACCAAGTTTAGATACGAGCGGACCATTTTGGCCCAGCTGAATTTTTGTGATGTTTTTCATAATTCAAAGATCAGCAATCCAAACACTCATCACTTTCTTCTACGGCTCAAATATTTTGTCTGTACGGCTCAAAATTGCTCTACTTCAAAAAGCCTTCCAGATAACCTAATATGGTTTTGGTTTGCATCATCAGGCTTACATGGCCTTGCGCAGGCACAATGGCCAGTTGCGATTTTGGCATCGCACCCATATCGGCAAATACAGCACCGCCCAGTAACTGGTAAGTTTTAATCAGCTCTGTTTTATCCAGGCCATCGTTGTCGCCGGCAATGAGCAATACCGGAGAAGTAATTTTCGCAATACTGGCATCCCCCATGTCGAACGGTACCTTAATAAAATTAATCATCTTTGTTAAAAAAGGGGTCCATTTTGTTTTGTCGGGCGCTATTGCATTGTAAGCTGTTTTCATTGGCGTGTTCTCTAAAAATTCAGGTTTCATTCCTTTAAACGCATCGCTTACGGCAGGCATCCAGCCACTGGTTTTATAGGTAGAAGAAATAATCACTAATTTTTTTACCCGCTTTGGGCTTTGTACAATCAGTTGATAAGCTACTGAGCCACCCATGCTATAGCCGGCAACATCAGCACTGTCTATTTTTAAATGATTCATTACCGCTTCTACATCACTTGCCAGGGTGGTCAGTTCTAATTTCCGGTCAGAATACGGTGAGTGTCCGTGTCCCTGCAGTTCAATGGCAATTACTTTTCTTGTTTTGGCTAGTTCGGGGATTAATTGCCCCCAGTTGGTTTCAATGGTCATAAAAGCACCATGCAGTAATACAAGCGGTTTACCTTCACCATATACTTCGTAATAAATTTTAGTCCCCTTAACAGGTGCGTAACCACTCCCGGCAGGTTTAACCTGTTGCCCTTTTGATTGAGCGGCTGCAAACACCATGATTATAATAACCAGTATTGATTTAAGGAAATTTCCTGTTTTGAATAAATTTTTCATAAGGCGATTTAGTTTTTTGATTTATTGACGATACAAATATGGCGTTCATTTCAGGTTTTAAGACGGCGTAAAAACGACAACTTTAGCGGCGAATTGCGACATTGTGGATGTGCCTTAAAAAACTGGAGGAGTTTGCCTTGACGCTCTGAAAATGAGATCAGCCTGTTCAAATCAATAAACACCATTTCGGTTTTTAGTAAATCTGGTTATTGCATATATTTGAATTTCGAGAAACCATTATTTTTAAACCCGGACAAATGACCCAAAAAGAATTAGCGCAATTAACAGATGAAGAATTACTGCAGGAAGCTAAAAAAATGAAATCAGCAAAGATTATGAACGCTGCACTGATAGGATTTCTGATTGGAATTATATTTTATAGTGTGATGAAAAGCAGTTTCGGATTTTTAACACTTATTCCTTTATTTTTTGCCTACAAGCTGATTAATAACTCAAAGTACAATAACCAGGAATTGGAAAATCTTTTAAAGGAAAGGAATTTGAGATAAAATAATACTATGGAATCCAATATTACAATCATCAACAAAAACGAAGGGGAGTTACTAGGTATAGCCGGCGGTAATTATCGGATCATTATCTCTGGCGAGCAGACCAATGGTAATTATGCCGTTATCGAAATGACGGTTCCGCCCGGAGGTGGTCCACCACCACATGCCCATCCTGATACACAGGAAATGTTCCATGTACTGGAAGGAGAAGTTGAATTTAAAACAGAAGCGGGTAAACAAACCGTGGCTAAAGATGGCTTTGTAAATATCCCTCTGGGTGGAGCGATCCATTGTTTTAAGAATACTTCCGAAAAAAATGCACGATTACTCTGTACGGTAGTGCCGGCAGGCCTCGAAAAGCTTTTTCAGGAAATAGGCTCGCCGGTTCTTCCAGGCGCAATGCCTGCAGTGCCCGGGTTAACGGAGCAACGAAAGGCATTTTTAAAAGAGATGGACCTGAAATATAATCAAAAAACATATCCTCCTGATTTTTTGGGATAATCCTCCTATCATGCCGCCATTTAATATGTTACACCAGGAATACGAAGCGCCCGAAGCCCTTCGGGATACCATAAAGTGTTTTTGGTATAATAAAAGAACATCAGGCGAAGGGTTATCCGGTTACGAGGTGATTCCCGATGGTTACGCAGAGATTATCTTTTATTTCGGGAATATTTCCGTGGAACAGGGCGAAAACCTGCAGGCTTTACCATCTCCCTTTATGATGGGGCTGCTCAACCAGCCGGTTCATTTTTATACCAGGGGCGATTTGGAAATCATCGGGATCAGGTGTTTCCCATGGACAGTTTTTGATTTACTCGGTTTGCCCCCTGATAGAGCTGGCGTACAGGTTTTTGAACATCCGATGGCGCAACTTCAAAATGGTTTAAGCAGGTTGTTGAGCGCCGGCCGGATAGAAGAAGCGGTTGCAGAGGTAAAACAATATTTCCTTGATGCACGTTTAGGGGTTGCTGCCGATAGCATGTTGCATAAAGCAGGCATGGCGATGCAGAAAGCAAAAGGCAATCTTACGGTAAGCCAGGTTGCCGAAGCGGCCCATGCCACGTTGCGTACCCTGGAAAGAAACTTTAAACAATCATCTGGTTATACCGTTAAAGATGTATCGGGCCTGATGCGATTTGAACAGGTACGTAACCGCTTATGGACTGAGCCTGATGTTAACCTGACCGGGTTAGCTCATGAAATGGGTTATACTGATCAGCCGCACCTGAGCAGGGAATTTAAACGATACAGTGGCACCAGCCCCGCAGCATTTGCCCGCAACGCTAAAAAAGGCAAACAAGCCGCCGCCAATGATGTACTTGCTTTTGCCAAAAAAAATGCAAAATAAAAAGACTTGTTTCGTAAAAGATCATGCTATTCCTTATTAATTCTGATTCTTGATACATCTCTAAAATCAACATCTGTTTTATAACAAAGGCTTTCAAAATTATTGATATTTCTACCTGCACCACCAATCAACAATCAAAACTTCCTGATGGATTGACCGGCAGAACGTTCGAAGCAGAAAATTTCCAAATGTTTACCGCAAAAGGAGTGATGCCAGACGCTGTAGTAAACACCTGGATGGATATCTGGAAACGTGATGGCTAAAGCGAGGATTATTGAACTCTTATACGATTGTCGTGTTTATACAAGCCTGATTTGGTTTCATTGCTGAATTTTGTGCTATAATCATTTCAATTATGGATACAACAATTAACAGCGGAAATTCCGCACATAATAATTCCGGTTACGATGTCATCATCTCCGGCGCTGGGCCTGTGGGTTTATTACTTGCCTGCGAACTGGCCTTAGCCAAATGTTCAGTGCTTATTCTCGAAAAGGCAACTGATCCGCATTCTCCCTTAAAACAGTTACCTTTCGGCATACGTGGACTCTCAGCTCCTACTATCGAAGCACTTTACCGTCGTGGTTTGTTCGGGCAACTCGAAATACACAAACAGCTTAAAAATCCACATCAACATCAAAACCATAAACAGGGTGCCCAAAGGCAGGCTGGTCATTTTGCAGGTATTCCGTTTCTTCAAGGCAATATCGATACCTCACAGTGGAAATATCGATTACCCGGCTCTACCGAAACCAGCCTGATTTCTGAAATGGCTGAGCTGGAAACGATACTTTCGCGCCGGGCCGATGCCCTGAGTGTTATCATCAAGCGCGGGCTTGCCATTACCCACTTCGATCAAAATGCTGATGGAGTGATCGTTCGCGCTGGTGATCAATCTTTTACCGGCAAATGGCTTGTGGGCTGCGATGGTGCGCGTAGCGTGGTGCGCAAAACCGGTGGTTTCGAATTCGCCGGAACAGAGCCCGAATTTACCGGCTACACTGCTAAAGTAGATATTTTAGATCCCGAAAAACTCCGCCCGGGCCGTAATGTAACTGAAAGGGGCATGTATTTGCAGTCGCAGCCTGGTTATATGGCCATACAGGATTTTGATGGTGGTGCTTTTCATGGTTCAGAACAGCCCATTACGCCCGAACATCTACAAGAGGTGCTGCGTCGTGTTTCAGGAACTGATGTAACCCTTACTGCCCTGCATACCGCTACCACCTGGACCGACCGTGCGAGGCAGGCTACCACTTACCGCAAAGGACGTGTATTTCTAGCAGGCGATGCGGCACACATCCATGCGCCTTTGGGCGGACAAGGCTTAAACCTGGGCCTGGGCGATGCCATGAACCTGGGCTGGAAACTTGCCGCAACCATTAAAAATATTGCTCCTGAAAGTTTACTGGATAGTTATGATACCGAAAGGCACCCAATTGGCGAAAAAGTGCTCGACTGGTCGCGGGCACAGGTAGAAATTATGAAACCTACTCCACAAGCCAAAGCATTACATGCCATTGTAAGCGATTTAATGAATACCCGCGATGGCGCCACTTACATGGCAGAAAGGGTTTGGGGCATTTCTACACATTACGATCTGGGCGATCAGCATGCTTTAGTTGGTTATAGCACACCTAATTTCGAATTTGAAAACGGCAGCACCATTGGCGATTTGATGCACGATGGCAAAGGAATACTTCTTGATTTTGGGAATAACGAAAAAATGAAAAAGCTTACCGCTCAGTATGATTTGTTAAAGTACGTTGCCGGAAATGTAACAGACCGTTTAGGTTTGAATGCATTATTAATTCGCCCTGACGGGATTGTTGCATGGGTTGCTGATGATGGTGTAAATTATCCTGGGCTTGCAGAAGCAATAGAGAAATGGTTTATTTTGGATATCAAAGTGCATTAAAAACTATTTTTTTCGATATTTGAGTAATGACGAAATCTGACAACTCAAAATACAGTATCTGCATTGGTGCCATAAAGACAAATACAATACAGCCTTATGATTTTAAGTGGAGCAAATTCCATGATACGAACGTTGCCTTTTATGAATTGTACCCTAACATTTTAATTGAAGTTGATGAAGCCTAGTTGATTATCTGTTCAACTGTGATAGATGAACATAATTTTAGCATACTAACCACTAGGAAACTGATTACGAATGAAAATGGAGAATTTAATTTAGGACATACGGAAGCTGCAACACACCTATCTTTTGGTCACTTCAAAGATGTTAAATCATTTACATCTGGGATTATTCAGTTAAAAAACGGAATTGACATCAAGTACTTCATTGAAACAGGAAAAGCATCAATGATAATGATCCAAGGTGTAAAAACCCTAATTAGGACGCAAGAAATGACCAATCAAAATTTAGAGAATGTGACCATAATCTGGGATAAAAAAACGAAAAATAAATTTTTATCACTCTCCAAACCCTCCCCCCATACTTAAACTATAAAATACCCTACAATGAATGGCATCACTTATATTGAAAGCTTTATTCACAATCCAGATGAATTATTCGAACTTTTAACTTCAACTGTAAACTGGGACAGTAGAATGACTGCACGCAAAACCGCAAGTTTCGGGAAGGCTTATAATTATTCTCAGATCGACTATCCCTATCAGGATTTTTTACCGGAACTTGCTGCCATCAATAAAGAACTAAAAAGTACAATTGGTTTTGAGCCAAACAACTGTTTAATTAATTACTATCTAGATGGAAAATCGAAAATGGGTTATCATTCAGATCAAACTGATATTTTAGCAGATGGTACAGGTGTTGCGATTGTATCGATTGGAGAAACAAGAACTCTAAAATTTAGAAATATTGAAAATCCAGAGCAGTTTATAAGTTATGAATTAGCCACAGGTAGTTTGGTTTATATGACACAGGAAATTCAAGCCCTTTGGCAGCATGCTATACCAAAATCAGATACTGAAAACGGCAGGATTAGTTTAACTTTCAGACAAATCAAATAAGTAAACAAACTTGCACTGCATTATCCTAGTATTAACTTTTTAATTGCGTATTATGTAAAAATCAGGTGAGCTAAGATGTCTAAGGTGGTCAAAAATTATGCTTTTTAATTAACCAACTTAATCACCTAAAGAGCATCTAAGTTGTTAAAGCAGTCTTTTTGCAGCAGCGCATTCTATGTAACCATGTAAGAAATATAAGAACATGTAAGCTATGCCCCTTAAATGCCTCATATGGTAAATAAATTATCAGTTTTAAATCATTGCTTCATCGTTCCTCCTTGTAATAACGACCTTTCGTGGAAGTGATAACTGCTAAGCGTTCAACCCGCCATCAATGGTTAAAAACGAACCGGTAATGTATTTAGCTTCATCACCTGCAATAAAGTTTACAAAAGCTGCAATATCTTCTACCGTACCGTATTCCGGCAAAGCCATACGCGTTCTTAAAAAATCGGCCAAAGGTGCATCTGCCGGGTTCATATCCGTATTGGTTGGTCCGGGCTGAACCAGGTTTACTGTAATTTTACGTGCACCCAAATCACGGGCTAAACCACGGGTAAAACCCTGCAATGCCGATTTACTCATGGTGTAAAGTGTAGTTTCAGGTCCAAGCGCATTATCGCCCATATTACTGCCAATGGTAATAATCCTCCCCCCTTCAGGCATTCCTTTTACCGCAGCTAAAGCCGCAACAAAAACCGCCTGAACGTTAATGGCCATAATGTTGTTATAATCTTCGAGCGTGTGTTCTTCAAAAGCCTTTCCGATGTAAATCCCTGCGTTATTGATCAAGATGTCAATGCGACCAAAATCAGCAATGGTTTTGGCTACCACAGCAGTAACTTCGGCAGGTACTGCACTGTTGGCTTGTAAAGCAAGGGCTGTACCACCCGCTGCTTCAATATCGGCTACAACGGCCTGCGCCTTTTCTGGTGAGCTGGCGTAAGTAAATATAACTTTTGCACCTTCGGCGGCAAGTTTTTTCACAATTGCGGCACCTATGCCCCTGCTTCCACCGGTTACCAGGACTATTTTATCTGTTAATTTTTTCATATGATTTCTAAATTTTCTGCTAAATTAAAACAGATACTGTACATTTGGGAGTAAGCAACAAATTGTTAGGTACTAACAAAAAAGTTAGAAATGAGAAAAGAAACCTCAACCAATGCATTGAACGAAAAAAAGATGATCGACACCTGCGGCATGTCTTCATCACTTGCGGTAATTGGCGGAAGATGGAAGCCAGCCATATTGTGCCGCCTGTCTTACGGCACCATGCGCTATGGCGAACTTAAAAAGGATATTGAAGGCATATCCGAACGCATGCTGGTGGCACAATTAAGAGAGTTGGAAAAAGATCAGATTATTACGCGCATGGTTTTTCCCGAAGTACCGCCGAGGGTAGAATATCAGTTAACCGATTTGGGCCGCACCATGAAAACCATGCTCAACACCATGTCTGATTGGGGAAACATGTATCGCAACCACATTAATAAAAATCAGAATGAACTGGCTGAAACAACTATAGATTAGTTTGGTTAATTAATAACCGGACTCAGATAAAGCATTGCATTTTACTACCTTTAACATTAGCCTGCAAATAAATACCGGGACTTTGATGGCTTAATTATACTTATGAACAGAGATCAAACAGACTTTTTGCAGGGCGGAGGAGAAATGGGCAGCCTGATCAGGGCATACAACTGGGCAGACAGTCCCATAGGAGATCCTGAACAATGGGATGCTGCATTAAAGTCGATGGTGAGTATGATGCTTAGCACACATTTCCCTATCCTGATTTGCTGGGGAACAGAATATATACAGCTCTACAACGATGCTTTCAGACCGATAAACGGCACAAATAAACATCCGCAGGCCTTAGGTGGAAGCGCTAAAGATACTTATGCCGAAATATGGGATACTATTGGCCCCATGTTTAAAAAAGTAAGAACGGGCGAAACTTATGGCTTTCCCAACTTTATGGTTCCCCTAAACCGCAACGGTTACATTGAGCAGTGCTACTTCGATTTTTCTTATAGTCCTGTTAAAAGCAGTAAAGGAATTGCCGAAGGTGTTCTGGTAATCTGCAAAGAAACAACCACACAGGTTAAGGCCATTAACAGCATCAGCGAGGCCAAGGCAGAACTTGATTTCGCCATCGAAGCGGCAGAACTGGGCACCTGGGACCTCAATCCGCTAACACAAAAGTTTATTGGTAACGACAGGCTTAAATCGTGGTTTGGATTAACTGCTGATTCCGAAATCGACCTTTCTAAAGCTACTGATGTTATTGCAGAAGAAGACCGCCAGCGGGTGCTCGATGCCATTGAAAAAGCCATGGATTACGAATCCGGAGGATATTACTCGATCGAATACCACATCATAAACCCGAATAACGATCAGGTGAGGCTGGTAAGGGCCAAAGGAAAAGCCCTTTTTAACGAAAACAAACAGGTAACCCGCTTTAGCGGCACTTTACAGGATATTACCGGAGAACATACTGCATTATCTGAAGCAAAGGATAGTAACCACCGTTTAGCACTGGCCCTCGAACAGGCACGGCTCTCTAAAATGACGGCAAAGATGGGTACATTTGATATGGACCTCAAGCTTGGCACCTTAGAATGGGATGAGCGCTGCCGGGTACTTTTTGGCATTAGCCACCACAATACCGTTTCTTACGAAAACGATTTCTTGCCAGGTCTTCATCCCGACGATCGCGAGCGCGTAAGTAATTACATCAAAGATGTGTACAACAAAGAGAAAACCAATGGCGATTATGACATCGAATACCGCACGGTAGGTGCAGAAGACGGGCAGGTTAGGTGGGTAAAAGCACAGGGAAAGGCCTATTTTGATGCCGAAGCCAAACCAACCCGTTTTATTGGTTCGGTATTGGATATTACGGAACAGAAACATGATGAACTGAGGAAAAATGATTTTATTGGCATGGTGAGCCACGAGCTTAAAACGCCACTAACCTCTCTTAAAGCTTACATGCAACTGTTACCGCTTAAAATACATGATGTTGGTGTGGCCAAAACAATTATTACCAAGGTAGAAAGCCAGATCAGGAAAATGTCTACACTCATTAACGGTTTTCTGGATGTTTCGCGTTTAGAATCAGGTAAAATTTCGCTCGAGATGAGCCGATTTTTCCTTTCCGGTCTTATTGACGAAATGATCGCAGATTTTGAAATGTTAATGGCCACCCATCAGATTATCCACCATCCCTGCCCCGCTTTCGAAGTTAAGGCAGACAGGGATAAACTGGGCTCGGTAATTACCAACCTGATTGGCAATGCCATTAAATATTCGCCATCTGGCAGCAAAATTGAAATCAGTTGTGAAAAAGAAGGCAACATGGCAACTGTAAAGATCAAAGATGAAGGGATAGGCATAAAAAAGGAAGATACCCAAAGACTTTTTGAACGCTTTTTCAGGGCCGATAACAAAAATACCAAAACCATCTCGGGCTTTGGCATAGGCCTGTATCTTAGTGCCGAAATTGTAAAAAGGCACCATGGCACAATCAAGGTAGATAGCAGCCCCAATCAGGGTTCTACGTTTATTTTTTCTATTCCGGCAGGGTAACAAAATAAACCATGTTTCTTTTGATTTGGAAAGCAGAAACGGTAGTTAATTTTAATGTTCGTCCTGCTTTTTGCTTGTAGTCCCGGTTAGAAAAAAACCGGGAGCTACCGCTGCAATCAGGTTTAAACACCTGAGTTTCTACTGCTATTGAGGGTTTAAAGGCATAATGTCTATAATAGTTTCCTTCTGCATTTTGCAACCCTAAATATTTCCACAATACCTTGCCACCTAAACCCCTGCCTTCAGCAGGCAGGCGATCAAAGCGGGATGCCCCGATTTTACATCGGAGCAGAAGCGGGAGCGGGACTACTTTATCCTAAAAGCTTCTGTTTTTGATTTCCTCAAAAAAAACATCAAGCGTAAAGCCATTCTGTTTACGGTTTTTGGCTACAACATCAACTGATTTGGCTAAATCTCTCTGCCACAAGCCCCCGATATTTGTTTCATCAAAAAATTAAATAACTGTTTAAATAAAAATTTAATCATGCGTGTATTTGTAACAGGAGCCACAGGTTTTGTCGGTTCTGCAATCGTTAAAGAATTAATTAACCACGGCCATCAGGTTTTAGGTTTGGCCCGCTCAGATGCCTCGGCCGATGCATTAATTGCGGCTGGTGCAGAGGTACATCGCGGCGACCTTACCGATTTAGATAGCCTGCGCAGTGGTGCAGCAGCAGCTGATGGCGTAATCCATACAGGTTTTATTCACGATTTTACCCGTTATAAAGAAATGTGCGGGGTAGATAAACTTGCCATTGAAGCGATTGGGGCTGAGTTGGCTGGCTCCGACCGTCCTTTTATTGTAACATCGGGCACGGCGCTGGTAAGTCCGGGAAAATTAGCAACTGAGGCGATTATTCCCGCTGCAGGAGCTTCCGTACACCCACGTGTATCAGAACAAACGGCCGACGCTGTTGCTGCGCTTGGTGTACGTTCGGCAGTGGTACGTTTATCGCCATCAGTTCATGGTGAAGGAGATTACGGCTTTGTACCCATGCTGATTAACATTGCCCGCGAAAAAGGGGTTTCGGCTTACATTGGCGAAGGCCTTAACTGCTGGACAGCGGTACACCGTTTAGATGCAGCCGTACTTTACAGGTTGGCTTTAGAAAATGCGACGCCCCGTGCCAGGTATCATGGTGTAGCCGAAGAAGCGATTACCTTTAAAACCATCGCTGAAACCATTGGTAAACAGCTCGATATCCCGGTAGTATCCGTACCTGCAACAGAAGCAGCAGAACATTTTGGATGGCTTAGCGGCTTTGCAAGCATGGATTGCCCCGCATCGAACAAGATTACCCGCAAAAGTCTAAACTGGCAGCCAACTCAGGCAGGTTTAATTCCAGATATGGAAAAGGGACATTATTTTAGTTAGGACGTAAAAGGGATAATGGAATAAGTCCGAAAGTCGGGTGTCAGAGGTCAGAAGATAAGGTGATAAGATAAATGGTATTAATTTTTACCTGCACCCTGCTCTTTACCCTCTGCGCCTTTACTTTAATAAGCGCTGTAATTAAAAACCGCGGGAAATAGATGAAACTAAATCTGTTTTAATCTGTGTAAATCTGTGGTTTAAAAAATCAGCTACTTTTCACTACCGCAGCAGTAACCATTAGTTGCCCAACATGGCGCATGGTATGTTCTGCTGCGTGGAAGAGCAGGCCAATAACTGTTGAAGGAAGTTTAGCACGGCCAACTCCCCTAAAATCAGGCAAGGTGTTTATATCTGTATTTTTTAATTGTTGTAAAGCAAGATCAACCTGGTGATTAAAACGGCCTACCAGATCGGCTACGGTATATCCTTCAGCACTATCGGAACCCTCTTCTGCCAGTTGCGAAAACTGAAATTCGGATAATCCTTCGGCCCTGGCATAAGTAAATACCCTGTCGAGCACGCCACTTAAATGCTGAAGATGAAAACCTGTAGATGCCATCCCTGCAGGGCGTTCCCAAAGTAATGCTGACGGAAATCCATCCATGTACTCATTAATTTCTTCCCTCGCCTGCAAAAGTGCATGCGCAACCGGTTGTAATAACGGGTCGATACCGGGCAACGCCCCTCTTTGCCAAACTTCTGGTTTTTGCGACATATTAGCTACCGGTCTTAAATATAAGAGATCGTTACAATCACAATCCAGATCAGGCTAAATATACCGCCAAAATAAACCATGGGCATATTCTGCTTAAGGTTTTTCTTTACAAAGGCGGCATAAATGATCCAGCCGAAAAAGGCAATGGAATATAACGGAACTGTAAATAATAACATAGTATTAAAGATTGGTAATCAAAGATAATTAAATAGTCCGAAAGTCGGAAGACCGGGGTCCGGTGATAAGTAGCATAAGCAAAATCCATCTATTATTGCCATGCACCCTGCTCCGTACTCTCTGCAATTTTCCTTCACGTTTTTTGCGGTTACAAATAGTCCCATAGTCAGAAGGCCGGCGCCCACTCATTTTCTTACCGTTTTGGTAATCCTTTCAGTATAAAAGAGCTAAAAAATGGCAATAACAATATCCAGAACAGGATAACAGGTGGTGGATAATTAAATATTTTCTTACATTAGTTAAAACTATATCCCTTAAGTTGAGTTGAAATAATAGATACCAATGAAAAATAAGTATGGAAAAAAGGGAAACAAAAACACAATTAATTAACGAAATTACCACTACCGGACTACAAACCGCTGCCAAAAAACTAGGTGCTTCTGCAACCAAAAAACAGATTAGAAAAGGCGTTTCTAAAAACCTCAGTTTAATTGATCAGTTACTGCGCATTGCTTTAATTAAAAGTAAAGATCCTTCTAAACGGACGCAAAGAAATATGGAATTTATTGGCCTTGGTGTTATTGCGGCACACTCCTTTTACAAAGGCTTGAAAAAGAAAAAGCGCCTGTGGATTTTTGAAGGCGTGTTTTTAACGGCAGCACTTGGAGGCGTACTTTTGGCTACCCAGCTTAAAGCGGCGAAACAACAGATCAGATAACATTAATGATAAATCGTCATTTCTACCGGAATTGCTGGACTGAAATGGCGACTTATCATTGAATGAACCGACAAGCCGATATTGCGCACCGGGTTTCGTTCACCGATGCGACCTCTTAACTGGGCATAGTGCCACAATCTTTATCACTCATCAGAAAACAGATTCAGGAGAATTTAGCTGTAAATTTTAATTTATTTAGTAAATCATCAACAATACAAAACTTTATCGCGCTTTTGGTGTTAAAATTTATTGCTAATCACTTAATGGGTAAGGAATTTTGTACTATGGGAAAAAAAATATGTTTATTGGAGGATGATGAGGGAATACGTGAGATTATCGAAATGATATTGACCGATGAACAATATGAAGTATATGGTTTCTCCAACGTGAAGGACTTTATGGCCTTTGAAGATAAAGGATCGCAGGATTTATATTTACTTGACGTGAGGCTTCCGGACGGCAATGGTTTAACCGTTTGCGATGACCTGAAAAGCAACGAAGCCACCAAACGCATACCAATTATGATGATGAGTGCCCATGCAGGACTAAATGAAATGCGGCGCGACTGTAAAGCAGAAGATTTTATTGCAAAACCTTTTGACATTTTCGACCTGCTTAAAAAAGTCGATAATCAGTTAAGTAAAAGTAACTAATTACACACTTGATCATTTCATACCCAGTTAAAGTTCTTGGCATTGTGCTAACCAGCTAATCTATAGCTTAATTCTGCTTCAGTCATAATAAATTTTAGCATTTTATTATGACACTTTTTCCTCTGAAAATTGTTCAGTTTGTATATCCCACAGGGCAACGTGTGTTTAATCAATATTATTAAAAACAAAAAATGGATTTACAATTAAAGCATAAAACAGCATTTATAAGCGGCTCTACCGCAGGGATTGGATTCGCAATTGCCGAAAGTTTGTTAAAAGAAGGTGTTAAAGTAATTATCAACGGCCGATCGCAAAGCAGTGTAAATGAGGCCCTGAAAGCTTTGGAAGGTATTGCAGGAAGCGGAGCCGTTTCGGGCATAGCCGCTGATTTCTCAAAGGCTGAAGAAGTAAGCAAGCTCATTGCACAACTCCCTGAAATAGACATCCTGGTTAATAATGCCGGTATTTTTGAGCCAAAAGCTTTTGAAGAAATCAGTGATGAAGACTGGTTCAGATTTTTTGAAGTAAACGTAATGAGCGGCATCCGGTTATCACGCGAATTGTTCCCGAAAATGTTAAAGAAAAACTGGGGCCGGATTATTTTTATTTCGAGCGAATCTGCTGTATTTATTCCCGACGAAATGATTCACTATGGCATGACTAAAACAGCACAACTGGCGATTAGCCGTGGCCTGGCCGAACTAAGCAAGGGAACTGAAGTAACCGTTAATTCAATTTTGCCCGGTCCTACCAAATCTAAAGGTGTGGGTACTTTTATTGAAGATTTAGCTAAAAAAGGAAATATCACAGTAGGAGAGGTAGAAACCGATTTCTTTAAACATATGCGCCCTACCTCATTATTACAGCGCTTTTTAGATGTAAGTGAGATTGCAAATGCGGTAACGTTTTATGCAAGCCCTTTAGCTTCCGGAACCAATGGCGCAGCCATCAGGGTAGAGGGAGGATTGGTACGGTCGATACTATAAAGGTATTGTCATTCTGAACGGAGTGAAGAATCTTTATGTTATTGCTCAAATCCTTCAACAGGCTCAGGATGACAAACTATTATAATAGTCTGGTCGTCATTTCGACTGGAGCACAGCGAAATGGAGAAATCTTTTAACATAGTTTAAAGATTTCTCCACTGCGGTCGAAATGACGATCCGACTATACCTGTATCACAAATAACTGACCAATGGGAATGATAATTGTTCGAATTATTTTCCGTGTTTTCAGGGCATCCGTGGCTAAAAAATAATCGCCATACCTTCAGCTACAGTACCATTCATAACTGTCTAAGATAGTATCACCAGATCAATATCCTTCATGGCCAGGTTTTTCAACAGTCCGTTAAAAACGGCAGTACGCAAAATCACCTGAAAAATATTAAGATGGGGTTTACCGATACATATCGTAGTAATTTCCTTTTCGGAAGCAATATCAATTATGGTTTTGGTAATGGCGTTGCTTTTTATTTTAATTACTTCGGCACCCAGTTCGGTAGCCAGTTTAAAATGATTGATCAGGTGCCGTTGTTTATCCAGTTTAATGCGTTCCATGCTTTCACTATCACTCTGCACATAAAGCACCATCCAAGGCGACCGGTAATAGGAAGCCAGCCTTGCCGTTTTTCGGATTACTACACCAGCGGTTTCAGCATTGGACGAGATACAGGCTAAAAAACGTTCGGGACGGAGTTTAATCGATTTTGGGATTTCGGTCTGGATTTTCCGCTCCACCTGGTGTACCACTTCTTTTAGGGCCAGCTCTCGCAGCTGAAGGATTTTATCCGACTGGAAAAAGTTGCCCAACGCCCTTTCGATTTTCGACTGATCGTAAATTTTACCTTCCTTTAACCGGGTAACCAGTTCATCGGCAGTAAGATCGATGTTTACAATTTCATCTGCAAGTTCAAGAATTTTATCAGGGATTCGTTCGGTAACTGCAACACCTGTAATCTGTTCAATTTCTTCGTTTATACTTTCTAAATGCTGAATATTTACCGCCGAAATTACGCTGATACCGGCTTCGAGCAGATCGAAAACATCCTGCCAGCGTTTACTGTTTTTGCTACCTTCGGCATTGGTATGGGCAAGTTCATCAACAATTACAATTTCGGGATGGCGGTTCAGAATTGCTTTGAGGTCCATTTCTTCAATTTCCTTACCACGGTAAAAAATTTTCCTCCTGGGGATTAACGGCAAACCCGCAACAAGCGCCTCTGTTTCTACCCTTTTATGGGTTTCAACATAACCAATGCAAACCTCTACCCCATTGCGCAACAATGCATGCGATTCCTGGAGCATCCGATAGGTTTTGCCCACACCTGCACTCATACCGATGTAGATTTTCAGTTTTCCGCGCCTGGATTTCTTTACCAGATCCAAAAAGTGCCTTACCGATTCTTCTTTTTGTTCTTCTTCCATGATATTACCAGCTAACGCTCATGATTCCGTTTTCGATCAATATAGTAATTGCAATAATCACCACCAGCATAAACAATACCATCATAAATCTAAAGGAAATCTTATTAAAAAGCAGTGTAAAGTATTTTTCTGTGGCATAACTTTTCTTGTCGGCAGTTGTCCGTTTTCTTTTTAACGAGCTTAATTTTCTCATCATTAACATGCCGAGAAATGCTAAAAAGAAGCTGAATAAGATTTCTATGTAGGGATGCATTGTTTTATTTTATTTATTTTTTCAATGTTCTTCATCTCGACTGAAGCAAAGTGAAATGCCCGCCTGCTTCGGGCAGGGAGAGATCTATGAAACAAATACTTCATAGATTTCTTCACTTCGGTCGAAATGACGAACCGGATATTAAAACGACACCGCAATACTTGCTGTTAAACTTGCATTGGCATTAACCGCAGCGTCTTCGCGGGCAAATATTTTGTCTTTACTATCATAAGCTTTTCCTTCCAGCCTGATTACCGCATTGCTTATCGGCGAGTAATCGACGTTTAACGAATAACCTTTGGTTTTGAAACCCTGTGGCGTTCCGGTGGCGATAAAAATTCCGTTTTTGTCCTCATAATATTCAAATCGTCCGGCAACAGCCCATTTTGGTGCAAATTTGTATTGGGCAATGGCTACAGGAGAAATGACTTCGTTTTTATCACTGCTGCCTTTTTGTTTTTGCTGGGTTCCGTAATCAAAACCAAGCGTTACGCCAAACTTATCGGTAAGCTGAAAAATACCATAAACATTGTGGTAAAACCTATTTACCCTAACCGAATCAGCACCTTCTGTACCCAGATAATTGCTATAATTTACAGTGATTTTATCGGTAGGTTTCCAGGTGAATTGTAGTCCGCCGGCAGGTTTATCATTCCCATCCTGACGGGTAATGCGTTGCCACCCATTCAGGTACAGGGCGGTAGCTGTAAATTTGCCATCTTTGGTACCATAAGTAATTTTTGCTCCTGATTCGTAATAAGGGGTATTTTCTGAAGAGATATTTCTTGTAAGCACCCAGCAATCTTTTGAAACTGCACTTTCGAAACCAATGTGCGAAGAAAATATACCGGCATCAATCCACAGGTTTTCTGTTTTAGATAATTTCACCCCTGCATTGGCCTCAAAGATGTTTTTCAACACACCAGGTTCGGCAGCGAGATTGGCGTTGGCATAAGTTCCGGCCATTACCGCTAAGTTGGCCCTGATCATTCCACTATCGTAAGCAGCCTTGATAAAACCATGGTTCAGGTTTACCTCATTTGCGCGGTTATGCGAATAAATAAAACCAGGGCGGTTATGATCGGCAGGTTTATTAAAATCGTATCCGTAATAAGCTTCAAGGTATCCGCTTACTTTAATTTTTGGTTCATCCTGCGCTTTAGCTAATAATCCGGTTGTAAGTGTAGCGGCAAGTAATAATAGTTTTTTCATTTTATCTGATTGTTTTGTATTAGGCAAAGCCTAAGGCCCAGACTTGTTGGTACCAGGCCTTAAAGCATTGCAGTTGTTATTATTTTGGGAAATTGTTTTTTGTTAATGCTCCACCGCGGTCGTCATCCCGACTGGAACGCAATGATCTATGAAATCTACTCCTCAGATCTCTCCACTACGGTCGTATTCTAGGTTTACCACAATTGCAAATTTATTTTAAGAAAAACTCCAAATAAAGAGTTTTTCTTATCTTTTATGACGCTCTCCTATAATTCTCGACATACATTTCTCCTCTTT